>JBJMNK010000134.1:0-11299 GCA_045804265.1 Gemmatimonadaceae bacterium | reverse complement strand
TTTCACAATCCGCTAATTCATGCGCGAGCTTCTCGACTCCGTTCAGTATGACAGCTGGGTTCTCCTGGCGCTGCTCGTCATTCCGGTGGTGGCGGCGATCGGCATCTGGGTGCATGGCGCCGTTCTCGGCGGCGACGGCGACGCACGCGAGCGTGGCGGCAGCGCCGCGCGCCAGATCGCGCTCTGGGCCTTCGTCATCGAGTTCATCGTCTCGCTCGGGCTCTGGTGGTCGTTCGATCAGAACACCGCCGCGATGCAGGCGACCTTCGACCGCAGCTGGATTCCGTCATGGGGCGTGACGTTCTCGCTCGGTATCGACGGCATCTCGCTGATGATGGTGCTGCTGACGACGTTCCTGATGCCGCTCGCCGTGCTCGGGAGCTGGACCAGCATCGGCCTCAAGCGCCACAGCTATTACGCGCTGATGCTGCTGCTGACGACGGGAATGCTCGGCGTCTTCGTCGCGCGCGACCTGTTCCTCTTCTACGTGATGTGGGAGATGATGCTCGTCCCGATGTACTTCATCATCGGGATCTGGGGCGGCGAGCGCAGGCTCTACGCGAGCATCAAGTTCTTCGTCTACACGATGGTCGGCTCGCTGCTGATGCTCGTCGCCATCGTCTGGCTCGGGCTCAAGGCGGGTGGGGCAGGGACGCCCGACTTCGCTTATGAGACAGTGCGGCAGCTCGCGTCGAGTGGCGGGATGGGAACGGGGACGATGCTCTTCGGCGCGGTCGTGCCGGCGACGATGTTCATGTTCCTCGCCTTCGCGCTCGCCTTCGCGATCAAGGTGCCGATGTTTCCGTTCCACACCTGGCTACCTGACGCTCACGTCGAAGCGCCGACCGCCGGCTCGGTGATCCTTGCCGGGATCATGCTGAAGATGGGTACCTACGGCTTCCTGCGGTTCTGCCTGCCGCTCTTCCCCGACGCGGCGATGTATCCGGCGGTGCGAAACACCTTCCTCGCGTTAGGCGTGGTCGGCGTGCTGTATGGGGCGCTGGTGGCGATGGTCCAGCCGGACTTCAAGAAGCTGGTCGCCTACTCGTCAGTCAGCCACCTCGGCTTCGTGATGCTCGGCATCTTCGCCGCGACGACCCAGAGCATCCAGGGCGCCCTGATGATCATGATCAATCACGGGATCTCGACCGGGGCGCTCTTTCTGCTCATCGGCATGATCTACGAGCGCCGCCACACCCGCGAGATCGCCGCCTACGGCGGAATCGCCCGCGTCGTCCCACTGTTCGCGGCGATGCTGACCTTCGTCTCGCTCAGCTCGATCGGGCTGCCGGGGACGAACGGCTTCGTCGGCGAGTTTCTCGTGCTGATCGGCTCCTTCCAGACGACGCCGTACCTGACATTGTTCGCCACGCTCGGCGTCATCTTCGCCGCGGCGTACCTGCTGTGGGCGATCCAGCGCATCCTCTTCAATCCGCTCGACAAGCCGGTGAACGAGCACATTCCCGACCTGAATGCGCGCGAGCTCGTGACGCTCATTCCGCTCGTCGCCGTCATCATCTGGCTCGGCGTCTACCCGGCGCCGGTGCTCCGCCGCATGGAAGCGTCGGCCGAGCAGCTGGTGACACAGGTGGGCGGCGCTGGTGGTGCAGTGGCCACGCAGAACGTCGCGCGGGGACGGGGACGATGAACGGCATGCCTCTCGATCTCTCGATCCCGGCGCAGCTCAGCTTCGCGCTACTGCCCGACCTGCTGCTGATGGGCGGGGCGATGCTCCTGCTCATCTGGGCAGCGTGGCGTCCGGAGTCGGTGCGCCACCAGCGCGCCGTCGGCACCGCGTCGATCGTGCTGCTCATCGTGACCGCGGCCGCCATCATCTGGTTCATGGCGCGCGGCATCACCGCGGCGCCCGGCCCGATCGGCGTCGATCGATTCCGCTGGATCGCCGATCTCGTGCTCATCGGCGGAACAATCGGCGCGATCATGCTGTCGATGGATTACAACGAGCGCGAGCTGATCATCGCGCCCGAAGCGCACGTACTCATCCTCCTCGCGACTGCCGGGATGATGCTGCTCGCCGCGGCGCGCGACCTCATGGTCGTGTTCCTCGGGATCGAGACCATGTCGGTCGCGGTGTACGTACTGGCGGGAATGAATCGCCGCAGCCCGCGCGCCGCCGAAAGCGCGCTCAAATACTTTCTTCTCGGCGCTTTCTCGACTGCATTCCTGCTCTACGGGATGGCGCTCGTCTACGGCGCGACCGGAGCGACCGACATCGGCGTGATCGGCGACCGCATCGTGCGTTATGGCCTGACGGCGAGCCCGCTGCTGCTGATCGGCCTCGCGCTGATGCTTGTCGGCTTTGCGTTCAAGGTCGCCGCGGCGCCGTTCCACATGTGGGCGCCCGACGTCTACGATGGCGCGCCGACGCCGATCACCGCGTACATGGCGGCATCGGTGAAGGCGGCTGCATTCACCGCCTTCTTCCGCATCTGGTACGAAGGATTCACACCGGTGTTCGAGCGGTGGCACACGCCATTCTGGTGGCTGGCGGCGTTGACGATGGTCGTCGGCAACCTGATCGCGCTCCGCCAGCGGAACATCAAGCGGATGCTCGCCTATTCGAGCATCGCGCACGCCGGCTACCTGATGGTCGCGTTGACGGTGAACACCGCGGCCGGAGCGGAGTCGTTCCTCTTCTACGTCTTCGTCTATACGATCGCGACGTTCGGGGCGTTCGGCGTAGTCGTCGCGCTCGGCGAGCAGGGTGAGCGCTCGCTGGCGATCGACGATTACGCGGGGCTGTGGACCGTGCGGCCCTGGCTCGCCGTGGCGATGGCAGTATTCATGTTCTCGCTGCTTGGCTTCCCGGTGTTCGGCGGTGCCGGGTTCTTCGCCAAGTGGTATCTCATCAAGGCGGCACTGCAGTCGCCGAGTCCGCAGACGAAGCTCGCGGTGGTCCTCGTGCTCACGAGCGTCGTATCGGCCGGCTACTACCTGTACGTCGTGATGGTGATGTTCATGCGGCCGCGCCTGGCGACGGCGATTGCGCCGGCCCGCGCCGGTGGGCTCACGCGCTTCGTCGTCGCGGCATCAGCAATCCTCATCATTGCGCTCGGTATCTTCCCGGAGCAGTTCGTGCGCGCGACGCGGGGAGGAGCGCCGCTGACGGCGGTGCGGGTATCGTCACCCGCATCAGCGATTCCGCTGCCGGCGTCGGCTCGTCGATGACCTCGCGGGGCCGCTCACGCGGCCCCGCGGCGTTTAGGCACCGGCCTCGCGCGCTTCCGTTCATCCCAACGGTTCGACATCGTTCGCAATGACCGTTTCAGCAGGCATTTTCCGGCAGTACGACATCCGCGGCATTGTCGGCGAGGACCTCACCACCGAGGCCGCGTACGCGATCGGCGGCGCATACGCGACGTGGATTCGCCGCCACGGATCGAGTGGCGCAGTCGTGGTCGGACGCGACAACCGCCCGAGCGGCGCGATGCTCCGCGATGCGCTCGTGCGCGGACTGAACGAGCAGGGGCTCTTCGTCGTCGACATCGGCGTCGTCCCGACACCGGTGATGTACTGGTCGCTCCACCACCTGCAGGTCGTCGGCGGAATCCAGATCACCGGCTCGCACAATCCTTCCGAGTACAACGGGTTCAAGCTCTGCTTCGGCACCCGGACGATGCATGGCGCGCAGCTGCAGGAGCTATACGACATCCAGCGCCACGGAATGACACCGGCGCTCAAGGCGACGACGCGCGAGCAGCACGGGATCATCGCCCGGTACATCGACGACATCGTCGCCCGTGTCGGCCGCATCAGGCGACCGACGACCGTCGTCGTGGACTGTGGGAACGGCGCTGGTGCCCTCGTCGCAGAGCAGCTTTTCGACCGGCTCGGAGTGAAGGTCGTTCCGCTCTTCTGCGAGAGCGATGGGACTTTTCCGAACCATCATCCCGATCCGACGGTCGAGAAGAATCTCGTCGACCTGATCGTCGCCGTCAGGCAGCATCACGCCGACATCGGAATTGCGTTCGACGGCGACGCCGACCGGCTCGGGGTGATCGCCGACGACGGCAGGATCATCTGGGGCGACCACGTCCTGATACTCTACGCGCGCGATGTCCTCGAGCGGACTGGTCGCGACCAGGCCATCATCTTCGACGTGAAGTGCTCGCAGGCGCTGCCCGACGAGATCACGAAGGCGGGAGGCAGGCCGGTGATGTGGAAGACCGGCCATTCGCTGATCAAGGACAAGATGCGCGAGCTCAACGCGCCGATCGCCGGTGAGATGTCCGGGCACATGTTCTTCGCCGAGGGATTCTACGGCCATGACGACGCGATGTACGGTGCGGCACGCCTGCTCTCGATCATCGACAGGTCAGGGAAGTCGATCAGCGAGCTGCTGAGCGACGTGCCCGCATTCGTCTCGACACCGGAGCTTCGCGTCGACGTCCCGGAGTCGGAAAAGTTCGCGATCGTCGATCGCGCGGTGAAGCATTTCAGCGCGACCCACGAGGTGATCGGGGTCGACGGAGCACGAGTGCTGTTCGGCGATGGATGGGGGCTGATCCGCGCGTCGAACACGCAGCCGATCCTCGTCACCCGCTTCGAGGCGCGCACTCCCGAGCGTCTCAAGGAAATCCGCGACGAGATGGAAGGCTGGATCCGCTCGCAGGGAATCGCGGTCTGACGCGATGAGCTCGCGCCGCAGGCTGTTCGCCGGCATCGCCGTCGCTGCGGCGCTGCTGCTGGTCGGACGCGCGGTGGCTGCGGCGGTGCTCGACTATGGGTGGTACGAGGCGTTAGGCGCCGGGCCGATCTGGCGTGCGCGCGCCATCTCGCTGCTGCTCACGGCGACGGTCACCGCCGCGGTCGGGACGCTGTTCGCCTTCGTCAACCTCTTCGCGGTGCGCGGCTCGGTCGTCTCGCTCGTGCTGCCGCGGCGTGTCGCGAACCTCGAGATCGGCGAGGAAGTGCCGCCGCGCTACCTGCTCGCCGGGACGATCTTCGTCTCGCTGCTCCTCGGGGCGGCGCTGATCGAAGTCGACTGGCAGCCGGTCGCGCGCTTCATCTACGGCGATGCCTTCGGCGAGAGCGATCCGTACTTCCAACGCGACCTCGGTTTCTTCGCGAACTGGCTCCCGCTCGAACGCTCGATGTATCTCTGGGCGCTGCTCGCGACCCTCCTGGTCGGGGCGGTCGTCGTCTTCCTCTACGCGCTCACGCCGAGCCTTCGCTGGGAGCGCGGCACCCTCCGCGTCTCGCAGTACGTGCGGCGCCACCTCACGATGCTCGCCGCGACGTTGCTGATCCTCCTTGCCTGGAGCTATCGGCTCGACGCCTTCAGCCTCCTCAGCGACGGCAGTGGAGCGTTAGGCGAGTTCTCCTACGTCGATCACCGCGTCCTCGTGCCGGCGAACGTCCTGCTGTCCGTGCTCACGCTGGCCGGGGCGCTCGCGCTGCTCTGGACCGGGTGGGCGGGGCAGCTCCGCGCGGCGTTCACGACGGTGAGCGTGCTGCTCATCCTCTCGCTCGCGCTGCATCAGCTCGCGCCGGCCATCGCGCGGCGCTTCGCCGGCCAGCAGGATCCAGTGGTCCGCGAGCGGCCGTACCTCGCGACGCGCGCCGCGTACACCCGCCGCGCGTTCGCGCTCGAGGAGCTCGTCGCGAATCCCGACAGCACATTCGCTCGCAGCATCGCCCGCGCGGCGCCGAGCTGGGACGACGCCGCGCTCCTCCGCGCGGCGGCACGCACGCGCGGCGGCGAAGCAGTGCCGACGCTCGGCGCACGGGTACTCGCATCGGGAGAGCTCGCCGGGCTGGTGGTGCTGCGCGGCACGGCGACGGACGGCTCCGACTGGAGCACGCAGTATTTCTCCCTCGCCCGTGCCGACGAGCGCGGCGCACCCGTGATGCTCGACGCACGAGGTGCCGCAACCAACGAGTGGGTGTCGCTGGCACCCGTCGTCGTCGTCGACTCCGGCGATGGATATACCGTCGTCGCCGACAGCGAGCGACGCGTGGCGGGCGTCCCGCTCGGTGATGGCGCAAGCCGGTTCGTCCCGGCGTGGGCGCTCCAGAATTTCCGGCTCGCAACTGAAGACCTGCCACATCCATCGCCGCGATTAGTCGTCCACCGTTCGGCACGCGAGATCGTCGATGCGGTGGCACCATTGTTCGTTCAGGGGCGTGAGGTGACGCCGGCGATCGATGCCGACACGCTGCTCTGGATGGTCGACCTCTACTCGACCGCCGCCGACTACCCGCTGAGCGCGCACGTCACCGTGGACGGCGACGAGTACGGCTACCTCCGGCACGTCGCGACAGCGCTGGTCAACAGCGCGACTGGACGCGTTAGGCTCGTGACGGATTCGCTGGCCGTCGAGACCGATCCGCTGACGCGCGGATGGCGCCGGCGCTTCCCGGGACTGTTCGTCGCGCCCCGGCAGGTCGGCGCGAGCCTCGCCGCACAGCTCCCACCCGCCGTGCTGAGCGCGCATGCTCAACGCGAGGCGTTCGCGATGGCGGGCACCGTCACCGAGGGACTCGCCGAGCGACGCACACCGGTGTCGGATGGCGCCGACAGCGCACTGGCCAGTCGCGCACCATCTCGATTTGCCCGTGCGGGCGGCGACGTTGCTATCTCGCTGCCCGTCCTGCGCGGTGAGGACCGACTCGACGGCGTGATCGTCGCGCGCGGCGGGCCATCACGAGGTGCGACGTGGGTGCCCGATACCTCGGGCATCCATTGGGCGAGCGCGATCGATCGGCTGCGCGGCGCCGACAGCACCAGTGCGGCGCAGGCGCGCGATGCACGCGTGGCGCACGGGCCCGTGCGAGTGATCCCGGGCGCGCAGGGCCTCACTCTCCTGCAGTCCGCGTATCTCGTGCGCGCACAGAATCCACCGACGCTGCTCGGCGTCGCCGTGATGCACGCCGACTCGCTGCGCACCGGACGCTCGGTGCTCGCCGCGTTCGGTGAGCTTCCTGCCGCGGTCATCCCGCCCCCGCCCCCCACCGATCTGAGAGCCGCCGCTGCCGCGCTCTACGACAGCTTGCGCGCCGACCAGCGCCGCGGCGACTGGCGCGCGTACGCCGATCATTGGGACGCACTCGGCCGGCTGCTCGGCCGTCCACCACGCTGACGGTCGGCTTGAAACGCACTCCGGCACCGGGTAGCTTGCGCGGTCTCTCCCATGGCTGAACAACAACCTCGTCACACCGCGGTCATCGCGCTCGGCGGCAATGCGCTCTCGCCGGCGAAGCATTCGACCATCCACGACCAGTTCCGGCACACGCGCGATGCGCTCGCGCCGATCGTCGATCTCGCGCTCGATGGATGGAACGTCTGCCTGGTCCACGGCAACGGGCCGCAGGTCGGCGACGAGCTGCTGCGAAACGAGATGGCCAGGCGCGAGGTCAGCCCGCTGCCACTTGGCGTCCTCGTCGCCGCCACTGCGGGGTGGATGGGCTACATGGTGCAGCAGTCGCTGGAGAACCTGCTGCGGCGCAACGGCAGCCGGCGCGACGTCGCCACGGTGATCACCCAGATCCACGTCGCGCCTGATGATCCGGCGCTCCAGAACCCACAGAAGTTCATCGGTCACGAAGTGCCGGCCGAACGAATCGCCGAGCTGGAGGCCGAAGGCAACGTGATCCGCGCCGATGGGCGCAAGCGGATGCGGCGAGTCGTTGGAAGCCCGGTCCCGCTGCAGGTTCACGAGCTGGAGATCATCCGCCACCTCGTCGACCGCGGAACGATCGTCGTCGCCTGTGGCGGCGGTGGCGCGCCGATCTATTACGACAACAAGAAGCAGGGATGGGAAGGTGTCGACGCGGTCATCGACAAGGACCTCGCGTCAGCAGTGCTGGCGCGCGATCTGAATGCCGAGCTCCTCGTCATCCTCACCGACGTCGATGCGATCTACGTCGACTGGGGAACGCCGCAGCAGCGCGCGTTGCGCACGTTGACGGTGAGCGCTGCTGAAGAGATGGATGCGGAAAAAGCGTTTGGCGAAGGGAGCATGGCGCCGAAGGTTCGCGCCGCGATAGACTTCGTGCGGCGCACGGGCGGCCGCGCGGTGATCACCGAGCTGAGTCGCGGACGCGAGGCGGTGCGCGGCGAGGCGGGAACGACAATCACAGCGGAGAACGCGTGAACATTCACGAATATCAGGCAAAGGAAATTTTCCGCGCCGAGGGAATTCCGATTCCTCCAGGCGAGATCGCATCGACCGCGGCCGAGGCCGAGGCGATCGCGAAGAAGCTCGGCGGAACAGTCGTCGTGAAGGCGCAGGTCCACGCCGGTGGTCGCGGCAAAGCGGGCGGCGTCAAGCTGGCGAAGACACCCGCCGAAGCGCGCGAGGTCGCGGAGAGAATCCTCAAGCTGCACATCAAGGATCTTCCCGTCCAGAAGGTGCTCGTCACGCCGGCCGCCGACATCGCGAGCGAAGCCTACGTCGGAATCATCGTCGACCGCGCGCGGAAGAAGGCGGTGTTCATGGTCAGCCCCGCTGGGGGCATCGACATCGAGGAAGTCGCTGCGAAGACGCCGGAGAAGATCATGTATCTCCCCGTCGACGGCCGTTATGGCCTGATGGATTTCCAGGCGCAGCAGATGGGCTTCTTCCTCTACAAGGATGCGAAGCAGGCCCGCGCCGCGGCGAAGATCATGGGCCAGCTGTACAAGGCCTTCATGAAGAGCGGCGCCTCGCTCGCCGAGATCAACCCGCTGGTCGTCACGCCTAACGGCGACGTGCTGGCACTCGATGCGAAGATGGTCATCGACGACAACGAGCTCGATCGCCATCCCGAGATCGCGAAGCTCCGCGACGAGAGCGCCGAGGAGCCGAGCGAGGTGCTCGCTCGCAACGCGAACCTCACCTTCATCAAGCTGGATGGGAACGTCGGCTGCGTCGTCAACGGCGCCGGCCTGGCAATGGCGACGATGGACCTCGTCAAGTACTACGGCGGCGAGCCGGCGAACTTCCTCGACATCGGCGGCTCGTCGAATCCGGAGAAGGTCGTCAACGCGCTGAAGATCATAACGGCCGACCCGAGCGTGAAGGCGATCCTCTTCAACATCTTCGGCGGCATCACCCGCACCGACGATGTCGCGAACGGCATTGTGACCGCGACGAAGCAGAATCCACTCAAGGTGCCGATCGTGATCCGCCTGACGGGCACCAATGAAGAGATCGCGATGAAGATCCTGACCGAGAACGGCTTCTCGGCGTCGTCCGACATGGACGAGGCGGTGAAGAAGGCCGTCGAGCTCGCGACGAAGGGAGGAAAGGCCGCGTGAGCGTCTTCATCGACAGGAACACGACCGTCATCGTGCAGGGGATCACGGGCCGCGATGGCTCGTTCCACACGAAGCAGATGATGGAGTACGGCACGAAGATCGTCGCCGGCGTGACCCCCGGAAAAGGTGGACAGAAGTTCGAGGGCACGGTCCCGATCTTCAACACTGTCGCCGAAGCGATGAAGGCGACCAACGCGAACACGAGCGTCATCTACGTCCCGCCGATGTACGCGGCCGACGCGATGCTCGAGGCGGCGGACGCCGGCGTGAAGTTCATCGTCGCGATCACCGAGGGCGTGCCGGTGCTCGACATGACGCGCGTCTATCCGTTCGTGAAGGAGAAGGGCGCGCGCCTGCTCGGACCGAATTGCCCCGGGCTGATCACACCGGGACAGAGCAAGGTCGGCATCATTCCGGGGCGCATCTGCACGCCGGGTCCGGTCGGCGTCGTCAGCCGCTCGGGGACTCTGACATATGAGATCGTCTACCAGCTCACCCGCGCCGGCATCGGCCAGACCACTTGCGTCGGCATCGGCGGTGACCCGATCAACGGCACGAACTTCATCGACTGCCTCGAGGCGTTCGAGAAGGATCCGAACACGAAGGCGGTCTGCATGATGGGTGAGATCGGCGGCACCGACGAGCAGGAAGCGGCTGCCTTCGTGAAGCAGCACATGAAGAAGCCGGTCGTCGGCTTCATCGCCGGGCAGACCGCGCCCCCTGGCCGCCGCATGGGCCACGCGGGGGCGATCATCTCCGGATCGTCAGGCACCGCCGCCGAGAAGCTCGAGGCGTTCGCTGCCGCGGGGATGGGCGTCGCCAAGCGCCCGCTCGACTTCGTCGAGCTGATCCGGGCGCGTCTGAAGTGATCGGACGGGAACGTTAGGCCTGACGGCGGCGTGCGACTCTCCGACTACGTCGTCGCCTCGCGGGCGGTCGTTCCGCTCTCGGCCACCGGGTTGCCGGCCGCGGCGCGGTCGCTCTTCGAGCGCCTCGTCACCGCCGGCGCGGTCCAGAATCCGGATGCGCTCCTCGAACGCGTCGAGGCCGAGCGCCCGGAGGACATCGTCGCGATGGGGGACCGCGCCTTCCTTCTGCATTATCGCACCGATGCGGTGAAGGAGATGGCGGTCGCCATCGGCACTTCGCGCACTCCGATCTGCCGCGAGCTCGGTGACAGCGACACCCAGTGCGCGCAGATCGTCCTGCTGGTCGCCGCTCCGCCGCGCATGGCTGGCCGCTACCTGCAGCTCGTCGGCGCGCTCGCCCGCCTGCTGTCTCGTCCGGAAACGGTCGACGCGGTGCTCGCCGCCCCGGATGCCGACGCGCTCGCCGCGCTGCCGGCGTTTCGCGACGCCGAGCTGCCGGAGCAGCTGCTCGTGCGCGACATCATGACCGAGCAGCCACGTTCGGTCGGTGCCGATGCGCTCGCGAAGGACGCCGCGAAGGAGATGGTGCGCTGGCGGCTCGGCGCGCTTCCGGTGGTCGACGCCGAGCGCCGCGTCATCGGGATCCTCAGCGAGCGCGACCTGCTCCGTCATCTGCTGACCAACTATCTTGGTGACGCCGCGTCGGCGAAGACGCCGATCCCGACCGGCCGCGTCGTGCGCGACGTGATGAATCGGCAAGTACTCTGCGTCTCGGCGGAGCAGCCGCTCGCCGAGGTCGCAGCATTGATGGCAAACAAGGATGTCGAACGCGTGCCGGTGGTTCGCGACGGACGGCTCGTCGGATTCCTCACCCGCGGCGACATCGTACGCAAACTCATAGGATCCTGATCATGGCAGGCAACAGAACATTGGCGATCGTGAAGCCGGACGCGTTCGGCTCGGGGAAGGCGGGCAAGATCCTCGCGCACATCGAGGGTGCGGGCTTCAGGATCATCGCTGCACGTGTCACGCACCTCAGCGACGCCGAGGCGGGAGAATTCTACGCGGTCCACAAGGAGCGACCGTTCTTCGGCTCGCTCACCAAGTTCATGACGTCGGGGCCGTGCATGCCGGTCGTCCTGGAGAAGAGCGATGCGGTCGCGTCGTT
>JBJMNK010000133.1:0-21369 GCA_045804265.1 Gemmatimonadaceae bacterium | reverse complement strand
TTCACGAAGTCTTGGCTGGTGGCCATTGGCGCGCCGGTCACTACGACGTATCCGACTGAAGCGGTGCGGGATAGACAGACTGTGCTCGCTGGGAGCAACCTCGCCGATGAGTTCGCAATACCGAGAGCGTTCGTGTGCTCTTCGGTTTCGATGACGGTCCCGCCGTGGGCTTTGCGTGCATCACCGATACTGATCCATGGTATCCGGCCGTCCCAATACTCGGGATGCCGACGGCTAGGCGTGTGCCCTGATTCCATGCACGCGACATCAGACAGCGCTACCCAACACCATCCGGGCGGAGCGTCCGTGTCTGGCTTACCAACCGCCAAGGCAAGCTTCGGCGGAATTCGGCGCGTGGTTGCAGCCCGGCCTCCGGTCCGAGTGGCAGAGGCGCGGGTCAACCCACCAACTCCCTAATCCGCGTCAATACTTCTGCGGTCGCCGTATCTAATGCAGCGATTTCATCCAAGATGTCCGCCGGGCTTCGATGCGTCACCCCTGTGCGGCCATTCGGGTTCTTCACCGACAAGTCGAACGTCGCCTGCTCGATGTCCTTTGCTGCGATCGTCCACGACTTCGCTGAGTCCGTCTTGGACTGCTGCAGCGCCACAAACTCGGCAAGATCCGCATCTCTGAGCGGATTCGTCTTTCCCATGTTGCGACCGGGGTCGAGCTGGTAACACCAGATCTTCCGCGTCGGCGAGCCCTTCTCGAAAAAGAGCACCACCGTCTTCACGCCTGCACCGATGAATGTGCCGCTCGGGCAGTCGAGAATCGTGTGGAGGTTGCAGCTCTCCAATAGACTCTTCCGCAGGCTCACCGACGCGTTGTCGGTGTTCGACAGGAACGTGTTTTTGATGACGACCGCTCCGCGTCCGCCCGCCTTAAGCAGCTTGATGAAGTGCTGCAAGAACAGATACGCAGTCTCGCCCGTGCGAATCGGGAAGTTCTGCTGCACCTCCGGCCGCTCTTTGCCGCCAAACGGTGGATTGGCGAGAACGACGTCATAACGATCCTTCTCCTGCACGTCCGCGAGATTCTCGGTCAGCGTATTCGTGTGCAGGATGTTCGGCGCTTCGATGCCATGCAGGATCATGTTCATGATTCCGATGACATAGGCGAGCGACTTCTTCTCCTTTCCGACGAAGGTCTTCGTCTGAAGCGTGCGGTCCTGAGTGACTGTCCGCTTGGGGTACGTCGCCTTGAGGTATTCATACGCCTCGCAGAGAAAGCCCGCCGAGCCGCAGGCGCCGTCGTAGATGCGCTCGCCGATCTGCGGCTTCGTCACCTGGATCATCGCGCGGATGAGCGGACGCGGCGTGTAGTACTCGCCGCCGTTCCGCCCCGCGTTCCCCATGTTCCTGATCTTGGCTTCGTACAGGTGCGAGAGCTCGTGCTTCTCGGCCTGTGAGCGGAAGCGCAGCTCGTCGACGTGGTCGATGATCTCGCGAAGGTTGTATCCGCTCTGAATCTTGTTTTTAATCTCGCCAAAAATCTCGCCGATCTTGTACTCGATCGTGTTCGGCCCACTCGCCCGCTGCTTGAACGCGTGCAGGTAAGGAAAGAGCTTGCGATCCACGAAGTCGCGCAGGTCGTCGCCGGTCAGCGCCTTGTTGTGATCAAGCTTCCCGTCGTTGCCCTTCGGCGCGGCCCAGCTCTCCCAGCGGTACTGCTTTTCGAGGATGTAACTGTACTTCCTTCCCTCTAGCTGCGCTTCGTCGGCCCGATCCTGCTCGAGTCCATCGAGATACTTGAGGAACAGAAGCCACGATGTCTGCTCGGTGTAGTCGAGCTCCGTCGTGCACCCGGCTTCCTTCCGGAGGACGTCGTCGATATTTCGGAAAGCCTGTTCAAACATTCGATCGGTCGCTGATTGTAGCGGTGAGGAAGGCGAGATGGAGGCGGTAAGTGAAACGACTCCCAAATATGATTGCCGCGCTAGGCGAGTCGGAAGACAGGCCTAACGATTCGCGCCCCGAATCGAGTCAGGACAAAGAGCATAGTCGACTTACCGCACCGTGCCGCTAACGACCTGCCCGAAACCGCGGCGGCTCGCCGTCAAATGACTGCGTGCGCAAACGTTAGAGTTTGCTCATGACGACGCCGGCCCGTAGAGTAGCCGGTCTATTGAGACGGAGATCCGAGTGACCATCGCAATCGCACTGAAAGTTGGCGACGGCATCGTGCTTGGTGCTGACAGCGCAGCGACGCTGGGCGCCGTAAACAAGGTCTTTTTCAACGCCGAGAAGATTTCGAATTTGGTGAAAGGATTGCCGCTCGGACTCATGGTCTACGGCCTGGGCGGCCTGGACCGTCGGTCGATTGCATCCGTTGTGAAGGATCTTCGCGAGCTGCTCACGAACGGCGATCCACACTGGCGCGTCGGCGCGAAGTACACTGTTGAGGGAGTCGCGAAACTGGTGCGGCAATTCATCTACGAAGATCGTTACCAAAAGCAGTATCCGCAGCAACGCCTCGATGCCGCTGGTAACACAATTCCAATCTTTGACTCGATGGGCCTCGTGATCGCAGGCTTTTCCGCCGATTCAGACCACCCCGAGGCTTGGTCGCTTCAGATCGATGACAAGGGGCAGTGCGCTGCGGCGGAATGCGTGCTGAAGCAAGACGAATTCAACGCGGTGTGGGGAGGCATGCCCGAGGCGTTGAGCCGACTGATGAGGGGTTGGTCTTCTCAGGTGCGTAACGGACTGATTGGCCTGAGCATCCCAGCGCAGGAGGTCGACAAGTTTCTGCAGTCCCTGCCGATGGAACCGCTCGTTTACGCGGCCATGCCGTTGCAGGATGCTATTGATCTCGTCAAGTACATGGCCGAGGTAACAATCGGATTTACCCGCTTTGCGCCGGGGCCGCCGACAGTTGCGGAGCCGATCGACATCGCTGCGATCACGAAACATGAGGGCTTCCGCTGGGTACGACGAAAGCACTACTATTCGGCCGAACTGAATCCCCGGTACCGAGCAGGCGACGCTCTGCAGGGCACAATCCCTGCTTCGACGGTCGCCGACCCCCAGCCCGGAGACACCAATGCTGTCTAACGAGAGTGACCGGCCGCGCGGCTACCAATATCCCAAGCCAAGCGGGGAGATCGGCCGGACCACTGAGCAGAGCAAGAATGGGCGGGTCGTTCCCCTCTCGAAAGAGAGTATCGCGAAATTTCGTGCGAATGTTCGCCAGATCGATAAGAACGCCTTGCTGAGGGGACTCACCGCCAAGCCGATCGGAAAGCACGCCCGGTAGCCGTCAGCGTACCGTCGAAAAAACGCTCCGCCTGACCGCGGAGCGTTTTTTTCAAGGGCCACGTTCATGCCCGGCGCCTAACGCGCGAAAGGCTCGCAGCGGTGGCGGAATCGCGTCTGCTGGAGCCTCGACTCGGCACCGGAGCTGCGAGGCGCCTCTCGCCCGCCGCAGCTACCCCGGCGGCTCCAACCCCAACACCCCCGCCATCCTCACCAGCTCCGCCGCCGACGCGGCTCCCATCTTCCGCATCACTCGCCCCCGATGCGCCTTCACCGTGATCTCGCTGATCCCCAGCTCCGCCGCGACTTGCTTGTTCAGTCGCCCTGAGATCACGCCCACCATCACCTCGCGCTCACGTCGGCTCAGCGCGGCGTAACCCTCGCGCAGTGCCCTCACCCCCGCCAGTTTCGCGCGTGCGATGCGACTCCGCTCCAGCGCCGGCCGGATCGCTCTCAGCAGCGACTCGTCCAGGAATGGCTTCGTCAGGAACTCGACTGCGCCGGCCTTCATTGCCTGCACGGTCATCGGGATGTCGCCGTGCCCCGTTATGAAGATGATCGGCATGTCGGGGCGGCCAATCGCGAGGCTGGTTTGCAGATCGAGCCCGCTGAGGTCCGGCAGCGAGACGTCGAGCACGAGACAGGTCGCGCAGTCCGGGGGCGTGCGCGCGAGGAATTCATGCGCGGAGGTGTACGTCTCCACTCGCAGACCCGAGTGCTCGATCAGGAGCTCGAGCGACTCGCGTACCGAGATGTCGTCGTCGACCACGAACACCACCGGGGTCTCGGCCATCACCGCTCCCGGAGTGCTGTGGCCACCGCGTCGAGCAGCGCGGTCTCGCTGAATGGCTTGAAGAGACAGTCGACCGCGCCGTGCGCCAGCATCCGCGGCCTCACGCTCTCGTCGCGCAGTGCCGTGACGTAGACGATCGGGATCCCACGCTTCTGTCGCTGCAGCTCCTGGCCGAGCTCGGGGCCGGACATTCCCGGCATCGCGATGTCGACGATCAGGCAGCGTGTGCGCTCGAGATGCTTCGACGCGAGGAATTCCTCAGCCGACGCGAAAGCTTCCACCGGGAAGCCGCACACGGCGAGGAAGACGGGGAGCGACTCCCGCACCGACTCGTCGTCGTCGACGACCGACACGAGCGGCGGCCCGCTGCTGGTCACGTGATCCTCACCCCGCGTCCGCCGCGGGCGCGGCTGCGACCGGGGGGACGGCCGGGATCGAGAAGGCGAAGGTCGCGCCTGGTCCATCGTTAGGCGCCGCCCAGATGCGGCCACGGTGGCTCTCGATGATCGACCGGCTGACCGAGAGCCCGATTCCCATCCCGCCGGTCTTCGTCGAGTAGAAGGGCTCGAACAGCGCTTCCGCCGCCTGTGCCCCGAAGCCGGCACCGCTGTCCTTCACCGTCAGGCGGACGCGATCGCCATCCTCGCGCTCGGTCGCGATCACCAGCTCGCGCGGACGGTCGGCGATGCTGCTCATCGACTCGGATGCGTTGATGAACAGGTTCATGATCACCTGCTGCAGCTGGACGCGATCGCCGGTGACAGCGGGCAGCCCGTCACCCAGCTCGGCGCGGAGGACGACGCCCGCCCGCTGCTGCTCGCTCCGCGACAGCGCAATCACCTCGCGCGTCGCCGCGTTCAGGTCCACTGCCTCGGTCGCCGGCGCATGTCGCGCAAAGAGTGCGCGCAGTCGCGCGATCACGTCCGCGGCGCGCGTACCGTCGCGAATGGTGCGACGCGCCGTCTCGCGCGCGCCGGCGATGTCGGGCGGGTTGGCGTCGAGCATCCGCAGGCAGGTGCCGGCATTGGTCATGATCCCGGCCAGCGGCTGGTTGACCTCGTGCGCGATCGATGCCGTCAGCGCGCCTAAGGTCGTCACCCTCGACACGCGCGCCAGCTCGGAGCGCAGCTTGCCCAGCGCGGCCTCGGAGACTCGGCGCTCCGTCACGTCCTGGACGGCACCGATGTATTCGGTCAGCACACCGTGGTCGCGCCTCGCCCGCGCCACGACGCGCACGAACGTTATGGTGTGATCGGGCAGGAGCAGCCGGCACTCGAACTCGAAGTCGGTTGCGTCATCGCGCGCCTGCGCGAAGCGCGCCTTCACGGTGCTCACGTCGTCGGGGTGCACGCGCGCATCGATCAGCGCGAACGTCAGCGCCGCCGAGTGGTCGACGGCGAGGATCCGGTAGCACTCGTCGGACCACTCGAATTCGTCGTTCGCGACTCGCCACCAGAAGGTGCCGGTCCGGCTCAGTCGCTGCCCCTCGGCCAGCAGCGCCTGGCTGCGGATGAGTGCCGCTTCCTCCTGCGCGCGCTCGATCGCGATGCTGGCGATGTGCGTGACCTGGGCGATCAGCTCGTGCTGCCGCGCCGATGGTCTTCCCGGCTGGCGCTGATAGACGCAGAAGGTGCCGAGCACGCGACCTCCGTGCGAGCAGACCGGCGTGCTCCACACCGCGCGAAGCCCGTGCGCAAGGACGTGATCGCGATAGACGGTCCAGCGCGTGTCGGATTCGATGTCTTCTATGATCACCTGCGCCTTCTGCGACGCGGCCACGCCACACGGCGCGACGTCGCGACGCACAGGCAGCCCGTCCACCGGCTCTGTGTAGCTCGCGGGAAGCGACGGCGCGGCGCCGACACGGAAGCACGGGCCGCTCCAGTCGATGAGATAGACACCGCAGTGGCACTCGGGCGCTGCCTGCTCGACGAAGGTGCAGAGCGCGAACAGCACATCGGGAAGAGGACAGCCAGACGCGATCATCTCGAGCAGTCGTCGCTCGCCGCCGAGCAGCGTCTCGGCCCATCGCCGTTCCTCGACGATCGCGTCGTAGCGGTAGCCTCTGCCTCGAGGTGCGACGACGGCGCTGCCAACGACGCCGCTCGGCTGCTGGCTCTCCATGGCGTTCCTCTTCCGGCGCGTGCCGTTCCCGGATGATGCCTGACGCTCGGTGCTGACTTCATCATACAACGGTTTGAGCGCGGCATTGTCACGATTGTCGCAGCTCAGCCCGTCTCAGGCCTCCACCCGGCTCGCCTGTGCCGCTTCGGTCAGGGCAGCCGCGAAGTCGCGCGGGACCGTCCAGTTTCCCTCGAAGCGCACGCCGTTGATGAAGAAGGTCGGGGTGCCGTTCACGCCGCTGCGCACTCCGTTGACGAAGTCGGTGCGGACGCGCGCCCGGTGAACGCCGCTCTCGATGTCACTCTGCACCAGCGCCGGATCTGCGCCCGCTTGCGCCGCGTATCGCACGAGGTGCGCGTCGTCAAGCGCGTCGGGTGAGTCCTGCTGGTGATCGTAGAGCGCGTTGTGCATCTGCCAGTACGCGCTCTCGCCCGCGTGCGCCGCAACGCTCTCCGCCGCTTCCGCGGCATGCGCCGCGTGCGGGTGCAGCTCGCTCAAAGGAAAGTTGCGGAAGACGAAGCGCAGCTGGTCGCCGAACTGCTTCTGCAGGCGCATGACCACCGGATGCGCGGCGTAGCAGTAGGGACACTGGAAATCGCCGTACTCGACCAGCGCGATGGGCGCATCGACTGGGCCCATCGAGTGATCCGCGGAACTCACCGGCGGGTGCAGCGTTCCCTGTGTTGCAGTCATGAGATCTTCGCTCCGTTGCTGGCGTGCATCGCCTCGAATGCGAGGCTGACCTGAGGATGCCGGAGGAGTAGCGCGTCGAGCGGAGGGAGGCCAATAGGACGATGGTATCGGCCGGGAGCGAGATCATCAGTTCGCGTGCCGCCTTCGCTCCCAGGCCCTGTGGCCATCAGCGTGTCAACCAATACCATCGTCCTATACGGCGCGGCTGTGCCGGTCGTGAGACTTGTCCCGCAGCTCATGCATCACTCGCTCGCGAGGATCTCATGGACCATCCGGGTTTCAATCGCCGCCGCTTCATCAGTGTCGCAGCGGCAACCGCCGCCGCTGGACCGTTAGGCCTCACCGGCTTCACCAAGGGGATAGACGCCATGACCGAAGCAATGAGGGAGACGCTGTCCGACGTCGTGCAGCCGATGACCGGCGAGGCGACCGACATTCGTCCATTCCAGGTGAACGTGCCGGAAGCGGTGCTCGTCGACCTGCGCCGGCGCATCAACGCCACGAAGTGGCCGGAGCGCGAGATGGTCGCCGATTCGTCGCAGGGGCTGCAGCTGGCGACGATGCAGCGGCTCGCCCATTACTGGGCGACGGATTACAACTGGCGCCGCGTCGAGACGAAGCTCAACTCGTACCCGCAGTTCACCACCGACATCGACGGGCTCGAGGTCCACTTCATTCACGTGCGCTCGAAGGAGCCTAACGCGCTGCCGCTGATCATCACCCACGGCTGGCCGGGCTCGGTCATCGAGCAGCTGAAGGTCATCGGACCGCTGACCGACCCCGTCGCCCACGGTGGCAGCGCGGCCGACGCGTTTCACGTCGTCATCCCGTCGCTCCCCGGGCACGGCTTCTCGGCAAAGCCGCCGACGCCCGGCTGGCACCCCGCCCGGATCGCCACTGCATGGACGACGCTGATGCGGCGACTCGGCTACAAGCAGTTCGTCGCGCAGGGCGGCGACTGGGGGAACGCCGTCTCGGAGCTGATGGGAGTGCAGGCGCCGCCGGAGCTGCTCGGCATCGCGACCAACATGGCGTCGACGGTTCCGGCCGAGATCTCCAAGGCGATGTACCTGGGCGAGGCACCGCCGGCGACGCTCACCGCCGACGAGCGAAATGCGTGGAACCAGCTCGACTTCTTCAACAAGAAGGGACTTGGCTACGCCATCGAGATGTCCAACCGCCCGCAGACGCTCTACGCGCTCACCGATTCGCCGGTCGGCCTCGCGGCGTGGATGCTCGATCACGATGCGCGCAGCCAGGAGATGATCACCCGCGTCTTCGACGGGAAGACCGAGGGGCTGACGCGCGACGATGTCCTCGACAACGCCACCCTCTACTGGGTGACCAACACCGCCGTCTCCTCGGCGAAGCTCTACTGGGACACGACCCAGGTCTCGACGGGCGGCGGCTTCTTCGACGTGCGCGGCGTGAAGGTCCCGGTGGTGGTGAGCGTGTTCCCCGACGAGATCTACGCCGCGCCGAAGACGTGGGCGGAGAAGGCGTACCCGAAGATGATCCATTACAACCGGCTCGAGAAAGGCGGGCACTTCGCGGCGTGGGAGCAGCCCGTGGCATTCACGACGGAGCTTCGCGAGGGATTCCGGACGCTGCGGAACCAGCAGGTCGGGAAGACATGAGGCCGAGATGACGCAACCGCCTAACGGCCGCCGGGAGTTCCTCGGCACGGCGGCAATGACGCTGGCGGCGGCGAAGCTCGGGATTGCCGGCCCGGTCGCCTTGCCGATGGACTCGCCCTCGTTATCGCTTTCGCCGAGGAACTCGACGGTGAACAGCTCGTTCGATGCGTTGAAGCAGGTGGACGCCGGGGTGCTCGACGTCGGCTACGCCGAATCGGGGCCGGCGAATGGTCCGGTGGTCCTGCTGCTGCATGGCTGGCCGTACGACATCCATGCCTTCGCCGACGTCGCGCCGCTGCTGGCGGCGCGCGGCAATCGGGTGATCGTGCCATACCTGCGTGGCTACGGCGCGACGCGATTCCTCTCGGCCGAGACGCTTCGCAATGGGCAGCAGGCAGCGATCGCCGCGGACATGATCGCGCTGATGGACGCGTTAGGCATCCAGCGTGCGGTCATCGGCGGCTTCGACTGGGGGTCGCGCACGGCGGCGATCGTGGCCGCGCTCTGGCCGGAGCGGTGCAAGGCGCTCGTTGCCGTAAGTGGCTACATCATCACCAACCTCGCCGCCAACCAGCGGCCGCTGCCACCGCGCGCCGAGCTGGGGTGGTGGTACCAGTACTACTTCGCGACGGAGCGCGGAATGGCCGGCTACAGCGAGAATCGGAACGCATTCAACCGGTTGATCTGGACGATCGCCTCGCCGAAATGGAAGTTCGACGACGCGACGTTCGCGCGGACCGCCGAGTCGTTCGCGAATCCCGATCACGTCGCGATCGTCATCCACAACTATCGCTGGCGGCTGAGTCTCGCGAAGGGAGAACCGCGATACGACGAGCTGGAGGACAAGCTCTCGCGTCGGCCGGTGATCGGTGTACCGACGATCACGATCGGCAGCGACTTCGATGGCGACGCCGCGGACGGAGCGGCGTACGCGAAGCAGTTCTCGGGACCGCACACGCACCGCGTGCTGAACGGGATCGGTCATAACGTTCCGCAGGAAGCGCCGGAGGAGTTCGCGCGGGCGATCACCGATGCGAGCGGGGGTTGAGCGATGCCGACCAGAGTGCTCGTCGTCTATCACAGCGTCCACGGTCACGTCGAGACGCTCGCACGCGCGGTCGCGGCTGGCGCCGAGTCGGTGCGCTCGACCGAAGTACGCACCCGCCAGGTGCCCACGTCGGGCGGTGTCGATCGCGGGCGTGGTGTCGCCGAGGAGGCGACGGCGGACGATCTGCGCTGGGCCGATGGAATCGCCTGGGGGACGCCGACGCGTTATGGCACCATGGCGACTCCAGTCAAGCAGTTCCTCGACGGGCTGGTCGAGCTGTGGAAGCGCGGAGAGCTCGAGGACAAACCGACCGGGGTGTTCACGAGCTCGGCGACCATTCACGGCGGCCAGGAGTCGACGATCCTGACCACGCACGTACCGCTGCTGCATTTCGGGATGATCGTGATCGGCACTCCCTACGTGCAGAACCCGCAGATCTTCACCGCCGATGCAGTCGGCGGTTCGCCTTACGGTCCCTCCACCCTTGCCGGCCCGAACGACGAGCGTGCCGTCCCCGCGGCGGATCTCTGTACCGCGCGCAACCTTGGCATCAGGCTCGCGCGCGTTGCATCGGCGCTGAAGATCGTGCGTGTCACGACTCGGCAGGGGGTGGAGGTGGACACACGAGCGTACGACGGCGAACCGGCGATTCAGGTCGGGTGAGTCGGATCCGCGGTCGCGGCTGATCGGTTTCTCGCGGGGGCTGGCTTCAACAGGTTGAACTGCAATTACGCGGATTACGCGGATTACACGGACTGCTCCAAGTGGCGTAGCGAACTCCTCGCCCACAGTCGGTCATTACAAAAGCATTGGGGCAAGCGTGGTGAGACGATCTCACCACGCTTGCCCCAAGCAGTTCTACTGTTGTGCAGGAAGCATCACCCGCCGAGGAGCAATCCGTGTAATCCGCGTAATCCGCGTAATTGCAGTTCAAGCAGTTTGACTACGAATCCACTCTTGAACGGATATGGCGGATACGACACTGCAGTATCCGCGTCATCCGCAGTGCTCAGATGTGATTGTAGTTCAACCGTTCCAACTAAACCTGGCGTGAGGCATCGCGGCACGATCGACACCATCGTCTAATGGCCCGCTTGGCGCACTTCTGATGTATTCCCTCACCCGATGTCGCGTGTGAACGCTCTCGACATGTTCGGGACACAAGAGGGACCCACCATGACCACCAGTAATCTCGCAAGGCTCGCCGGCTCGATCGCGATCGGCATCGGCGCCGCCAGCCTTGTCCAGGCGCAGGCGCCGTTAGGCGTGGTGCCCAGCGCTGCATCGGCGGCAGCAGCAACTCACGCCGCAGCCAAACCGACGATCGTGCTCGTGCACGGCGCGTTCGCCGATGCCGCGGGGTGGGAGCGCGTCATTCCGCTCCTTCAGCGCGACGGCTACCGCGTGATCGCGGTGGAGAACTCGCTCACCTCGCTCGCCGCGGACGTCGAGACGACGAAGCGGGTGATCGACGCCGAGACGGGGCCGGTCGTCGTCGTCGGCCATTCGTATGGGGGCGCGGTGATGACTGGCGCGGCGGCGGGGAACAGCAACGTGAAGGCACTCGTCTACATCGCCGCCTTCGGACCGGAAGCGGGTGAGGCGGTGGGTGCGTTCGGGAAGCAGTATCCCGCTCCACTCGACAATGCGCTCAAGCCCGATGCTGCGGGCTTTCTCTACGTCGATCCGGCCCGCTTCCACGAACTCTTCGCGAACGACGTGCCGGCGGTGGACGCGGCGGTGATGGCGGCGTCGCAGAAGCCGATCAGCGCCAGCGCCTTCGCCGCATCGGTGCCGGAGGCAGCGTGGAAGACGATTCCGTCGTGGTTCATGGTCGCGCAGGAAGACAAGGCGCTCAATCCGGACCTCGAGCGATTCTACGCCAAGCGCATGGGCGCGACGACGAGCGAGATCAAGTCGAGCCATGTAGCATTCATCTCGCACCCGCGCGAGGTCACGCGGCTCATCGAGCAGGCAGCCACCGCAACCAGCAAGTGAGGCGCATGAACAATCTCGGAATCGGACTCGCCATGATGATCACCGGAAGTGCACTGACCCCGGAGGCAGCCCCCGCCCAGCAGACGGGGATCAGTCGCACCGACCTGCAACGCCACGACATCAGTGCTCCCGGGCGGGAGGTGGTGCAGGTTCGCGTCGGCTTCACCGCCGGAGCAGTCGCGGCGAAGCACAAGCATCCGGGTGAAGAGATCGTCTACGTCCTCGCGGGCTCGCTCGAGTATTCACTCGAGGGGCGACAGCCGGTCACGCTGAACGTTGGCGACGTTCTCTTCATCCCGGCGGAGACCTATCACAGCGTGAAGAACGTCGGCAGTGGCGACGCCTCCGAGCTCGCGACCTACATCGTCGAGAAGGGTAAGCCGCTGGTAGTGTTCGCGAGTGCGCCTTAGCGCACGCCAACTCAGCCCGTCGGTCCGAAGCGCTCGGTGCGAATACGCAGCGGGTCGTGCCCGAGCTCGACCAGGAACGTCGCCGCCGACTCGACGAGCGGCGTCGGTCCGCAGATGAAAACGTTAGGCGCATCGGCAGCGGGGAAGCCGACCGCCGCGAGCATCGGGGCGTCGATTCGCCGGCGGAGGCCGTTCCACACCGCCGGCGTCTCGCGCGTCAGCGTGTATGTGACGTGGACTTCCGAGCGCGCGCCCAGCGTATCCAGCTCCTCGCGATAGATCACGTCGCCTGACGTGCGCGCCGAGTAGAGCAGTCGCACCGGCACGCGCGCACGCGTGGCTTCGTCGCCGAGCGCGTGATGGCGGAGCATCGCCATGAGCGGCACGATCCCCGAGCCACCGGCCACGAGGAGGAGCGGGCCCGCCAGCGAGCGCTCCCACACGAAGTGGCCGCCGATCGGACCGCGCAGCTCGAGCCCATCACCGGGGCGGAGGACGTCGAAGAGGTAATTCGAGACCTCTCCATCCTCGAGGCGCTCGATCGTGAGGGCGATGTTCGCCTCTTCGGGTGGCGACGCAATCGAGTAGGATCGCTCGGCCTGGTAGCCGTCCTCCGCGGTCAGGCGCACGTCGACATGCTGCCCGGCGCGGTGGCCGGGCCATCCCGGGACGTCGAGGATGACCGTGCGCGCGCGCGGAGTCTCGTCGCGCGTCGCGATGACCGTCGCGACGCGCCACTCGAGTCGTGGGGTCGCGAGCGGCGGCGTCGGTGGTGTCACGTCAGGTGTCGCGTTAGGCGCGCTCAGGGATCTCCCTGGTAGCGCTGCTCGCGCCATGGGTCGGCGCGATCGTGGTACCCGTTCTGCTCCCAGAATCCCGACTCGTCCTCGGTGAGGAGCTTGAGCCCGCGAACCCACTTCGCGCTCTTCCAGAAGTAGCGGTGCGGAACGAGCAGTCGCGCCGGCCCGCCATGTTCCGCCTCGAGCGGCGCTCCACCATAGCCGAACGCGAGCCATGCACGTCCGCCGGTGACATCGTCGAGCGTCAGGTTCGTCGTGTAGCCGCCGTCGGAGTAGGCGAGCACGTACGCGCCCCGCGACACGCCGGCGGGGAACGCCAGGTCGAGCAGCGTGTCGATCGACACTCCTTCCCACTTCGTGTCGAACTTCGACCACTTGGTGACGCAGTGGATGTCGACAGTCGGGGTCTCGTGCGGCAGCGCCTGCAGCTCGGCCCATGACCAAGCCATCGACTGGCCGCCCGGCGCCTGTACCGTGAAGCTCCACTTCGTGAGCGGCGTGTGCGGTGTCGGCCCGGCGGAGAGAACGGGAAAGTCGTCCGTCTCGTACTGCCCCGGCGGTAGTCGTCCCTTCGGAGACTGCGCGCGCCGTCCATGAAAGCCGCGGGCGATGAACGGTTGGTCGGGCATGACGGACACCTCATTGGTCGAGATCAGCCGAACGTTAGGCATCAGGCCTGTGCGCCGCCGTCGAGGAACTCGATCTCGAAACGGCGGTCCGCTGCGGCGCCCGTGACCAATCTCTCCCGGAGCTGCCGTCGGCCGGCACCCCCCTGGCCGCCATCAGACCTCGAGGCCTCCCCCTAACGCTAATACCTGAACGCGTACTGCGCCTTCACAAGCAACTGATTCGACGCGAACACCAGCTCGCGCCGTTCGCTCAACGGATCGCGCGTCCGCATGTTGTGGTTGTAAACCACGAACAGCTCGCCGAGCGGGTCGAAGGTCCACCGCAGGCGCGTGTTGGTCCCGACGGAGCGCGACTCGGTGTCGTACTGCTGGAAGCTCGTGAGCTGCAGGTCGGGCGACACGTTGAGGCGCACCCGCGTGCCGATGAGATCCTGGGTGAAGTGTCCTTCCGGCATCCGGCCGACGTCGTGCTCTCCGCTCAGCTCGACGATGACGAGCGGCGACGGGCGCCACGCGCCGGTGAGCTCATACTGGTTGAGGTGTCCGTCGAAGAACCGGCCGAGCCACCAGGTCGCCTGCGCGCTCAGGCGACGCTTCGCCGCGGCGCCACCCTCGAGCCGGAAGCGCGGGAACTGGTACGTGCCGGCGGGAATCGTCACGCCATCAGCCACGTCGAAGGGCGCCGTCAGGCGCTCGCCGGTGGGGACGATGTTGAACTCGAAGCGGTCGCCGCTCTCGAGGCGGCAGTTGATCGGCGCCATGAAGTAGCGATAGCTCTGCCAGCCGCCATCGAGCCCGGCGACGTAGCTCGCCTCGTTCTCCCAGAAGCACTGCCGCACGTGCAGCGGCCCGATCGGATGCTTTGGCCTCGGCTGCCAGTCCACGCTCATGTCCGCGATGTGCACGCCCGGGCGGGGCACGAAACCCAGCGACGGATCGAAGCTGTCGCCGATGCGCTTGTACCTGACCGAGATGTCCCACAGGTCGTTCGGGTAGTCGAGCTTGAACCCGGCCGCCGTGCGGTCGCCGCTCCGCAGATCCTCCCGCCCTGTGGCCAAGCCCCAGACTCCGACGAGCAGGTTCCGGTCGCCGCGGAAGCGCGACGTCTGGAAGGTGAGGTCGGGGCCCGCGAGCCAGCTGCCACTCCTGCCTAACGGGTCTCCGCTCGTCGCGATGAAGCCGATGGATGACTCGCCGAGCACGTTCTGTTTCACGCGGACGACCGCCATCGTGCTCGCGCTCGGGAGCGTGTCGGCGTTGCGCGTGCGCACGGCGAGCGCGCCGAAGTTGGTGTTGCCCACCCGGCCGTTCACTTTCAAGCCGGCGTCGATCGGGATCTGCTCTCCCGCGAGCAGCCCGATGCGGCGGCTGAAGAAGGGAAGCACGTCGAGATCGGACGTGAGCCCGAGCCCGAAGTCGAAGATGTCCGCGCCCTCGAGGAAGAAGGTGCGCTTCTCAGGGAAGAAGAGCGGGAAGCGCGTGAGGTTCACCTGCCGCGCGTCGACCTCGGTCTCGGCGAAGTCGGTGTTCACCGTGAGCGAGCCTAACGTGTTCGCGCCGAGCCGCTGCGTGACGTCGAGGCTCACCTGGCCCTGGTCGCGCACCGATGCGGCGGCGCTGTCCCGTGAGCCGCCGCCGGTGACCGACGGCCGGATGCTCAGGCCGAGGCCGAGGTCGAAGCCGGGAAGGTCGACGAGCAGACCGGCGCGGCTGGTCTGCGTCACGCGGTAGTTGCGCTCCGCGCTCGCCCAGCGGTCGGTCTCCTGGAGTCGCTGGATGCGCCGCTCGACGTTCAGCCCCCACGCCGAAAGTCCAGGGCGGAAGAGGAGACTCTTGAGCGGAATCAGGATCTCGGCGGACCATCCGGTCGTCGTGCGCGCGGTTGCCGCCTCCCACACGGCGTCCCAGTTCGCGTTCTCTCCCGCGCCCTGGTTGACGACCAGCGCGTCGTAGCGCGCGCCGCTCGGGTTGACGGCGAAGACGTATCCCGATCGACCGTCGAGGTAGGTATCGAGGACGACCTTCACATGGTCCTCGCTGTCGAGCGTCGCGTCGCGCTGCCTCGCGAAGGTGACGATCCCGTTCGGATCGGCGTCGTCGGCGCGGATGCCGATCACGATCGCGTCGCCGGTCGTCAGCACGCGCACAACGGTGTTCGCCGATGGTGCCGCACCCTCCCTCGGCTCGACCTGCGTCAGGCTCGCGATCGAGTCGGCCGACATCCACGCCGCCTCGTCGAGGCGTCCGTCGACGTGGATCACGGCGCGGGTCGCGCCGATCCGCAGGGCGGGCCGGGCGCTTTCGACGGCACTCTGCCCGGCCAGCGCCGCCGGACAGGTGACAACAAGCGCGAGAGCCAGCGTCAGGCAGCGCGGGTACGAGACGTTCGGCACTGCCTAACGTTCCCGCGCGGCCATGATCCGGAGGAACGGATGCCCGCCGACGTTCTCCAGCGGCAGGTAGACGAGATGGGTTCGCGGATCGACGGCGACGGTGTGCGCGTGCGGCGCGCGGACTTCCTCGACCAGGCGCAGCGTCGGACCCGTCGCATCGAAAACGCTGACGACGCCGGACTCCGACGCGATGTACAATCGCCGCCAACCTGGATCCCACGCGGCGACGTCGGGATCGGCGCCCACCGCGTGCGACGACACCACGCGCATGGTGCGAAGGTCGACCACCTGCATCATCGCGTTCCCTTCGCCGGTGACGAAGGCGAGCCGCCCGGGCTCGTCGATCGCGAAGCCATGCGGCTCGTCCGACCGCGGAAGATCGTAGCGCGCGACGACTCGCTCCGTCCTGGGATCGATGGCGGCGAGCTGGTTCCGCGTCTGCACCGCGACGACTATGCAGTGCGACACCGAGTCGTAATGCGTGTTGCCGGCTTCGCCGCCTAACGCGATCCGTGCCAGCCTTGCCCCGGTGCGCGCGTCGATCACCACGTCCGCCTCACCCGACTCATCGGAGACGAAGACCTTGCGCTCCGCCGGCGCGTAGGCGATTCCGTCGGGAAAGCGGATGCCGCTGGCGCGCCAGGCGACCTTGAAGGTGCTGTCGTCGAGGGCGATCAGCTCGTGCCGGCCGGCCGCCGAGACGTACACGCGATGCTCGGCGGGGACTGCCCAGACTCCGGTGGCGCGGTCGACTCGAGCGACGTCGGCGATCACGCGCCGCGATTCGAGATCGACGACCAGGAGATGGCCGGCGCCCATGTGGCTGATGTACAGCCGGCCTTTCGCCGGATCGATGCTCTGGTAGTCGAAGCGATTCGCCGGGCCGGGCAGCGCGACGTCCTGTATGGCGACGAGGTGCAGCGCGCCGCGACTCGCCGGTGTCGCCGCCACCGGAGGAGCGACCCACGCCGCCGGCGTCATAGATGACGACGTCGCCGAGCAGGATGTGGCCTGGGCGAACGCGGTCGCCGCGGTCGCGGCGATGCTCACCGCGATGCTCAGCGCCCCGCACGCGGCGCGTGCCAACCGGATCGGACGAAACGCGGACGTTGTCATCTCCCTCAACCTACGATAGTTCATAGCTGGATCAATGAATCCCATTCCGCTCGATCCCACTCCGCGCCCAGGCGTGCGGGCCCGTCTCGTCGAGGGGCTCGCGCTCGATCATAACGTGACCGCGGTCGCGGCGGCGATGTTCCTGCTCGGCTTCGGCGAGAATCTCTGGCGTCGATTCCTGCCGAAGTACCTGCAGCTGCTCGGCGCCCCGATCGCGGCGATCGGGTTGTTCGGGACGGCGGAAGACTTTCTCGATGGCGTGTACCAGTACCCCGGCGGGTGGATCGCCGATCGCTTCGGCCGGCGGCGCGCGCTGCTGCTCTTCATCTGCCTGACGGTCGTCGGATACGTGGTTCTCCTCGCCGCGCCGTCATGGCGCTATGTCTTCCTCGGCCTGGTGTTCGTGATGGCCTGGACGAGCATGGCCAGCCCCGCGCTCTTCGCCATCGTCGCCGACTCGCTGCCGCGCGAGCGGCGGACGATGGGTTTCACGGTCCAGTCGATCCTTCGCCGTCTCCCGATCGCGATCGCGCCGACTGTCGGGGGGTTGGCGATCGCGACGCTCGGACTCCAGATGGGGATGCGGCTCGGCCTAACGGTGTCGATCGTCCTTGCGTTCGTGACGCTGATGGTCGCGGCGCGGGTGCGCATTCCGGTGCTGGCCGAGCTCACGCCGACGGGGATCGCCGGCGTGTGGCGCTCGCTCCCGTTGCCGCTCCGCTGGCTCCTCGCGTCGGACGTGTTCATCCGGACGTGCGAGGCGATGGTCGATGTCTTCATCGTCCTCTACGCGATCGACGTCATCGGCGTCTCGGCGCCGCACTACGGTGCGCTCGTCGCGGTCGAGATGATGGCGGCGATCCTCTCCTATTTTCCCGCGGCGCGGCTCGCTGACCGGACGGGGAGGAAGCCGTTCGTCGTCGCGACCTTCCTCGCCTTCGCGCTCTTCCCGCTGGCGATCGTCAGATCGCGAAGCCTCGGCGCACTTGTTCTCGCCTTCGTGATCGGCGGAATCAGGGAGCTCGGCGAACCGGCACGAAAGGCGCTGATCGTCGGGCTCGCCAGGCCGCACCTGCGCGCGCGCTCGGTCGGACTGTACTATCTCATACGCAGCGTAGCGATCGCGCCGGCGGCGTTCATCGGCGGTCTGCTCTGGCGAGTCTCGCCGGAGATCCCGTTCTATGTTGCGTCGGCAGTCGGTCTCGCCGGGACGCTGGTCTTCGTCGTCACAGTCGACGAACGCAACGCCGGCTGAAGTTCGGTCGAACCTTTGAGGAGAGAAGCATGCGCCAGTCGATCACGTTCACTCGCACTGCACGCCGTGTCGCCATTGTCACCGCCTTCTGCGCGCTCACCGCTGACGCCGCATTCGCGCAGCAGGCGGCTTCCGCCAAGGCCGTAGCCGACTGGTCCGCGCTGGACCAGGCGCTCGGACGGAAGGGCGCCGCGCAGCCAGGCGACGTGATGAAGTACAGCTTCCCGCGCGGCGACATGCAGGTGACCGTGAACGGTGTCCAGCTCAAGCCGGCGCTCGCGCTCGGGTCTTGGGTCGCGTTCAAGCGAGTGGGCAAGGGACAGGCAATGGCGATGGGAGACCTCGTGCTTGCCGAGCAGGAGGTCGGTCCGGTGATGAAGGCGCTGCAGGCGGGAGGAATCGAGCAGACCGCGCTGCACAATCACCTCCAGATGGAGTCGCCGCGGGTGATGTACATGCACGTCTCCGCGCACGGTGACGCGGCGAAGATCGCCACCACCATCCGTTCGGCGCTCGGCCAGACCGCAACGCCGATGGAAGCGCCGTCCGCGCCGGCGCTGGCAGCGGCGATCGACCTCGACACCGCCGCGCTCGCGCAGGCGTTAGGCAGCGCCGGCAAGGTGAACGGTGGCGTCTACCAGGTGAGTTTTCCGCGCAGCCAGCGTGTGACCGATCACGGGATGGAGATCCCGCCCTCGATGGGCGTCGCGACGGCGATCAACTTCCAGCCGACGGGCGGCGGCAAGGCGGCGATCACCGGCGACTTCGTGATGATCGCGAGCGAGGTGAACCCGGTCATCCGCGCGCTCGAGGCGAATGACATCACCGTCACGGCGGTGCACAGCCACATGCTGACGGAGAGTCCGCGCCTGTTCTTCATGCACTTCTGGGCGAACGACGACGCAACGACTCTCGCCCGCGGGCTTCGTGCCGCGCTCGACAAGATGGCGGTCAAGCCAGCGGCAAAGAAGACCGCGTCGAAGTGATGGCTGACGCGGCCGGCTACTCGTGGCCGTGCCGGTGGTGGATGTCGGGGTAGTGCGCGTGCGCGTGGACCATCGGCTCGTGCCGATGTCGGTGTGAATGCGGGACGGGATCCGTCACCGGCGGATCGCCGGGCGCATGCTCGTGCTGGTGATGCTCGTCGTGGACATGCCCGTGCTCGTGCACGAGCAGCTCGTGCCGGTGCTCGTGCTCATGGCGCTCGGTGAGGTGCAGCCAGACGCCCAGCGCCATGAGCGCGGCACCGGCGGCGAAGCCAACGGTCGGGCGCTCGCGGAAGATCACGAGCGACAGCGCCGCGCCGACGAATGGCGCCGAGGAGAAGTACGCACCCGTGCGCGCGGTGCCGAGCTGCCGGAGGGCGAGGACGAACAGCACGAGGCTCACGCCGTAACTTAGAAAGCCCAGCGTGAGCGCGCCGGCGAGCCGCGGGGCCGTGGGCCAATGCGCGCCAAGTCCGAGCGCGATCGCGGTGTTCACCGTCCCGGCAACGAGACCCTTGAGCATCGCGATCTGCACCGGGTCACCCTTCGAGACCTTCTGGGTGAGGTTGTTGTCGATGGCCCAGCAGAGTGTCGCCCCGATCACGAGCAGGGGACCGGCAACGCCGCCTAACGTGACGCGCCCCTGCCATGACAGGAGCGCGCCCCCGGCGACGATCGCCACCATCCCGAGCGCGATGCGCCGGTCGAAGTTCTCGCGGAAGACGAACCAGGCGAGGAGCGCGGTGAACACGCCCTCGAGATTGAGCAGCAGCGACGCGCTCGACGCCGGCGTTCGGGCGAGGCCCATCATGAGGAGCAGCGGACCGAGCACTCCACCGAACGCGGTCGCTCCCGCCAGCCATGGAGCATCTGCGCCGGTGAGCGATGCTTCGCGCACGCTCTCTCCGGCGGCACGGCGGCGCTGGACAAGCCAGACGACGCCGAGCCCGATGCCGGAACCGAGATAGAGCAGGCCAGCGAGGAGTTGCGGCGCCGCATCGCGCAGCAGCAGCTTCGCGAACGGCGCGCTCACTCCGAAGAGCAATGCCGCGAGGAGCGCGACGCCGACGCCGCGGTGAAGTGAAGGGTGCCGCTTCGCGTCAGGCGGCGTCACGCGTCGCTAGGTCCGCACCAGCTTCTTGTACGCGATTCGATGCGGCTGATCCGCGTCCGGCCCCTTCCGCCTCTTCAGGTCTTCCTGGTACGCCTGGAAATTCCCCTCGAACCACACCACTTCGGAATTTCCCTCGAACGCCATGATGTGCGTCGCGACACGATCCAGGAACCACCGATCGTGCGAGATGACCACCGCGCATCCGGCGAAATCGAGTAGCGCTTCCTCCAACGCGCGCAGCGTGTCGACGTCGAGATCGTTCGTCGGCTCGTCGAGCATCAGGACGTTCCCTCCTTCCATCAGCGTCTTGGCAAGATGCAGCCGGTTGCGCTCGCCCCCGGAGAGGTCGCCGACTTTCTTCTGCTGGTCGGTGCCGCGGAAGTTGAAGCTCGACAGGTACGCCCGCGAGTTGAGCTCCTTCTTCCCCACCATCACCATCTCCTGCCCGCGCGAGATCTCCTGCCACGCGGAGTTCGTCGGGTTCAGCGTGCGGTTCTGGTCCACGTATGCCAGCTGCACCGTCTCGCCGACCTTGAGCTCACCGGCATCGGCCTTCTCGCTGCCAATGATCATCCTGAAGAGCGTCGTCTTGCCGGCGCCGTTAGGCCCGATGATGCCGACGATGCCGCCGCGCGGGAGCGAGAAGGTCACGTTCTCAAACAGCAGCCGGTCGCCGAACCCCTTCTTCAGGTTCTTCGCGTTCACGACGTCGTTGCCTAACCGCGGCGGTGGTGGTATGACAATTTCGTTCGACGCGACCTTCTCCTGCTGCGCCTCGCTCGCCAGCTGCTCGTACTGCTGGATGCGCGCCTTGCTCTTTCCCTGGCGGGCGCGCGGCGACATCCGCACCCACTCGAGCTCGCGATCGAGCGTGCGCTGCCGCGCGCTCGCCTGCTTCTCTTCCGTCTGCAGGCGGTTCTTCTTCTGCTCGAGCCACCCCGAGTAGTTGCCCTCGTACGGCATCCCCTTGCCGCGGTCGAGCTCGAGGATCCACTTCGCCACGTTGTCGAGGAAGTAACGATCGTGCGTGACGGCAACGACGGTCCCGGGATAAGACTCGAGGAAGTGTTCGAGCCATGCTACGTTATCGGATTAGAGTTGTTTTGTGTTATAGTG
>JBJMNK010000132.1:0-56632 GCA_045804265.1 Gemmatimonadaceae bacterium | reverse complement strand
GCGCGTTCGGCCTACCCGCCGGACCCTGACCCCTGACCCCTGACCCCCAGCGGCCGTCAGGCCGCCGCCCGCGCTTCGGCCACCGGCAATTCGATCGTGAACCGCGCGCCACCGCCTGGGACGTTCTCGGCGCGCAGCGAGCCGCTGTGGCGCTCGGCGATCGAGAAGGAGAGCGAGAGGCCGAGGCCCGTGCCCTTGCCGGGGGCCTTCGTCGTGAAGAACGGCTCGAAGAGGCGGGCGCGCAGCTCCTCGGGGATCCCGGGACCGCTGTCCTCGACGCGGAGGCAGACCTTTCGCGAGCCGCGCACGGTCGAGATGCGAATCTCGCGGCGGTCGTGCGCCTCGACCGCGTCCTCGGCGTTCGTCACCAGGTTCACCACCACCTGCACGAGCTGGGCGTGGCTCGCCCACACCGGCGGGAGGTCGTCGGCGAGGTCGAGCTTCATCGTGATGCCGGCGCTTTCGTGCGCGACGCGGCGAAGCTCGGCGACTTCCTGCGCGATGTCGTTGAGGCTGATGCTGACGCGCGCGCCGTCCTCGGCGCGGACGAAGCTGAGCAGGTCGCGCGTGATCTGCGCTGCGCGACGCGACTCACGCTGGATGAGCGCGACGATCTCGCGATTCTCGCCGGCGAGCTGCGCGTCATCGAGAAGGACGGTCGCGAGCCCGGTGATTCCCATCAACGGGTTGTTCACCTCGTGCGAGACGCCGGCCGCGAGACGGCCGATCGCGGCGAACTTTTCCGACTCGAACAGCTGCTGCTGCGCGCCGCGCACCTGCGACTCGGCGGTGATGTCCTGCGCGACGAGCACCGCGCCGCCGGTGGGGTAGGGAGAGAGCGTCAGCTTGAGCATCCGCCCCTGCGCGCTCTCGACGACGCGCTCGCCGCGCGCGCCGGTGCGGATCGCGTTGCAGATCGCGCAGTCGGGACCGGGCGCGATGCCGATGCCACGCAGCCCGTGATGATCCTGGCCGATGGTGCTGCCTAACGACATGCCGGCCAGGCTGGCGAACGCCGAGTTGCAGCGCCTGACGCGTCCCTTCTCGTCGATCAGCGCCAGCCCTTCGGCGGTGGCGTCGAAGACGCGCTCCCACTCGCGCTTGGCCGAGAGCACCTGGTTGAAGAGCCGCGCGCGCCCGATCGCGATCCCGCCCTGCTGGCAAAGCGCGGCGAGCGCATCGAGCTCCTCGGGCGTATAGCCGGGGATGCGACGCTTGATCGTCACCACCGCGACGATCATGTCGCCGGCGTACACGGGCATGTACGCATTGCGCACCGTGTCGAGCCTGACGGTCGACCCCTTCGCGGTCACGTCCATCGGGGTGCGACCGTTGCCATCCGCGAGGATGATCGCGCCGTCCTTGACCACCGCGAGCTCGGCAGCGCCGGGCCTGGTGTTGAAACCGTCAATGATCCCGTCGCCGGAGTAGCGGCCGGCGAGCGCACCGTGCTCGTCGAACACGGCGAGGTCGAAGCCGTCGTGCGGGACGAGCGTCTCGGCGTGGATCTTCAGCTGCTCGTAGACCGCGGGCTCGGAGTTCTGCGCCGTCAGGCCACGCGCACTCTCGAGCAGTCCGGCGACGCGGCCGGTGTGCGCCTGCGTCCGCACTTTCTCGACGCGGCGGATGTGGATGACGCGCCAGGTCCGGAAGCAGGCCACGATCACCAGCGCGGTGCACACCAAACCGACGAGCGCGGTGATCTCCGCCGCGGCCGCACGCTCACGCAGCGCGACCGCCGCGGTGAGCAGCGACCCCGAGCCGATGCCTAACGCTGCGACGACCCACGGCGGCACGGAGCGCGGCAGCGCACGTGCCGGAATGACCGGCACCGGCGCTGTCGCACGGCTCATCCCGATGGGATGCGGCGTGTGCTCGTCGGGGGGGGACTGCATGACGTATAGACTCCGCGGGGGGGGCCGGAGCAACGGGCGCCCGCTCGAACGCAGTCTGGCCGCCTTTGGGCTGTAAGCGGTAAGCGACAAGCAGTCAGCGGACCGCGGAACCCCAGTGCGGTGGCGCCGTTCGCTGACTGCTTGCAGCCTATCGCTTACTGCCGACTGCGGGAGGGGACAGCGGCGCGCCTACGCTGCTTCCGCGGGCGACGGCGCCTTGGGGACGTCGAGGATCTCGGCGGCGTGTTCGTCTTCGATGTCGCGCCGATGGATCGTGATCGCGGCGGTGGGGCAGTGGCGAACGAAGTCGCCGTCGGCGGGGGACCAGTCGCAGACCGGGGCCAGCGGGTAGGCCTTCCCCTCGGCGTCGAGCGCCATCGTGCGCGGGGCGAGGGCGACACAGGTCGTGCAGCCGATGCAGCGGGCGCGATCGACCTTGATCTCGACCGGGTGGCGCGGGTAGATCGAGCCGTTCTCGGTGAGCGCGAGCTCGAGGCTGTCGAGTGCTTCGGACGCGGCGCGATAGCCCTCATCGATCACGTCCCGCGTGTTACCGAAGCCGAGCCAGTCCACGTGCCCGAGCCGCGGGCGGGCGAGGATCATCGGCGGGCCGCTCCAGGTGGCGAGCGGCCATCCTTGCAGCGCGTGCATCATGATCGTCGCCGACCGCATGTAGATCGCCCCGAAGCCGCGGCGGGTGACGTCGGTCGACGGTGAGAGGTCCGAGCTGCCGACGTCCACCGCGATCACGGCGTCCATGCCTAACGCGGCGACCGACGTCGGCAGGTTGTCGATCACGCCACCGTCGACGCAGATGCGGCCGTCGACTTTTCCCGGGGGAAAGGCGCCAGGCAGTGCGCACGAGGCGTAGACCGCGTCGGCGACGCTGACGTCCTGCAGCCCGGGCAGTCCCCAGATCACCTGCGTCCCGCGCTCGACGTCCACCGTGTTCACGAGCAGCGGCAGCCGCAGCCCCTCGAACGTTCCGTGCGGCGCGATCGACTCACAGATCAGACGCAGCGGCTCCTCGAGGTAGATCGCCGAGGTGCGAACGCGCTGCACGAGCATCCCGACGTGATCGATGCGGAACAGGTCGCGCTTGGCCAGCGACTCGGCGCGCGACTGCATCTCGTCGATCGGCATCCCGTTGACGTACGCCGACGCGATGAGCGCGCCGATGCTGGTGCCGGCGAGACGGGCGGGGGCGATGCCGCGCTCGGCGAGAGCGCGGAGCACGCCGATGTGGGCGAAGCCTTTGAGTCCGCCGCCGCCGAGAACCAGTGCGATACGTGGGGTGGTGCTGTTCACTGCCGGAGTTCCGTGATTCCGTTTGTTACGTGGGGCGTTCCATGGCGATACGCGGTAAGCTGCAAGCAGTCAGCGAACCGCGGCACCGCCTGCGTTACCGCCGTCCGCTCACTGCTTGACGCTTATCGCTTACAGCCGAAGGTCCGCAGGCAAGGCGTCATCACGACTGCGACGCAAAGCTAAACGCGTGCCGACGCGCCAACTCGCTACCGGTGCTTCTTCTTCGCGGCGGGCTTCGCCGGCGACTTCGACGACGTCTTCGACGCGGACTTCGTTTCGGCGGCGTTGGCCTGTACCGTCAGCGTGCCGCGCACGTCATGGCCTTTTACCACCGCGACCAGCGCTTGTTCGCCGGCGGTGCGGCCGAGCGACCAGCGCGTCTGCGCGCGGCCGTGCGAGTCGGTGACGATGCGCACCGGCGAGGTGCTGCCGGATTTCGCCGAGAAGACGACGGTCGCGTCGGCGACCGGGTTTCCGTAGCTGTCGGTGACCGTCGCGACGACCGGTGCGCCGAGCGACTTGCCCGCGGTGCCGCTCATCGCTTCACTCACCAGCGCGAGGTTCGCGGCCGACGCGGGGAGCGCGGTCGCGGTGACGTCGACCTTGCGCTCGATTCCCTCGACGCGGATGACGAGGCGCTGCGGCCCGGCGGTGCGGGCGAGCGTCCAGTGGGCGCGAACGTTCCCCGACGAATCGGTCGTCGCGGCGGTGTCGGCCAGGGTGCCGGTCTCGGTTGCGAGCAGCACCGGGACGCCGGGGACCGCGTTGCCGAGCTTGTCGGCGACGTGGATCGTCACCGGCTTCGCGAGCTTCGCGTTGACGGTCGCGCGCTGGTCGTCACCGCTGCTGATCGTCGCCGTGACGGCGGGACCGGAGGTGGCGATCGCGGTGAGCGTCACCGGCGGGACGGTGCGGCCGCTGCCGATCTGGACGCGGATGCGCTGGCGGCCGGCGGCGGTGCCTAACGTCCAGCGGGCGCGGGCCTCGCCAAGGCTGTCGGTGCGCGACGCGGCGGCGCTGATGCTGCCGCCGTCGAGCGCGACCCAGGCGAGCGGGATGTCGGAGAGAGCGCGTCCGGTGCTGTCGGTGAGCCGGACGCCGACCTGGTCGGGAAGGGCGGACCCGGCGATAGCGTTAGGCGCGTCGCCGATCTGCGCCGCGCGCGTGTTCGACGCGACCGGCTCGGCTTCGGCGACGACGACCAGCGCGCTGTCGACGTGGTCGACCGAGACGAAGAGGTGCTGGCGGCCGGGCATCGCGCCTAACGTCCAGGAGGCGCGGACGCGGCCCTCGTTGTCGGTGCTGCCGACCGAGGGGTCGGGCATCCCGGCGCCATCCTCGGCGCGGAAGCGCACCGACGCGTTGGCGACCGGCCGGGCGCGCTTCGAGAGGACGCGGACGACGATCGGCTGCGGGACGCTCGCGCCGGCGTTGGCGCGCTGCTCGCCGCCGGCCACCAGCTCGAGCGCCGACGGGACGGCGACGACGCGGGCCGGGACGTAGGCGGTCACGCCCTCGATCGTCGCGCCGACGGTGGTCGAGCCGGGGTTCTTCGCGGTGGCGATGCCTAACGTGTCGATCGCGATCACGTCGGGGTTCGCGCTCTGCCAGATGACCGCGCGCGGCCCGACGACGTGACCACGGGCATCGAGCCCGCGCGCCGAGAGCGGCGCCTGCTCGCCGTCGGAGATCGAGATCGTCGAATCGCCGTTGAGGCGCACCGCCGAGGTGACCTGCTTCACGGTCACGCGCGACCGCGCGACGCGGTCGCCGACGGTGACGACGATGGTCGTCGTGCCCGGGCCGCGCGCGATGACGGTGCCGTCGGTCTCGACGCTGGCCACGCGCGGGTTGTCGCTGCTCCAGACGAGGGCTGCACCAACGAGGACGCTGCCGCTCTTGTCGGTGACGGTAGCCGCGAGATGGACCGTATCGCCGACCGCGGTGACGGTATCGGCTGTGGGCGAGACGCCGACCCACGCCGCGCCGAGATCGCCGACGGTGAGGTGGGAGGGTGAGCTCCCGATCATCCCGTAGCTGCGGGCGAAGCTCAGGACCGAGACGAGCGCCGCCGCGCTCGAGACAGCCGCCACGACGATCCGAGCGGCGCTTTTCGTCGCATCGTGCTTGAGCAGCTTATACATGCACAAAGGACGAGGCCGGTCACTGGTCCGTCACCGGGGGCGGGGTGACGGAGGTCACGCGGGACTACTAACTGTATGCGTTGCCTCGACACACGAGCTTGGAAGGGGGAACGGCCTTCGAAACGGCAGGTGGGCGGGGCCTACGAAACCGCGGGGCCCGTGGATCGGGAGAAAGCCCGATAGGCGACAGGGCGCGGGATCAGGAATGCGAGACTGCCCTGCCGACGCGGTCCTCGTTCCGCGGTGGCAGGGCAGTCTCATCTCCCGGGCTCCGCGCCGGTTCGTCTACCCGGCCATCTCCCGGTCCGACCACCATGCTGTTTCGTGGGGTCCGAATGCCTGCTGTTTCGCGGGGTCCTGAACCCCGCCGTTTCGTGGGGTCCGAAACCCGGAGCGCGGCCTACTGCAGGTAGAGATAAAGCCCGTACAACCCGACTGCCGCGCCGCCGACCATGATGATCGTGCCGGCATCACCGCCGATGATCGCGCCGGCGAGGAATGCGGCGCCGCCGACGATCATGAGCGCTGTCGACTGGTCGCCGTGACGAACGGCGGGCGTCGCGTTGGTCGGGGTCGTCGCCGACTGTTCGGTCGTGTGCCTGATGCCGACTGTCGCGCCATCGAGGGTGGGACCGGCAGCCGGAGCCTGGACGCTGGCGGTGACGACGGTCGCCGGCGACGACGGCTCGGTGCTGATGCTCTGTGCGCGCACGATGCTAGGCAGCGCGACGACGGCGCAGGCGATGACGGCAAGTGGGGCGAGGCGACGCATGGAAAATCTCCGGAGTGTGTTCACACTGGCAGCGAGCAACGACATGCGGCTAAGATAGCGAGGCGAGCCTCGCGACGGGACTCGCAATTCTTTTTACGGGTTCGACTCACATGGGCTCTCGGATGAGACACCGCAATCGCATCGCGCGCCTGACGCTCGCGGCTGCTGCTTCTTCGATCGCTGCACTCTCCGCGCTGGTGGTGATGCCGCGCACAGTCGGTGCGCAGCAGGCGCGCGCTGCGACGCCGATCACCGCGAACGAGATCGACGCGCACCTGCGCTTCCTCTCTTCTGACCTGCTAGAGGGACGTGCACCGGCGACGCGCGGCGGGCAGCTCGCGACCGAGTACATCGCGTCGGAGCTGCGCGGCTACGGCGTCGCGCCGGGCGTGAACGGCTCCTACTTCCAGGACGTCCCGATCGACGTCGTCGGCGCCGAGCGCTCGACGATCCGCGTCTCGACCGGGGGCAAGGCGCCGGCACAGCTGCGCGACCCTGAAGACGTGGTGATGTGGGCCGGCTCGGCGACCGACTCGAGCGCGATGCGCGGCGAGATCGTCTTCGTCGGCTACGGCGTCTCGGCGCCGGAGAACAAGTGGGACGACTTCAAGGGTGTCGACCTCAAGGGAAAGATCGCGCTGATCCTGGTCAACGATCCGCCGGCGCCGGCGAGCGAGCCGACGCTCTTCGGCGGAAAGGCGATGACCTGGTATGGCCGCTGGCCCTACAAGTTCGAAGAAGCCGAGCGGCAGGGCGCGGCCGGTGCGCTGATCATCCACACCACCGAGCGCGCGGGCTATCCCTGGCACACCGTCGTCGGGTCGTGGGACAAGGAGCAGCGGATGCTGCCGCGCGACGCGTCGCTCCCCGCGCCGTTAGGCATCCGCGGCTGGATCACCGACAGCGCCGCGACGGCGCTGCTGTCGCAGGCCGGGCTCGACCTGTCGGCGCTCCGGGCGCAGGCGGCGACGCGCGACTTCAAGCCGGTCGCGACCGGGATCACGATCGACGCCAGCTTCCGGAACAAGGTCGCGCACATGCAGTCGCAGAACGTCGTCGGCGTGATCGCCGGGCGTGACGCGAAGCTGAAGAACGAGTACGTCGCGTTCTCGGCGCACTGGGATCATCTCGGCATCGGGCCGGCGGTCAATGGCGACTCGATCTACAACGGCGCGTCGGACAACGCGTCCGGCGTCGCCGACATGCTCGCCGTCGCGCGCGCCGCGTCGCAGGGACCGAAGCCGAAGCGGTCGCTCCTCTTCGTCTTCGTCACCGCCGAGGAGAGCGGGCTGCTCGGCTCGGAGTGGTTCGGCCAGCACCCGACGGTGCCGCGGAGCCAGATCGTCGCCAACCTGAACATGGACGGGGGCAACGTGCTCGGCCGGACGCGCGACCTGACGGTGCTCGGCGACACCAAGAGCACGCTCGGCCCGACGCTGGCGGCGATGATCAGGCCGTTAGGCATGCGCCTCACGCCCGACGAGCACCCGGAGCGCGGGGCGTTCTACCGCTCCGACCACTTCTCGTTCGCGAAGGTCGGGATCCCGTCGGTGTCGATCGGCGAGGGGACGGACTTCGTCGACCATCCGCGGGGATGGGGATCGCAGCAGAACGAGGACTACACCCAGCACCGCTACCACCAGCCATCGGACCAGTACGACCCGAAGTTCGACCTGAGCGGGGCGGCGCAGCTGTCGCAGATCGTGCTGCGCCTCGGGCTCAAGCTGGCGAACGACCCGGGGTGGCCGGCATGGGCGAAGGGCGCGGAGTTCAAGCGTTAGGCCTGACGACGTGACGCCGGGACCGGAGCGTGGAGCCGCGGGCGGCGGTGAGGGTGGCGCTACGCCCGGATCCGCGGGCTCGCGACGCTCGCTGGTGCGCGCCGTCGGCACCTGGGCGCTGGCGGCGAGCATCTTCAACGTCACCGTCGGCGGCGGGATCTTCGTCATCCCGGCGATCGCGGCGAAGATGCTCGGCCCGGCCGCACCGATCGCCTACCTCGTCTGCGGGGCGGCGATCGGGTTGATCGTGCTCTGCTTCGCCGAGGCGGGAAGCCGGATCTCGCGCACCGGGGGGCCGTACGCGTACGTCGAGGTCGTCTTCGGCCCTTACGCCGGCTTCCTCGCCGGCGTGCTGCTCTGGATGATGGGGACGCTGGCGATGGCCGGGGTGGCGACGATGCTGGCGACGAACCTGGCCGGCTTCGCCCCCGCGTTAGGCAGCCCCGGTGCGCGGGCGCTGCTCCTGATCGTGCTGTTCGCCGCGCTCACCTGGGTCAACGTGCGCGGCGTCAGCCAGGGGACGCGGCTGATCAGCGTGGCCAGCGTCGCCAAGCTGCTCCCGCTGCTGCTGCTGATCGCGTTCGCGCTGCCGGCGGTGAAGATGGCCAACGTCGCGATCCCGGCGATGCCGAGCACGTCGGCGCTGTCGCGCGCCTCGATCGTGCTGATCTTCGCCTTCCTCGGCGTCGAGAGCGCGCTGGTGCCGAGCGGGGAGATCCGCGACCCGTCGCGAACGGTGCCGCGCGCACTGGCGATCGCGATGACCGGCGTGGTGCTCCTCTACGTGGCGCTGCAGCTGGTGGTGCAGGGCGTGCTCGGCCCCACGCTGGGCGACCCGGCGAACGCGGGGACGCCGCTAGCCGCGGCGGCCGGCGTCGCGTTAGGCGGATGGGGGCGGACGCTGCTCCTCGCCGGCGCGACGGTGTCGATGTTCGGCTACGTGAGCGGGATGACCCTGGCGATCCCGCGCGCCCTGTTCGCCTTCGCCGAGGATCGCATACTTCCATCGGGGCTGGCGGCGGTCCACCCGCGCTACCACACGCCGTGGATCGCGATCATCGTGCAGTCGGCGCTCGTCTGTGGACTGGCGATCATCAGCCGGTTCGAGCAGCTGGCGGTGATCGCCAACCTGGCGTCGCTGCTCCTGTACCTCGGCTGCATCGTCGCGGCGTGGGAGCTGCGCCGGCGCGGCGTTCGCGCCGATGGCGGCAAGGCGCCGCTGAGGCTCCCGTTCGGGCCACTGGTGCACCTGCTCGCGGCCGCGGTGATCGTCTTCATGCTGTCGAGCATCACGAGGCGGGAGTGGTCCATGGTCGCGGCGGTGCTGCTGGTGGCGTCGCTGCTGTTCGCCCTGTCGCGGACGTTAGGCGCAGCGCCGCGGAGGACGGCGATCGTCGGCAGCGGAGCGGGCGAGGCGCCGTGACGAGCGGGGATCCGCTGCTCGCCTGGCGAGCCGAGTTTCCGATCGTCGAGCGGACGACGTACCTGGTGTCGAACTCGTTAGGCGCGATGCCGCGGACCGTCCCCGACCGGCTCGCCGAGTACGCGCGGCGCTGGGCGGAAGAGGGGGTGCGGGCGTGGGGGAGCGCGTGGTGGGCGATGCCGATCGCCGTCGGCGACCAGATCGCGCCGCTGCTCGGCGCCGGTGACGGCGAGGTGGCGATGGTGCCTAACGTCACGGCGGCGCAGGCACTCATCCTGTCGGCGCTCGACTTCGGCGGCAAGCGAGACACCATCGTCATGACCGAGCTCGATTTCCCCTCGGTGCGCTACGTGACCGACGCGCTGGCGGCGAAGTTCGGGGCGCGGGTGGTGGTGGTGCCGAGCGAGGATGGCCAGTCGGTGAGCGAGGAGGCGGTGATCGCGGCGATCGACGAGCGGACAGTGCTCGTCTCGATCTCGCACGTGCTCTTCCGCTCCGCGTACGTGATGGACGCGGCGCCGATCGTGCGCGCGGCGCACGATCGCGGCGCGCTGGTCGCGCTCGATGCGTTCCATTCGGTGGGGGTACTGCCGGTGGACGTGAAGGCGAGCGGTGTTGACTTCCTCACCGGCGGAGTGCTCAAGTGGCTGTGCGGCGGCCCGGGCGGCTGCTTCGTGTACGTCGCGCCGGCGGTGCGCGACACGCTGGCACCGGCGCTCGCCGGGTGGCAGGGGCACGCGCGCCCCTTCGCCTTCGAGCCGGCGATGACGCCGGCAGCGGGGATTGCGCGCTGGCTCGGTGGGACCCCGGCGATCCCGGCGCTCTACGCGGCAACCGAGGGACCGCGGATCATTCGCGATGCCGGGATCGCCGCGGTGCGGGCGAAGAGCGAGCGGCAGACCGCGGCGCTGATGGCGCTCGCCGATGCGCGCGGGTACCCGGTCGCTGCGCCTCGGGCGAGCAGCCGGCGAGGCGGCACTGTAGCTTTCGATGTCCCGCACGCCTACGAGGTGTCGCGATGTCTCCTCGATCGGGGGATAATCGTCGATTACCGACCCGGCGCGGGGATCCGCGTCGCACCCCACTTCTACACGTCGGACGCCGAGCTCGAGACGGCGGTCGGCGCGATCGATGAAATCCTGGAACGCGGCGACTGGCAGCGGCACGCCGGCCGGACCGCGGTAGTCACCTGATCGACCACCTCCCCGAGAGCGACCGATGAAAGAGTCAAAGAAGCTGCGAAAGCAGTACGTGAACAACGACTACCCTCACGTGATGCTGCGCTTCGAGGATGGACACGAGATCCAGATCCCGAAGGGAGTGGGGAAGGCGTTCGACTGCTGGCAGGGCGAGGCGGTCAAGATCCTCGCGCTCTGGGATCCGACGTCGTCCGAGCGCGAGCTGGTCGAGTCGCGGAAGGGCGAGGATTTCGACAACGCGAAGTAGCGTCACCTCAAGGGGTCAGAGCACTTGAAGTGACGCTTGCGTCACCTCAAGTGCTCTGACCCCTTGAACGGTCGAGCACCGCGCGCACCGTCTCGACCAGCACGTCCGGCGTGAACGGCTTTGCCAGGAACGCGGTCTCGGGCGACAGAACGCCGCGCTGGCCTAACGCGTCCTCGGTGTAGCCGGACATGTAGAGCACGCGGAGCCCGGGGTCGCTCGCCGTCAGGCGCCCCGCCAGCTCGACGCCGCTCATCTGCGGCATCACGACGTCGGTGAGCAGCATGTCCAGCTCGGCGGCGTGGGCCGCCGAGATGGTCAGCGCTTCCGCGCCGCTCGCCGCCTCGAGGATGTGGAATCCCTGCGCCTCGAGTGCGCGCCGCGCGAGGCGACGCACCGCCGGCTCGTCCTCGACGAGGAGGATCGTCTCGCTCGAGCGCTCACGCTCGGGCGCGACCGGCGCGGCCGCGACCTCGGGCACCGACCCCGGGATCGCCGGCAGGTAGATGGCGAACGAGGTGCCGCGACCGAGTTCGCTGCGGACGCAGATCGATCCCTCCATCTGCTCGACGATCCCGTACACCGTCGAGAGCCCGAGTCCCGTCCCCTTGCCCGGCTCCTTGGTGGTGAAGAAGGGCTCGAAGATGTGCGCCTGCACGTCGTCGGACATCCCGCAGCCGGTGTCGGAGACGGTGAGCAGCGCGTAGTGACCGGGCTTGAGCGGCATCGGCCACCCGGCGGCCTCGCTGCCTAACGTCGCGTTCTCGGTCGTGATCGTGATCGCGCCGCCGTCGGCCATCGCGTCGCGCGAGTTGACGACGAGGTTGAGGAGCACCTGCTCCATCTGCCCCTGGTCGCCGTTCACCGTCGCGATGTCGGGGGAGAGCACCGACGCGAGCGCGACGTCCTCGCCGATCATCCGGCCGAGCATCTGCTCCATCCCGAGCACGACGTCGTTGAGCAGCAGTGCCTTCGGCTGCACCACACCGCGGCGGCTGAATACCAGCAGCTGGCGCGTCAGCCCGGCCGCGCGGTCGGCCGCCTTGCGAATCTCCTCGACGTCGGTGCGCCGCTCGTCGCCCGGCGCGAGCTCGGCATGGACGAAGTCGGCGTTGGCGCGGATGACGGTGAGCAGGTTGTTGAAGTCGTGCGCCACGCCGCCGGCGAGGCGCCCGACGGCCTCCATCTTCTGCGACTGCCGCAGCTGCGTCTCGAGCAGGTGCTGCTGCGTGACGTCGGAGACGAGCGAGAGCACGGCGTCGGGGCGTCCGGCCGCGTCGCGCAGCCTCACGATCCAGAGGCTGATGTCGATCGGCGTCCCGTCGGCGCGGTTGCGCCGCGTGCGCCAGGCGCTGATCGGACGGTCGTTGGCGATCGCGTCGGCGAGCATCGCGCGCTCGGTCGACTCCCCCTCGAGCGATACGGGGAACGGCCTGCCTAACGCGTCGGCGGCGGGGATCCCGAACATCGCCTCGGCCGCCGGGTTCCAGAGGGTGACGACGTCGTCGATCGAGGTGACGATGACCCCGATCGGCGACGAGTCGATCAGCGTGCGCAGCGTCTCGCCCGAGAGCCGCAACTGCTCCTCGGCGCTGCGCCGGTCGATGGCGGCGGCGATCGTGTTCGCGAGCGCCTGGAGGAAGTTGACGTCGTCCTCGTTGAAGCGGCGCTTGTGGCGCGTGTACGCGCCGAGCACGCCCCAGGTGCGGCCGGTCGCACCGCCGATCGCGACGCAGGCGGCGCTGACGATCTCGTGGTCGCCAATCGCCGACTGCACGGAGAACCGCGTCTCCGACCGCAGGCACTCGCTGATGATCGGCATGTTGGCGGCGATCGAGTAGCCGGCCATCGACTGGTCGCCGCCCGGGATCGAGTACGTCCCGATGAGCCCCGCATTCCAGCCGCGCCCGGCGCGGAGGTCGAGTCGCGTGCCGTCCGCGGACTGCTCGAGGATGGCGACGCACTCCGTGCCTAACGTTGCGGCGACGAGCGAGGACGCCTCATCGAAGATCTCGCGCAGCGACGAGGGCGTCAGCGCGCGCAGCCCGAGCGCGGCGACAGCCGCCTGCTGCCGGGCGCGGGCGTCGAGCTCCTCCTCTGCCGCCTTGCGGGCGGTGACGTCGACCATCACGCCACGCAGCGCGTCGATCTCGCCCGGGTCGCGCCCCATCACCGACGACGCATGATCGCGCACCCAGATCGTGCGCCCGTCGGTGGGGACGAGGCGATACTCGAGCACGCGATGACGCCCGCCGCGCGCCGCCGCGCGTCGGAACTCGGCCACCTGCGTCCGGTCGTCCGGATGGATGAGCGACGGCCAGAGCGCCGCGTCCTCGATCAGCCGCGCGGTCGAGACGCCGAGCAGCGTCGCCGCGTGTCCGCTGATGAAGGTGTAGGCAAGGGAAACCGGGTCCGCCTCCCACACCGTCGCGTCCAGCCCCTCGACCAGCGTGTTGAGCCGGAGCTGCTGAGCGAGCGATTCGTCGCGATGCGACCGCACCACCGCCGCCTGCTCCGCCTCACGGGCGAGCGAGGAGCGCAGCTCGATCTCGGCGACCGCGGACCCCGCGAGCGTCTCGAGGAGTTCGACTTCATCCGCGGTCCATTCGCGGCGCTTGCGATCGAGCACGCAGAAGCTGCCGAGGACGTGGCCGGTCGCCGTGCGCAGCGGAATCCCCGCATAGCCGACGATGCCGAACGAGCGGGCGACGGACGCATCCTCGACGAGCGGGTGCTCGGAGATGTCGGCCGCGATCAGCGCCTTGCCATTCGGAACGACGTGCTTGCAGACGGAGTATGTAAGTGGAGTCTCGCGCCGCTCACGCAGCGATTCGGGAAGCCCGACGCAGCTGAGGAAGTACTGGCGGTCTTCGTCGATCAGCGTGACGAGCGAGATGGGCGCGTTGAGCATCCGGCTCGCGATGCGCGTCAGCCGGTCGAACGCGGGCTCGGGCGGCGCGTCGAGCAGGCGAAGGCGCCTCAGCTCGGCGAGCCGCTCGGGGTTCTTGATCGCGGTTGTCAGGGGTGTGTCGTCGGTCACTGGTGGTTCCTCTCGGGCAGGACGATCGAGGGCGCTCGATGTGACCGGATTTTCAGTGCGGCATGCGGTATGCCCCTGATAGGTGCAGACATGAGGAGGCAACCAGAGATGCAGATCAGGAACTTGTTCGCACTCGGCGCGTTGATGGCTGTCCCGGCGTTCACCGCGGGGGCACAGTTCACGACCGTCGTCGCCCCACCGCCGGCGCAGAAGCAGGCGCTCGCAGTTGCCGCCGCCGCGGCCAAGCCCGCCCCGAGCGACACCGGTCACCGGGCGACGCTGCGGGAGATGTCGGCCTGGGTGGACTCGGTCGCCGGCACCCCTGCGCCAACCGTCGCCACCGACAGCGCAGCTGGCGACGTCGCGCTCTCGAGCGACAGCGCCTCGGCCAACGCATCGGCGTCGAAGCACGAGGGCGCCGGTACGACGAAGTTCGCCGATGGCGCGAAGGCGCCGAACACGGCGTCGCCGCGTCCATTCGTCCTCGTCGCCGGGCTCGGCGCACTGGTCGTTGGCGCGTGGCTGCTGGTGACCGGGCGGAAGCCCGAGCCAGTGGCCGTCGAGCCGCGCCGTCGTGCGCACTAGGACTGCTGCCGGAATCGCGCTGGTCGTTGCCGGCTCCGCGCTCGTCGCGTGGGCCGGCAACGCGTATGTGCGTGGGTGGCTGGCGCAGGCAAGGGCACGGAGCGAGTGGGAGCAGGAGGTCGCGCGCGCCGAGGTGGCGAAAGGGCGCGCGGTCGCGCTCGGGTCGCGGTCGGCTGATGCGGTGGAGGGCGCACCGGTCGCACGGCTGCTGATCGCGAAGATCGCGCTCGACGACATCGTCCTCGAGGGAGTGACACCGTCGGCGTTGAACGGCGGACCCGGACATCTTCCCGGCTCGTCGCTCCCCGGCGACGAGGGGAACTCGGTCATCTCCGCCCATCGCGACCGGCACTTTCGCCGGTTAGGCGAGCTGGAAGTCGGAGACACCATCAGCACACAAACGCTGAGTGATAGCGTCACCTGGCGCGTCGTGTCGCGTCGAGTGGTGAACCGGGAAGCGCCGGCGATCCGGAAAGAAGCGGGACGCGTGCTCACCCTCACCACCTGCTGGCCGATCGGCTACCTCGGCGGCGCGCCCGACCGGCTCATCCTGCGCGCGGTACCTGTGGACGCTCGCGCCGCGTCGCAGTCGGCGCCGAACGCGAATCATCTCGCGATTGCCACTAACGCAAGCGAGTCACGGCGGTAACTTACCCGCCCGGTGCCCGAGAACTCGTTGCTGCGCGTCCTCCCTGACATCGCCGCCGCCTTAGCCAGCGGGGCACCGGTCGTCGCCCTCGAAAGCTCGGTACTCGCGCAGGGGTTGCCGATCCCGCAGAACCGCGAGGCGGCAGAGCGGATGACCCGCGCGGTCACCTCGCGTGGTGCGCTCGCCGCGATCACCGCCGTCGTGCACGGAACGCCGACGCTCGGCCTCACCGATCACGAGCTCGAGCGATTCCTCGCCCGCGATGGCGTGCGGAAAGTCTCGGCGCGCGACCTCGGTGCAGCGATCGCGCAACGTGCGGATGGCGCCACAACTGTAGCGGCGACGCTCGCGCTCGCATCGCTCGCTGGAGTTCGCGTCTTCGCCACCGGCGGGATCGGCGGCGTGCATCGCGAGCCGTCGTTCGACGAGAGCGCCGATCTTCCCGAGCTCGCACGCACGTCGATGATCGTCGTCTGCGCCGGCGCGAAATCCATCCTCGATCTTCCCGCGACGCTCGAGCGGCTCGAGACGCTCGGCGTCCCGGTCGTGGGCTATCGCACGCTCGAGATGCCCGGCTTCTTCACCGCCGAGACCGGGCTGCGGCTCAGCGTGCGCGCCGAGAGCGCGGATGAGATCGCGAGAATGTTCGCCGCGCATCGCGCGCTTGGGCGGGAGTCAGCGATGGTCGTGGTGCAGCCATTGCCGGTGGAACATGCGTTGCCGCATGAACGCGTGGAGCAGGCAGTGGTGCGCGCCGTCGCCGCGGCGAAGGAACAGGGAATACGTGGTGCGGCGATGACGCCGGCACTGCTCGCCGCGGTCGAACGTGAAACGAATGGCCGTTCGCTCGTCACTAATCTGGAGCTGCTCGAGAGGAACGCCGCGCTCGCCGCGGAGATTGCGGTCGCCCTCGGGTCGGTGCACGAAGAGTTTCGCTCGGCAGGATTGAACTCCGCGTCGTCCGAATGGTACAATAGCTGAACCCTCAATTGCGGAGGATTTCGCTCCCATGGCCAACCCCTTCCTGAGCTCGGAAGAATACGACGAACGGGCTCACCAGCTGTACAGCGAGGGGCAGTACGACGAGGCGCTCGATGTGCTTCGTGAGGGGCTGTCGTTGTACCCGAACTCCGTCGAGCTCCACATTGGCGTGGGATACGCCCGCCTGGCGCGCGAAGAGTATGCGTGGGCGCGCCGCTCCTTCGAGGAAGCGCTCGTGCTCGAACCCGAGCATGAAGACGCGCTCGCCGGACTCGGCGAGACACTGCTCAAGCTTGGCCAGCGCGACGCCGCGCTCCGCTGCATGCGACGCACGCTGGAGCTGGGCTACGCCGACGACATCGACCTGATGCTGCAGATCGGCCGCGCCCTCTTTCGCGAGGGCGAGGTCGCCGAAGCGCGCGACTACTTCGAGGCGGCGCAGCGCCACGCCCCCGATTCGGCTGAAGTGCAGAGCTGCATCGGCTACGTGGAGCACCGTCTCGGCGACGACGATGCCGCACTGGCGACGCTGCGCCGCGCGCTCCAGGCGGACGGCGAATATCACGAGGCGCGCATCTATCTGGCGAACGTGCTCTACGATCGCGGCGACTACGAGGCAGCGCTGTACCATCTCGAGCAGACGAAGCCCGAGGACCACTGGGACGAGCTCGCGATCTGGCGCCTGATCGAGATGAAGCGGACGCAGTTCAACCTCCCCGAGGGCGATCCCGAGCTGAAGCCATGGGAGGAGCGGCTGAGCGAGCTCGGTGGCGAGATGGACGACATCGACGAGATGCTGTCGGAGATCGAAGCCCGTGTCGCCGACGAGATCGACACCGCCCGCGGCGCAGCGTTAGGCCAGCTCGAGCTCTTCGGCGCGCTGCTGGCCGACCTCGCCGGCCATCGCGTCGTGGACACCAGCACCGACGACGCGCCGGACGAACCGGAGCGTCAGGCGCCTGACGCTCCCGCGTCGACGGAGCATGCGGTCACCACTCGCGAAGGACGGCAGTATGCCGGCAGCTGGGACCAGATCGTCCAGCGGATGCGCGAGACGAACGGCAACGCCGCACGCTCGATGCACGAGTTCATGGTGGCCGAGGCGCGGCGCGGCTACTCGTTGACCGGGATCAAGATCCCGACCGGCGACGCCGAGAGCTTCATTCGCGGGAGTGCCGACGCAGGGCTGCTCAGGATCGTCCGCTGATGGCCGGCCCGGCGGAGCGGTCGGCGCTGGCGGCGCTCGACCTGGCGCGACCGGCGATCGCGCGACTCGACATCTCGCGCAACAGCGAGGACGTCGCCGCTGACCTGATTGAAAGCTGGAGCGCGGTCGAGACCGCGCTCCGCTCGTTGGTGGGTGGCTCATCGTCAGGCGGCCAGGCACTGATCCGCGAGCTGCGGCAGCGGCAGATGCTGTCGTTCGAGCAGGCAAACGCGCTCGCCGAATTCCAGGCGGCGCGCGACCGCGCGCAGCGCACCGACTATCGGCCGTCGCAGGCCGACATCGCCGCCGCGCGCGACGGCTTCCTCAAGCTCGAGGCGGGGCTTCTCGCGACGGTGAACCCGCCACTGGTGGCGCCGGTGCGCCCGACGCCCAGTTCGGCCGAGACGCGGCCGATGACCAGCGGTGACACCATCGAGCGCGCGGGGCGACGCGGCTTTCCGTGGACGATCGTCGGTGTCGCGCTGCTGGCGATCCTGCTCATCGGCGGCGGGGCGTGGTGGGCGATGGCGCGCGGCGGCAGCGACGACACCGCCACCGGCGTGCAGCTGCTCGCCCAGGGAAAGCGCGAGGTCGCGCGCGACGTGTTCAAGAAGGCGGCGCGTGACAATCCGCACTCGGCGATGCCGCTCGTCTACCTCGGACGCATGTTCCGCGACGAGCAGCGTTATGACTCGGCCACCGCGTACCTGCAGGCGGCGATCCGCCGCGACCCGAAGAGTGCGCCCGCGTTCAAGGAGATGGCGAAGCTGTTGTTCATCGAGGGGAACTACGACGGCGCGCGGGTCTTCTTCGTGCGGGCGCTGACGGCGAACGCCAACGACCGCGAGTCGTCGGGCTGGCTCGGCTGCTCGCTGGTACGACTCGGACGCCCGCAGGACGCGCAGCCGTTCTTCGCGCGGGCGGGGCAGGGCGACTGGTCGGCCTGCCAGAGCCAGCTGCCGATGGCTCCGGCCCCCGCTCCGATTCGTTAGCTTCACCAGCCTGACCCACTCGGGGGGAGGGCTGGTGATCCGGTTCGAGAACGTCGGCAGGAGCTTCTCGCCGTTAGGCGGGCCGCCCGTTCGCGCGGTGGACGCGATGACGTTCACCGTCGCCGCCGGCGAGGTGTTCGGGATCGCCGGGCCTAACGGTGCCGGCAAGTCGACGATGATCTCGATGCTGCTCGGCTTCCTCGCCCCGACCGAGGGAACCGTCAGCGTCGCCGGCCGGCGTCCGCGCGACTTCGTCGAAGCCGAAGGGATCGGCTACCTCTCCGAGCTGGTCGCGATCAAGCCGAGCTGGCGCACTCGCGAGGCGATGGTCCGCCTCGCGACGCTGGCCGGGATCCCGGCCGCGCAGCTCCAGTCGCGCGTCGAAGCGCTGCTCGCGCAGTTCGGGCTCGAGGAGCACGCCGAGAAACGGATCAAGGAGCTCTCGAAGGGAACGCTGCAGCGCGTCGCCCTCGCGCAGGCGCTGCTCGCCGAGGATGTGCGCGTGATGGTGTTCGACGAGCCGACGCATGGACTCGACCCGCTCTGGACCCAGCAGTTCCGCCAGCTCGTGCCGACACTGCGCCGGGCCGATCGCGCAATCGTGATCGCCTCGCACAATCTCGACGAGCTCGAACGGCTCGCTGATCGCGTCGCGATCGTCGATCGCGGGAAGCTCGTGCGTACGGTCGACATGCGGCAGAGCATCAGCGAGACCGCGGTCACGCGCTACCGGATCGCCTTCCGTGGGGACGAGCAGGTCGTGCGCGACGTGCTCCCCGCCGCGACGGTGATGGGACCGGGCGAGGTCGAGATCACGGTGCGGGGCCTCGATGAGCTGAACCACGGCATGGCGTCGCTGATCGCGCGTGGTGTCCTGATTTCATCAGCGGCGCCGGCGTACTCGGCGCTCGAGGAGCAGTTCCGCCAGGCGGTGAGGAGTGAGACATGAGGGCGAGACTCGGCGCCTATGCGGGGTGGCAGCTGCGTGATTTCGTCTTCGAGCGCGCGGCGGCGATCGTCATCGTGCTCACGATGCTCAACTGGGCCAACTACGAGACCACGCAGGTCGCACGAACGAGCGTATTCGTCGTCGGCGGCAGCCATGCGCTCGAATTCGGGGCGAGCATCCTCGGTCAGACGGTCAGCCTGAGCTGGATCATCTGCTCGCTGCTCGCGGTGAACGGGATCAGCTCGAACGACCGGACGACGGGTCGATTCCGCCTCATGTTCGCGAAGCCGGTGAGCGTGGTGCGCTACTACGCGCAGGCGTTCTTCGTGCACTTCGTCGCATACCTGCTCTGCGTGGCGATCGGCGTGGCGATCTTCAGCCGGCTCTTTCCGGTGAGTGGCTCGTCGGTGGCGGGAGCGATGTCGCTCTTCGCCGACAGCTTCCTGCTCGTGGGCGGAGTTTCCTTTCTGTTCTCGGCGATCTGGCGCTTCGACTGGCTGTCCACCGGCGTCGTGCTGGGGGTGGTGTCGTGGCTCGCGAGCGACCATCCGGGCGCGGCCTGGCTCAAGCCGCTGCCGCCGTTCGGGATGATCTTCGAGCAGGTCACCGTGCTCGGAAAGAATCGCCCGCTCGAGCCCGCCCCGCTGCTCTGGGTCGCCGCCTACGGCGTCGCATGCTTCCTGCTTGGGTTGATCATCCTCAAGCGCCGTCCCCTCGCGACCTGACATGACCGCTACTGCCCGCACGACCCCGCCGCCCGACTCGCTTCCGGCGCTCGCTCCAGAGTCCGTTCACCGGCTGTCGCTGCCTAACGGCCTGACGGCGCTGATCCGTCGCGACACGTCGGCGCCCGTGGTCGCGGTGGTGACGTACGTGAAGGCCGGCTACTTCGACGAGACGGACGACATCGTCGGCATCGCGCACGTCCTCGAGCACATGTTCTTCAAGGGGACGCCGACGCGCGGGGTCGGCGAGATCGCGAAGCAGACCAAGCTCGCCGGCGGCTACCTCAACGCCCACACGATCTACGACCACACGAGCTACTACGCGGTGCTGCCGGCGAGTGGGTTCGTCGAGGGGCTCGAGGTCCAGGCCGACGCATACGCCAACTCGCTGATCGATGCCGACGAGCTGGCGAAGGAGCTCGAGGTCATCATCCAGGAAGCGAAGCGGAAGACCGACAACCCGTCGGCGCTCACGGTCGAGACGCTGTACGAGCTGCTCCACGACCGCCATCGCATGCGTCGCTGGCGGATCGGCCGTGAAGAGGGGCTGCGCAAGCTCACGCGCGAGCAGGTGGCCGGCTTCTACCGGAATTTCTACCGGCCGAGCAACACGATCCTCTCGATCGTCGGCGACGTCGACGTGGACACGACGATCGCGCACGTCCAGCGGCTGTACGGGAACCTGACCGGCGAAGGCGTGACGCGTTCGATCGGGCTCTGCGAGGACAGTGAGCCGGGGTTCCGCTATCGCGAGATGGCGGGTGACGTGGCCGAGACGCAGTTGGTGCTCGGGTGGCGGACGGTGCGCGCCGGCGCCCCGGACAGCGCCCTGCTCGACCTCGCCGCCACGACGTTAGGCAGCGGGCGCGCGTCGCGGCTCTATCGCGCCGTGCGCGAGCGCGGGCTGGCGGCCTCCGTCACCGCCTACGACTACGGCACCAGCGAAGTCGGCGTCTTCGTCGTGCACGCCGAGACGGAGCCGGGGAACACCATCGCCGCGGCGCGGGCGATCTGGTCGCAGCTCGGCGAGCTGCGCGCGACCGGCCCGAGCGAGCAGGAGCTCGAGCGGGCGAGGCGTCTCTACGAAGCGCGCTGGGTGCGGCGCTTCGAGACGATGGAAGGCCAGGCGAACTATCTCGCCGAGTGGGAGTCGATGGGCGACTGGCGGCTTGGCGACGACTACCTGAAGCAGATCATGGCGGCGACGCCACGCGACGTGCGCGATGTGATCCGGCGCCGGCTCGACACCGAGCAGGCGAGCGTGGTCGTCTACCGGCCACAGTCGGCGGGGGTGATCGCGCCGACGCCGGCCGACTTCCGGCAGCAGCTCGGGCTGGGCGCGCCGCCGCTCGATCCCGAGACGCCGATCCCGCAGCGCGCGCCGCTGGTCGTGACGTCGGCGCCGGCGCGCGAGCGTGAGGAGCAGGGCGTCGTCGTCTATCGGACGCCTAACGGCGTGCCGATCCTCGTCCGGCGCAAACCGGGCGCGGCGCTGGCGAGCATCGGTGTGCTCATCGCCGGCGGGGCGTGCAACGAGCCCGCCGACGAGGCGGGGCTGACCGCGCTGATGGCGCGCACGGCGACGAAGGGAACGGCCACACGCAGCGCCGCGCAGCTGGCCGAGGAGGCGGAGATGCTCGGCGGGAGCGTCGGCGCCACGGTCGGCGCCGAGAGCTTCGGCTGGTCGATCAGCGTGCCTAACGCTCGAGCGGCGGCCGCCGCCGAGCTGCTCGCCGACGTCGTCCAGCGTCCGGGGTTTCCCGAGGAGGCGTTCGAGAACGAGCGCACCGTCGCCCTCGCCGACGCGCGGATGCTGCGCGACGACATGTACCGCTATCCGGTGCGGCTGCTCGTCGAGAAGGCGTTCGCCGGCCACCCGTACGGCCAGCCGGCGAGCGGCAACGAGACGACGCTGCGGAACGTCGGCCTCGGGCGCACGATCGAATGGCATGCGCGCCGTGTGATGCAGGCGCCGGTCACGATCGCGATCGTCGGCGACGTCGATCCCGACGAGGTGGCAGCGATGCTGGCGACCGAGTTCGCCGAGTTGCAGTGGGACGAGCCGGAGCTGGTCGCGGCGCCGAAGTGGCCCCGGGAAGTGGAGCGCAACGAGGCCTCGCGCGAGAAGGCGCAGACCGCGCTCGCGATCGGCTTCCCCGGTCCGGCCCGTGACGACGACGACCGCTACGTGGCGGCGATGATCTCGAGTGTCGCCAGTGGGCTTGGTGGGCGCTTCTTCGACGAGCTTCGCGACCGGCAGTCGCTCGCCTACACGGTGAACCTGTTCGGCGTCGACCGTCGCGCGGCGGGGCTGTTCGTCTCGTACATCGCGACCAGCCCGGAAAAGGAAGAGGTCGCGCGGGCCGGGTTGCTCAACGAGTTCGCCAAGCTGCGTGAGACGCCGGTGACTCCCGACGAGCTGCGCCGCGCGCAGCGCTACGCGATCGGCACGCACGCGATCCGCCAGGAGAGCTCGTCGGCGATCCTCGGCGACGTCCTCGATGCCTGGATGTTCGGCTCACTGGCCGAGCTCGGGGAGTTCGAGCGCCAGGTGCAGGGGGTGACGGCCGAGCGGATGCAGGTGGTGGCGCAGCGCTATTTCGACGCGACGCGGCGCGTCGAGGGAGTCGTCCGCGGCGTCGGGAAGACCGCCTAACGGCCGAGCGGCTGGCCGGATGACGCGCGCCTAACGGCTCTCGCTTTCCCTGAGCGCGCGGATCGCGCGCGCGACCGTCGCCGTCGCCGGACGGAGCCGCCGGTTCGCCGCGCGGAGGCCGATCGTCGTGTCGTAGTCGCCGGCCTCGGCAACGATCACCCCGCGGATCACCGGCCGGCTCGACGCCCAGGCGAGCACGGCCCAGAGCGCGCGCTCCTGCGAATGCTCGCCGTGCGCGCTGGGAAAGCTGCCGGCGCTCCAGACCCAGTACTCCTTCCGCGAGCGTGTGGCGCGGATGAACCGGTCGGCGGCGAAGATGTCGGCGTCGAGCCCGCGCGCGCCCTGGTCCGAGGGGGAGACGACGAAACCGATGGCGTCGATCGGCGAGCCATCGGCCGCCGACCAGGCGAACAGCGCGCTGTCGCGCGAGTCGTAGCTGGACGCCGAGTAGCCAACGCGGGTGCGCGGGCTGACCTGGCGCGCCGCGGCGGCCGCGCGCGCGAGGTAGCGCGTCCATGCCGTTACCGGAAGCCGGCCGTAGACGGTCGCGGCGCGCCCGTACGGTTCGGCGATGGGGAGGAGATAGTCAGGGCGCAGCCGGCGCGCGATCGTGCGCACCGCCTCGATGCGCCGCTCGGCATCGAGTGGCGCGAAGCGGCCGGGAATGAGCGGCAGCGCCGCATTGCCTAACGTGACGACGAGCAGCGTACTGTCGCGGCGCGCCGACTCGAGGACGTGGGCGATCGAGTCGAGCGTGGCGCGACGGACGCCGTCAGGTGCGATCGTGACGGCGACGACCCCGGCGCCGATGGTGTCCACCAGCTCGAGATCCTCACGGATCGCGACCGGGGGTGGGCCGGAGTGGAGCACCGGGAATACCTTGACGCCGATGGCGAGGTCGCCGGACGGACGCTCGCGCATGCGCACCGCGTCATAACGGTCGTAGCCGCGCACCGCGCCTGACGATGGCCAGATCTTGGCGATGATGATGCCCGCCCAGACCGCGGCCGCGGACGCGAGGACCACGCGCACGGTGGCGCTGGCGCGGTAGCGCGCGGGGAATGCCGGCGCGAACAGCGGAACGTAGAAGAGGAGCGACGAGGAGAGCGCGAGCGGCGATGCGGTCGCGGCCAGCGCGCCGTAGTCAGCGGCGAGCAGCGCGAGCAAGATCGATGGCGGCGACGCGCCCCAGCGCACCGCGAGCTGCACGAGCGCGGCACCGGCGATCAGCGAATCGTAGAGCGCGACCGGCACCCCGATCGCCGGGAGGACGAAGCCGCGCACTGTCGCGTACCACGCCTGCACCGCGAACAGCACCAGCGTCGCCGGCCAGAGCCAGGAGACAGCGGCGAGCGCGCGTCCGTACTCGAGCGATCCGGTCGCGAGCGCGACGATCACCGCCGGGACGAGCAGCAGCCCGGCGAGCCCGGTCATCCCGACGAATCGCCGCGGCAGCATGCGCGCGCCGGCGATCCGGTTGGTCAGCCACACATCCCATGCGATGATGAGGAGCGCGGCAGCGACGTGGAGATGTGCGAGCGCGGCGCTCATCCGCGCGCGCGAATCTCGCTGCGGACTTCGGTCGGCGCGAGCCGGCGGGTGAACACCTCCACCGCCTTCTGCGTGTCCTGTCGCGACGTCGCGAGGATGTCGAGCAGGAGCAGCGCGCGCCCGGGAAACGCGTGCGCCACGATGTGGCAGCCGTCGAGCATCAGCAGCCCGGCGACGACGCCGTCAGGCAGCGGCCGCACCACCGGTGCGCCGGCCGGGTTGAGGCCGACCGCGCCGGCGGCGGCGATGACGAGTCCCGACACCAGCGACTGATCCTGCAGCTTCGCCGCGGCGACGCCGATGAAGTCCGCGGTGAGGTGGGTGAACGGTTGTGCGGGGACCTGCGACACGGGAGGCGCCACTCAGAACATCGACATCGCGAGGAACGACTTCAGCGAGTCGTTCGTCGAGCGGAGGCGATGCGACAGGAGCCGGACCACTGCCCAGTGCACCTTGTAGGCGATGTCCCGATTGAAGTCGAGCAGCAGCTCGAAGTCGGAGCGGCTGATCGTGATCACTTTCGTACCGCCGTTGGAGATCGCGTCGGTGGAGCGCTCGCTGCGATCGAATACCGCCATCTCGCCGAACAGTGAGCCCGGTTTGAGGATCGCCAGCGCCTCCTCGCCGCTCCCTGGAACCTCGCGACTGATGCGGACCTCGCCCTCGACGATGAGGTAGAGCCGGTTGCCCGACTCGCCCTCGCGGAAGATGTACTCTCCGGAGATGAAGTCCTGCTCGCGGCATACTTCGGCGACACGGGCCAGCTCACCGGTATCGAGGTCGCGGAAGATGGAGACGTTCCGCAGCAGCTCTGTCAGTGCCATCGTCGGCGTTTTCTCCGGTGACGCAGGTGGGAAAGCCAAGCTAGGAGACGCCCGGAGCGCTGGCAAGGCGAAGAACCGCCGTTAGCTTCCCTCGAATGCCCGAGCCAGTGACCGATCGCACGTCGTCACGACCGTGGCTCGACCTGCCGAACATGCTGTCGATGTCGCGGGTCGCGCTGGCGATCGCGTTCCCGTTCGTGCGGACGCCGATGCGGCAGGCGCTGCTGATCGCGCTGGCCGCGGCGTCGGACTTCCTCGACGGCTGGATCGCGCGGGCGCGACACACGACGTCGAAGTGGGGCGCGCTGCTCGACCCGATCACCGATCGCGTCTTCGTGATCGTCGCGCTGGCGACGTACGTGTTCATCGGCGCACTGACGACGGGCGAATACTTCACGATGATCATGCGCGACCTCGCGACGGCGATCGGGTTCCTCGTCGCGCGCTTCGTCCCGTCGCTGCAGCGCGTGACCTTCCGCGCGCGCTGGGCGGGAAAGATCACGACGACGGTGCAGCTGCTGGTGCTGCTCGCGGTCCCGCTCGCGCCGCAGTACGTGCGCCCGCTCGTCATCGCCGTCGGCGTCCTGTCGGTGTGGGCGATCATCGACTACACGCTCGCGCTGCAGCGCGCTCGCGCAACCGCGTGAACTCGCGCAACCGCGTGAGCCCGCGCAACCGCGTGAGCCCGCACAACGGCATACGCCTAACGCTGCGTGTGGTCGCCGCGCTCGGCGCGGTCGCGCTGGCCGCTGTGCCGCGGGCGCTGCACGCGCAGGAGCACCCGCACACTGTTCCCGAGCTCCGCCTCGATGCGACATCGGCGCGCGTGTCTCGCCTCGAGCTCTCGGCAGGCGCGGTCGTGCCGATCGGCATCTACACGCGGCTCGCCCTGACCGCGGGCGCGGGAATGGCGCGCGAGTACCGGCTCTATCACGCCGTCGGCCGCGCCGACGCGATCGCGCGCTTCGAGCTGGATCCGCTCAAGCAGCATGGCCACGGCGCGTACCTCGGCGGCGGAATCTCGCTCCTCGGCGACAGCGGTCCGCACATGCGCGCCTGGCTCGCGCTCGTCGCCGGCCTCGAGCTGAAGCCGCGCCACGGGTGGGTGCCGGCGGTGGAGCTTGGGCTCGGCGGTGGCGCGCGCGTCGCCGTGAGCCTGCGCCGGGGGATGGAGCTGTGGCGGTGAGACGGTCTCCGCGCATGCCAGGCAGCTTCGTACCGTCAGGCTGTAAGCGATAAGCCGCAAGCTGCAAGCGACGCCGTCAATCGCTGCGTCGAACGCCGTCGCTGCCTGCTTATCGCTTACTGCTTACAGCGCCACGCCCATAAACGACGAGCGCCCCCGAGAAAATGGGGGCGCTTATTACTTCAACAGTGCGAATCAGGCGGCGGAGGTCTGCTGCTGCCGGGCCTTGGGCGGCTGAGCGAAGCGCTCGCCGAGGGTCCGAAGCTGCTGGTGCTCGGTCTCGCCGAGCTCCGGGTAACGAGCGGTGAGGTAGCCCATCGTCTCGTCGAACCACGCGGTCTGGTCTACCGCTTCGGCGCCAACGACGCCGCACTGCATGATGTGCTGGAACAATTCGTCGCGAGCTTCCTCGAAGGGTGTCGGAGCCGCGGCTGGTCTGCTCTGCCTGTTGTTGTTTCTGACTGGTTTGGCCATGAATGAGGGTCCGGGGGTCTGGAAAAATCTGAATATAACAGGGTCGGGAAGGGCCGGCTCGGCCGTGCCGTCGCGACGATGTCAGCTCGTGTTGTGATCAATGCACTTCTCGTGCTGCACTTCTGATACACCGCAAAGCAGCCGGTGATCGCACCAGCCCGATGCATTGCACCGAGACATGACCGTGAGGCCTAGCGGCCTTCGTCGAAGCGAAGGATCATCTCGGCCAGCTCGTCTGGTGCCTCTTCGGGGATGAGCCGCCCAGCGCCGGGGATCCGCGTGATTCGCGCTTCGGGGATGATCCCGGCCAGGTGCTCGGCCGTCTTCAGGTCGAGCCAGCGATCGCGCTCGCCGGCGACGATCAGCGTCGGTGCGGCGATGGTGCGCAGCTCTTCGGCGTGAAGATCCTGTGCACGAATTGAACGCACGATGGTGTGCAGCTGTTCCACTCCGTCTCGCCCGACGAAGGGTGCGAGGTAGCGAGCGATCAGTCCCTCGGGCATCGCCTGTGGCTCGGCGACGCTCGCCTCGAGGAGCGGACGAAGCAGCGGCGTCGCGCCGAGGATGCCGCGCTGCTGCCGGATCGGCGCGCGGCGCGCTGACCGCTGGAAGAGCTTCACATCCTCGCCCGGGATCTCGTCGATGTCGGGCGGGCTGACGAGCACCAGCCGGTCGACGCGATCGGGATACGATGCGGCGAATCGGAGCGCGACGAGCGCGCCGAGGTCGCAGCCGACGATCGTCGCGCTCTGGATCCGCTGCGCGGTGAGGACACGGTCGAGGTACTCGGCCTGTGCGGCGACGCCGTACTCGCCGTCATAGGGGCGGTCGGACTCGCCATGGCCGAAGAGATCGACCGCCAGCGCGGTGTGGCTGGTGGCCGCGATCTGCGGCGCCACCTCGCGCCAGAGGAAGCTCGACGTCGCGAGCCCGTGCAGGAGGACGATCGGGCGTCCGCCGTGACCGTAGCGGGCGACGTGCATCGCGCCCGGACCGACCGGGACGCGGAGGAGATCGGCGTCGATGGGAAGCGCTGGTGAGGGAATCGCGCGCGAGATGGACCGCCGAATGCTCACAGGACATCACGTCGCGGTCAAGCGGCGAATTGTGCCGCGTCGAGGGCTGCACCGGTTGGCGCACTCCCCGCCAGTCGTCTAACTTTCCCATCGCATGTCGGACCAGACCTACGACGAAGGACGCGCGAAGAACCTCCAGGCGCTGCTGCTCGCGCTCGCCGACCGCATCCGCGAGCTCAACGAGGCGGGGACGCTGCTCCAGCACGCCCCCGAGCTGACGCGCCTCATCGGTGAAGTGCGGAGCGAGCTGTTTCACTACGAAGTGCGCGCGACGTACGACACCCCCGAAGTCGCCGAGAATCGCCGGATCGTCTCGGAGGCCAAACAGAAGGAAGAGACCGAATGGCAGCCAAACGAGTGGACACCGGAAGAGGAAGACGATCCCGAGTGGTGAGCGAGCAGCGCCGCTCGAACCGTCCATTCGTCATAGCGTTAGGCATCGTCGCCATCGTCGGCGTGCTCGCGCTGGCGTGGACGGTGACGCGCCCGAAGGCCGGCGTCACCGACGTCGACATCAAGGGTGATCCATCGCAGGCGCGCGGCTACGTCATGGGCGACACGACCGCGCCGGTCCAGGTGATCGAGTTCGCCGACTTCGAGTGCCCGGCCTGCGCCACGTTCGCCACGCTCACCGAGCCCGACATCCGCAAAGGACTGATCCAGACGGGAAAGGTCGGCTGGCGCTACCTCGACTTCCCGCTGCCGATGCACCGCAACACCTGGTTCGCGTCGAACGCCGCCGCCTGCGCCGATGAGCAGGGCAAGTTCTGGCAGATGCACGATACGCTGTTCGCCAACCAGGACCGGTGGAACGGCGAGGCGACGGGCAGCCCGAAGGGCATCTTCAAGGGCTACGCCCAATCGGTCGGGCTCGACGTGCCGAAGTGGGAGGCGTGCTACGACGCCGATCGCTATCACTCGCGCATCGCGTCGAACCGCGCCGAGGCGGAGCGGCGCCACGTCGGGAGCACGCCGACGTTCATCATCGGCGGGAAGATGGTCCCGGGGGCGCTCTCGTACGATGAGTTCGCGAAGTACGTGAACGACGCGACAGCGGCCGCCGGCGGCGCGGCGCGTACCGGGGCGGCCGCGGCGAGCGGAGCGCCGCCGGGGACGGTGCCGCCGGCGACCGTCTCGCCTAACGCTGGACCGGTCGTCGGGAAGAAACCGTGACGAAGCGGATGCTCGCCGCGCTCCTCGCGCTGGTCGGGCTGTTCGTCGCGGTCTACCTCACCCTCTACAAGATCGGCGTCATCGGCCAGCTGGTGTGCGCGGCCGGCTCGTGCGAGACGGTGCAGACGAGCCGGTGGGCGATCTTCCTCGGCGCGCCGGTGGCGGCATGGGGAGTGGCCTTCTACGTCGTCGTGCTGGCGATGGCAATCGCCGGGACGACCGAGCGGTGGGAGTATTCGCCGCGACTTGCACTGGCGATGCTCATCGTCACCGGCTGGGGCGCGCTGTTCTCCCTCTGGCTGACCAGCCTCGAGCTGTTCGTGATCCACGCCATCTGCCAGTGGTGCGTCGGCAGTGCGCTGATCGCGATCGCGCTGTTCGTGGTGTCGCTGCTGGACTGGCGCGAGGGACGGGCGGCAGTCGAAGCCTGACGCCCTCTTGACGCCCGCTGCCTAACGCGAGCGGGCGATCCGCAGCGCCGGGCGCACCGGCTCTTCTGTGCGCAGCTCTTCCTTGGCGCGGCGACGATACGGCACCAGGTCCTGGCCGAGGACGACGAGCGTGCGCGTCGCGACGACGCTGGCCAGCGGCTCGGGGATCCCCATCACTCGGACGTAGTTATCGATCGCCCGGTCGAATGAGAGATCCTCGGCCAGCGTGTCGACGAACATGAGCGCGTTGTCGACGTGTGCCCGGATGACCGATTCCTCGGCCCGCGCCTGCGCGAGGCGCAGCCGACGTTCCGCGTTCTCCGAGAGCTTGCGCGGGAATAGCGATTCAGGAAGGAGCCGGCGGAGCATGTGAGGTTCCGGTTGGAGGGGGACCGTCGCGCTGAATATAGGGCATGCGGCGTGCCGGTGCGCGCCGGCGCCCTTGCCATGCTTGCGGCGCTGGCGGTGCTGGCTGTAAGCGATAAGCGGCAAGCAGTCAGCAAAGCCGTTAACGCCGTCGCTGACTGCCTTCCGCTTACAGCTTACCGCTGCTTCTTCAGCGTCGCGTAGTTCCGGTCGATCTTCTTCACGTAGCCAAGTGTCTCACGGTACCGCCACCGGTCTATCTTCGGCGCGACGCGCTCGATGCTCGTCCACTCGGCGTCGCTGAGGTGATCGCCACGGGCGGCGATGCAGGCGCGAAGGATCGGGCCCTCGCCGGCGTTGTAGCTGCCGAACATGAAGCGGTGACGCTCCTCGTCAGTGGTGCGCTTCTGCCAGACTGTCCAGAGCCAGCGATCGTGCATGATCCCGGCAGCGATGTTGAACTCGGGGTCGTCGATCGAGTGAAACTCCGGCCGCTTCGACGCGATCAGCGCGAACGTCGACGGCATCAGCTGCATGATCCCACGCGCGCCGACAAAGCTCTTCGCGCTCGCGTTCAGCTCCGACTCGGCGAGACCCTGCGCCTTGAAGTAGCGCCAGTCGAAGGGCGCGCCGAAGTAGCGCTTCGAGTACTTCTTGAAGTAGTCGTCGTAGCGCGACTGGTCGCGCGACACCGCCCGCGACGAATCGGCGCGCCGGAACGCGGCGCCGAGCTTCCGCGACTGCGCGCCCAACGGCGCCGCGACCAGCAGCGTCGTCGCGGCAAGCAGCACCAGCGTGCGGAAGCGATGAGTCATCGTCTTCAGTTCAGCGCCCCGGCGACGACGATCGCGATCGACAGGAAGAGCGCGGCGATGAAGATCGCGACCGCGATGTTCCCCTTCTTGAGCTCATCGCGGAAGTCCATTTCCGGAGTGAGCGCGTCGATGATGCGGTAGCTGGCGTACATCAGCACCACGCCGAGGATGGCGTAGAGAAAGTTGACGACGATGATCGGCAGTTCCATTGCGAGGTCCTGGGTCGGGGGGATGGAGCCATGCCGAATATCGCGGCTGGGTTCTTCCAGCGTAACAGTGGATCGCTTGCGTTCGACGGCCGGCGATGCGGCGCGACGGTCGGCGGGGTCGCGTGCGGGTGCGAGGATCGGTAGAATTTCGCGGATCGCCCAGCACCCACCAGCAGCGGCTTGACGATGAAGGAGCTCGAGCTTTCCGATGTCGTACGTGTCGCGCGGCTGATGGTTCCTGACCGGGACGTGGACGGCCCGGACGAGACGCCGCCCCAGCCGCGGATCGGCGACCTGGCGGTGGTCGTCGGAACGTTAGGCGACGACCTGTATCTCGTCGAGCACGCGACCGACGACGGGCGGTCGCTCTGGCTGGCCGAGTTTCACGTGATGGAGCTCGAGCTCGTCGAGCAGGCAGATGATCAGGAGGATCGAGGGGGTCAGCGCAGTTGAAAAACGATGATGCTTCATCATCGTTTTACAACTGCTCTGACCCCTTGAAAACCACGAGAAGCGCCGACGTTGCGCAGGTCGCGTCCGTGGTGCACTATCTCCGCCGCCACCGCTCGCCGCTGCCGCGGCGGCGCGAACTGCCGACGTTCCACCCCGAGGACCGATGCGCCGCCTTTTCGCCTGCCTGTTCGCCCTCGTCACCATCCCCGCTGTCGCTTCGGCGCAGTTTCCGCCCGACTCGCTGAAGAACCTGAAGGTGCTGCCGAAGAACATCCCGGTGCGCACCCTCATCGACACGATGCGGACGTTCGCCGGGGCGCTCGGCGTGCGGTGCACGTACTGTCACGTCGGCAACGAAGGCGAGCCGCTGTCGAAGTTCGACTTCGCCTCGGACAAGAAGCCGGAGAAGGACATCGCGCGGACGATGATGCGGATGGTCCTCGCCATCAACAACGACCACTTGAGCAAGCTCACGACGCGGAACGACCCGCCCGTCGTCGTCGGCTGCGCGACCTGCCATCGCGGGATCGCGGTGCCGCGTCCGCTGCAGCAGGTCGTGCTGATGGCCTATGACTCCGGCGGCGCGGACGCCGGGATCGCCACCTATCGGGCGCTGCGCCAGAAGTACTACGGACGGGCGAGCTACGACTTCGGCGAAGGACCGCTGACCGAGGTCGGCTCGGCGCTGCGTGCACGGCAGAAGTTCGCTGACGCGGTGAAGTTCTACCTGCTCAACACCGAGTTCGCGCCCAACTCCGCGTTCGCCTTCCGCGCCGCCGCCGAGGGCCAGGCGGCCGCCGGCGACACCGCCGCGGCGATCGTGAGCCTGCAGCATGCGTTGACGCTCAACCCCAACGACCAGCAGATGCGCCGCATGCTCGACATGCTGACGCACGCGCCGGCCGCCCCGGCCGACACGATCAGGCGACGGCCATAGACGTGGCGCGGTAGCGCGCCAGCCAGCTGTCGCTCCACGAGTCGAAGCTGCCGGCGCGCAGCGCCTCGCGCGCGTCGCGCATCACGTCGAGCAGGAAGGTCAGGTTGTGCAGCGCGAGGAGGCGAAGGCCGAGCATCTCCTCGCTCGCGAACAGGTGGCGCATGTAGGCGCGGTCGTAGCGCGTGCAGCAGGGGCAGCCGCACCCTTCGACGAGGGGGCGGGAGTCGGCGCGATGACTCCCCTTCCGGATCTGGACTTTCCCGTCGGGGGTGAAGGCGGTGCCATCGCGCCCCATTCGCGTCGGCGCAACGCAGTCGAAGAGGTCGACGCCGCGCCGCACGCCCTCGATGAGGTCGTCCGGAAAGCCGACGCCCATCAGGTAGCGCGGGATCCCGGCCGGGATGATCGGATCGCAGACCTCGAGCATCGCGTACATGTCGGGCTTCGGCTCGCCGACGGACAGCCCGCCGATCGCGATCCCGCGCCAGTCGCCGGTCTCGAGGATCCCGGCGACCGAGGCCCGGCGCAGAGGAGCATGCGTCCCGCCCTGGACGATCGGGAAGAGCGCCTGCGGCGGCGCGACGCGCTCTCCCTCGACGTCGACCGGGATCAGCGACGGCACCTCGCCCGCGCCCGGCGCATCCGGAAGCGTCAGGCCTAACGGCGTGCGGCCGTCCCGCGAGATCCGCTCGAACTCGATACGGCAGCGGTCGAGCCAGCGCAGGCTCCGCTCCATCGCCGCCCGCGAGGGCGCCAGCTCCGACCCACCCTCGATCAGCTCATCGAGCTGCATGATGACGTCGGCGCCGAGGTTGCGCTCGATCCGCATCACCGCTTCCGGGGTGTACTGGTGCAGCGACCCATCGAGGTGGCTGCGGAACTCGACCCCGTCCTCGCGCACCGCCCGCAGCCTCGCCAGCGAGAACACCTGGAACCCACCCGAGTCGGTGAGCATCGGCCCATCCCAGCGCGCGAACGCGTGCAGCCCGCCAAGCGCGCGCACCATCATGTCGCCCGGCCGCAGGTAGAGGTGGTACGCGTTCGACAGCACCATCCGTCCGCCGGCCGCCGCGACCTCGTCCATCGACAGCCCCTTGATCGTCCCCTGCGTCGCGACCGGCATGAACGCCGGCGTCTCGACTGCGCCATGCGGCGTCTCGAAACGACCGAGCCGCGCCGAGCGTTCCGTCCGGACGACGTGGAAGCTGAACGGGCTGGTCGCGGGGTGGGTGCCCTGCTGGGTGCCGTGCATCACGATTGGTAACCCGGTCTCTTGTCGCGCTCAAGTCCTTGACTTGACAGACCCACGGACCGGCGCAGTGTTCTGAGTTCAACACGGCGACGAGAGATGAGAGAGACTCCGATAAAGAGATGAGAGAGCAGAGACGAAACAACGATTGCGGTTACCGGCACACCCGTCGTTGCCGGCCCGCTTAGTTGGTTCTCTCTTCTCTCATCGCTCGATCGCGCTATCTCTCATCTCTGATCGCAGTGTCATAGCCGCCCCCCCACGGAAAGGAACTCATGACAGCCCTCGGATCTCTCTGGCTCCCGATCCTCCTCTCGGCGGTGTTCGTCTTCATCGCCAGCTCGGTCATTCACATGGCCACTCCCTGGCACAACAGTGACTACTTGACCGTTCCACGAGAGGATGACACGCTGAACGCGCTGCGACCGCTGGCGATTCCACCGGGGGACTACATGATGCCGCGGCCGTCGACCGCGGCGGCGATGGGGTCGCCGGAGTTCATCGAGCGGGCGAATCGCGGGCCGGTCATGGTGCTGACGGTGCTGCCTAACGGCGTGACGCCGATGGGCGGGTTGCTGGCCAAGTGGTTCGTCTACCTCGTCGTCGTCGCGCTGTTCGCCGGCTACATCGCCTCGCGGGCGCTGGCGCCGGGGGCCGACTACCTCGCCGTCTTCCGCTTCGTCGGCGCGACCGCCTTCCTCGGACTGGCGCTGGCGCTCTGGCAGATGGCCATCTGGTACCGTCGCTCGATGGGGACGACCGTCCGCTCGACGATCGACGGGTTGATCTACGCCGGCATCATGGCCGGCACGTTCGGCTGGCTCTGGCCGCGTTAGGCGGGCGGCGCCGGCCCCTCTGAGGGAGGCACGACCGCACGATGCTGCTGCAGCAAACGGTACCCAACGTCCAGTCGCTGCTCGGCTCGCGCTACCGCGTGGTGCGCGAGCTGGGTCGCGGCGGGATGGCGACGGTCTATCTCGCCGAGGAGGTGAAGCATGGCCGCGCCGTCGCGATCAAGGTGCTCCGCCCGGACTTCGCCTCAGCGTTAGGCGCGGAGCGCTTCCTCCGCGAGATTGAGATCGCGGCCCGGCTCTCGCACCCCCACCTCGTCCCGCTCATCGACTCGGGCGAGGCCGGCGGCCTGCTCTACTACGTCTCGGCCTACCTCCCGGGCGGGTCGCTGCGCGACCGCCTGCGCCGTGAGGCACGGCTCTCGCTCGCCGATGCGGTCCGGATCGCCGGCGAGGTCGGCGCCGGTCTGGACTTCGCCCACCGGGAGGGCTTCGTCCATCGCGACGTCAAGCCGGAGAACATCCTCTTCGCCGACGGCCTCGCGCTGATCGCCGACTTCGGACTCGCCCGCGCCGCCTGCAATGAAATCGGCGAGCGCGTCACGGGATCGGGATTCACCGTCGGGACGCCCGAGTACATGAGCCCCGAGCAGGCGGCGAGCGAGCCCGAGCTCGATGGCCGCAGCGACTTGTACAGCCTGGGCTGCGTCGTCTACGAGATGCTCGTCGGCGCGCCGCCATTCAGCGGGCTCTCGGCGCGCGCGACGATCGCGAAGCAGGTCGCCGAGATCCCGCCGCGCGTGCGCACGATCCGCCCGGAGATTCCGCCGTCGATGGAAGATGCGATCGCGCGCGCACTGGCGAAGGCACCGGAACAGCGCTTCGCCTCGGTCGCCGAGTTCACCGCCGCGCTCGCGGCGAACGATCCCTCACGCGGTCGCGTCTTCGCTGGCATGACCCGCAGCCTCGCGGTGCTCCCCTTCGTCAACGTCAGCTCCGATCCGGAAAACGAGTACCTCAGCGATGGGATCACCGATGAGCTGATCGACAGGCTGGCGAAGGTGGACGGGATTCGCGTCGCCTCGCGGACGTCGGTGTTCGCGCTCAAGGGGAAGTCGCACGACGTGCGCGCGATCGGCGCCCTGCTCGGCTGCACGTCGGTGCTCGAGGGAACCGTGCGGCGCGCCGGGCAGCAGCTCCGCATCACGGCGCAGCTCACCTCCACCGAGGACGGATCGCTGGTCTGGTCGCAGCGTTATGACCGCCCGGTCGCCGACGTCTTCGCGATCCAGGACGAGATCTCGCGTACGATCGTGAACACGCTGCGCGCGACCTCCTTCGCCGACCTCGCCACGCCGCAGCACGCCCGCCGCCACACGAAGAACGTCAATGCGTATCGCCTCTACCTCAAGGGACGCTACGAGTGGAACCGTCGCACGCAGGAGGGAGTCGCGGCCGGGATCCGCTACTTCGAGCAGGCGATCGCCGAGGACCCGACCTACGCATTGGCCTACACCGGGCTCGCCGACTGCTACGCGCTCGAGGTGGACTATCGCAGCATCCGCGTGGTCGAGGGGTTCGTCGCCGCGGAGAAGTACGCGCGCAAGGCGATCGCGCTCGACGACACGCTGGCCGAGGCGCACGCATCGCTGGCGTGGAGCCTGTTCATCTACGACTGGGACTGGGCCGCTGCCGAGGCGGAGTTCCGCCGCGCGATCGACCTCGATCCGCGCTACGCGACCGCGCACCAGTGGTATTCGTTCCTGCTCGCCTCGCGCCGCGCCTTCGGCGACGCACTCGTCGAGGCGCACACCGCCGTCGAGCTCGACCCCGGTTCCGTCTCGGCGCGCCGGTCGCTGGCCTGGAACTACTACTACGCGCGTCGCTACGAGCAGACGCGGTATCACCTCGACCGCGCGATCGAGATGAACCCCAACGCCGAGGAGAACTACCGCGTGTTAGGCCTGACGCTGGCGATCGAGGGAGAGCTCGACGAGGCGATCCGCGTCCTCACCGAGGCGGTCGCGATGCCCGATGCCGGGACGTACACGCGGGCGACGCTGGGCTACGCGCTGGCGCGGGCCGGTCGTCGCGACGATGCACTGGATGTCCTGAGCGACCTCGAATTGCACGCCGAGATCGAGTACGTTTCGCCCGCCGCGTTCGCCACGACGCTCATCGGCCTCGGCGATGTCGAACGGGCGATCGACTGGGCCGAGCATTCGCTCGAGGATCGCCGCGGGTGGCTCGCGTACCTGCGGGTCAATCCGCTGCTCGACCCGCTGCGCGGGCATCCACGGTTCGAGGCGCTCGTCGCGCGGATGCGGCTCTGACGTTGTGACGGGCGCCGACCGCCCGGAGTTGAAGGGCAGTGCGGCCTTGCCTGACCGTTAGTCATCCCATCCACGGAGATCCAACGCGATGAAGTATCGCTCTACCGCAGTCTGCGCACTTGCCCTCGTAGCGACGCTGGCCCGCCCGGCAGCGGCGCAGAACATCCACGACCTGGTCGCCTGGGCGGCGATGATGTCGACGCCATATGGCACTCTTCCGCCGACGGTGACGCGCGCGATGGCGGGCGGCGTCGCGAAGCGTCCGAACTCGTTCGAGCTCCGCTACGGACACTGGGCGGTCGACGGCCAGAGCGACGCGATCCACATCGGAGGGGTCGGCGCGCGGTTCGGCGCGGTCGGTGTCGTCGTCGGCTACGAGGGGTGCAGCGGCTGCGACGGCGGGATCATCGGCGGCGTCGACTACGAAGCGGTCGTCGTGAAGCACGCGCTGACCGGGAACGGCGCGAGCTCGCTGTTCACGGTCGGCCTCCGTCCCGCGGTCGGACTGGGACACACGCTCGGCGGCGGTGGCAGCGCGACCACGGTCAGCGCGACGATGGACCTTCCGATCGCCGTCTCGGTGCCGGTCGGCCGCACGGCGAAGATGGTGCCGTACGTCTCGCCGGGCTTCGGCCTCGGCGCGGTGCGCTCGGGCAACGACAGCGAACATGGAACGCGCGGCGCGGTGGCGTTCGGCGTCGGGCTGGTGGACCTGAGCCCCGGCATCGGGCTCAACCTCGGCTGGCGGAAGATCTTCCTGCAGGACGCGCCGATGACGATCGGCATCGGCCTGACGTTCGAGCGTTAGGCGCCGGCCGGGCCCGGCTCGATCACCAGCGAGCCGGTGCCCGGTGTCCCGCGCTCGCGCCGGCCGGCGCGGCGGGGCTGGCGCGGCGTCAGGCGGTGACCGAGCCGGATCAGCGGGCGCTCGACCAGGTAGTAGCTGCCGCAGGCGCAGGCGAAGGTCAGCACGAGGTTGAGCGGGAAGCGCTGGGCGATGCCTAACGTCTGGGGCACGCCGCGGAAGACGAAGAAGAGCTCCCAGAGGTAGAGACTGTACGACAGGCGCCCGAGCCAGCGCATCGGCGCGGAATCGAGCAGGCGGCCGGCGATCGACGCCGGCCGCAGCATCGTCGACGCGATCATCAGCGGGACGGCGATCGACTCCCAGATCGTCGGCCGCCCGTCGAACACGCGGACGATCAGGAGATAGAGCGCGACGATCGCCATGCTGACGAGCGGCGTCAGGTTCGCCGCGAGCCATGCTCGCGCGCCGGGGCGCGCGAGCAGCAGCGCCAGCGCTGCTCCCCACATGATCGCGTCGATGCGGAAGTCCGTGCGCACGAAGTACAGCGAGTCCACCGTGTGCGTGTGCGCGATCATCGCGAGGAGCGCGACGCGGCGCCATACCGCGACGCCGAAGCCGATCGCGATCGCCGCCCAGAGTCCGCGTCGCGATCCGCAGAGGAGCAGCAGCGCGGGCCACACGAGATAGAAGTGCTCCTCGACCGCGAGCGACCAGTAGTGCGCGGTGAAGAACCCGGCGAAATCCGGGGTGAGCAGCGCCGGGAGGTAGTTGCGGTAGAACAGGCTCGCCGCCGCCAGCTCGCGCGGGACCACCGGCAGCCTGCCTAACGCGCCGAGGACCGCGATGACGGCGAGGACGAGCAATGCCGCGGGGAGGATCCGGAAGGCGCGGCGGATGTAGAATCGCCTGAGCGAGATGCCCCCCGTGCGCGTCCACTCGTCGAGGAGCCGGCTGGTGATGAGGAGCCCGCTCAACCCGAAGAAGATGTTGACGCCCTGGGTCCCGGTGCCGACGTGGTCGAGCCAGGATTCGCTCGAGAGCTGCCGCGCCAGCGCGTGCCCCGCGTGGCTGAAGAGCACGAGGAGGACGGCGATCGCGCGCCAGCCGTCGAGCGTCGGCAGCCAGCGCGACTCATCGTTCGGCGGCGCGAGGGAAGGAGCGGGAGCGGGCACGAATGTGAGACTCGGCGGAGCGGGGGAGGGCAACAGATGAGCGTCCGAAGGTGAATCCCCTCATCGCCGGCAGCGTACGGATTCCATCCCGTTTTCCCGCCTTTCGACGTGAGGGAGCACCGCATGACTTCCACTTCCCGCCGCATCCGCGGCGCTTTCGGCCTCGCCCTCACGTGGGGGGTGATCTGGGCGATCGCGGCCGCGATCACCGGTGCCCCGATCGCCACCGGGGTGCTCTGGGCTCGCGGCTACCACGCGCCGTTCGGCCTCCTCACGATCGCATTCGCGCTCGCTGGCGGGATCTCGGGATTCGTCAGCGGCGCCGGCTTCGCGCTCCTCCTCACCACCTCCGCGCGGCGCAAGACACTCGACGAGCTGAATCCGCTCAAGTTCGGGCTGCTCGGCGCCCTTCCCGCGGCGGTGTTCGGCTTGCTGCTCTTCCGCGAGGCCGGACTCGCGCTGGTGTCAACCACGTTCGGCTTCGTCGCCGCGACCGGATCGCTGATCCTCGCCCGCCGTGCAAACGACCGCGAGCTCGACGAGCCGCCGCGGCTGCGCCAGCTGCCGCACCTCGAATAGCGGCCACACCTTCCCTCACGAGCGGCCGGGGGACTCCCGACACCACGATCGCGTACCCGGTGTGATCTTAGGCGGGTCCCTCGATGGAGTCGAACATGTCCTGGATGCGCATCATCGGCACCTGGCTGGTGCTGGCGCTGGCAATGACGTTGAACGGAATCGCTCGCGAAACGCTGCTGCGACCACGAATGACCGGCCGCTCGGCCGACGTCGCGAGCGCGGTGCTGGGCGTGGTCATCATCCTCGTCGTCACCTGGCTGCTCTTCCCGCCGTTAGGCGCGGTCCCCGTCGCGAGGCTGCTCGAGACGAGCCTCGTCCTCGTCGCGATGACCATCGGCTTCGAGTTCGCCGTCGGCCGCTGGGTCGATCGCAAGACCTGGCAATCGCTGTTCGAGAACTACGCGATCTGGCGAGGACAGCTCTGGCCGCTGGTGCTGCTCACCCTCGCGCTCACCCCGTTCATCGTCGCGTCGAGGGATGCTCGCATTCACCCGTGAGGTCAGCCCCGCAATCGTGAACTGCGAGCTCACGCACCTCGCGCGGTCGCCGATCGACCTGGCGACCGCGCGCCGCGAGCACGATGCGTATGAGGCCGCGCTCCGCGCGGCGTGGTGCGAGGTCGTGCGCCTCCCAGCCGACGCGGAGATGGCCGACGCCGTCTTCATCGAGGACACCGCCGTGGTGCTCGACGAGCTGGCGATCATCACGCGACCCGGAGCGGCGTCGCGGCGAGGCGAAGTCGACGTCGTTCGCGAGGCGCTCAGTCGCGTGCGACCGCTCGCCGGGATTACCGCGCCTGGAACGCTCGACGGCGGCGACGTGCTGCGGATCGGGCGGCGCCTCCTGGTTGGAGTGAGCCCGCGCAGCAACGAGGAAGGACGACGACAGCTCGCGGCGATCGTCGCTCCGCATGGCTACACGGTCGAACCGGTCGAATTCAGGGGATGCCTGCACCTGAAGACCGCGGCGACGCTGGTCGGTGACGGCGTCGTCCTGCACAACCCGGCATGGGTCGACGCCGGCGCGTTAGGCACGGCGCGGGTGGTCGAGGTCCATCCGGCCGAGTCGTTCGCGGGAAACGCGCTGCTGGTGAACGACGTGGTGATCTACCCCGCGGAATTCCGCGCGACCGGCGAGCGGCTGCGGCGAGCGGGGCTGCGACTGATGACCGTCGCCGCCGGCGAGCTGGCGAAGGCGGAAGGGGGCGTGACCTGCGGGTGCTTGCTGGTCGCCGGCGCCGCGGACTGAACCCGGAGGGGCGGTTTTTCTCGACAGGCGACCCCGGCCAGAAACTCGCTATTGACAAATCGCCGCGAGTGTTGAAATATCAACACGGTTGATTTTTCAGCATCCCTGTTCCCCGGTCCCAGATGACCAACAAGAAAGCCGAGGTCCCCGCGCTCTCCCGCCGCGAGCGGCAGGTGATGGACATCCTCCATCGCAACAACGGAGCGACGGTAGCCGAGATCATGGCCGAGCTGCCCGATCCCCCAACCTATTCCGCGGTTCGGTCGGTGCTGCGAATACTTGGCGAGAAGGAGCTGATCAAGCACAAGGAAGACGGGCCGCGCTATGTGTACTATCCCGCCGAGGCGACCGAGCGGGCGCGCGAGGACGTCCTCGCGCACGTCGTCCGGACGTACTTCGCCGGGTCATCGGAGCAGGCGGTCACCGCGCTCCTTCGCATGTCCGACGTCGACCTCGAGGATGCCGAGGTCGAGCGACTGCGGGAGACGATCCGCCGCGCCCGGCAGAACGGGAGATAGCGCCATGAACCTCGGATTCCTTTCCGGCATCGGCAGCCTTCCCGCGCGCGACCTGACGATGGTCGTGCTGCTGGTGAAGGCGACGATCATCCTCGTCGCCGCGCTCGGCATCACGCTGGCGATGCAGCGCACCTCGGCGGGCGCGCGGCACCTCGTCTGGCTCGTCGCGTTAGGCACGCTGCTGCTGGTGCCGGCGCTGACGGCGTGGTCCCCGCTGCGTTTCGAGATCCTCCCGCCGGCCACGCAACCGGCGATCCTGCCGGCGGCGAGGCTGCCCGGGACGACGGCTGCATCGGCGACGGTGACGGCGGACCAGCCGCGCGCGACGCCACATGAAGCGGCGCCGGCAACGACATCGGCGGTCACGACGGCGCTGGCGTCCGACGCTCCGGCTTCATTGATGACCCGCCTGTCGGCGATGAGCGCTCTCTCGCTCGCGTTCACGGTCTGGATCACGGTCGCGGTGCTGATCCTTCTCTCGCTCGCCTGGTCGGCGCTGGCCGTGAGGCGGATCGTCAGGCAGGCGCGTCCGCTCGACAGTGAGGACTGGGCTAGACCACTGTACGAGATCGCCGATCGTTTCGCGCTCGACGACGCACCGCGCCTGCTGCGGAGCGAGGACGCGAAGATGCCGTTCGCCTGTGGCCTGCTGCGGCCGACGATCGTGCTCCCCGCCGAGAGCGACGGCTGGACGCTGGATCGCCGCCGGGCGGTGCTCCTGCACGAGCTGGCACACGTGCGGCGCCGCGACCTGCTCGGCCACACGTTAGGCAGGCTCGCCTGCGCCTTCTACTGGTTCCATCCGCTGGTCTGGACCGCTGCCCGCGAGCTGCGCTCGGAGAGCGAGCGCGCCTGCGACGATCTCGCGCTGTCGTGCGGCACCCGGCCGACCGACTACGCCGAGCACCTGCTGGACATCGTCACGTCGATCCGTCGTGACGCCACCCCGTCGGTCGCGCTGGCAATGGCGCGCCGCAAGGAATTCGAGGGACGCATGCTCGCCATCCTTGATCCACAGCTTCGCCACTCGAGCCCGAGTCGCGCGCAATCCGCGGCGCTGATCGCCTCGCTGGCGGTGATCGCGCTCGTCGTCGGTGCCGCTGCTCCGGCGCGTCGCGTGCTCGCGCAGGACAGCGTGACCGCGCAGCACCCGGCAACGCAGTCAACGGCGCCGGCGGACAGCACTGCTCCGCCGTCGCGACACGACACCGCCCAGCCGTTCGAGCAGCACTCGGCGCCGGGCGGGTACAACTATGAGAAGCAGGTCGCCAAGGTCACGAGCAGGGTGACGAGCCAGGCGATGAGCAGGATGACGAGCAAGACGGTGAACGACATCGCCGATCGCGTGCGGGAGCGCGCCAGCGACCGGCTCATCGACGGCATGATCGAGCATGGCGGTGCGCGCGCGGGAAGCGTGGAAGTGCAGCGGCTGATCGACGGTGCCCGGCGCCCCGGCGCAAAGGATTCCGACGATCGCCCGATGCTGCTTGCCAAGGTCCTTCGCTCCGACACCAGCGCCGCGCTGCGCCGGATCGCGGCGTGGGGGCTGTCGGAGTACGCGGACAACGAGACGGCATCGGCCGCGCTGGCCGACGCGGTCGCGCACGACAAGGACGCCGACGTCCGCGAGATGGCCGCCTGGGCGTTAGGAGACGGCGACGAGCGGCGTGGCGCGGCGACCGCCGCGCTGGCGACCGCGCTGAAGAGCGATGCCAGCGTCAAGGTCCGGGCGACCGCGGCCTGGGCGTTAGGCAACATCGGCAGCCGGTCGTCGGTGGACGCGCTGGTCGCCGCGCTCGGCGACGCCAGCGCCGACGTCCGCGAGCGGGCGGCGTGGGCGATCGGCAACGTCGAGCCGCGCGAAGCACCAGCGGCCGTGATCGCGCTGCTCAAGGACAAGGAGCCCCGCATCCGCGAGCTCGCGGCGTGGGACCTCTACCAGATCGAGGACGCGAAGGCGGCGCCGGCGCTGCAGGCGGCGCTGAAGAGCGAGACCGACACCGACCTGCAGCTCGCCTACATCCGCGCCATCGCGGCAATGGGCGAGAAGTCGGTCGATGCGATCCGCGACCTGCTCGAGTCATCGGACCCGCGCGTGAAGACGATGGCGGTGAAGGCGCTGGCCGGTGGCAACGCGGCTGGCCCGTGGCCATGGCCGTGGCCCGAGCCGCGGCCATATCCCTGACCGCCGCCGATCGCTGAAGTGAGACCGGGCGTCGCGTGACGCCCGTTCTTCCGGAGTCGAGTGCTGATTTTTCAACGTACAACGGGCCGCCTAACGGCCACCACCATCGGAGTCGTCATGTCACGAGTCTTCTCATTCGCGCTCGCCGCGGCGCTGGTCTCACTCACCGGAGGCCGCCCGGCCTTCCCCGTCGACGAAGGGATCGTGATCGAGCACGGTACGCGCGCGTTCGATGGGCTGATCGAGGAGCCCGCGCGTACGGCGCCGGCGGCGAATCGCTCGGACGTCACTGCGCTTCTCGCCGCGGCGAACGGGGCACCACCGATCATCTGCTCGCTCGCCGTGCAGGCCGTACGCAACGGCGGATGGAACGACTGGAGCGATGCGCCCGCGAGCGCGCTGCCCCGCGTCATGCTTCCCGACGGCCGGCGCCATCGCCATCGCGATGGCGACGACGACGAGCAGCGTGCGGACACCGCGATGTCCGCGGCCGACGTCCAGCAGCTGCTCGAGGCGCTGTCGTCGAACGATCCCTGCGTCCGCGAGCTGTCGGTGCGCCTGATCGGCCGCGAGGACGACTCGGTCGTGGCGCCCGGGCTGGTGACCCGCCTGAAGACCGGCAACCCGGCACTGCGCCAGATCGCCGCGCTCGGCCTCGGGCTGGTGGGCGCCGACGGCGCTGCCGGCCAGCTGATCGAGAGCCTGCGTGACGCCGACGCCGGCGTGCGCGCCAACTCGGCGTGGGCGTTAGGCAGGATCGAGAGCGGCGCGGCGCTGGGCGCGCTCGAGGGCCTCTTCCGCGACCCGTCCGAGCAGGTTCGTGGCGCGGCGGTGGCCGCGGTCGGCCAGATGGATTCGGCCAGCGCGACGGCGTCGCTGATCCGGGTCGTGAAGCAGGACGATTCGCCGCGAGTCCGCCGCGTCGCCGCCTGGGCGCTCGGCCAGCTCGAAGCGCACGACGCCGTCGACGCGTTAGGCTCGGCGCTGTCCTCGGACCGCGAGGCGGCCGTCCGCGAGATGGCGGCGTGGGCGTTGGGCGAGATCAGCGACCACGCGGGGTCGAGCGCGCTGGCGACGGCGGTGCGTCGCGACGCCGACGATGGCGTGCGCGAGATGGCGGCCTGGGCGCTGGCGGAGATCGGCGACCACTCATCGGCGGACGTGCTGGGTCAGGTCGTCGCGAGTGACAAGAGCTCCCGCGTCCGCGGGACCGCGGCGTGGGGGATCGGGGAGATCGAGGACGAGGATGGTCGCGCGCCCGCCGGACTGGTGCAGGCGCTCAAGGACGAGAGCAGCGACACGCGGCTCAAGGCGGCATGGGCGCTCGGCCAGATCGGCGACTCCGCCGCGCTCCCCGCGATCCGCGACGCCTTGAAACAGGAGCAGAGCTCCGAGGTGAGCCGCGCGCTGATCCGGGCGCTCATGAAGTCAGGCGAGCGCTCCGAGTCGACGCTGAACGAGCTGCTCAACTCGAAGGACGCGCGAGTGCGCGAGGTCGCGGTCCGCGGCTTGGCAGGGAACAGCCGCTTCGACCCGTGGCCCTGGCCGATGCCGCGTCCGCGCCCGTTTCCGTGAGCTGAAGAAGGGGGTCAGGGGTCGGGGGTCGGGGCCAGGCGGTTGGTGCATCGCGCCCGAGCGTTAGGCAGCGCGGATGCAAAGTCGTTGCCGACCCCCGACCCCCTATCGCCCTACCACGCCACCTCCGGCGAGCGGTACCAGTTTATGCCGAGCTGGTTCCAGCGCGACGCATGCGCGGCGATCCGCGTGCGGAAGCTGTTCCAGTCGCGTCCGGCCTGCGGCGTCCAGCCGATCTCGGCGACCGCGGGAAGGCGCGGCATGAGGAGATACTCGGCGGCGGTGATGTTGGCGATCGTCTCGCTCCAGAGCGGAGCCTCGACGCCAAGTATCGTGCTCTCACCCACTCCCTTCATGTACGTGGCCGGGTCCCAGTTGTAGGCGTCGCTCAGCTTCACGTAGGCCGCCCAGTGCAAGCCGAGCTCCGTGCTCGGCTCGTACTGCATGTCGAGGTAGATCTTCTCCGACGGCGACATCACCAGCTTGGATCCGTACTGCAGCGCTGCGGTGGCCGAGTCGCTCTTCCACTGCTGGGCGACGGATGTCGGAAGAAGTCTGGCCTTCGTGATCTCCTCCCAGCCGACCATCTTCTTGCCGTGCTTCGTCACGATGTCCTGCACGTGCTCGACGAACTTCGTGTACTGGGCCGGCGTGAGCGTCGCGACTTCATCACCACCGATGTGGAAATACGGCCCGGGGGTGAGCGCCGAGATCTCGCGAATGATGTCGTCGACGAGCGCGTACGTGGCGGCGCTGTCGACGCAGAGCGCACTCCAGCCGACATCGGTCCCCGTGTACGTGCCGGCGGGGCGCGCGCTGCACCCGACTTCGGGATAGGCGGAGATCGCGGCGTTGCTGTGCGCGGGCATGTCGATCTCGGGGACGACGGTGATGTAGCGCGCCGCGGCGTAGCGGACGATCTCGCTGTAGTCCTCCTGGGTGTAGAAGCCGCCCGGACCGCCGCCGACCTGCGATACCGACCCGACCGCCGTTAGGCGCGGACGGGAGTCGATCACGATCCGCCACCCCTGATCGTCGGCGAGGTGCAGGTGGAGCATGTTCATCTTGTAGAGCGCGAGGATGTCGATGAACTGCTCGACTTCCTTCACCGTGAAGAAATGCCGGGCGACGTCGAGCATCGCGCCACGCCATACGAAGCGTGGCTGGTCGCTGATCGTGACCGCCGGGATGTTCCATGACGGGCGCTCGATGTCCATCTCCGACTCGATCTTGTACGGGAGCAGCTGGCGCAGCGTCTGCACGCCGTGAAACAGCCCCGCCGGGCGCAGCGCGACGATGCGCACCGAATCGGCGGTGACGGTGAGCTCGTAGCCTTCCTCGCCGAGCGAGGAGCGGTCGGCGGCGAGGACGAGATGAATCGGACCGGTCGGGACGGCGCTCGCCGTCGCGACCTTGTTCGGTGAAGGCGCAGGCGGCGCGGCGGTGCCGGCGGCGGGCGTGCCGGTCGTCGTCACCGGCAGCGGGTAGCCCGTCGCCGGGCGGAGCAGCATGCCTAACGCTTCGCCGACCTGTGCCGCCTCGGCGCTGCCGCCATCGACGACGATCGGCGTCGCGGCGGTGATCGCGAACGGTGCGCCGGTCCCGACGACCATCGAGGCGGGGGCAGGGATCAGTCGCGGCGGCTGGATCACGGGTGAGACTCCCGCGCTCGGTGACGGAGCAGTGTGCGCGGCGGGACGGCAGGCGACGCCGAGCATGACGCAGGCGGCGAGCGGGAACAGACGTCGATTCATCAGAGCCTCGGCGGAGTTGGTGTCGGACCTCGCGCCGAAACTAACGCCTGTCGCTCAGCGCGCCACCACCCGCCACACCGTGTTGCCGACGTCGTCGGCCACCAGCAGCGCGCCTCGCCCGTCGATCGCCACGCCGACCGGTCGTCCCAGCGCACGTCCCTTGCCATCGAGAAATCCCGTCAGGGCGGGAATTGGCTGGCCGGACGGCGTGCCGCCGGCGAACGGAACGAAGACGACCTGGTAGCCGCTGCGAGGACTCCGGTTCCATGAGCCGTGCTGCCCGACGAACATCCCGTTCGCGAACGGCGCCGGCAGCGCGTTCATGCCGCTCCAGGCGAGGCCGAGCGAGGCGGTGTGCGCGCCTAACGCGTAGTCGGGGACGATGGCCGCGGCGACGAGATCGGGACGCTGCGGCTTGACGCGCTTGTCGACGTGCTGGCCGTAGTAGCTGAACGGAAAGCCGTAGAATCCCCCGTCGTGCACCGCCGTCATGAAGTCGGGAACGAGATCGCTCCCCAGCTCGTCGCGCTCGTTGACCGCGACCCACAGTGCGCCGGTTGCAGGCACCCACGCCATCCCCACCGGGTTGCGAAGTCCGGACGCGAAGACGCGATGTGCGCCAGTCGCGGGATCGACTTCCCAGATCGCGGCGCGCTCGGCTTCGGCGGCGATCCCCCGCTCGGCGGCGTTGCTGTTCGATCCGACCGCGACGTACAGCCGCGACCCGTCGGCGCTGGCGATGACGTTCTTGGTCCAGTGGTGGTTGATCGGGCCAGCGGGGAGATCGACCACCTTCGTTGGCGTGGTGATGATCACCGTGTCGCCGCGCGTATAGGGAAAACGCACCAGCGCGTCGGAGTTCGCGACGTACAGTACGTCACCGACGAGCGTCATCCCGAACGGCGACGAGAGGTTGTCGAGGAAGGTCGTGTGCACCTCGGCGATGCCGTCGCCATCGGCGTCGCGGAGGAGGGTGATGCGGTTCGCGCTCTTCACCGCCGATCCGGCCCTGGCCTGGTACTGGTCGGTGAACCAGCCCTTGAGGCCGGGATTGTTCTTCGGGCGCTTCGGGCCGTTCGTCTCGGCGACGAGGACGTCGCCGTTAGGCAGGACGTAGAGCCAGCGCGGGTGGTCGAGTCCCCGGGCAAAGGCCGCGACGCGGAGCCCGGCAGCGGCGGTCGGCTGCGCGCCCGCTGGCCAGCCCCTCGCGTCGGCGACCTTGATCAGCGGGATGAGCGACGTCTTCGGCGCCGGCAGCTCCGGATGCGCGCCGATCCCGGCGGAGAGTGGCAGTCGCGCCGGCGCACCACACGCGGCGATCACGGTGCCCGCGATCGCGGGAGTCACCGCGCGCGCGATCCGAGTGGTGATGTTCATGCACGGCGGGCCGAGCAAGAATCGCGCGTAGTCCAGTCACGCGGTCGAAGCAGAACCGCCCGCGAACAAACTCGCTGGGGTCATCGCCGAACAATCCGGGGCGACCGACTTCTGCCTGCTCGCTGTCGGCGCACTACGCCGCTTGCAGTCCGCGAACTACGCTACTCGCTGTCGGCGAGCGTGTACGGCATCGTGTCGCCCTCGAACCGGATCGGCAGCCCGAGCTCACGCACCTGCGCGAACACCACCCACTGCGCCGGGGTTGGTGGGCTGCCCGGCCGCTCGCGCGTGTAGTACACCACCTTGCCCTTCGCCTTCTGCGCGGCGAGCAGCATCTTGACCGAGTCGAGCGACATGGCGCGCCCCTCGAGCTCCACAGCGCCGGTCGTGTCGACGTAGACGTGCAATTCGTTCGCGCGCTTGTGCACCGGTGGACGGTGCGCTTCGGTCTTGCTGCAGGAAATGATCGTCGTCGCCGTGATGAGCGCGACCGCGAGGTGTCTGATCCGCATGGAGGGCGAGTTCGTCGGTGATGGCGCGTCCTGATCGCAAGATCGGGCATTTCTCGACCGGAGGCCAGTGGCGAAACCTTCTGGACGGGGCGCGGGCGCGTCTGCAGTATTGTCGCGACACCGCACTGGAGCGTTGAGCAGATGGCGCACGCCCCCCTTCCAATTCACCGCGGCTTCGGCGAGACCATGCGCCGTGACGCGTGGTGGGTGCAGCCGCTGATCGTGTTCACGATCCTCTCGGCGTTCGTGGTCTACGCGACGTGGGCGGCGTTCCAGAATGCGCACTACAGCTTCGGGCCGTATCTCTCGCCGTTCTATTCTCCCGAGCTGTTCGGTGACTCGCCGCACGCGCTGTTCGGCCCGAAGCCGCGCGCCTGGCCGGGCTGGCTCCCGTTCTCGCCGGCGCTGATCATCCTGCCGTTCCCCGGCCTGTTCCGCTTCACCTGCTACTACTATCGCGGCGCGTACTACAAGGCGTTCTGGGCCGACCCGGTGAGCTGCGCCGTCGGCGAGCCGCGATCGGGTTATCGCGGCGAGGCGAAGTTTCCGCTCATCGTCCAGAACATCCATCGTTATTTCCTCTACGTCGCGCTGGTCTTTCTCGTCATCCTCGCCGGCGATGTGTGGACGGCGATGTGGTTTCCCGGCGCCGACGGCCGCGCGCACTTCGGGATCGGCGTCGGCACCCTCGTCCTCGCGGTGAACGTGGTGCTGCTCGGCAGCTACACGTTAGGCTGCCACTCGATGCGCCACGTCGTCGGCGGCTACCTCGACCAGCTCTCGCGTCGTCCGATCCGGAAGAAAGCATACGACTGCTCGAGTTGCCTCAATCGCTGGCACATGAAGTGGGCCTGGATGAGCCTCTTCGGCGTCGCGTTCGCCGACCTCTACGTGCGCCTCTGCTCGATGGGCATCTGGCACGACTGGAGGATTCTCTGATGCTCGAGCACCAGGCGACCGACCACGACGTGCTGGTGATCGGCGCCGGCGGCGCCGGGCTTCGCGCCGCGATCGAGGCGGCGGCGAACGGCGCCAGCGTCGGCCTCGTCTGCAAGTCGCTCCTCGGAAAGGCGCACACCGTGATGGCCGAGGGCGGCGTCGCCGCAGCGTTAGGCAACGTCGACGATCGCGACAACTGGCGCGTCCACTTCGCCGACACCATGCGCGGTGGCCAGTACGTCAACAACTGGCGCATGGCCGAGCTCCACGCCAAGGAGGCTCCGGCGCGGGTGAACGAGCTCGAGGCGTGGGGCGCGCTCTTCGACCGGACGAAGGACGGCCGCATCCTCCAGCGCAACTTCGGCGGCCACCGCTATCCGCGCCTCGCGCACGTCGGCGACCGCACCGGGCTGGAGATGATCCGCACGCTGCAGGATCATGGCATCCATCGCGGCATCGACGTGTACATGGAGTGCACGATACTCACGCTGCTCAAGGACGGCGATCGCATCGCCGGCGCGTTCGGGTACGATCGCGAGCGCGGGCGCTTCCGGCTCTTCAAGGCGAAAGCAGTCGTGCTGGCGACCGGTGGCGTCGGCCGCGCCTTCAAGATCACCAGCAACAGCTGGGAGTACACCGGCGACGGGCACTCGCTCGCCTATCACGCCGGTGCACAGCTGATGGACATGGAGTTCGTCCAGTTTCATCCGACCGGGATGATCTGGCCGCCGAGCGTCCGCGGGATCCTCGTCACCGAAGGGGTGCGCGGCGAGGGCGGCGTGCTGCGCAACAGCGAGGGGCGCCGCTTCATGTTCGACGACATCCCCGACAACTACAAGCCGCAGACCGCGGACAACGAGGAGGAGGGGTTCCTGTACGTGCTGGGCGAGAAGTACCAGGGCAAGGACTCGCGCCGCCCGCCCGAGCTGCTGACGCGCGACCACGTCGCCCGCGCCATCGTCAGGCAGGTGAAGGAAGGACACGGCAGCCCGCATGGCGGTGTCTTCCTCGACATCTCGTGGATCAAGTCCCGGCTGCCTGACGGTGAGGAGCACATCCGCCGCAAGCTGCCGAGCATGTATCACCAGTTCATGCAGCTCGCCAACATCGACATCACCGCCACCCCGATGGAGATCGGGCCGACGACGCACTACATGATGGGCGGCATCCGTGTCGACGGCGACACGCAGGAGTCGACGGTTCCCGGGCTGTTCGCCGCCGGTGAGTGCGCCGCCGGGCTCCACGGCGCCAACCGCCTCGGCGGCAACTCGCTCTCGGACCTCATCGTCTTCGGGAAGCGCGCCGGCGAGCACGCAGCGAAGTTCGCCCAGGCACATGGCTCCGTGACGATCGACGCCGCGCAGGTCGACGCGAGCGCACGGGCCGCGCTCGAGCCGTTCGAGCGCGGTGGTTCGGCCGACGGTCCGTACCAGCTCCAGGATTCGCTGCAGGAAACGATGCAGGATCTCGTCGGGATCGTCCGCACCCAGGGCGAGATGGAGCGCGCGCTCGCCCGCGTGCAGCAGCACAAGCAACAGGCGACGCGCGTCGCCGTGCGGGGCAACCGCGAGTACAATCCGGGCTGGCACACCGCGCTCGACCTCACCCACCTGCTCACCGTCTCCGAAGCGATCACCCGCGCGGCGATCGAGCGCAGGGAGAGCCGCGGCGGGCACTTTCGCGACGACTATCCGGCGAAGGATCCGGCGTTCGCGACCTTCAACTTCGTCGTCGCCAAGGGCGCGGACGGCGAGATGCGCATCGACCGCGCGCCGATCCCGCCGATGCCGCCCGAGCTCGCCGCCGTGATCGAGGAGATGAAATGAGCGGTCTGCCTAACGGTTCCCGGCCCCCCGCCGCGCGCATCGAAGCCGGTGACGCCTACACCGCCGCCCAGGCCGAGCAGGACGCACGAGCGAAGCATGGCCGCCTGACGTTCAAGCTCTGGCGCGGCGCCGACGGGAAGGGTGAGTTCGCCGACTTCGAGACCGACACCGTCGAGGGGATGGTCGTGCTCGACGCGATTCACCAGATCCAGGCCGAGCAGGCCAACGATCTCGCCGTCCGCTGGAACTGCAAGGCAGGGAAGTGCGGCTCGTGCTCGGCCGAGATCAACGGCAAGCCGCGGCTGATGTGCATGACCCGCCTCGACGAGCTGCCGGCCGGCGAGACGGTGACCGTCGAGCCGATGCGCGCCTTCCCGCACGTGCGCGACCTGGTGACCGATGTGTCGTGGAATTTTCGCGCGAAGCAGGGCATCGCGGAATTCAAGCCGCGCCCGCCCGACGCCCCCGACGGCACATGGAGGATGGCGCAGTCGGACGTGGATCGCGTGCAGGAGTTCAGGAAGTGCATCGAGTGCTTCCTCTGCCAGGACGTCTGCCACGTCCTGCGCGATCACGAGAAGCACGAGGAGTTCGTCGGTCCGCGCCATCTCGTCTACGCGGCGGCGCTCGAGATGCATCCACTCGACACGGTCGACCGCGCGCCCGCGCTGCGACGCGAGCACGGCATCGGCTACTGCAACATCACCAAGTGCTGTACCGCGGTCTGCCCCGAGCACATCACCATCACCGACAACGCGATCATTCCGCTCAAGGAGCGGGTGGTGGACGAGTTCTTCGATCCGTTAGGCAAGCTCGTGAAGATCTTCAGCCGCCGCCATCGCGACTGACGAACCGTATCAGCACTCGAGGTCTGCATGACACAGCTCAAGCCGATCAGCATCGCCGGTGTCCCGACCGCCCTGCAGAAAGCGGAGCGCTATCGCCTGCTCAACGACTCGCCGGCCGCCGAGAGCATCTGCCTCGACATCCTCGCCGTCGATCCGAACAACCAGAGCGCGATCATAACGCTGGTGCTCGCGATCACCGACCAGTTCGAGACCGCCGAGTCCTCGGACGCGCTCCATCGCGCGCAGGAGCTGGTCCCGCGCATCGGCGACGTCTACCGCCGCGCCTATTACGAGGGCATCGTCTTCGAGCGGCGGGCGAAGGCTCAGCTCCACCGCCGTGTCCCTGGCGCGGCGTCGATGGCCGCCGACTGGTATCACCGCGCGATGGATTGCTACGAGCGCGCCGAGAAGATCCGGCCGAGCGGGAACGACGAGTCGATCCTCCGCTGGAACACCTGTGTGCGCATGCTCGCGAAGCACGAGCCCTCCGCTGCCACGCGCGAGGAGTACGAGCCGGCGTTGGACGACTAAGCTGAGCTGCAGCGGCAAGCCGGATGCAGCCGGCTGTAAGCGATAAGCTGCAGGCAGTCAGCGGACTGCGGACGTGACGAATGGCGCCGAAGCTGCGCAGCCTCGACGCCGTTCGCTCACTGCTTGACGCTTACCGCTTGCAGCCGGAGCCGCGCCGCGCCCACGCACTGCGGGGACGGCTGCCGCCTAACGGCGGCCTTACTTCCCGCAGGCCTGGACGACGCGATCGCGCTCGCTCGGCTGATAGATCGCGAGTGCGCTGGCCTTCTGCGTCGCCGACTTCGACGCGACCGCCTCGCCGAGCACCTTGACCGTCGTCTTCGACTGCTCGACCGGGTTCGCGATCACGGCGGTGGCGCCGACCTTCGCGGCGGCGTTGCGGATGTTCTCCTGCAGCTTGTTGTCGGTGGTGTAGACCGAGTTGCCCTCAGCCTCGATGTATGCGAGCTCGTAGTAGTCGCTCGGGACGTCCGAGCGGGTCGCATACGTCGCGACTGCATCCTCGCACGTCGGGGCGCGGGAGATCGACGGGCTGATGTCGGTGGTCTTCTTCCTGACGCCGCATGCAGACGCCGCGAGCAGCGCCAGCGCGACGGTGACCGCCTTGAGCGATACGTTCTTCATCATCGTGACTCCAGTGGACTCAGTGGTTGGGTTTGCCTTCGACCGGCCACTTTTGCAAATGAGAGGCCCCGGGGGTCTGTCGCGCCCGGTTGGGGTCGACACCGCGATGGAGGGATGAGAGAGATCGCACGCAAGACCCGGGAAGCGCCGGCGGGCTGTGACGCGGCGCACAAAGGCGGTTCTATTTCCTGCCCGCCGCAACCGTTAGGCGCCAGACCGCGAGCGTGCGGTTCTCGCTCGCGCTGGCCAACCAGCGTCCGTCAGCGCTGAACGCCACCGACGACACGTCATCGTCGTAGCCGTCGAGCCGCTGCTGAAGCGCGCCATCAGCCACGCGCCAGAGCCTGACGGCAACCTGGTTGTTGTCGCTCCACCGGGCGCCGGCGAGCTGGTGCCAGAAGGTCCCGACCGCACCGCGCGCGCGGCCGCCACTCGCGAGCCATCGGCTGTCGGCGCTGAAGGCCACCGAGTACACGTGCTCCGTGCCACCAGTGAGCGTCTTCGCGACTCGCCAGTCGGTGGTCCGCCACAGCCGCACCATCGAGTCGTCGCCACCGCTCGCCAGCCACTGTCCATCGGGACTGAAGGCGAGACTTACGATGGCTTCGGTCGGCCCGGTGAGCGTGCGCTCGAGCGTGCCGGTCGAGACGTTCCAGAGCTTGATCGTCTTGTCGAAGCTGCCGCTGGCGATGTGCTTCCCATCGGGGCTGAACGAGACCGACCACACGTTCCGAGTGTGGCCGGCGAGTGTGTGAACGAGCGCGCCGTCGCTCGCGCGCCAGAGCCTGACGGTGCTGTCCTCGCCGCCGCTTGCGATCGTGTTGCCATCGGCACTGACCTGCACCGTCCAGACGGTGCCACGATGGCCGCGCATCGTGCGCACGAGGGTGCCGTCAGCCACGCGCCACACGCGAACCTCATGGTCGTAGCTCCCGGTCGCCAGCGAGCGGCCATCGGGGGCGAAGGCAATCGACGTCACGCCCGGCTGTCGGATCGTGCGCACGAGTGTTCCATCCCCGGCCCGCCAGAGCCTGACGATTCCATCCACACTGCTCGTCGCCAGCAGCGTGGCGTCGGGGCTGAAGGCGAGCTGGCGAGGAACATTGTCGTACGCGAGCGCCCTGCGCTCGATCCGCGCTGACAACGTTGGTTGCTGCGCGACGGCGATCGCCGGGATGATGGAGACGACCAGCGACAGGACCGTGCCGGTCCGTGAAGGGTGCAACATGTGTCGGCTCTGCTGCGTGGGGGGGGAGGGGAGACGCGCGGGAGCGGGGTAGTCGGATCTACTTCTCGTTCGGACGGTCGCTTGCTCGCTCCGTCGCTCGCTCGGCGAGCCGCTCGGGGATGCGCTCACTCATCAGCTTCGCCGTGAATCGCTGCGCCTCGGCGATGCGCTCGACCTCGATCGCGATCGAGTCCACTGCATCCTCGAGGCGCGCGAAGCGCGCGTCATCGATCGCGGGCGCTGCCGGCTCAGGGAGTGGGCGCGGCCTCGGCCGAGTCCATGTCAGGCCCGCGCGCGCGACGATCGCCAACGTCACCACAAAGCCCGCGAACGCACCAACGATCACGAGTACCTGCGCCAGCCTCGCGACATCCGGATCCATCACATCTCTCCATCTCGAGTTTGGTCCTGCCCCGCCGAAGGCGTCTCCCGCATACGCCCTCCCCCGCAGGGCGGTTTCACTCGTCTCTCATCTCTTCATCGGAGTCTCTCTCATCTCTCATCGCCGTGTCATAGCCCGCCCGCGAGTATTATTCAGGATGACTCCCTATCGCTCACTCCCTGCCGAACGGCGCGTCGCGCTCGTGACACACATGCTCACCGCCAGTCGCGAAGGACGCGCGCTGATGATCCAGCGGCTGGTCGCGCGGGGCGGCGGCTTTCGCGCTGTATCGCTCAACCAGTGGCCGGTCGACCGCCTGGCGAAGGAGATCGTGCGCATGAACGCGCAGACGCCGCAGGACGAGCTCGACCTCCTGCAGCTGCTGTACGTCGATCTCGAGCCGGAAATCCAGATCACCTTTCTCGACGCCGCCGGCGTGCCGCACGAGAAGGGGCGCATCCCCGAGGACCTCGCCGTGCCTTACGCTGACGCCGATGCGGTGCGTCGCGCGGCTGACGCGGTCCGCGCGACGCATGGCGAGGATGGCGAGCGCTATCTCAGGACGCTTGCGCGCTACAACCGCGAAGGGTGGCCGGGGATCGAGGAGCTGGTGACCGAGCGCGCGGGCTGACGCGCGCGGGCTGACGCGGACGCGCGCTCAGAGATAGCTGAGCCACCAGTCGCTGCGCCGCTGCTTGACCGCCGCAAACCACTTGCAGAGTGGGTAGAGCATCACCGGCACCGAGATCCAGATCAGCCAGACCGCCGGTAATGGCAGCGGCCAGCCCGGCGGCTGCGTGATCGGGAAGCGATCGAGCGTCGGCGACTGGAACATCCCGCGCACGTCGCCATAGCGGAGCAGCGCTGCGATCACCGCCAGCAGATGGATCAGTGCGAAGTGGAGGACGTAGTAGAACATCGGCACCTTCCCGATGATCAGCGCCGGGCGCAGCCACTCTGGCGTCCGCCCGTCCACCGCGCGCAGGAAGAGCATCGCCGGCCCGAGCGTCATCAGCAGGAAGAGCAGCGAGGGCGGATACTTCGTCGTGTTCATGAACGAGAGCACGGTGAACAGCGCGCTGTGCTGCGGCGCCCAGCGATTCGGGTCGCCGTAGACGTTGACCGCGCGCAGCAGCACGAAGGCCACGGTCAGCGCGATCCCGAGTCGCAGCAGGAACGCGCGCCGCCGCCCGGCATCCCAGTCGTACAGCTGCCCGAGTCCGTAGCCGATCGCCGTCACGCCGATCCACGGCACCAGCGGATAGGCGACGAAGATCATGCGCGTCCCGTTGGTGAACAATACGCCGGGCGCATGCAGCACCGTCCAGAGCGGACCGAACGCGCCTAACGCTGACGCCTGCACCTGGTCGAACGCGTTATGGACGACCACGAACGCGATGCCGATGGCGGTTATGACCCGGACGGGCAGGTGCACGAGGGCCGCCAGCACCACCATCGACCAACCGAGCGCCCAGAGAACGGTCAGCACCGTGAGCAGGTAGTCGAAGTTGAACTGCAGCGCGAAGCAGCGGAAAATCACCAGCTCGACGAAGATCAACCAGAGCCCGCGCGTGAGGAGGAATCGCGACAGCCCGCGCACCCCGCGGCGGCGCCCGGCGAGGAACGATCCGGTTCCGGTGAGGAGGAAGAACACTGGCGCGCAGAAGTGGGTCACCCATCGCGTCATGAACAGCGCCGCGCTCGCCGTTGCCAGGTTGGTCGGGCTCGCGGTCGCGTCGCCGAAGAAGTCGCGCGTGTGGTCGAGCGCCATCAGGATCATGATGACGCCGCGCAATACGTCGACCGACTCGATGCGCACACGCGGCGGCTTCGTCGACGTCGGCGTGAACGAAGACTGAGCGAGGGCGCCGGTGCTCAGAGCCATCGGCGCACCGTGCGGCAGTACTCCGGGTACTCGACGGGAAACCGCGCGCGAAGATATCGCTCCTCGCGCGCGATGACTGCCCGCTGGATGATGAGCAGTACGAACGGGAGCAGCACGACCGGCCACCAGCTGTTCAACGCCAGCGAGAGGCCGAGGTAGAGCGCAGCCATGCTCACGTACATCGGATTGCGTGTGAAACGGTATGGACCACCGACGACGAACG
>JBJMNK010000131.1:0-7368 GCA_045804265.1 Gemmatimonadaceae bacterium | reverse complement strand
CGCCCGGGAGCGAACCCGCCGCGGCGCGGCCGGTCGTGGCGAGGTAAGCGAAAGGCAACCGCAGTCGAACCGCTGAGCACTGCCGCGCGAGGAAGGATCGGGATAGCGGGCTCGAACCGCTTGGGGCACGCCGGGTGCGATGATCTCGCCCGGCGTGCCCCATTTTCTTTCGCCCGCACGCGACCGCGCGACGGCACATCGCGGCGGTTCTCTGTGGTTCAATGGCAGTTCTCGACGGTGAGGAGTACAGGTAATGGCTGAAGGAAAAGCGACGCGTGGTGGTGGTGCGCCTCCGGCGCGGCGGGAGAACACGGTGAGCGAACCGGGGAGCGCCGAGCGTGGTGAGCTCGAGATCGTGAGCGAGCGCGTCGAGTGGAAGAACAAGTCGGCGCGACTCTGGACCTCCGAGGTGCTGCTGCCGGGGAAGGAAAAGAAGACGGCTGACCAGTTCCGGCTCGGCCCGGGCGAAGGGAGCATCGACGGCGTGATCGTGGTCCCGATCGACGAGGATAACCGGATCCTCCTCATCCGCCAGTTCCGGCACGGAGTGCGGATGTGGATGCGCGAGCTGCCGCGCGGATCGCGCAACGAGGGCGAGACGCCCGAGCAGGGCGCCGCGCGCGAGCTCGAGGAGGAGATCGGCTACGAGCTGGTCGAGTCGTGGCCGTTAGGCCGGGTCGCCAACGATTCGGCACAGCTCCGCACCATGCCATGGATTGTCGCCGCCCGCGTGAAGCCCGCAGGCTCTGCGCATCCCGAGAGCACCGAGGCAATCGACGCCATCTATCGCTACACGTTCAGCGAGCTGGCGCGGGAGTGCGCGAGCGGGCACATCGTGGACTCGTTCACGCTCTGCGCGGTGACGCGGTTGCTGCCGCATTTCGAGGAGGATGTGTTTGCGTACCGGCCTAACGTTGTCGCGGTGAACGCGGTCCGATGAACGCCGGCGGTAAGCGATAAGCTGCAAGCAGTCAGCAGACAACGCAGCTAGAACGCGGTCCGCTGACTGCTTATCGCTTACCGCTTACCGCGGAATGACAGCAGGTCGCTCACAGCGACCGTTTCCGTCGCAGCGCCGGCACGCGCCATTCTCTCGACACGACCGATCCGCCCCGCAGCACCTGCGGGTCCTCGACGGTGACGAACGCGGTGTCGTCGAACGTGTCGACGATGGCGAGGACTTCGTCGAGGTGCGCGCGCTGGACCACGGACTGCACGATCTCGACAGCGCCGTCGCGGCCGAAGCCGGAAAACTCGGTGGCGCCGTAGCCGCGGTCGCGAAGGCCCTCGGCGATCTCGACGCCGCCGTGCTTCGAGACGATGCGCAGCTGGATCAGGCCGAAGGCGACGAAGTTCTCGATCGTGATGCCGACCATCGTCCCGGTGCCATAGCCGGCGGCGTAGCCGAGGATGTGCCAGATGCTGTCGAGGTGCTTCATCGCGTTGCCGACGGCGATGATCCAGACGAGCGCCATCAGGAAGCCGAGGATTCCGGCGGGGAGGCGACGTCCGCGGACCATGAACAGCACGCGCATCGTGTCGAGCGTGACGTCGACGATGCGCAGGAGGAAGATGACGATCGGCCCCCAGAGCGGGTCGCCGAAGATCGCGAAGACGTCCGAACTCACTTCGGCGTCAGGTCACGCTGCACCGGGTGCTGCGTATCCCGCTGCGGATCGCGCTGCGCGTCGTGCTGGCCGCTGACCGCGTTCTCGAGCGCGGCGAGGCGCGCCTGCAGCCGCGCGTTCTGCTCCGAGAGCTCGGCCATCCGGACCACCATCTCACCTGACGCCGGCACCGCTTCGGCGGGCATCGTCGGCAGGGCCACCGAGCGCGAGGGCCAGAACGTCTTCACGATCGCGAAGATGAAGGCGATCACCAGCAGCAGCTGGGCGAGCATCGTCTCGACCGTCGGGTACATCCCGATCGCGTTCACCGTCGGGAAACCGGGGAGGCGCGTCGCCGAGACGAAGTTCCCCTCCTGCAGCTCCTTGATCCCTCGGCCGGCGAAGACGAACGCCATGAAGTAGAGCAGCGCGCTGGTCACGCTGAAGAACGGCCGCAGCGGGATGCGCACGCCGAAGCGATAGAAGAGCGTGAAGATCACCGTCAGCGCGAGGAAGCCGATCACGACGCCCATGCCTAACGGCAGGACGACGGCGCCGTTCTCGCGGAACAGCGCCTGGTAGAACAGCGCCGTCTCGGCGCCCTCGCGATAGACGGCGAGGAATGCGACGAGCGCGAGCGCCTTGCCGCCGCCATGATCGAGCGCGTTGGTGACTTTCTCGCGGATGAACTGCTGCCACTTCGCCGCTTCGACTTTCGAGATCAGCCAGTAGCTCACCGAGAAGAGCACGGCGACGGCGACGAGGAGCGTCCCTCCCTCGATCAGCTCACGGCTCGCCGGCACGGCACCGAGGATCGTGCTGAGGATGACCGCGGTGATCGCGCTGGCGACGACGGCGAGCGCACCGCCGATCCACAGCGACTTGAGTCGCTCGCGATGCCCGGTCTTGATCAGGAATGCGGCGACGGCACCGATGACGAGGATTGCCTCGAACCCTTCGCGCAGGATGATCAGGAAGGACTCGAAGAACGCGCCCCATCCGCTCGCCGCCGGCTTCGTCAGCTCGACGACAGTCGGGAGGCTGAGGTCGATCGCGTCGCGAGCGCGCGTCGCGGCATCCATGTCGCCGTTGCGGACCGCGGCCTTGAACTCGGCGAAGTGCGCTTCCATCGCCGCGATCAGCCCCGGATTCTTCGCGCGCGTCGTGGACTCGAGCGGCTCGAAGGCGATGTAGGCGTCGAACGCCTTGTCGCCGGCGTCGCTCGAGCGGCCGTCACGCGCGGCGTTGAGCGCCTGGTCGAGCAGCGTCATAACGGTGCGCGGCGCGTCGCCTGTTCCGCCGGTCGAGGCCGACGACTGACCGCCGACGCCGGCGCGCTCGGGCAGCGTGCGGATGTAGGCGACGATGCTGCGCGTCTCCGCCGGCGTGAGGTCGCGCGACGGCGGCATCGCCGTGCCGGGGATCCCGTCGTGGATGGTCGCGGCGATCTGCTCGTCGCTGCGCTCGGCCTGCCAGCCTAACGTTGCGATCTCGGGCGGAAGCCTGGTGAGCACACGCGCGAAGGTGGCGGTGCTCGTGCCGGTGCCATGGCACGAGGCGCAGCGCTGCAGGTAGAGTCCCTCGCCCTGCAGCACCATCGCCGACTTGGCGCGCAGCGAGGTCACGTAGGCGACGACGTTCCACCGCTCGTCGGCGGTGAGATGGTTCGCCCAGGCCGGCATCGGCGTCCCGGGAACGCCGACGCTCACGACGCGGAACATCGTCGCCGGGCTGACCGCGCCGGCGACCGTGTCCATCGCCAGCGCCGGAGGAACGGGATTCATCGCCCGCGCCGCCGGGCTGTCGGCCATCCCCGACATGCCGTGACACGACGCGCAGTTCTTCTCGTAGATCCGCTTCCCACTCGCCATGTCGATCGCACCGCGCGGCATCTCGAGCGCACCCTCATCGCCGAGCGCGGCGGCGAAGCGCTCGTTGAGCGCCGCGATCTCCGACGGTGGTCGCTTCGCGGCGACCGCGACCGTCAGGCTGTCGAGCACTTCGCGCGCGGTAGCGGCGCGCGCGCCGGCGAGTCGCGCGGCTACCTGCTGTGCGTCGGCGAGAAAGTCCGTCGCTTCCTGGAATTCCGCCGACGAGATGAGCCGGCCGTGCTCGTCCACGGCCTTGCCGTACTCCTCGACCACGACGGCGACGATGTTCGCGACTCGTCGCGCCGGATGCTCCTGCGCACGCGCGGGCTCAGCGGCGATCGAGACGCCGGCAAGAAGCACGAGCGCCCCGAGGAGCGATAACGCTGTCCGGGGGGCGCGAATGGTGATGGCGAATGGAGTCGTTCTCATCCCGAGGAAAGGTATCGGGATTGCGCAGATGCGGGTAGTGCGGAGAGCGCGGCGGGTGGCCGATGACGGTGCGTCGCGGCAAGTTGCGGGATGACGATCGTGATCGATGCGGGGCCGTGCGTCCTCCGCGAGTGGACGCTCGACGACGAGGAGGCGCTGGTGCGCCAGGCGAACGACCGCCGCGTCTCGATCAACCTGCGCGACCGCTTCCCGTATCCGTACACTCCGGCACACGCGACCGAGTGGCTCATCCGGACGACCGCGGCCGAGCCGAAGGTGAGCTTCGCGATCACCGAGCGCGGGAGCGACGAGCCGCTCGGCGGCATCGGGCTGATGCTGCAGGAAGATACCGCGCGCATCAGCGCCGAGATCGGCTACTGGCTCGGCGTGTCGGCGTGGGGACGCGGGCTGGCGACGGCGGCGGTGAAGGAGCTGACGGCGTATGCGTTCGACGTCGTCGGACTCGAGCGCGTCTTCGCGGTGTGCGTCACACGGAATCCCGCGTCGGCGCGCGTGCTGGAGAAGGCCGGCTACGTCCTCGAGGGGACGATGCGCCGCAGCGCGATCAAGGAAGGAGTCGTGCTGGATCAGTTCATGTATGCAGCGACGAAGCCGGAGTGGCGCCGGTGAGCAGCCAGCGCCGCTCGGAGCCTCGATCACATTCGACACAACTCACAGGGCCGTTCATGCATCGCACCCGGGTACTGCTTCTCCTCGCCGCCGTCACGATTGGCTGCACGATCAGCCGTCCATCGACCGGCGCAACCGGCCGCACCGCGCCGCAGATGACCACCGTCGCCCGCGAGCCGCGCGACACCCTGTTCGCGCGCGCATTCGCGGCGATGAAGGAGCGCGGCTACACCGAGATCACTCCCGACGCGCCGGCTGCCGAGGTACGGGGCAAGAGTCCCAGGGGCACGTCGGTGATCGTCGCGTTCAATACGATGGGCGACTCGACGCAGGTGACCGTGACCGCCGGCGCCGGTGGGCCTCGCGGCCCGGGGATCGACAGCGAAGCGCTGGCGACGGTGCTGACATTGATGTCGGACATCACGCGTCCCCGGGGTGCAGTCGCCGACTCGACACGGAAACCGTGAGGAGCCGGACGGTGCGAGCCGCACAGCGATGAAGAGCCACTGGCAGGAATCGGCGCGCCTGGGGCTCGCGCTGGTGCTCGCCGCGCCGTTAGGCGCGCAGTCGAGCGGGATCCGCAGCTGGTGCAACCCGCTCGACGTCGACTACCGGTACAACTTCGAGAACATCAACGACAGCGTTTCGTACCGCAGTGGGGCTGACCCGGTCATCGTGACGCAGGGTGGGCAGTACTACCTGTTCGCGACGATCGCCGCCGGCTACTGGCGCTCACCGGACCTCGTGCACTGGACGCACGTGCGGCCGAGCCGCTGGCCATTCGAGGACGTCGTCGCCCCGGCGGCGTGGACGGTGGGCGACACGATCTTCCTCCTCCCGGCGGCGATGGAGCCGCGTCCGCTGCTCTACACGACCGCCCCGGCGACCGGCCGTATCGAGTGGTACAACCGGATGATGCCTCGGCTGCCTAACGCTGCGGCGCGAGGCGACCGCGCCGACATCCCGGCCGACTCGAACCCGCCCGGGCCGTGGGACCCGGCGCTGTTCCACGACGACGACAGCGGGCGCTGGTTCCTGTACTGGGGATCGTCCAACACGTATCCCATCTACGGGATCGAGCTCGACCCGGCGAAGCGGCTCGCCTACCAGGGCAAGCAGGTCCCGCTCATCCGCCTGCATCCCGAGCAGCACGGGTGGGAGCGGTTCGGCCAGGACCACCGCGAGGCGCGCGTCCCTTTCATCGAGGGCGCGTGGATGACGAAGCATGGCGGGAAGTACTACCTGCAGTACGCCGGGCCGGGGACCGAGTACAACGTCTATGCCAACGGGACGTACGTCGGCGACGCACCGTTAGGCCCGTTCAGCTACGCACCGTACAACCCGATCGCCTACAAGCCGGGCGGCTTCATGGCCGGCGCCGGGCATGGCAACACCTTCCAGGACGTGCACGGGAACTGGTGGAACACCGGGACGCCGTGGATCGCGGTGAACTGGAACTTCGAGCGGCGGATCGCGATGCACCCCGCCGGCTTCGATGCCGACGGGGACATGTACGTCGACACCCGCTTCGGCGACTTCCCACACTGGGCGCCGACGAAGAAGTGGCAGCGGAGCGACGAGCTGTTCACCGGCTGGATGCTGCTCTCCTATCGCAAGCCGGCGACGGCGTCGTCGGCGCTCGACAGCTTTCCGGCGACCAACGTCACCGACGAGAACCCGCGCACCTTCTGGGTCGCGCGGGCGAACCACCCCGGTGAGCTGCTGACGATAGATCTCGGGCGCGTCGAGACGGTGCGGGCGCTCCAGGTGAACTTCACCGACTACAAGTCCAACCTGTACGGGACCGACTCGATCTACCCGGCACGGTTCCGGATGCTCGGCTCGAGCGATGGAAGGAGCTGGACGACGCTGGCCGACCTGTCGCGGGAGACACGCGACAGGCCTAACGCGTACATCGAGCTGCCGGCGGCGAAGCGAGTGCGGTACGTGCGCTACGTCCACGGCCATGTCTCGGCGCCGCACCTCGCGATCAGCGACATCCGGGTGTTCGGGAACGGCGGTGGCGCGCCGCCGACCGCGCCGGACAGCGTGACGGTACGTCGCGACAGCGACGAGCGGAACGCGTTCGTCACCTGGAAGCCAGTGTCCGGCGCGGTCGGCTACAATGTCCGCTGGGGGATCGCGCCGGGGAAGATCCGGCAGGCGTATCAGCGCTGGGCCGACGCGCCGACGACGCTCGAGGTGCGGGCGCTCAACGTCGGCGTGGACTACTGGTTCGCGGTCGAAGCGTTCAACGAGAATGGAGTCTCAGCGATGTCGACACCACAGAAAGCGGGAGGACACTGATGCGCAACTTCCTGCCGCCGTTCCTGCCGATCCTGCTGATCATCATCATCGTCGTCTCACGCCGCCCGGCGACGCTGTTGCGGCGTCGCGGCGCGATCAGCCCGGAAACGGCGCAACCGCTGGAAGGACTCAGCGCCAACGACCGGCGGCGACTCGATCAGCTCCTTGTCCGGGGCGTCGTGCGCGAGGCGGGGCCGGGACTGTACTACCACGACCTCGCCGGCGAGCGCGAACGCATGCGGCGAAAGATGCCGTGGCTCGTCGGGCTCATCGTCGTGCTGGCGATCATCGCGCTCGCGTTAGGCTGGTACGAGAGTCATCACGTGGGTCCGCTGAGCTGAGGGCGAGGAACGGCGTCGGGGGGTCGAGCGCGGAGAGTTGCACGACGCAACGGCAACAACAACAGCAACTGCAAAAGCATTCTACAGGAGGCACAGAGGGCACAGAGGGGTTTGATCAAACCCCTCTGTGCCCTCTGTGCCTCCTGTAGAATGCTTTTGCAGTTGCTGTTGTTGTTGCCGTTG
>JBJMNK010000130.1:0-17265 GCA_045804265.1 Gemmatimonadaceae bacterium | reverse complement strand
GACGATGAAGCCGAGCATGAACTTCATCGGTGCCGGATACCACGGCTTGCCGTCCCAGAGCGTCGCGAGCCAGGAGAAGACGGCGACCGCGCTCGGGATGGTGATCATGAGGCTCGCCGCGCCGAAGAACGCCAACGCGAGCGGCGGGATCCCCGTGGCGAACATGTGGTGCAGCCAGACGCCGAAGCCGAGGATGCCGGTGGTCACCGTCGCCAGCGCGACGAAGGTGTAGCCGACGAGCGGACGCCTGCAGAACGTCGGCAGCGCGTCGGAGACGACTCCCATCGCCGGCAGCACGACGATGTACACCCATGGATGGCCGAACATCCAGAAGAGGTGCTGCCAGAGGAGCGGATGTCCACCGGCCGCGGCGTCGAAGAAGTGCGTGCCGGCACGCCGGTCGAGGAAGAGCATGATCGCCGCCGCGCTCAGCGCCGGCAGCGCGAAGACGTTCGCCACCGACGCGGTCAGCGTCCCCCAGACGATGATCGGCAGCCGGTTGAGCGACATCCCCGGCGCGCGAGTCCGGAACAGCGTCGTGATGAAGTTCACCGAGCCGACTGTCGTCGAGATGGCGAGCAGCAGCAGCGTCAGCGCGTAGAAGTCGATGTTGATGCCCGGGTTGAACTCGCGCCCGGCGAAGGGGACGTAGTCGAACCAGCCGGCGTTGGGCATCGCGCCTAACGGCAGGCTGGTGTAGAGGAAGATCCCGGCGACGAGGTACACCCAGTACGACAGCGCGTTCAGCCGCGGGTAGGCCATGTCGCGCGAGCCGAGCATCAGCGGCCAGAGGTAGTTGCTGAACCCCGAGAGCACCGGCGCGGCGTACAGGAAGATCATGGTAACGCCGTGCATGCTGAACATCTCGTTGTACGCGCCGGCCGAGAGGAGGTGCTGGTTGCTGGTGGCCAGCTGCGCACGGATCAGCAGCGCCTCGACACCGCCGACGACGAGGAAAAAAATCGACGTGACGAGGTAGCGGATGCCAATGGTCTTGTGATCGACGGTCGTCAGCGTGCCGCGCAGCCCGCGTGGTGTCTCCCAGCTCTCCTGCAGCCGGTCGAGGACGGGGGGCTCGATGGTGGAAACGGCCACGGCTCTAGCTCCTTGAGTGGCGAAGGTGCCGGCGCATGATCACTGCAGCGTCCGGAGGTAGGCGACCACCGAGCGGGTGTCCGCGTCGTCGAGCGGGATCGCCGGCATCCGTGCACCCTCCTTGATCGACGGCGCGTCGTGGATCCAGCGGGCGAGGTTCTCCGGCGTGTTCTCGAGCGCGCCGGCGCCGATCGTCGAACGCGACGCGAGATGCGTCAGGTCGGGGCCGACCCTGCCTAACGCGGCGGTGCCGCCGACCGCGTGGCACGCCCCGCAGGAGCGCGCGAAGACGGTGCGCCCGGCGCTGGCGTCGCTGCCTGACGGTGCCGCGGCCGGCGCTCGCCGCGCCGCCGCCCAGCGCGCGAACTCGGCCGGCGACTCGGCACGGACAGCGAGCGCCATGTTCGCGTGCTGCAGCCCGCAGTACTCGCCGCACATCCCGCGCGAGTCGCCCGCCTTCTCGGCCTCGACCCACATCTCGTTCACCTGTCCGGGAATGACGTCGGTCTTCCCGGCGATCTGCGGGAGCCAGAAGCTGTGGATCACGTCCGCGGTCTGCAGCCGCACGCGTATCGGCTCTCCGACCGGGAGGTGCACCTCGTTCGCGGTGGTGAAGGTGCGCTCGGGATGACCGGCCTCGCTGTAGTTGATCTCCCACCACCACTGGTGCGCGGTGACGTCCATCGTCAGCGACGGCGTGCGCGGCGGATGCACCGCTGCCTCGAGGGTGATCATCGTTCCGGCGAAGGTCACGAGCAGGACGACGATCGTCGCGCCGAGACCGATGTAGATCCAGTTCAGTCCCGAGGCGATCTCGCGCCGGCGCAGCGGGCTCTGGTCCTCGCCGCGATGACGCGCGATCCCGGCGACGATCGCGATGCAGACGAGCAGCACGACGGCGCTCGCCGTCGCGGTCAGCCACCAGCCTAACGTTCCCTCGCTGCGGCCGGTGGCGCCGGTCGCATCGAGGTACGAGGTCGTCCCGTTGCACCCGACCAGCAGGAGCAACCAGCCGAACAGGGAGAGGACGCGCCGGGCGCCGCTGTCAATGGACATTCTGCCGTCCCTTGAGCGTGCTGCCCGACGTCGTGTCCTGGTCACCGAGATCGCCCTGGCGACCGCGGTCGGCGAGCGCGGCGGGGAACGCGCCGCCCTTCGACTCGATGTAGCTGACGATCTTCCAGATCTCCGCCTGCGGGAGCGCGCGTCCCCATGCCGGCATCCCCTGCGGCCGTCCCTCGAAGATCGACTTGTAGATGTCGGCCGGGGAGCCGCCGTAGCGCCAGTACGTGTCGGTCAGGTCGGGGCCCATCCCGCCCTTCAGGTCGTAGCCGTGACAGGCGGCGCAGTTCATGTCGACGAAGCGCTGGTGCCCTTCCTCGATGGCGGCGCGGTCGCCGGCATACGGGTTGGCGATCGTCGCGTCGAGGGTATTGTTGCCGACGCCGGCCAGGTCGCCGATCGCGACGCGCGGCAGCGCACCGGCGGTGGGGAGCCCGGTGGTGTCGGTCACCGCCATCGCCGCATCGTTAGGCAGCGCTACCTTCCCGACGGATCCGCCGCGCACGTCCTGGCTGTCGCGGCGGCAGGCGGCCACGGCGACGATAGCGCCTAACGTTGCGACGAGCGCAAACCTCGCCGGCCGGAGCGTGGTCGAGCTCATGGCTTCCCTCCCTGCTTCTGCACCGCGTTGCCCTGCCCGTTGGCGCCCTGCGGCGGCGTCGCCGGGATGTTGCCGCCTAACGTGAAGACGTAGTAGCTGCTGCCGCGGGCCGGGAACCCGGGCTGGCTGGCGGTGGTCATCGCGCCGCCGCCGACTCCGGCGGCGACGGCGATGTACTCGTGGCCGTCGGGTGCGCGATAGGCCATCGGCGCGCTGATGATCCCCGAGCCGAGCTTGCGCGACCAGAGCACCTTCCCGCTGCGCGCGTCGACCGCCTTGAACCAGCCGTCCACCGTCCCGTAGAAGGCGACGTCGCCGGCGGTGACGAGGGCGCCGCTGTAGGTGAGGAACTTCTCGGGGATTCCCCAGACCTTCCTGCCGTTCGCGGCGTCCCAGGCGATGAACTCGCCGTAGTTGCCGCCGGGACCGACGTGGCGCGTCATCTGCGCGCCCCAGTAGGGAGTGCCGGCGATGTAGCTCACCTCGCGCCCCTTGTAATCCATGCAGATGTTCTGCACCGACACATAGAAAAGCCCGGTGCGCGGCGAGAACGCCGATGGCTCGAAGTCCTTCACGCCGACATCGGCGGGACAGATGTCGCGCACCCAGCGCCGCGGCGGAACGGTGTGCTTCTCCGGCACGACGTTAGGCATCGCCGTCTTCGGGTCGATGCTGGTCGCCCAGTTCTCGTGGCCGAACGGCTCGGCCACCAGCACCTCGCCGGTGGTGCGATCGATGGTGTAGGCGAAGCCGTTGCGATTGAACTGCACCATCACCTTCCGCGTCCGCCCTTTCACCGGCAGGTCGACGAGGATGTTCTCGTTGACGCCGTCGTAGTCCCACTCGTTGTGCGGGGTGAAGACGAACGCCCACTTCGCCATGCCGTCGCTCGCGCTCCGCGCGAAGACGCCGCTCGTCCAGAGGTTGAGCCCCGGCCGCTGGTCGGCGTTCCACGGCCCGGTGTTGCTGGTGCCGTAGTAGATGGACTTGAGCTCGGGATCGTAGGTGACCCATCCCCACACCGCGCCGGCGCCATGCTTCCATGCGCCCGCGGGCCAGGTCGTCTCGCCGAGGTTCTTTCCCTGCAGCCAGGGATAGAACGGGTGAAAGTCGCTGCCGATGCGCACGAGGCTGTCGGGGCCGACACTGTACGCGCGCCAGAGCTCCTTCCCTGTGTTGACGTCGAGCGCGGCGAGCCACCCTGACACGCCCATCTCCCCGCCCGAGTTGCCGACGTAGACTTTGCCGTCGGCAACGAGCGGTGCCATCGTCATCGTCGTTCCGTCCTCGACGTTGGCGAGCTTCGTCCGCCAGATCTCCTTGCCCGTTGTCGCGTCGACCGCGACGGTGTGATCGTCGAGGAGGTTGTAGATCAGCTTTCCATCGTAGAGCGCCGCGCCGCGGTTGACCGCGTCGCAGCACGCCTTGCCGATCGCGATCGGCGACGGGTTCGGCTCGTACTTCCATTTCACCGCGCCCGACTTCGTGAGGTCGAGGGCGAAAGCGCGATCGGGAAATGGCGAGACGATGTACATCGTGTTGTTGGCGACGAGCGGCGTCATCTCGTGGCCGTAGTGCGACTCGCCGTCGTCGAAGGTCCAGGCCAGCTGGAGCTGCGCCACGTTGTCGGTGGTGACCTCGGCGAGCGGCGAGTAGCGCGTGCCGGCGTAGTCGCGCGATGGCATCTTCCAGTCGCCGTCGCCGGCGCCGGGCGGCAGCCAGGCGGTGCCGCGGGCGAGCAGCGCCGGGAAGGCGACGTTCCCGCCGACCTCCTTCGTCGTCGCCGCGCTGGCGGCGCGGACCCCCGGGTTGTCCTTCGTGCCGCAGGCAAGGAGCGCCGTGAGGCCTAACGTTACGGCCAGGCGGCGAGCGGGCCGCGGGGTGCGCGGTGCTCCTCGCGGTGCGACCGTCGACTGCTGCTCGATCTCTCTCACCTGTCCTCCTCCGTTCGGTGGGCCGTGGCGCGTCAGCGCAGCGGCAGCAGGTACATCGTGTTCGACTGCATCGACGTCACCGCCAGCTGGTTGCGGCGCGTGTCCACCGCGACGCCGGCCGGGGACGTCACCGCGGTGAGCAGCGCGACGGGAGGCCCGGCGCGCGGCAGCCGCCACACGGTCTTCGCGTCCCAGCTCGTCACCAGCAATGATCCGTCGCCGAGCCGGCGGAGCCCGTCCACGCGGCCGCCGGGGAGCGTCGCGAAGGTGGTCGCGCCCGACATTCCCGGCGCGACGCGCTCGATTCGGTTGACGCCGAAGGTCGCGACCAGCGCACCGTTGCCGTCGAGGACGAGCCCGTCCGGGCGACCGAGGGCGAGACCGCGCGCGACGGCCGACACCGCACCGCCCGGCGAGACGGTCCATACCGCGTCCATGTCCTTGCTGGTGTCGATCGGGGTGGTGCCGCGATCTGGTCCGGTGTCGGTGATCCAGAGCGTCCCGTCGGGAGCGAAAGCAAGGTCGTTCATGACCACCCCGGGCAGGGCGACACTGCCTAACGGCGCGCCGGTGCTGCGGCTGAAGTAGTGGACGCCGCCGATGTCGGCGACCGCGAGCGTGTCGCCACGGATCGCGAGCCCCTTCGGCGCGTCGAGCGTGGCGCCGTTCACCCCGCCGGCGATCCAGCGCAGCGCGATCACGTGACCGTCTGGCGCGACCCGGCTGATGAAGCCGTTGTCGTCGCGGGCGGCGTCTCCGCCGCCCATGTTGGAGACGAGGTACACGTCGCCGATCGAGTCGTAGACGAGGTTCTCGGGCTGGTTGAAGCCCGATGCGGCAACGGTCGTGACGACGGGCGACGCCGGCGCAATCGGCGCCGGTGGACCGTTATGACAGCCGGCCACGATGAACGCGGCGACGACGAGCGCTGCCGGCGCGGTTCGGCGAAGCGCGAGCGACTGGCTCATTGCGGAGCAGGGGTAAGGGGGAAGGCGAGTCCGGCGACCAGTGCCATCGGGCGTGCGCCAGTCACGAAGACCCGGCCGAGCGGCACCTCGTCGCCCGCCGAGGGGAGACCGGTGGCGACGTAGTCGAGGATCCCGTAGAGGGAGACGCGATGCAGGTACTCGTGCTTCGGCAGCGCGGCGAAGACGTGCAGGTGCGTCACCAGGTCGAGGTCGAGCTTGTGCGTGTAGGCACTCTTGTCATCCGGCGTCGCCGCCTGGCTGAACAGGTCGCCGACGTTGAAGGCGGCGTCGAACCAACCGGCGGTGGATGCGGGGGTCAGCAGCGACAGTGATCCGCCGGCAACGAGCGTCGGCGCGTTGGCGCGGACGTGCGTTCCCAGCTCGCTCGCGGTGTAGAGCGTGAACGGGTTGCGGCCCTCGGCAGCGTTAGGCAGCCACTGCGCGCTGGCGACGAGGCTCAGCCGGGGTACGGCGGTGCGCGACGCGAGCGCGACGATCACCTGCATGTTCGTGGTGCCGGCGAGGCGTGACTCGACGCCGGTGCTCGTGTTGCGCACGAGTGGCCCGCGCAGCAGGTGCGTGCGGACGACGCCGGGCATCAGCGTCAGCGACGGCGCGCAGAGCAGGTGACAGCGGGGCGCGGGGGCGGACTGCGCTGCGAGGGGAGCAGTGGCACCGGCGGCGAACGCGAGCGCTGCGAGCCGCGAAGTAACGGCAAAAGGACGACGACTGAACATCGACAGACCTCCCTGAAAGGAACGGCGGCCGGCCACATGCTGGCTTCTGACCGCGCCGAAATCCTCCGCATTCCTTGGGCCATCTGCTGCATATCAAGTACAGCAACGTTGCGGAATCATGATTATTGATGCATAAATGCGACGTGAACAGGCGGGCACAGCACGAACGGTCGCGACCGTGATCGGCGACATGGAGGAGCGCGTGAGGACAGGCGGGATGGGCCGGGAGGCCGTCGCGGATACGCTGCGCAACCGGATCGTGAGCGGGCTGCACGTCGGGCGTTTGAACGGCGGAGAGCGGCTGCCTAACACTCGCGCGCTGGCGACGGAGCTCGGCGTCAACCAGCGCGTGGTCATGGCCGCGCTGCGGACGCTCGCCGACGAGGGCTTCATTACGCTGCGGGCGCGGTCCGGGGCCTACGTCGTTCCGCCGCATCCGGCGGTGGGTGGAGGTAGCTCGCTTCCCGATCTTGGCGCGTGGCTGGTGAGCATGCTCGTGCAGGCGCGCGCACGCGGACTGCGACCGCGCGATGTCTCGGAGTATGTGCGACGCTCGCTCGAGACGCGTCGCGTCCGCGCCGCATGCATCGAGTGCAATCGCGACCAGCTGCATGTTCTCTGTTCCGAGCTCGCCGACGATCACGGCTATGTGACCGAGAGCGCCGAGGTCGATGAGCTGCATGAACGCGAGCTTCCACTCGCGGTCCGTCGCGCCGACGTCCTGGTGACCACGCTCTTTCACGCGACCGAGGTCGAGGCGCTGGCGAAGAAGATCGGCAAGCCGTGGATCGCGGTCGCCCTGCGCCCGGACACGATGAGCGATGTCGCGCGCGCACTGGCGCAGGGGCCGGTCTACTTCATCGCCACCGATCCGCGCTTCGAGCCGAAGCTGCTGCAGATGCTCTCCCCACTCGGCCCCGTCAGCAATCTTCGCCTCATGCTGGTCGACCGCGACGACCTCGACACGATCCCCCGCGAAGCGGCGACCTTCGTCATGTCGAGCGCGAACGAATACCTCGCCAAGCGTTATGGTGCGCGCGGCGCGCCGGGACGTCCGATCCACTCGCCGCGCAGCTTCTCCGACGCGACGGCGAGGGAGCTGCTCGAGTTCGTGGTGCGAGCGAACATGACGGCGCTGGCGGCGGGGGTGTCGCCGGCGAAGTGACGCCCACAGCGTTGCGCGAACGGTAGAGGCAGGCAGAATTAATCAAAGAAAAATTTGACTTAATCACCGGTCCGGGCTACTTTCGCGATTGGAGGGTCTCCGCAGGACATCGATCACCTTCAAATCGGTACCGGACGATGAGTGCATCTCGAGTGGCAGCGTCCATCAGTGCTCGTGACCGCGGTCTCGCCCGTGGTCACGGCTACCTTCGCGCCGTGATGGCATCGGCTGTCGGCGTCGCGATGCTCGCGCTCACTGCCTGCGACTTCAGCTCGGCGGCGCCGGCCGAGCTCGACCCGGCGCTGGTCGGGAAGGGGAAGGCGGTGTTCCGCTACGACACCTACGGCGACGAGACCTTCTGGACCGACACGCTGCGGATGCATGAAGTCATCGCCGGTGGCGTCAGTCCGAAGACCGCGCTCGCGGTCGGCCTCAAGGTGGACATGGACACGCTGCCGCAGGCGGTGCGCGATGCGATCGCCGCCGGCCAGGTGAACCTCGACGATCCCGCGACCACGGTCACGCTGCTCAAGCTCGGCGCGGTGGTCGGCGTCGTCGGGGAGGTGGACGCGACGAATCACCTCACGCGCGTCGGCGTGACGTGCGCGCTCTGTCACTCGACGGTGGACAACAGCTTCGCGCCCGGGATCGGGCACCGGCTCGATGGATGGCCTAACCGCGACCTGAACGTCGGCGCGATCATCGCGCTGTCGCCGGCGCTCCCGGCCGCGACGAAGGCGGTGTACAACAGCTGGGGCCCCGGGAAGTACGACGCCCGCTTCAACCACGACGGCAAGAACATGCCGACGGTGATTCCACCGGCGTTCGGGCTGCGCAACGTCGCGCGCGAGGTCTACACCGGCGACGACACCGTCTCGTACTGGAACCTCTATGTCGGCGTGACCCAGATGCATGGTCACGGCACCTTCGCCGACGCACGCATCGGTGTCAGCGTCAGCAACCCGCCCGAGAACCTGACGGTCGCGAAGCTCGCCGCGCTCCGCGCCTACCAGTTCTCGCTCGACAAGCCCGTCACATCCGGCTTCGACGCGGCCGCCGCCGCGCGGGGGAAGCTCGTCTTCAACGGTGCGGGCAAGTGCGCGAGCTGCCATGTCGGCGCCGAATTCACCGACGTCAACAACGGCGTCCTGCACACCGCGGCCGAGGCGGGGCAGGATCCGGGATATGCGCTGCGAAGCGCGACGGGCCGGTACCGGACGACGCCGCTGCGCGGACTCTATCACCCGCCGCAGCTGGTCGGCCCCTACTTCCACGACGGCAGCGCCGCCACCCTCGCCGACGTGGTCGTGCACTACGTCGGAACGAAAGGCCTAACGCTCTCGGCACAGGAAAAGGCGGACCTGGTGGAGTACCTCAAGTCGTTGTGACGGGGGGAGGCGGGCGGTGCGACCACACCGGGGCGCGCCGCACGACCCTCGTGCACATTCGCGATCATGCCTCGAATCACGCACTGCCCTGCAACTGCAAGAGCAACAGCATGCGACAGGACCCACGGAGGGCACAGAGGGTTTGATCAAGACTTCTCTGTGCCCTCCGTGGCTCCCGTGATGATTCGCCGTGCGTCCCGGCAGACCGCTACAGTTACGTGGACCGTCCCGGCGGCAGGGCAGAGCCACGCGTCGTCGTAGTCGAGCCTCCTCGAGCCGGAGAAGATCCCAGCACTGGACAGGTTCTATCCGTAAATTCAGGGCTGGTCCGGCCCGCCTCGATGCGGGCGTTCACCCTGTCGCCGCGCTCAATGCCCACCTCACTTGCCCGCCTCGCCGCTTGTTGCGTGTTCGTCGTGATCTCAGGCGCTCCCCTCGCGGCCCAAACCTCAGCGCCTAACGGTTCCGCAGCCGTCCCGCGCGACTCAGCCCCCGACCCGATCGCGACCATGGTCGGCCGCCTGACGCTCGACCGCTACAAGGCGACGGTGAAGGGACTGACGCAGTTCGGCGACCGGCGGCAGGGGACTGATCGCAATCGCGCCGCTGTCGACTGGATCGAGGCGCAGCTCAAGAGCTACGGCTGCACACCGACCGAGCGGATCACCTACGACTATCAGCCACCACCGCGGCGCCCGCGTCCCGCCGGTGCGGCGGGCGCCGCGACGATGAGCGTGCCGCGTCGGCCGCCGGGGGGTGGGAAGTTCCGCGGTGTCGTGCAGCCGACGGGCGTCAATACCGACTCGCTCGCGCAGAAGGACCCGGCGATCCGCGCGATCAACATGCAGCCGACAACGCCCGGTCAGCGCCAGGAAGTGTACTGCACGAAGGTCGGCACGATGCATCCCGACGAGATGTACATCGTCGGCGGACACATGGACGGCCACGGTTGGGGACAGGCCGCGAACGACGACGGCTCGGGGACGGCGCTGGTGATGGAGCTCGCCCGGGTCTTCAGCGCGCCCGACGTGAAGACCGATCGATCGATCCGCTTCATCCTCTGGAACAATGAGGAGACGGGGCTCGATGGCGCGCGGGCGTACGTCGCGCAGCGTCAGGCACTGCAGGGGAAGGAGTCGCCGGCCGGATCGGGAAAGTATCCGGAGCCGCGCTGGCTCGGGATGATCCAGCACGACATGATGATGTTCGACCACGGCATGCCTAACGCGGACGGCACCATGCCGAAGCAGCAGCGCCCGGAAGCCGACGTGAACATCGAGTTCCAATCCGCGTCGAAGCAGGCGGCCGGCGCGCAGGCGCTCGCCTGGGCGTTCGCCAACGCCAACGAGAAATACGCCACAGACTACCCCGCCACCGTCGGCCAGCACATGACCAACACCGACTCGGCGCCGTTCCAGGACATCATCCCGGCGATCAGCCTGCGCGAGAACGAGCGCGGGGCGCAGATCGGCGCCGGCTGGGATCCGCAGTGGCACCAGCCGAGCGACGTCTACACCACCTACAGCGACGCCGACTTCCGCCTCGGCCTCAATGCGGCGCAGACGACGTTAGGTGCGGTGGCGACGCTGACCGGCGCGCGGCTGGTGCCGTAAACGTGATGGTTGCCTGACCGGCAGGCTGTAAGCGGTAAGCTGCACGCAGTCAGCGAACAGCGTTCGGGAACGCAGCGGCGACGCCGTCCGCTTACTGCTTGTCGCTTACAGCTTATCGCCGATTCACCACTGCGCCTGTCGCAGATTTTCAATGATTCCCCTCTCAGTTCTTGACCTCGCGCCCATCGCCGAAGGCGGGAGCGCGACGCAGGCGTTCGCCAACTCGCTCGACCTCGCGCAGCACGCCGAGCGGTGGGGGTACAACCGCTTCTGGCTCGCCGAGCATCACAGCATGCCGGGGGTGGCGAGCGCGGCGACGTCGATCGTGATCGCGCACGTCGCCGGCGGAACGAAGACGATCCGCGTCGGCGCCGGCGGGATCATGCTGCCTAACCATTCACCGCTGGTGATCGCCGAGCAGTTCGGGACGCTCGCGTCGCTCTTCCCCGGGCGCATCGACCTCGGGCTCGGCCGCGCGCCGGGCTCGGACAACCTCACCAGCCGCGCGCTGCGCCGCTCGCCGGCGGCGGCTGATACGTTTCCGCAGGACGTGATGGAGCTGATGGCCTACTTCCAGCCGGTGCAATCGGGGCAGGCAGTGCGCGCCGTCCCCGGCGCCGGGCTCGACGTCCCGGTCTGGATACTCGGCTCGAGCCTGTTCGGGGCGCAGCTCGCCGCAGCGTTAGGCCTGCCGTTCGCCTTCGCGTCGCACTTCGCGCCGGCGATGATGATGCAGGCGATCGAGATCTATCGCGCGCGGTTCGAGCCGTCGCCGCGACTCGAACGTCCGCATGTCATGCTCGGGCTCAACGTCTTCGCCGCCGACACGGAGGCGGAAGCGCGGTGGCTCTTCACCTCGCTGCAGCAGGCGTTCATCAACATCCGCCGCGGACGGCCGGGGCAATTCCCGCCGCCGTCCGAGGGCTTCGCCGAGCAGCTCCTTCCCTATGAGAAGCAGATGCTCGACGAGATGCTCTCGGCGGCGGTGGTCGGCGATCCGGTGATGGTGAAGCGCGGACTCGATGCCTTCATCGAGCGAACCGGCGCGGACGAGCTGATGATCACGTCGCAGGCGTACGACCATCGCGCGCGGCTGCACTCGTTCGAGATCGTCGCCGAGGTTGCCGGGCTCACGAATGATCGTGAATCATCCGCCACCCTTCCGGGCGGTGTTCCCACACGGTCGTGAACCAGCCGCTGCGATCGGGCAGCCCGCCGCCGGAGAGGACATACTGGCCGGTAACGAGCGCATCGGACTCGCCGAGCATGCGCACGGCGAGGTGTTCGTAGCGAAGCATCTGCGCCGGCCGGCCATTCTTCCAGAATCCGCGGCGCATTCCTTCCTCGATCGCAGCGGTCCCGTGGACGAAGCCGGTGGTGCCGCCTGCATCCGCATCGGGAGCATAGGCCGCCATATACGGTCCGAGGTCGCCGCGATTCCACCCCGCCGCCGTGGAGTCGAGCACGGCGCGGATCTGCGGCTCGGCGGACGCGGGCGATGGCGACGTTCCTGAGTGGCAGGCCAACACTGAAAGTATGAGGGCAACGACAATCGGTGAGCGTCGACCACAGCGCATGTCAGCTCCGGGTGAAAGACCCGGAAAGATGGCGAGAATGCGCTCATCACGTCAGCTCGACACCGACGCACTTCCACTCGCACGGATCGCGTCGTCATAATCCAGTAGCACAACTTCGATCGCGGAGCGCGCCATGCAGCAAGTCACGAGCGAGACGCCAACGAGCTGGGTGACCGTCAAGGTCGAGGATGGCACGGAGATGCGCGTCTTCGTCGCGCGTCCATCCGGCCGGGGCCCGCATCGCGCGATCATCGTGATGCAGGAAGCGTTCGGCGTGAACTCGCACATCCGCGACGTGACGAGCCGCTTCGCGCGTGAGGGGTTCGTCGCGGTGGCGCCGGAGCTCTTCCACCGCACCGGCACCGGCGTCGAGGGGCGCTACGATGATTTTCCCGGGATGGCGCCGCACTTCAAGGCGCTGACCAACGACGGCATCGTTGCCGACGCGAAGGCAGCGTTCGCCTGGCTCTCTTCGCAGCGCGACGTCGACATGAAGCGCGTCGCGGCAACCGGCTACTGCCTCGGCGGACGGGCGTCGTTCCTCGCCAACAGCGCGCTGCCGCTTGCGGCTGGCGTGTCGTACTATGCCGGCGGGATGCCGGGGGTGCTCGACCGGGTCGGTGCGCTGCACGGCCCGCAGACGTTCTTCTGGGGCGGACGCGACACGCACATCACCGACGACCAGAAGCGCGCGGTGGTGGACGCGTTCCGCGCCGCGAAGAAGACGTTCACGAATATCGAGTTCTCGCAGGCGGATCATGGCTTCTTCTGCGACCAGCGAAGCGCATACGAGCCTAACGCTGCGCGCGAGGCGTGGGCACTGACGCTGGCATTCCTCGACGACTACACGGGCCAATGACGACCAGCGCGAAGGATCGGGGCACGGGCGGCGACAACCGCGGCCGCAGTCGCCGCATCGGCGCTGACTCGGAGGGCGGCACGCCCGCACACGACGCCCCCGGCGGCGCGCTGCGACACAGTCGTGAGGTGCTGGCCAAGCTGTTCGGCCCTCCCGACGGACGCGATTTCGCCGTCCGCTACTGGGATGGGACCCTCGAGCGCGGGCGACAGCTCCAGCCGCCGTTCACCTTTCGCATCGAGCGACCGGGTGCGCTGCGGCGGATGCTGCTGCCGCCGAACGAGCTGTCGATCATCGAGGCCTACCTCAGCGGCGACGTCGACATCGAGGGGCGGGTCGAGGACGCGGCAACGTTAGGCGACGCGATCAACCGCCGCATCCGCTCGCCGCGCACGCTCGGCTCGATCGTCAGGCACCTGATCGCGCTGCCGAAGGACGGCACGATGGAGCAGGTGCGCGCGGCGCGAGCCGAGCGGAGCGTGGAGCGCACCGGGAGCCAGCACGACAAGGTACGCGACCGGGCGGCGGTGCAGTTCCATTACGACATCGGCAACGAATTCTACCAGCTCTGGCTCGACCAGCGCATGGTCTACTCGTGCGCGTACTTCGAGACGCCGGACACGTCGCTCGATGACGCGCAGGTGGCCAAGCTCGAGCTGATCTGCCGCAAGCTCCGGCTGCGGCCGGGCGAGCGGTTGCTCGACGTCGGCTGCGGTTGGGGGGCGCTGATCATGCACGCCGCCCGCCAGCACGGCGTCGAGGCGTTAGGCATCACCCTCAGCGAGAACCAGGCGGCGCTGGCGCGCGAGCGCATCGCCGCGGCCGGGCTCTCGGACCGGGTGAAGGTCGAGCTGCGCGACTATCGCGACCTTGCCCCGGACGCGCGCTTCGACAAGATCGCCAGCGTCGGAATGGTCGAACACGTCGGGCTGGCCAAGCTGCCTGTCTACTTCGCCGCACTCCACCGTGCCCTCGCGCCGCGCGGGCTCCTCCTCAACCACGGGATCATCAGCCTTGGCGCCGCGCGCCCACACGGCTGGCGCGACCGGGTCGAAGCGAAGCTCTGGCGGCGGAACGCGTTCATCGAGCAGTACGTCTTCCCCGACGGCCAGCTCGTCCCGCTGCAGGCGGTGATCGGCGCGGCGGAAGGCGCCGGGTTCGAGACGCGCGATGTCGAGAGCCTGCGCGAGCACTATGCGCTGACGCTGCGCCACTGGACATCGCGCCTGCTGGAGAAAGCCGATCGCGCGATCGCGATCGCCGGTGAACGCACGTATCGCGTCTGGCGGCTCTACATGGCCGCGTCGGCGCACGCCTTCGCCAGCGGGAGCATCAATATCGTGCAGACACTGCTGGCGAAGAGCGACGAGAACGGCGAGGCGGGGCTGCCGCTGACGAGAGAAGATCTCTACGCCAGACGTTAGGCAACCGCGTCCTGCGCGGTGCTGATGCTGCACGGCGTTGTCGTCGCGATCGTCGGCTTCGCCGCGGCGTCGATCGCGTCGATCACCGGGTTCGGCATCGGCAGCCTGCTCACCCCGGTGCTCGCGCTCTCGGCTGGAACCAAGCTTGCCGTCGCCGCGGTGTCGATCCCGCATCTGGTCGGGACCGCGCAGCGATTCTGGCTGCTCCGGCGCCATGTGGACCGGCGAGTGCTGCTCGGCTTCGGGATCGCGAGCGCGGCCGGTGGACTCGCCGGTGCGCTGGCGCATGTGTGGGTGTCGAGCGCCGCGCTGTCGATCGTCTTCGGCGTCGTCGTCGCGCTCGCCGGAATCTCCGAGCTCACCGGGTGGATGCGCCGGGTGCGATGGAGTCGGCGCGCTGCATGGGCAGCTGGTGGAGCTTCGGGCGCGCTGGGCGGGATGGTCGGGAACCAGGGCGGGATCCGCACCGCCGCGCTACTCGGCTTCGACGTCCCGAAGGAATCGTTCGTCGCGACGTCGACCGCGATCGGACTGTTCGTTGATGCGGCGCGGATGCCTGTCTATCTGGCGACCGAGTGGCGCGGCATCGCCCGGATATGGCCATTCGTCGCCGTGGCGACGATCGCGGTGATCGTCGGCACAATGGTCGGGGCGCGCCTGCTCGGCAGGATCAGGCCGGAGCTCTTTCGGCGGATCGTTGCCGTGCTGCTCATCGCGCTTGGACTGTACACGGCCTTCGGCGAACATGCGCACGGCGCACGAGATCACACGGTCGCGGCGAGAGCAGCCGGTGTGCTGGCGGTACGACCCTTGAATTGAAGGCTCGCGACAATGCACCAGCCTCACCGATTCAAAAGCGAGCGTTACATGCAGAACCAATCCAGCAGCCAATTCGCCGTCGTCACCGGAGCGTCGAGCGGAATCGGGCTCGAGCTGGCCAGGCAGTTCGCCCGGCACGGCTTTGACCTGTTGATCACGTCGGAGAGCGATCGCGTCCACTCCGCAGCGGAAGAGTTGAGATCGTTAGGCGTGATCGTGACGACCACCCAGGCCGATTTGCGAACGTATGAAGGCGTCGAGTCACTCTATGCGCGCATCAAGGCCGAGGCTCGGCCGGTGGACGCGATCGCGATCAATGCCGGCGTCGGGGTCGGCGGGCCATTCCTCGAGACCGACCTCCAGCGCGAGATCGACCTGATCCAGCTCAACGTCGTCTCTGTCGTGCACCTCGCCAAGCGCGTGCTCAAGGACATGGTCGATCGCGACCAAGGCCGGATTCTCTTCACGGCGTCGATCGCCGCCGAGATGCCGGCGCCATTCGAGGCGGTGTACGGCGCATCGAAGGCGTTCGTGCTCTCGTTCGCCGAGGCGCTGCGCAACGAGGTGAAGGACAGCAACGTCGTCATAACGGCGCTCCAGCCGGGCGCGACCGAGACGAACTTCTTCCATCGCGCCGGGATGGACGACACGAAGGTCGGCACCGACCGGAAGAGCGATCCGGCCACCGTCGCGAAGGCCGGCTTCGAGGCGCTGATGAAGAACAAGGATCACGTCGTCGCGGCGATGACGAAGGAGAAGATCCAGGTCGCGTTAGGCCAGGTGACGCCGGAGAAGATCAAGGCCGAGCAGCACCGGAAGATCGCCGAACCGGGTTCGGCGCATTCTTGATCTCATCGCGCGCTATGGTTATGCGCTCCTCGTCGTACTGATCGGCCTCGAGAGCTTCGGGATCCCGCTTCCCGGGGAGACAGCGCTCGTCACCGCCGGGGCGCTCGCGGCGCGCGGTCACCTCAACATCGTCGCCGTGATCGTGGCCGCCGCGGCTGGTGCGATCATCGGCGATAACTGCGGCTACTGGCTGGGGCGGAAGGGAGGCATCGTGCTGGTGCGGCGCTTCGGGCGGCGCGTCGGGCTCACCGAGACGAAGCTCCTCCGCGTGCATCGCTTCTTCGAGGAGCACGGCCCGAAGACGGTGTTCATCGGCCGCTTCATCGCACTGCTGCGGAGCTGGGCAGCGGCGCTGGCAGGCGTCGGCGAGATGCCGTACGGCACCTTCTCGCTCTACAACGCGTTAGGCGGGATCGCCTGGGCGACGGTGTTCGGGGTGCTCGGGTACGTCTTCGGGCACAACATGCCCCTGCTCGAGCGCTACATCGCCCGCTTCAGCATCGGGCTGCTGGTGCTGGTCGCCGGCGGCGTGGCGCTCTTCCTCTGGCGCCGCCGGCGGACCGCCGACGCTACTGCGTGAAGTCGGCGGTATAGAGCTCCACGCCATCCGCACCGATGAGGTGCACGCGGTACCTCTGGCCGGTGACCATCGGGACCGGGGCGAGCACCTGCGTGGCGGTCGGCGGCACGACGCCATACTGCACGGGCCCCTCGATGCGCGACCTCGAATCGCTGATGATCCACATGTCGGCGCCGGGTGCGGTCGTCCCCGCGGTCTCGAGGATGATGCCGGCGAGATTGCAGTCGGGGGTCCACTCGAACTGCGTCGGGCTTCCCGCAGTGACGCGGATGGAGATCCCGGTCAGCGGTGCCGAGCAAGGAACCGGCGGCGAGGTGGCGTCGGTGATGTGACAGGCCGACGTAGTCCCGACGACGACGAGCGCTGCAGCGGCGATCCGGGCGATTGATGTAGCACGCATGTGTGAGGCGTCGCAAGAGAGTGAGCTGCCTAACGTCACAACCGGCGTGGCGGGAACGGGCCGTCACGCCGGCTGTACTCTCAGGACGATCGGGTAGGGCGGGGCGTAATGCACGGCGGAGGGGCAGTGCGTCAGCGGCCGATGCACATTGGCCAAGGGGTCAGAGTCGTTGAAAAATGATGACGTATCGTCAT
>JBJMNK010000129.1:0-22978 GCA_045804265.1 Gemmatimonadaceae bacterium | reverse complement strand
GGGCCGGGGGCGGGGGGTCGGGGGGGGGGGGTCGGGGGTCAGGACGTCAGGCGACGGGGTCGAGGCATTCCAGGGAGGGGCGCATGCGACGGTCACCGATAGTTGGATTGCTGGCGGTGCTGGTGGCCTGCCAGGCGCAGGACATCCCGGCGCAGCAGCGGACCGTTGACACCGGCCCACGGCGCGATACCGCGCTGGCGCCGCAGGTCGCGTTGCACTCGACGTTAGGTGGGAAGCTCGAGGCGCCGCAGGGGCTGGAGGTGGACTACTTCGCGCGCAACCTCGGCGGCGTGCGGTTCATGGTGCTCGGTCCCGATGGCGCGGTCTACGCCTCGCGGCCGGGGGCCGGGCAGATCGTCAGGCTCGCCGACACCAACGGCGACGGCGTCGCCGACGACATCACCACCGTGCTCAGTGGGCTCAATGAGCCGCACGGGATGGCCTTCTTCCGCGGCGCGTTCTATGTGGGCGAGACCGATGCGCTGAAGCGGTTCGCGTTAGGCGCCGACGGCCGGCCGGCCGGCGCGGGAACGACGATCACGACCTATCCGGGAAACTCCGGTCACTCGACGCGGACGGTGATCGTCGGGCCCGACAGCATGCTGTACGTGTCGGTGGGGTCGAGCTGCAACATCTGCGAGGGGGACATCCCGAAGCGGGCGGTGGTGCTGCAGGTGCAGCCGGCGACCGGCAACGCGCGGCCGTACTCGGTCGGCCTGCGCAACGCGGTCGGGCTGGCGGTGAACCCGGAGACGAAGGCGATCTGGGTGACGACCCACGAGCGCGACAACCTCGGCGACGACCGGCCGCCGGAGGAGATCGACATCCTCAAGGATGGCGGCGACTACGGCTGGCCGTACTGCTGGGGTGATCGTCAGCCGAATCCCGAGTACTCGAAGGCGGGACGGTGCGATGCGACGATCCCGCCGGCGCTGATGATGCAGGCGCACTCGGCGCCGTTAGGCATCACCTTCCTGAAGGGAGCGACCCAGCTGCCGGCCGCGTACCAGGGCGACGCGCTGGTGGCCTTTCACGGTTCGTGGAACCGGAGCGTGCCCACCGGCGCGAAAGTGGTGCGGATCCGGATCGCCGACGGCAAGCCGGTGTCGTACGAGGACTTCGTTCGCGGCTGGCAGGACGCGAGTGGGCATCGTTGGGGACGGCCGGCCGACGTGCTGGTGAACAAGGACGGCTCGGTACTCATCTCCGACGACACCGGCAACGCCATCTACCGGGTACACCGCTGACGCAGACACGGGAAGTGCCGCGCGGTTCGGTCGTGGCCGGGATTGCCTGGATGTCGTTGCTCGTCGCCGCATGCGCGGTGAGCGAGCGCTCGCCGTCGGACAGCACGGGGCGCGGCGACAGCGCCGCGACCGCCGTGCCGGTTGCGGCCGACGCGACGCCGGTGGACGTGTTCGCGGTGCAGCTTGGCGCGTTCTCCGATTCGGCGAACGCGTCGCGGCTGCGCGATTCGCTTTCGCGCGCGGGGTGGCCGGCCTACATCCGCGCCAGCGAGGGGAAGGCCGCGCCGGCGTTCCGCGTTCGGGTGGCCGCGTCGCGTGACAGCACGCTGCCGGCGCTGGTGGCGACCGCGCTCGCGGCGATGCACCGCGACGCGGCGCTGGTGCGGGACAAGGTGCGCGGAGACTCGCTCGCCGCGACGGTGGCGATCCCGGTGAACAACGGGACGCACGGAATGGCGGCAGCAGTGCGGTGGGCGGTCGCGCCCGACCGCCGTGCGCTGCTCGTGGTCGAGGACCCGGCGGGTGTCGAGGCGGAGCCGCTGCCTAACGGTTTCGTCTTCGCCGACGAAGGGAACGGCGTGGTGCTGCAGCGCGACAGCGTCTGGGACGTCGAGCCGTCACCCGACTGGCGGCGGATCGCGGTCGGCCTTGCGTTCACGCTGCCGGGACGTGAGCGCGCCGAGGTCACCCCTGGCGAGTGGACGCAGCTCGCCCGCGAGACCGCGCTCAGCGTCGATTCGGTGAAGAAGGCGGTGTTCGCGAGCAGCGGGATGACGACCGCGTACGCGATCGCGCAGCCGGCGATCTACGACCTGAGCGTGGCGAAGGTCAACGACGAGCGCGCAGCGGTGGTGCTGCCGATGGCCGGCGGGTGGCGCATCGGCTGGACCGCGAGCGGCGACGCGCTGCTGATCGGCGGCAACCCGACGCGGGCGGGCGACGCCGAGAGCGCGCCGGCGTGGGTCGCGGTCGACCTGCGCGGACGGCCGGTCAGTGACGCGGCTGACTCGCCGGCGCCGGTGGCGTGGACCACCGGCCCGACGCTCGACGCGAGTATCCCGGTGGATTTCACCTCGGGGCACACGATCGCCGCCGGAACGCGCTCGATCGAGAGCGCGAACGGGTGGATCACCGCCGTCGACGGAAAGACCCGGCGGGTGGTGGGGCCGGGGACGGCGCTGGTGGCGACGGCGCGCGGGCGGTTCGTGGCCGCGCTCGTGCCTAACGCGCCGGCGAAGGTGCCGGGGCCGCCGGCGCGGCTGGTCGTCTACGACGTGGGGCCATGAGATACCACTCGCTCGCAGCGCCAGGCGCTGCGCTCGTCGCGAGCGCCGTCGTGATGGCGTGGCCGGCCGCGGCGCAGGTCGTGGACCGGCCGGTCGCCGGGCGCATGCCGGTGGGGATCGACATCGTGCATTACGACTTCGCGATCTCGCTGCCCGACACCGGCAGCGCGATCAGCGGCGTCTCGACGATGTTGCTGCGCCGGCAGCCCGAGGGACGCAACCTGGCGGTGGACATCCTGCTGACGGTGGACAGCGTCCTGGTGGACGGTGCACGGACCGCCGCCACGCGGCGCGAGGGCGGGATCAGCGTACCGTTAGGCACCGAGGCCGACAGCGCGCGAGTGACGGTGTTCTACCACGGGGCTCCACGCGACGGGCTGATCATCTCGCGCGATCCGGAAGGGCGGTGGCAGGCGTTCGGCGACAACTGGCCCGACCGCGCCCGCCACTGGCTGGCGGTGGTGGACCGGCCTGGCGACAAGGCGACGGTGTCGTGGACGATCGACGCGCCGACCGAGCTGACGGTGGTCGCCAACGGAGCGCGGACGGACAGCACGCGAGACGCAGCGCGTCCATGGCGCTCGACCTGGCGATGGGAAGAACGGCATCCGATCGCGACCTACCTGATGGTGATCGCCGCCGCGCCGCTCCGCGCCGAGCCGCTGCCATCGACGAAGTGCCTGACGACGGCCGACGCCGGATGTCTGACGCAAACGGTGTACGTGTCGAAGGACGCGAAGCCGGGATACCCGCCCGCATTCGGCGAAGCCGAGGGGATCGTCGCGTTCTATTCGTCGCTGGTCGGGCCGTTTCCGTACGAGAAGCTGGCGCACCTGCAGTCGACGACGCGCTTCGGCGGGATGGAGAATGCGACCGCGATCTTCTACGCCGATGGATTGTTCCGGAACGGAACGATCGGGTCTTCGATCGTCGCGCACGAGACGGCACACCAATGGTTCGGTGATGCGGTCACCGAGAGCGAATGGCCGCACCTCTGGCTATCCGAGGGATTCGCGACGTACTTCGCCGAGCTCTGGGCGGAGCGCTCACGCGGCCGCGACACGCTCGTCGCGCACATGCGGGAAATCCGCGCCGGGCTGCTTGGCGACAGCGACGTCGTCGCGCGCCGCCCGGTGATCGACACGGCGCAGACGGATCTGATGCAGCTCCTCGACGCCAACAGCTACCAGAAGGGCGGCTACGTGCTGCACATGGCGCGGCGGCTGCTCGGCGATTCGGTGTTCTTCCGCGGGGTGCGTGGTTATTACGCCGGCCATCGCGACGGCAACGCGACCAGCGACGACCTGCGGCGGGCACTCGAGGGGGCATCGGGGCGCGACCTGGGGTGGTTCTTCGACCAGTGGCTGCGGCGACCCGGATACCCCGAGATCGACACGCGGTGGAGTTATGATCCGCGGGAGCAGCGCGTCTATCTGGAGATAGCCCAGCGGCGGCGATTCGGGAACTTTCGCCTCCCACTGGTGGTCGAGCTGGTACGAAAGAACGGGACGACCCGGCGCGCCACGATCGAGGTTCCGGCGCAGTCGAGCTCCCGCATCGTCGTACCGATCGATCTCGATGCGCCCCCGGCGCGCGTGATCCTCGATCCGGACGCGGACCTGCTCGCCGCCATCAGCGCACCGCGAAGACAGCGGTAATCGCGCGATGGTACGGATCCGGCGTCGCCAGCCCGGGCTCCGCCTACCTTCGCCGTCGCCGTGATGAACCGCTGGACTATCCGCTCGATGAACCGCTCCGCCAATCGCTGCCTGACGCTTGCTGTCGTTCTCGCCGCATCCATCGCGCTCGCCCCACGCGAGGCGCATGCCCAGCAATACATCGCTCGCGCCGACTCGCTGATGAGGCGCGGGCGCGTCTTCGCGGCCGAGACGCTGTACTACTACGCGGTGCATCGCACGCCGCGCGACCCCGCGGCGCGACTCGCGCTCGGACGCTTCCTCGCCGCGCGCGGTGCCCTGCGCATCGGCGCCGTGCTGATGGAGGAAGCGCGCTTCTTCGGCGGCGATCCGAAGACCGTCGGGACGTATCTCGCACCGGTGTACGCGCGGCTCGGTGACTACAAGGCGCTGTCGGCGCTCCCCGGGTCGCCGCTCCCGTACGCGCAGCGCGCGCGCGCCGAGTGGCTCGCCGACAACCAGCCCTCGATCGCCGGGCCTGATTCGGCGGTGGTGGTGCTGCTCCCCGCCGACAGTGGATCGCTCGGCGTGATCGATCTCGTGATCGGCGGGGACAGCGTGCAGGCGTCGATCGACCCGCGAGTGCAGGGGATGTCGCTCGACACGGCGTGGCTGCACCGGAAGTCCGTGAAGCGGTTCGCCTCGACGTTCGACAACGACTGGCGGAACCTGAGCGGCGTCGCGCTGTCGGTCGGCGTCGGACCGTTCACGCTGACGAATGTGCCGACGAGCTTCGCGCCGACCGGCGACGCCGCTCGTGCGCGAGTCGGTCTCGACTTCATCGCGCAGCTCGCGCCGACGCTCGACCCGATCGGGCACACGATGCTGCTGCGCAAGAGCGGGCGGATCGAGAACAGCACCCCCGGCGAGCGGATCCCCACGTTGAGCTATCCCGGCGGCCTCTGGCTGATCCAGCGCGACGGCATCTGGCCGTTAGGCGGGACGAATGCGAGCACGACGATCGGCACGCGCCCGTTCACGCTGAACGCGCGGAAGGGGGAGCTGATTCTCGACGCGCGGTGAACGCTGCCGCCATTAGCCGTTAGCCATTAGCCATCAGCCGGAGGCGACAGCTTTCACCGTAGTCGCTCAACGCTAACGGCTTATGGCTTATGGCTAGAGCGCATTGGCCCGAATGTCGCTTAGTTGGCGGGCATGCCGGCCAGCGACTTCAGCGGCTTCGTCCGTGTCCGCGGGGCACGCGAGCACAACCTCAAGGACGTCGACCTCGAGATTCCGCGCGACGCGCTCGTCGTCTTCACCGGCGTGTCGGGGTCGGGGAAATCGTCGCTCGCGTTCGGGACGCTCTACGCCGAGGCGCAGCGGCGGTATCTCGAATCGGTAGCGCCCTACGCTCGGCGGCTGTTCGACCAGATGGGGATCCCCGAGGTCGACGAGATCGACGGGCTGCCGCCCGCGGTCGCGCTGCAGCAGCAGCGCGGATCGCCGACGTCGCGCTCATCGGTCGGCAGCGTCACCACGCTTTCCAACCTGCTGCGGATGCTCTACTCGCGCGCTGGGCATTACCCGCGCGGGCAGTCGATCATCTACGCCGAGGGCTTCTCGCCAAACACGCCGGAAGGTGCGTGCCCCACGTGTCACGGGCTCGGCCGCGTCTACGAGGTGACGGAGAAGTCGATGGTGCCTGACGACTCGCTGACGATCCGCGAGCGTGCGGTGGCCGCGTGGCCGACGGCGTGGCAGGGGCAGAATCTGCGCGATATCCTCACCACGCTGGGGCATGACGTCGACGTCCCCTGGCGCTCGCTGCCGAAGAAGACGCGCGATTGGATCCTGTTCACCGAGGAGCAGCCGCAGGTTCCGGTGTACGCGGGCTACACGATCGACGAGGTGCGCCGCGCGATCAAGCGCCGCGAGGAGCCCGACTACATGGGCACCTTCACGAGCGCGAAGCGGCACGTGATGCACACCTTCGCCAACTCGCAGAGCGCGTCGATGAAGCGGCGGGCGGCCGAGTTCATGGTCGGCACCGAGTGTCCGACCTGTCATGGCAAGCGGCTGCGCCGTGAGGCGCTCTCGGTGAAGTTCGCGGGGCTGGACATCGCCGACATGTCGCGGCTGCCGCTGAATCGACTGGCGGAGATCTTCGCGCCGATCGCGCGCGGGAAGGGTGCGGACGTCGCGCAGCTCGAGGAGCATCACCCCGAGCAGGCCATCGTCGCGCAGCGCATCGCCGAGGACCTGCTCGGACGGGTGAAGGTGCTGCTCGATCTCGGGCTGGGATATCTCGGCCTCGAGCGCAGCACGCCGACGCTCTCCCCGGGCGAGCTGCAGCGACTTCGCCTCGCGACGCAGGTTCGGTCGAACCTGTTCGGCGTGGTGTACGTGCTCGACGAACCGTCGGCCGGGCTGCACCCCGCGGATACCGAGGCGTTGCTGCGCGCACTCGACCGGCTCAAGGCGTCGGGAAATTCGCTGTTCGTCGTCGAGCACGACCTCGACGTGGTGCGGCGCGCGGACTGGATCGTGGATGTCGGGCCGGCGGCCGGCGAGCATGGCGGACGCATTCTCTACAGCGGGCCGCCGGCGGGACTCGCGTCGGCGAAGGGGTCGGCGACGGCGCGCTACCTGTTCGGGAGCGACGAGCGGCCATCGCGAGAGCCGCGTGCGCCGCGCGGGTGGCTGAAGCTGAGCGGAGTGACGCGCAACAACCTGCACGATCTCGACGTCGCGTTCCCGTTAGGCGTGCTGACGACGGTGACCGGCGTCTCCGGCTCGGGGAAGTCGAGCCTCGTCAGCCAGGCGCTGGTGGAGCTCGTGTCGCGCCACCTCGGCCACGAGCCGGAAGCGGAAGTCGAGGAGGGTGAAGAGCTCGAGCACGACGCGCCGTCCACGAGCGGGCGCATCACGGGCGGGATGGAGCGGATCAAGCGCCTGATCCGGGTGGACCAGAAGCCGATCGGTCGCACGCCGCGCTCGAACCTGGCGACGTACACGGGACTGTTCGATCACGTGCGACGGATCTTCGCCGCGACAAAGCTGGCGAAAGCGCGGCACTATGACGTCGGGCGCTTTTCGTTCAACGTCGCGAAGGGGAGGTGCGAGAACTGCGAGGGCGAGGGGTTCGTCTGCGTCGAGCTGCTCTTCCTCCCGAGCGTGTACGCGCCGTGTCCGGTGTGCCATGGGACACGCTACAACGCGAAGACGCTCGAGGTGACGTATCGCGACAAGTCGATCGCCGAAGTGTTAGGCCTCACGGTGGACGCGGCGTGGGAGTTCTTCGCCGACGAGGCGCACGTGCATCGGGCGCTGACCGTGCTGCGCGAGGTCGGGGTCGGCTACCTGCGACTGGGGCAGCCCGCGACCGAGCTGTCGGGAGGCGAGGCGCAGCGGATCAAGCTGGCGACCGAGCTGCAGCGGATGGGACGGGGCAACTCGCTGTACCTCCTCGACGAGCCGACGACCGGGCTGCATCCGTCCGACGTGGAGAAGCTCGTTGCGCAGCTCGACGGGCTGGTCGAGGCGGGGAACACGGTGATCGTCGTCGAGCACGACATGCGCGTCGTGGCGGGAAGCGACTGGGTGATGGACATCGGGCCGGGCGCGGGCGACGAGGGCGGACGCGTCGTGGCGGCGGGGCCACCGCGGGACGTCGCGCGGTCGGCGGAAAGCAGAACCGCGCCATATCTGGCGCGGTTCCTCGGTGAGGTGAGTCTGGTGGGTCGCAGGAGGCGATACACGATGCATGAACCGGCGATGCATGGGCACGAGTACGAGATGCACGATGCGTGATGCACGAACGTGCCTTTGGATGCCGGATGCACGACTTTCCGCTTGTGCATGATCGTGCATGCATCACCCTGCATCACCCTGCATCACCCTGCATCACCCTGCATGATCGTCGCGCGCCGGTCAGGGGACGGCGCCGGCCGATCGAGGAAGCGGCGGTGCCGGGCTGACCATCCGGCTCGCGAGCAGCGAGAGGAGGCCGATGACGATCCCGGAGACGACGCCGATCACGAGCCCGGTGAGCACCATCATCAGCCGCGGGTGAGTGGGGAGCGGCATGGTCGCCATCATCCCCATCTCCTCGGGGTGGCGCGCGACGTAACTCGGGAAGAGCCCGACGTGCGCGGCGATCACCCAGAAGCAGTTGGCGATGCCTAACGCGAGTCCGTGCAGGAAGTATCGTCCGCCGGCGCGCCTGGCGATGAGGTACGCCGAGACGAGCATGATCGCGAGCCAGAAGAACGGCTCGATGTTCGAGGGGATGACGAATACCGTGGCGATCCCCATGGCCAGGGCGAAGAGGGACAGCTGGAAGATCAGGCGCCAGTTCATCGAGCCTCCTTGTGAGAGACGCTGCGAGATGAAGCGTGCTCGATCATGGAGAGGCCAGAGCGGGAGGGCAAGACCCTTCCGGACGGCGATGCACGATGCACGAAGGGACGATGCATGGTGACGATACTGCGATTCACGATGCATGATGCACGAAAAAGCCTTTGGATGCGGGATGCACGAAACGGCGCCGTGCATCCTCGTGCATCCTCGTGCATCGTCAACTGCCACTGACGGCTCGTCGCGTCGAGATCATCACCCGGCGCGAGCCAATAAGCAGTTCCTGGTGGGTGTGATATTACAGGAGCCACAGAGGGCACAGAGCGGTTTGATCACAACCCCTCTGTGCCCTCTGTGGCTCCTGTAGACTGCCTTGTTCCGCTTATCGCTTATCGCTTGTCGCTCAAAGCTAACGGCTAATGGCTAACGGCTAACGCCAGCCGTTAGGCCTCACGGCCCGCCTGGCTGCTGGGGCTGGGTGTTGTCGGGCTCCGTCGGACGCGGGCGAAGCTTGATCTGCTGGCCGAAATTGCGGCTGAAGGTCAGGTACACGCCGCGGACGCCGAAGCGCTGCTCGTTCGACTCGATCACCTGGCCGTTGTCGGTGACGTAGCCGAACTTCATCAGGCTGAATGGGTCGGAGACGCGGAGCGTCAGGCTCCCCTTGTCGCCCCACAGCTTCTGGCGGAGCGCGAAGTTGGTGAACACCATCGCGTCCTGGCGTCCGCCCTCGGTCTTCATCGGGGCACGATACATCCCGAATGCCTGCAGGTCGAGTGCCGAGGTCAGCTTCCAGCTCACGTTGCTGCGCGCGTTCCAGACGAAGGCCTTCGTCGACAGGTTGCCGCCGAGGTTGCCCGCGTCGCTGCTGTAGCGATAGGCGCTGCCGCCGCCGAAGACGTTCACCGGCCCGTGGCGCCAGTTGAGATTGAGGTCGGTGCCGAGCGCGGTCGTGCTGGCGACGTTGGCAAAGGTGCCTAACGTCACGCCGGTCGAATCGACGGTGCGGATGAAGCGCACCGCGTGCTGGGTCTGGCGCAGGTATGGCGTCAGCTGGATCGAGCCCCACTTCCGCGCCTCCTGGAGTCCGAGCTCGAAAGCGTCGGTGTACTCGGGACGCAGCGCGGGGTTGCCGCGGAAGGCGTTGCGCGGATCGTTGCGGAAGCCGATCGGGTTGAGCTGGAACGGATCGGGACGGGTGATCCGCCGCGAGTAGCTCGCCTTGAGCTGGCGCATCTCGGTCGCGTTCCAGGCGAGGATCGCGCTCGGGAAGGCGCTGGCGTAGTCGTTGCGGTACGACAGCGCCGCCGTCGGCAGCTCGAGCCGCGAGTTCGCCTGCTCGATGCGCAGCCCGAGCTGGCCATCCACCTTCCGGATCTTCTGCGAGAGCACGCCGTACGCGGCGCCGATCGTCTCGCGATAATCGAAGACGTTCGCGCGCGTGGCGTCGTCCTGGTACGAGCCGCTGCCGGCGTCGAAGAACGCCGCCGAAAAATCGTTCGACGTCTTGCGGATCGTTCCCTTGAACCCGGACTCGAGCTTCGTCCGCGGCGAGAAGGGATGGCTGTAGTCGGTCTGCAGCGCCCACGACGGCATCTGCGCCTTGGTCAGGTCGCGCTCGGCGGGCTGCTGCGCGCCGGTCGACGGATCCGACTGCAGCACGATGCTCGACAGGAGGTTGTTGAAGCGCTGTCCGTTCCGGGTGTAGCGCAGCTCGGTCGAGTACGTGGTCGCCTTCGGATCGCCGGTGCGACGGAACGCGAGCGCGTAGTCCTGCGACAGCGAATGGAACGCCTGGTTGCTGAACTGATTGAACGACCCGATCACCGAACCGGAGCCATCGAGGTCGGTGTAGTACGCGGAATTGTTGCGCGAGAAGATCCCGCCCGACACCACCGCGTCCGCCGACAGCGCGTCGTGCTCGGTGAAGCGATACTCGGCGCGCGTCGTCACGTTGTTCGAGCGTGGCGATGCCTCGCCCTCGGAGTTCCCGTACACGAACGCGGGCGTCGGCGTGAACATGTTCGTGCGCGCGGTGTTCCCCGAGCTCGGGCGGGTGTCGCTGAAGAAGTTGTACGAGCCGAAGAGCGTCCACGGCCCCGACTGCCGACCGATGTTGCCGGAGAGATTCGCCATCCCGGTCGTTCCGGTTCCGGCGGAGAAGCCGCCGCTCAACCCCATGTCCGCCTGCTGCGCGAGCACGATGTTGATGATCCCCGCCGTTCCCTCGGGATCGTTCTTTGCCGATGGGTTGGTGGCGACCTCGATGTGATCGACCGCGTGCGCGGGAAGCTGCGCGAGGAAGTTGCCTAACTGTTCGCCGCGCAGCGGCGACGGACGCCCGTTGATCTGGACGACGACATTGGTGTTGCCGCGCAGGCTGACGTTGTTCGTCCCGTCGACTTCCACCGACGGCACGTTGCGCAGCGCGTCGATCGCGGTGCCGCCGCTCGCCGTCGCCATGTTCTTGACGGCGTAGCTGTTCCGGTCCGGCGCGAGTGTCACCTCCGGCCGCTCGGCGACGATCTGCTGCGCTTCGAGCTGCACCGGGATCGACGCGACGGTGAGTGCGCCGAGGTCGACCACTGGCTGCTCGGCGCTGATCACGACGTCAGTGCGGACGAGCGGAGCGAAGCCGATCGCGCGGAAGCGCACCGTGTAATGACCGGCCGCGAGCCCGTTCACGCGGAACGACCCGTCCGGATTCGGCAGCGCGCCACCGGCGAAGCTGGTGTCCGCCGAGCGACGGACTGTGATCGACCCGGCGTTGACCGGGGCGCCGGAAGCCGTCTCGACGAGGCGGCCGCGAATCTCGCCAGCGGGAGCCGGCATCGCCGGTACCGCGACCTGTGCGGCGAGCGACGAGCCGGCGGTGACGAGGGCGGCGCAGAGCGCGAAGGCGCGCGTCAGGTTGGAAAGCATGCGAATCTCTCGATGTGCGGGTGGCGTGCGGAGACAAGAAAGCAGCTCCGCGCGCGACGGGCGTTGTCGCCCTGTAAGGACTTCTTATAGACTCCGTCGATCGGGAAATGGTTTGCCCGCTTCCGCGCGACCGCCCGAAGTCGTAAGCTCGACTGCCTGACGATGACGACCGAATCGACCTCGTGACTACTTCTGTTTCTCCCGCTGCGTCGCGCGTCTCCGAGGATTCGGTCCGCGAGACCGTGATCGCCTGGCGGCGTCACCTGCACCAGCACCCCGAGCTCTCCTTCCACGAGGAGCGCACCGCACAGTTCGTCGCCGACACGCTGGCCTCGTTCGGTTCGCTGGAGATCTCGCGGCCGACTGCGACCAGCGTCGTCGCACGGTTGAAAGGGCCGCGGTCGGGACCGGTGCTCGCGATGCGCGCCGATATCGATGCGCTCCCGATCGAGGAGAAGAACACCCACGCCTTCGTCTCGACCAACCCCGGCGTCATGCACGCCTGCGGGCACGACGGCCACACATCGATGATGCTTGGCGCTGCCAAAGTATTAGTGGCGAGGAGGAACGAGCTCGCGGGTGAAGTGCGCTTCGTCTTCCAGCACGCGGAAGAGCTCAACCCCGGCGGCGCGGAGGAGCTGGTGAAGGCCGGTGTGATGGACGGAGTGGACGTGGTGATCGGCGCGCACCTGTGGCTGCCGATGCCGTTCGGCAAGGTCGGCGTGCGCGGCGGCGCGCTGATGGCGTCGCCGGACAACTTCGTCATAACGGTCAGTGGGAGTGGCGGACACGCGGCGATTCCGCACGAGACCGTCGACTCGATCGCGATCGCGGCGCAGGTGATCACCAACCTGCAGCACGTCGTCGCACGGAACGTGGATCCGCTCGCGCCGGCGGTGGTCTCGGTGACGCGCATCGCCAGCGGCACGACGTACAACGTCATCCCGGGATCGGTAGAGCTGGCGGGAACGGTGCGCACCTTCGACGAGACGCTGCGGGCGCGGATCCCGGAGCTGATGAAGCGCATCGTCGCCGGCATCACCGCCGCGCACGGTGCGACGTTCACCTTCGAGTACGATCGCGGTTACCGCCCGGTGGTCAACGATGAGCGGGCGACCGACCTGCTGCGCCGAGCGGTGGTGCGCGCACTGGGTCGCGAGGTGCTGGTCGAGCCGAGTCCGACGATGGGCGGTGAGGACTTCTCCGCGTACCAGCAGAAAGTGCCCGGTGCCTTCTTCTTCATCGGTGCGCGGGACGAGGAGCGCGGGATCACGCAGCCGCACCATCACGAGTGCTTCGACCTGGACGAGCGCGCGCTCGACAGCGGGACGCGCATCTTCGTCGCGGCGGCGCTGGAGATGAGTTCGAGTGGGTGACGGAGGTGGGAGAACGGCGGTCTTGGAGACAGGAGCAGCCGAGGGATTGAGCAATAGCGGGACAACTGCAACGGCGGTTGAACTGGGCAAGGAGGGGTTCGATCAACGACTGGACAACTGCAACTGCAATTCAACAGGAGGCACAGAGGGCACAGAGGGGTTGATTGAAAGACATCAAACACCCCATTGCCTTCCACGAGAATCATGACCGGACAGTGCAGACGAGTTTTCAAGAAAGGTTTACCACAACCCTCTGTGCCCTCTGTGCCTCCTGTTGAAAAAAACAGCACCTAAACGTTTGAGTCGGCATGCGTGGCGAGCCGGCCTTGCCTGATCGCCGTCCGCCCGCAGTTCCTCCCCCCTGATGAGCTGATTTCGCGCTGCCTTCCGCCTCTTGGTAATGCGGCCGCTGGGTACGTGGCAGGACCGACCGACGTCGTCGTCCGACAGTGGCCTTCTCTCACGGAGGTGCAGACCATGACCGCGCCAACCGCTCGCGCTCCCTCGCCCACTCAGACGCCGTACTCCGTGCGCCGCGACCCGGTCCTCAGCGACGAGATCCTGATCCGCTGCCACGAGCGAGCGCCGGGATACGACGCGAAGAATGCGTTCTTCACCGAGGACTTCGAAGAGCTGCGCGACGCCGGATACCTGACGCTTCCGGTACCGCGCGAGCTGGGCGGGGGCGGGCTCTCGCTCGCGGCGATGGCGAAGGAGCAGCGGCGGCTCGCGTATTACGCCGCGCCGACCGCGCTCGCGATCAACATGCACCTCTACTGGCTCGGGGTCGCCGCCGATCTCTGGCGCGCGGGCGACAAGTCGCTGCAGTGGGTGCTCGAGGAGGCGATGCGCGGGCACATCTTCGCCGCCGGACACGCCGAGAGCGGGAACGACATCCCGCTCCTCCTCTCGACGACGAAGGCGGAGCGTGTCGAGGGCGGCTACCGCTTCACCGGCCACAAGTCGTTCGGGAGCCTGACGCCGGTCTGGACGTTCCTCGGACTTCACGGCATCGACACCAGTGATCCGGCGGCGCCGAAGATCGTGCACGGCTTCCTCCCCCGCGAGAGCGAGGGGTTCACGGTGCGTGAGACGTGGGACACGTTAGGCATGCGCGCCACGCGCAGCGACGACACGATCCTCGACGGCGCGTTCGTCCCCGACAAGTACATCGCGCGCGTCGTCCCTGCCGGCGCAGCCGGGATCGACATGTTCGTGCTCGGCGTGCTGACCTGGGCGCTGGTCGGCTTCGGCAACGTCTACTTCGGGATGGCGCGCCGCGCGCTCGACATGACGGTGAACGGGGTGAAGACCAAGACCTCGATCGCGCTGACGCGGCCGATGTCGTACCACCCTGAGGTGCAGCACGCGGTGGCCGAGATGGGGATCGAGCTCGATGGAATCGAATCGCATCTCGATCGGATCGGCGACGACTGGGCGAAGGCCGGCGAGATGGGCGCGCTGTGGGTGGCGAAGCTCTTCGCGGCGAAGTACCACGCGACGGAGTCGGCGTATCGCGTCATCGACCGTGCGGTCGATCTCGGCGGCGGCTTTGCCGTCTTCCGCCGCGCCGGACTCGAGCGACTCTTCCGCGATGCGCGACTCGGCCGCATCCACCCGGCGAACTCGATGCTCACCCATGAGATCGTCGGCAAGCTGCTGCTCGGGATCAATCCCGACGAGCAGCCGCGGTGGGGGTGAACGGCAGCCATCAGCCGTTAGCCGTTAGCCGTTAGCCGTTAGCCGTTAGCTTATGGCTAATGGCTAACGGCTCATGGCTGTACTTCACATGAACATCGCCGGGCTGATCTCCATCGAGACTTCGGAGATCCTGTTCGCCGGGAGGCCGCTGCGGCGGGCGTGCTCGAGGACGGCTTCAGCGTTAGGCGCCTCGTACTCGCAGTAGATCTTCCCCTCGGCGTCGGAGACGTAGCTCTTGATCCAGACGACGCCGTCCATCGCGGCGAGGACTGCGTTCGACCGGCGGCCGGCGGCCCCGAGATCGGCCGGCGAGAGCGTCCCGGTTTCGCGCTCGATGATGTAGCGTGGCACTCAGCCGCCTCCTGCGTTGGGGGTGGACGGATCCACCGCTTCCAGTTCCAGCGCCGCCGCGAGTGCGGCGTCGCCCAGCTCCCGCGCAATCACCCGTCCCGCTTCGCGCGCGGCCCGTGCTTCGGGGTCGCGATGCTCGGCGCGCTGCGCGCGGGCGAGGTGCTCCTGCATCCACCCTTCGCCGCGCCGGTCGCCGAGCTCGATCCGCATCGCCAGCGACCGCTCGAAGGCTCGGGTCGCGTCGCGCGACCAGCCGATCGAGAGCAGCACGTTGCCGAGCACTGCCTCGGCGTGTGCCTCGAGCTGGCGCTGTCCCGTCTCGCGATTGATGCGAATCGATTCCTCGACCGCGGTGCGCGCCTCGTCGAATCGCTGCAGCCGGAGGAGTGTCGCACCAAGGCTGTTGAGTATCAACCCCTCGTGGATCCGGTCGTGCAGGTCGCGGCAGAGTCGCAGCGCCTCCTCGTACTGCGCAAGCGCCTCGGTGAAGGCGCCGTCCTCCCAGCGGAGGATGCCGAGGGTGTTGCGCAGCGCGACCTGGCGAGCCACGTCGCCGGCGTGCGTCGCCCGCGCGAGCGCCTCCTCGTAGCGCTCGATGGCGAGCCCGCGCACCCCGCGCTGGCGGACGCAGCGGGCGATCCCCTCGAGCGCGAGCGCCTCGCCAGCCGGGTCGCCGAGCGAGGCGCTGCGTTGGCGGATCGCCTCCCACACCGGCTCGGCTTCGTCGGGCGCGTTGCAGCGCTCGCTCGCGGTCGCGATGCGGCGCCAGATCGCCGCCTGCATGGCGCGGTCCTCGAGCTGCGCATAGAGCTGCGCCGCTTCGCGCAGGTGCGGCAGCGCCTCGGCGTGGCGGTCGAGCCCGAAGAGGACCTCGCCTAACGCGCGGAGCGACTGCGCCAGCCCCTCGGCGTGGCGGGCGCGTCTGCTCAGTCCGACCGCCTGGCGGTAGGTGCCTAACGCCTCCTCGATGCGCCCGCGCTGGAGCTGGATCTGGGCGATGCCGGGCAGGCTGAACGAGGCGAGGATCGGCAGCCGGCGCTCGATCGCCTGGTCGCGCGCCCGCTCGAGGTAGCGCAGCGCCTCGTCGTCGCCGCCGAGATCGCGATACACCGCGGCCATGGTGGAGAGCACCATGCAGCTCTTCACCGGGTCGTCGTGCGCCGTCAGGTACTCGAGCGCCTGCTGCAGCGCGTCGAGCGCGTCCTCGTGCCGGCCGGTCTTTCGCAGGATGTTTCCGAGGCTGGCCACGTCACCGGCCGCGGCGGTCGTCTCCCCCAGCTCGACGTCGAGGGCGAGCGCCTGCTCGATCCAGTCGATCGCCTCGGCGGTTCGTCCCTCGTGCGAACGCAGCAGCCCGATGCTGCGCAGAGCATTGCGCTCGGCGGCGCGGTTCCCAAGCTCGCGGCTGAGGCGGAGCGACGTGCCTAACGCTCGGTCGGCGGCGTCGAAGTGGCGGAGCAGGGTGAACACGTCGCCCTGCCGCAGGTACGCTTCGGCGAGGCGCGGCGAGCCACCGCGCGGCGCGAGCAGCGCGATCAGCTCGTCGACGATCTCGAGCTGGCGCGCGCGCAGGCCGAGTGTCTCGCAGAGGCGCTCCTGCCGCAGCAGCACGTCGGCGCGGGCATCACGGCGCTCGCTCTCGCCGGCGAGGTCCAGCGCCCACGCCAGCGTCTGGTCGAGCATCGCCAGCGCATCGGCGAACTGGCTGAGCGCCTGCGACCGGTCGGCCGCTCGCACTCCGTACTTCACCGCCGCGTCCCACGTCTCGCCGCGGCCGAAATGATGCGCGAGCCGCTCGAGCTGCTCATCGAGCCGGTCGGGGTAGCGCTGCTCGATCGCCCGCCCCGCCGCCGCGTGCAGTGCCTGACGCTGGTGCTCGAGCAGCGTGTCGTACGCGACCTCCTGCGTCAGCACGTGCTTGAAGCGATACACCGGTTCCGGCGCGACGCTGATCTGGTGAATGAGCCCCGACCCGCGCAGCCGCTCGAGCTGGCGCGCGATGTCGATCGTCGGCTCGGTGATCGACTCGAGCACCCCGCGCGAGAATTCGCGGCCGATCACCGATGCCACGCGCAGCACGTCGCGGGCGTCGGGCTCAAGCCGGTCCATCCGCGTCCGGATGACGGCCTGCACCGTCTCGGGGAAGCGCAGCGTGCGCGTGTCGTCGAGGGCGACCGCATGTCCGTCGTGCACTTCCAGCACGCCGGATTCGAGCAGCGCCTGGCAGGTCTCCTCGAGGAAGAACGGGTTGCCGCCGGTCCGCTCGTGAAGAAGGCGCGCCAGCTCGGGGTCGACCGTGTCGGCTCCGGCGACCTCGCGCACGATCCGGAGCGACGCCTCGGCGCCTAACGGCGCGAGGTGGAGGAGCGTGCGATGCTCGCCGGCCGTCCAGTCGATCCCGCCCTCGGGGCGGCAGGACACCAGCACCAGCAGCGGATACGCCGGCGCGATGTCGCCGAGCTGGCCGAGCGCGATACGCGACGCCTCGTCGGCCCAGTGCCAGTCCTCGAGCAGCAGCACGGTCGGGCGCTGCCGGGCGTGCAGCGTGATCAGCGCCGCCAGCGCCTCGAGCATCGCCGCCTGCAGGTGCTCGCCCTGCATGTGCCGCGGCAGCGGATACGTCGCACTCGGCATCGCCAGCAGCGCGCAGTAAAGCGGGAGGAACTCGCTGAGCGATTCGTCGATCGCGCGCACTCGCGCGACGAGTTCGGCGACGCTGCTCGCGCCGTCGCCACCGAGGTCGAGCAGCGACCGGATCGCCTGCACGAAGGGCAGGTACGGCGTCGTGCCGCCGTAGGCGTCGCAGCGGCCGAGCACGAGCCGTGTGCTCCCATCGTCGACGAGGCGACGCAGCTCACGGAGGAGCCGGCTCTTCCCACTCCCCGCCTCGCCAAGGATCACCGTCACGCTGCCCTCGCCGCGAATCGCCGATTCCACCTGGTCCTCGAGCATGCGCAACTCGCGCGTCCGTCCGGCGAACGGGGTGAGGTCGGCACGGTCGAACACTTCGTGGCGGGCATGAATCCCCGAATCACCGGTGATGCGATACGGCGAGACCGGCGCGCCGTCCGCCTGCAGCATCACCGTCGGCGCCGGCTCGGCGTCGACGAAGGGCGCGACGAGGCGCTGGCACTCGGGGCTGATCAGCACCGCGTCGGTCTCGGCGAAGCTCGCCAACCGCGTCGCCACGTCGATGGGAGTGCCGGTGACGCGGAATCGCTGGTCGCCGCTCCGCAGCCGCTGCGCCACGACCGAGCCGGTGTGCACGCCGCTGCGCAGCGCGAGCTCCGGCGCCGACGACGCCAGCTCGCTCGCGCCTAACGCGTGGACGCGCGCGTGCAGCTCGAGCGCGGCACGCACGGCGCGGAGGTAGTCGTCCTCGTGCGAGACCGGCACGCCGAACAGCAGCACCGCTTCGCCATGGGAGAACTGGTTGACGATGCCGCCATGACGCGTCGCGACCTCGTTCGCCGCGTTGCGCACCGCACCCAGCACGCGGTCGAGCTCCTCCGGCGGCAGCCACTCGATGTGCGACGAATAGTTCGCGATCCCGGTGACGACCACCGTCGCGTAGCGGCGCTCGCCGGCGCGAGCGAGCGCCGTGTCCGCCGGCTCGCGAGGCACGATCGCAGCGTTCGGTCCGAACCGCGCGGTCACCGATTCGGTGCTGCCATTGCTGCCTGACGACGACTCGGCGATGGCGAGGATGCCGCCGAGCATCTCCTGCGCGGTCGCGAAACGGTCGGCCACCTTCTTCGACAGCGCGCGCTGCAGCAGGATGTCCACCGATGGCGGAACGTCGGCGCGCCGGGCCGCGACCAGCTCGGGGTGCTGCGTCAGCATCGCGAAGAGCACCGCCTGCTCACCTGGCCCGCGGAACGGCCGCCCCCCGATCAGCATCTCGTGCAGGACGACGCCGAGTGCCCAGATGTCGGTGCGGTGATCGACCGTGTCACCGAACGCCTGCTCGGGACTCATGTAGGCGAGCGTCCCGATCGCACCGCCCGACTGGGTGGCCGTCAGGTCGGCGAGCTTAGCGATGCCGAAGTCGAGGATCTTCACGACCCCGTCGGCGGTCAGCATGATGTTCGCCGGCTTGATGTCGCGGTGCACGATCCCGCGCTCGTGCGCCTTGACGAGTCCGCGCGTCACCTCGGCCGCGATGTGGAGCGCGTCGCCTAACGCGAGGGGACCGCGATCGATCCGCTTGTCGAGCGTCTCGCCGTCGTAGCACCCCATCACGATGTACAGCTGGCCGTCCGCCGTCTCGCCGATCTCGTGGACGGTGCAGATGTTCGGGTGCTCGAGCGACGCCGCGGCTCGCGCCTCGACCATGAAGCGCTTCTTCGCCGCCTCGTCGCTGCTCAGGTGCGGCGGGAGGAACTTGAGCGCGACGTCGCGATCGAGTCGCTCGTCGCGGGCGCGGTAGACGATCCCCATCCCGCCGCCGCCGAGTCGCTCGATGACGCGATAGCGCTCGAGCTGCGGCACCACCACCGGCGCCTGCGATCTCGCCGGCCGCGGCGTGCGTGCCGGCGTGTTCTGCGGCGTGCGCAGGGGAGTGAGCAGCGGGGTCATGATCGAGTCGGCGAGCGCGTCGAGCCGACCGCTGCGCTCGTGCGCCGCGATCAGTGCGTCGAGCTCGCGCCGCTGCGCCGCGTTGACGCACACGTCGTCGAGATACGCGCCGCGGCGGGCGGGGTCGAGCTCGAGCGCCGCGTGCAGCAGCGGCTCGAGCGCGCCCCACCGGATCGACGCCGCTGTCGACGATGAAGTCGAAGGACGCGCCGCGCTCACGGCTCGAGCTCGCGGTTGAGCCACGCCCGCGCGGCGATCCAGTCGCGCTTGACGGTCGCCGGCGAAAGGCCTAACGCTGCCGCGGTCTCCTCGATGCTGAGCCCCCCGAAGAAGCGGCACTCGACGACCTGGCTCTGGCGGATGTTCACCGCCGACAGCCGCTCGAGCGCCGCGTCGAGCGCGCGCAGCTCGTCCACGTTCTCCTCGACGGCGAGCAGTGCTTCATCAAGCACGAGCGGGACGTCGCCACCGCCGCGCTTGAGCGCCTTCCGCTGATCGGCGTAGTCGATGAGCACGCGGCGCATCATCCGCGCGGCGGTGGCGAGAAAGTGCTGCCGGTCGCGCCATTGCATGTGCTCGACGCCGAGCAGCCGGAGGTAAGCCTCGTTCACCAGGCCGTCGGTCTCGAGCGTGTGTCCCTCGGCCTCGTGGCGGAGCTGGCGGTGCGCGATCAGCCGCAGGCGGTCGTAGAGCAGGGCGAGGACGACCCGCATTGCGTCGGGGTCCCCGTCGTTGGCAAATGCCAGCCGTCGCGTGATGTCGCTTGTCTGGTCCATCCCGACCTGCAGATCGGTGGCGCGCACCGCGGCCACAGTCGGCCGTCCCGCAAACTTGCCGCGATCGATCACGCTCGGCTACCCCGGAATACTCCACTCGACGTTTCCACTCGCTGAGAGGCGGAATTCCTGCCGAAATCGGCTCAGCGCGGCGACCGCCGCCGCGTGCCAAGCGCACGGACGCACGTTTGACGGCCCGCGAACAGGCGGTCATGTTGGCTGCACACGGAGCGTTTCAGGACCCGAAGGCGGCGATGCCATCCGAGCCGTCGCCACACGAAGTCACCCGCCGCTCCACCAACCGTCGCCGAGGTCGTTTCACGATGAAGCGTCCGCGTATCCGTTCCGCACTCGTCCTCCTCGCCGTGCTCGCCGTCGGGCGCATCGCGTCCGCACAGGAAGCGACGCCGGGCGCGGCACATCCGCTGCGATTCGCGACGCTGTTCTCCGATGGACTCGTCGTCCAGCGCGGAGCGCGGATGCCGGTGTGGGGGTGGGCGGCGCCGGGAGCGACCGTGACGGCCCGCTTCAGGGGCCGCCTAACGCGCGGCACCGCCGACAGCTCGGGCCGCTGGTCCGTCACCTTCCCGGCGTCGGCCGCGGGCGGGCCCTTCACGCTCACCGCCGACGCGGGGGGCGAGCACGCGGCGATCGCCGACGTCATGGTCGGCGACGTCTGGGTCGCGTCGGGACAATCGAACATGGAGTTCACGCTCGCGGCGGCGAGCAACGCGACGGATGCCATCGCGTCGAGTCACGACTCACTCCTGCGCGAATTCAAGGTGCCAGTCTCGTGGGCAGTGCAACCCGCGCAGGACATCGACGGCGGGAGCTGGGCACCGGCGGATCCACAGCATGTCGGTGCGTTCAGCGCGGTCGCCTACTTCTTCGCCCGCGACCTTCGCGCAAGCGAGCACGTTCCGATCGGGATCGTCAACAGCACCTGGGGCGGGAGCGCGATCGAGACATGGCTGAGCGCCGGGACGCAGGGGCTGAGCAGCGACGGACCGGCCCGCGCGCTCGCCGCCGAGCGTGCGCACGTCGATTCGGTGAGCGCCGCGCTGCGCGCCAGGTACGGGAATCTCGCTCACGATTCCGGGCTGGTGGACGGCGTGGCGCGATGGGCCGCGCCAACGTTAGGCGACAGTGGCTGGTCCGACATCAGGGCGCCGGAGCTCTGGGAGTCGCAGGGCTACCCCGATCTCGACGGCATCGCCTGGTACCGGACGACGGTCACGCTGTCGCCCGCGGAAGCCGGGCACGACGCCGAGCTGTCGTTAGGCATGATCGACGACAACGACATCACCTGGGTGAATGGCACCGAGGTGGGACGGACGGCGGGCTGGAACAGCTGGCGCCATTATCACGTGACCGCGTCGGCACTGCACGCCGGGCCTAACGTCATCGCCGTGCGTGTCGTCGATGGCGGTGGCGGGGGTGGGATCCACGGCGCGGCCGATTCGCTGCGGCTGGTGGTCGGCGGCGCGACGCATTCGCTCGCCGGCAGCTGGAAGTTCCGGATCGGCGAGCTGGCGACGCAGATGGACGGACAGCGGATCAACAAGATCCCGGCGATCACGTACAACAAGATGGTCTACCCGCTGCTGCCGATCGCCATCAAGGGCGTGATCTGGTACCAGGGCGAGTCGAACGCGAACAGCGACGAGCGGGCGCGCGCCTACAAGGCGCAGTTCCACGACCTGGTCACGAGCTGGCGCGCCGAGTGGAACCGCGGTGGTGAACCGGCATTCCCATTTCTCTGGGTGCAGCTCCCGAATTTCGGCACGCCCGACAGCGTGCCGTCGGCGTCCGGCGGCGGGTGGGCGATCCAGCGCGAGTCGATGGCTGCGGCGCTCGCGCTGCCTAACACGGGCCAGGCGATCACGATCGACGTCGGCGGGGCGAACGAGCTTCATCCCACCGACAAGCTGGCGGTCGGGAAGCGGCTCGCGCTCGTGGCGCGGAAGGTGGCGTATCGTGAGCCGGTGATCGCATCGGGGCCGACGTATCGCTCGCACACGGTGCAGGGCGGACGCGTCCTCGTGCGGTTCACGAATCCGGGCGGCGGACTCGTGTCGCATGGGGAAAACGGAGCGGTCGGCGCCTTCGCGCTGGCCGGCGCTGATCATCGCTTTCATTGGGCGCAGGCGCGCATCGAGGGCGACCACGTCGTCGTCTCGAGCGACAGCGTGCCGCACCCCGTCGCCGTGCGCTACGCGTGGGCGAACAGCCCGGTGGACGCGAACCTGTACAACCGCGCCGGCCTGCCCGCCGCTCCGTTCCGTAGCGACCGCTGGTGACCCGTGACATTTTTCCCGGAGCAGATGATGCTGCGCTACTCGATCCTGTTGTTGGCGATTGGTCTCTCGGTGCGGCCGGCGAATGCGCCGCGCGCGCTCGCGGTGAACGAGCAGCTGATGGGACGCTGGGACATCACGATCGACTCGCCACAGGGGAAAAAGCCCTCGTGGCTCGAGATCCAGATTCCCGGCTCGCACTCGAGCGGTGATACGTACGCCGGGCGATTCGTCGGCATCGTCGGGAGCGCGCGTCCGATCGAGCGCGTGCTGCTGAATGGGGACTCGCTGCAGTTCACCATTCCCAAGCAGTGGGAGAGTGGCGACGGGAGCCTGACGGTCGCCGGCCGTCTCGATGGCAACGACCGCCTCGTCGGACGGATGACATTTCCCGACGGGCACAGCGCCGACTTCACCGCGGTGCGCGCACCGGTGCTGCGCCGAACCG
>JBJMNK010000128.1:0-12031 GCA_045804265.1 Gemmatimonadaceae bacterium | reverse complement strand
GCATCGGTGATCTTGTGCACCACGGCCTCGGGCATGGCGCCGTTGACCTGGCCGGCCAGCTCGATGAAGCGCGCCTCGAATCCGGTCTGCTTCGCCTTCCAGGAAAGATAGAACGGATCGATCGGGATGCAGTGGCCGCCGATCCCGGGGCCCGGCGTGAACTTCATGAAGCCGAACGGCTTCGTCGCCGCGGCGTCGATCACCTCCCACACGTCGACGCCGAGCTTGTCACACACGATCGCCATCTCGTTCACGAGGCCGATGTTCACCGACCGGAAGGTGTTCTCGAGGAGCTTCACAAGCTCCGCGGCCTCCGGGGTGCTCACCGGCACGATCGTATCGATGCACGTCTCGTAGAGCGCCTTCGCGACCGCGACGCATGCGGGCGTGATGCCGCCGACGACTTTCGGCGTGTTCTTCGTGTTCCACTTCTCGTTCCCCGGATCGACGCGCTCCGGGCTGAAGGCGAGAAAGACGTCCTCGCCGACCTTGTAGCCTAACGATTCGAAGCGCGGCTGCATCACCTCGCGCGTCGTTCCGGGGTACGTCGTGCTCTCGAGGACGATGAGCACACCGGGATGCGCCTGCCGTTGCACCGCCTCGGCGACGGCGATGACGTAGCTCATGTCGGGATCGCGCGTCTTGGCGAGCGGCGTGGGCACCGCGATCGAGATCGCGTCCGCGGTCTTGAGCGCCGACTCGTCGGTCGTCGCGACGAACTTCTTCGACTTGACGAGCGCCGCGACTTCGGCGGCGGGGACATCCTGGATGTGCGACTCACCTTTCATCAGCAGATCGACGACGCGCTGGCTCACGTCATAGCCGATCACCTTGAACCCCGCCTTCGCGAACTCCACAGCGAGGGGAAGCCCGACATATCCAAGGCCGACGACGGCCACGGTCGCCGAGCGGTCGGCGATTCGCTTGAGGAGCTGGTCTTTCACGGTACGTTGGCGACGGGAGAAAGCTGGCGTAATGCGGATCAGCGGCCGTAGAACGCGCGAACCGCGCTCACGACTTCGTCGAGCTGGCCCTGCGTGAGCTCAGGAAAAACCGGCAGCGAGAGAACTTCGTCGGCCGCTCTTTCCGACTCGGGACACTGACCCTTCTTGTAACCGAGGTAGCTGAAGCAGGGCTGGAGATGGAGCGGCAGCGGATAGTAGATCGACGAACCGATGCCGCGCTCCTTGAGGAACTGCTGCAGCGCATCGCGCCGGTCGGAGCGAATGGTGTACTGGTTGTAGATCGACTCGTTGTTCGGATCGACGTACGGCGTCGTGAGCCCGGCAATATCCTTGAACGCCGCGTCGTAGAAGTGCGCGTGCTCGCGCCGCTTCGCGCTCCACTGAGCGAGGTGTGGCAGCTTCGTCTTCAGGACTGCGGCCTGCAGCGCATCGAGCCGGCTGTTGTAGCCGACTTCGTCGTGGAAGTATTGCTTCGCTCCACCGTGTACCCGCAGACGCATCAACCGCTCGGCGATCGCCTGATCCTGGGTGACCATCATGCCGCCATCGCCGTAGCCGCCGAGGTTCTTGCTCGGGAAGAAGCTGAACGTACCGATGGTCGCGGCCTCGCCGGCCATCACCCACGTCCCATCGATGCGGCGGCGCGCGCCGATCGACTGCGCCGCGTCCTCGATGACGGGCAGCCCGCCGGCAGCGGCGGTGACTTTCTCGATCGGCGCCATCGCGCCGAACAGGTCGACCGGGATCACCGCCTTCGTCCTGCTGGTGATGCCGGCGCGAATCGCGTCGGGGTCGATGTTGAAGGTCTTCGGCTCGATGTCGACGAAGACCGGCGTCGCGCCAACGTTATGAATCGTTCCCGCGGTGGCGAAAAAAGTGAACGGCGTGGTCACGACCTCATCGCCGCGGCCGATGTCGAGCCCGCGCATGGCGAGCAGGATCGCATCGGTGCCGTTGGCGCAGCCGATCGCGAATTTCACGTGCGAGAGTCGCGCGACGTCGGCCTCGAGCTCCTTGACCTTGTCGCCAAGGATGAAGAGCTGGCTATCGACGACTTCGATGACGCTGGCGACCATCTCGTCGCGGATGGTCTTGTGCTGCGCCTTCAGATCCAGAAGTGGAACGGGCATTGTTGCGCCTGAATGGTTCGTAGTGAACAGGAGCCGCCAACATTCAGCCGTCAGCGTTCAGTGACGGCGTGACCGCGGTCGCTCGCCGCTGAACGCTTACGGCTCGCAGCCTGTTAAAAGTGGTCGGCGCGCGGCAGTGAGTAAAGCGGTCAGATGCTCACCCGCAGCGGCAGCGGGACTTCGCGGCCGGTCTTCGCCGACTCGTAGATGCCGAGAATCAGCTCGAGCGACTTCCTGCCGGCGCGGCCGTCGGTGTCGGGGATGGCTTCACCGCGAAGGACCTTGAGCACGTTCCGGTAATACGTCTCGTGGCCGAAGCCGTAGACGTTAGGCGGGTTGGTCGTCGCGGCCTCGATCAGCTTGTCGTCGTCATCATAGTCGGAGAACTGCCACGTCTCGACCTTGTTCACCGCGGTGCCGCCGATCTTCACCGAGCCCTTCTCACCGAGGATCGTGATCGACCCCTCGAGGTTCTTCGGGTAGGCGAGCATCGTCACCTCGATGGTGCCGAGCGCGCCGCTGCGGAACTTGAGCACCGCGACCCCGGTGTCCTCGGCCTCGATCCGGCGCGCGAGCGTCGCCGTCTTCGCGACGACACTCTCGACCGGGCCGACGAGCCACTGGATGAGGTCGACGTAGTGCGACGCTTGGTTCATGAACGCGCCGCCGTCAAACTCCCATGTGCCGCGCCACGGCGCCTGGTCGTAGTACTCCTGCGGTCGGGTCCAGCGGACAGTGGTGTTCGCGAGATAGATCCGGCCGAAGCGGCCCTTGTCGAGCGCGCGCTTCAGGAGTTGGATCCCGGGGTTGAGCCGGTTCTGCTTGACGACGAACAGCCTGACGCCGGCCGTGTCGCAGGCGCGCACCAGATCGTCGGCGGCACCGAGCGAGATCGCCATCGGCTTCTCGGTGATCACGTGCTTGCCGAGCTTCGCCCCCGCGATCCCCTGCTGCGGATGAAGCCCGGATGGCGTCGCGATCACCACCGCGTCGCAGTCGACGCCGTGCAGCATCTTGTCGTACGACGTGAAGAACGGAACTCCGTTCGCTTCACCCGCGGACCGCGCGCGCTCGTCCAGCGTGTCGGCAACGGCGACGAGCTCGAGCCCGTCGATCTTCCGGAACGCGTCAAAGTGGTTGCCGCTGATGCGGCCGCAGCCGACGAGGGCGATGCGCACGGCGCGATCGACTATGGTCACGTTGGTCTGATTGGTCATCGCGTGCGGCCGGCGGAGGGACGAATTCCAGTCGGCGACGACTCGTACGCGGTGCCACAGGCGGCGCACGTGCCGACACCACTGTCCGGCAGTCGCTCGCCGCACTGGCACATCCAGCCGCGCCGGCGGGCCGGCACGCCCAGCATCAGGGCGTACGGCTGCACGTTGGAGGTCACCACTGCCCCGGCGCCGATGAAGGAGTACTCGCCTAACGTCACGCCGCAGACGATCGTCGCGTTGGCACCGATCGACGCCCCTCGCTTCACGAGCGTCCGCTTGTACTCGCTCTTTCTCGAGATGTGGCTGCGCGGATTGATGACGTTGGTGAACACCATTGACGGCCCGCAGAAGACGTCGTCTTCGAGTTCGACCCCTTCGTAGACCGAGACGTTGTTCTGGATCTTGACGTTGTCGCCGATGCGCGCGCCGCTCATCACGACCACGTTCTGCCCCAGACTGCTGCCGGCGCCGATGATCGCGCCTGACATCACGTGGCAGAAGTGCCAGACTTTCGAGCCCCTTCCGATCTTCGCCCCGTCGTCGACGTAGGCGGACTCGTGGACGAAGTACTCCGGCACCGGCTCGCTCACTGCGCCCGGCCGGCCGGGGTCCGCGCTTCGGCGAGCAGCATGTGCCATTCCTGGAGCGACTGCACCGTCGTCTTGCGCGAGCGCAGCGAGAGGATCGCGTCGCAGGCGGCGCTGGCGGCCGACAGAGTGGTCGTGTACGCGACGCGATGGCTGATCGCTCCCTGCCTGAGGGCGTAGTCGTCGTGCTGGGCGTGCTTGCCTAACGGCGTGTTGACGAGGAGCTGGACCTGCCCGTTCACGATCATGTCGAGGCAGTTGGGGCGCCCCTCGTGGACCTTGAAGGTCCGCTCGGCGGGAACACCGCGCGCGCGGAGGAATCGCGCCGTCCCCTCCGTCGCGACGATGCGGAATCCCATCTCGTGGAACCGACGCGCGATCGGGGTCGCCAGCGCCTTGTCGCGATCGTTGACGGTGATGAGAATCGTGCCCTGCAGCGGCAGCTCGTTCTGCGCGGCGATCTGCGCCTTGGCGAACGCGCTGCCGAACGAGTCGGACACGCCCATCACCTCGCCGGTGGAGCGCATCTCGGGGCCGAGGATCGGGTCCGCCTCGCGGAACTTGTTGAACGGGAAGACCGCCTCCTTGACCGAGACGTACGACGGAATGATCTCCTCGTGCAGCCCGACCTCGTCGAGCGTCTCGCCCGCCATCACCCGCGCGGCCAGCGACGCGAGCGGAACGCCGATCGCCTTCGAGACGAACGGAATGGTGCGACTCGCGCGCGGATTCACCTCGAGCACGTACACGACGCCGTCCTTGATCGCATACTGCACGTTGATCAGCCCGACGACGCCGAGCTTCCTGGCGAGCGCGATCGTGTGCGCTCGCATCGTCTCGAGGTCCTTCTCGCCGATGAGATAGGGCGGCAGCACGCACGCGGAGTCGCCGGAGTGAATGCCGGCGTCCTCGATGTGCTGCATCACGCCACCGATGACGACGTTCACTCCATCGGAGATCGCGTCGACATCGGCTTCGAAGGCATCTTCGAGGAACCGGTCGATGAGCACCGGCTTGTCTTCCGACACACGCGCCGCGTGCTGGAAGTACTCGCGCAGCTGCGGCTCGTCGTAGACGATCATCATCGCCCGGCCGCCGAGCACGTACGACGGGCGGACGAGCACCGGGTAGCCGATGCGGTCGGCCGCGATCACCGCCTCATCGAGGCTGGTCGCAGTGCCGTTCGCCGGCTGCTCGATGCCGAGCTCGCGCGCGATCTTGTCGAAGCGACGCCTGTCCTCGGCGATGTCGATCGCGTCGGGCGAGGTGCCGAGGATGCGGACGCCGGCAGCCTCGAGGCCGCGCGTGAGCTTGAGGGGCGTCTGGCCACCGAGCTGCACGATCACGCCGATCGGCTTCTCGCGGTCGACGACTTCGAGCACGTCCTCGAGCGTCAGCGGCTCGAAGTACAGCTTGTCGGAGATGTCGAAGTCGGTGGAAACGGTCTCGGGATTCGAGTTGATCATGATCGTCTCGAAACCCTGGTCGCGCAGCGCGAGCGCCGCTCGCACGCAGCAGTAATCGAACTCGACGCCCTGCCCGATGCGATTCGGCCCGCTGCCGAGGATGACGATCGACCGGTTGCCGGTGCGCGGCGCCTCGCTCTCCTCGTCGTACGAGCCATAGAGATAGGGCGTCGCCGAGGGGAATTCGCCGGCGCAGGTGTCCACCATCTTGTAGGCGGGTCGGACGCCTAACGTCCAGCGGCGCTCGCGGACCTTCGCCTCCGTCTCGTCGCGCAGGTCGGCGAGCTGGCGATCGGAGAAGCCCATCCGCTTCATGACGCGGATCGCGTCGGCGTCGACTTCGTCGCGCGTGGCGTACCGGCGTTCGGCGGCGACAAGCTCGCGCATCTGGGCGAGGAACCAGGGATCGACCCCGGTCATCTCGTTGATCGCGTCGATGGTGATCCCCGCCTCGAGGGCGCGCTTGATCTGGAAGATGCGCTCGGGCGTCGGCTGGCGGAGTGCGCCGCGCAGCGCTTCGATGCTATCGTCAGGCAGGCGGTCGTCCACCGGCCGGTTGCCGACCGCCCAGCCGGGACGGCCCGTCTCGAGCGCACGGAGCGCCTTCTGGAACGCTTCCTTGAAGGTGCGACCGATCGCCATCGCCTCGCCGACCGACTTCATCTGCGTCGTCAGGCGCGGGCTCGCCTTGGGGAATTTTTCGAAGGCGAAGCGCGGCACCTTCACGACGACGTAGTCGAGCACCGGCTCGAAGGACGCCGGCGTCGTTTTCGTGATGTCGTTGGTGATCTCGTCGAGGCGGTAGCCGACGGCGAGCTTGGTGCCGATGCGGGCGATCGGGAAGCCGGTGGCCTTCGACGCGAGCGCCGACGAGCGCGAGACGCGCGGATTCATCTCGATGACGAGCATCTCGCCATCGGCCGGGTTGATCGCGAACTGGATGTTGCAGCCGCCCGCGTCGACGCCGACCTCGCGGATGACGGCGAGCGCCGCGTCACGCATGACCTGATATTCGCGGTCGGTGAGCGTCATCGCCGGCGCGACGGTGATGGAATCGCCGGTGTGCACGCCCATCGGGTCGATGTTCTCGATCGAGCAGACGATGACGGCGTTATCCTCGTGGTCGCGCATCACCTCGAGCTCGAACTCCTTCCAGCCGATCACACTGCGCTCGACCAGCACCTCGCCCACCGGCGACAGGTCGAGGCCGCGCCTGACGATCTCCTCGAACTCCTCGCGGTTGTAGGCGATGCCGCCGCCGGTCCCGCCTAACGTGAAGGACGGGCGGATGATCGCCGGATAACCGGACACCTTCACGAGCTCGAGCGCCTCGTCCCAGCTCGACGCGATCCCGCCCTGCGGCACGGCGAGCCCGATGCGCTTCATCGCCTCACCGAAGAGGCGGCGGTCCTCGGCGATCGCGATCGCCTTCGCGCTCGCGCCGATCAGCTCGACGTTGTACTTCTCGAGCACCCCGTTCTGCGCGAGCTCCATCGCGACGTTGAGTGCGGTCTGCCCGCCCATCGTCGGGAGCAGCGCATCGGGACGCTCGCGCTCGATCACTTTCTCGACGTATTCGGCGGTGACCGGCTCGACGTAGGTCCGGTCGGCGAACTCGGGATCGGTCATGATCGTCGCCGGGTTCGAGTTGATCAGGATCACCTCGAAACCGTCCTCGCGCAGGGCGCGAGTCGCCTGCGTTCCGGAGTAGTCGAACTCCGCGGCCTGCCCGATGATGATCGGGCCGGAGCCGATGAGCAGGATTCGGTGAATGTCAGCGCGCCGGGGCATTTATCAGATCCGCAATGATGTCATCACAGGTAAGCGAGGGAGTCCATCCCGTCGCGTCGTGCAGCTTGGTCGCGTCACCGACGAGCCAGGGAACCTCGACCCGCCGAACGAGTGCCGGATCTACTTCGATCTCGGCCTCGACTCCGGCCGCGGCGAGGACCCTCATGGCGAGGTCGCACACGCGCTGTCCCTCGCCGCTGCAGACGTTGTAGACCTCACCGGCGACGCCACGCTCCACCAGGAGAAGATACGCACGAACGACGTCCCGCACATGGAGAAAATCGCGAACGGTTTCGGCGTTGCCGATCCGCAGCCGTCGCTCGGCACCGTCGCGAATCGCGCGCACCCGCCGAACCAGCGCGGGAAGGAGGAAATGCTCCGCCTGGCCCGGCCCACTGTGGTTGAAGCTTCGCGTCGCAATCACGCGAATGCCGTCGCCACGGGCAGCTTCGAGCGCGATGACTTCCTGGGCGGCCTTCGATGCGGCGTAGTCGCTGACTGGTACCAGCGCATCCGTCTCGACGCGACGACGGCCGATTGCACCGACGCCGTATTCCTCACCGCTGCCGACGATGAGAACGACCGGGTCGATCTCGCCGCGGCGGCGTCGCGTTCGCACTTCATGAAGCAGGCGCGCCGCACCAAGAACGTTGATCTCGTGCGCGAGGACCGGATCGCCTTGCGCGTCGGGAACGAAGGTCATCCCAGCGAGATGGAAGATCGCGTCCGGCTGCGCGTAGGTCACGACGCGCGCGACGTCGGCCTGGTTGCGAACGTCCGCCAGCAGCCAGTGCACCGCGCGGCGCTCATCGGCGCTGAGGATTCCGTCCGGGGGCTGGGCCGCGATCCCGGCGCCGACGACATCCCACCCGGCAGCAACGAGGCTCCGGCAAAGCCACTGGCCGACGAAGCCTGCCGCGCCGGTGATCAGCGCACGACGCATGGTGCCGTTCTCGTTCACCGCGCAGCGCTTGGGCTGGGCACGGGATGTGAAAGCGCTGCACGCCGCGCTGCCTGGTGCCGGGCGAGATCGGCGTCGTACATCATCGTCACGAGTTCCTTGAACTCCACCCTGGGCGCCCAGCCGAGGACGCGTCGCGCCTTGGATGGATCGGCAACGAGGAGATCGACTTCAGCCGGCCGCATGAACTTCGGGTCGACGACGACGTGTTCCTGCCAATCGAGGCCGGCGCACGCAAACGCGATCTCGCAGAGCTGACGGACGGACCAGGTCTCTCCGGTGCCGACGACGTAGTCATCGGGGCGATCCTGCTGCAGCATGCGCCACATCGCGTCGACGTAGTCGCCGGCGAAGCCCCAGTCGCGGCGCGCGTCGAGGTTGCCGAGGTGGAGCTCCTTCTGCAGTCCGAGCTTGATGCGAGCGACGCCGTCGGTGACCTTGCGCGTCACGAACTCGAGGCCGCGACGCGGGCTCTCGTGATTGAAGAGGATCCCCGACACGGCGTAGAGGCCGAAGCTCTCGCGATAGTTGACGGTGATCCAGTGCCCGTAGACCTTGGCGACGCCGTACGGCGAGCGCGGATAGTAGGGCGTCGTCTCGCGCTGCGGCGTTTCCACCACCTGCCCGAACATCTCGCTCGAGCTGGCCTGGTAGAAGCGGGCCTTCGGCGCCGCCTTCCGCATCGCCTCGAGCATGCGCGTCACGCCTAACGCTGTGAACTCGCCGGTGAGGACGGGCTGGGTCCACGACGTCTGGACGAAGCTCTGCGCGGCGAGGTTGTAGATCTCGTCCGGCTTGCACTCCTGCATCGCGTCGACGAGCGAGTGCTGGTCGAGCAGGTCGGCCGAGAGCAGCTCGACCTTGTCGACGAGGTGGCCGATGCGCTCATATGGCGTGGTCGAGCTGCGCCTGACGATGCCGACGACGCGATACCCCTTGGCCAGCAGGAGCTCCGCAAGGTAGGAGCCATCCTGCCCGGTGATACCGGTGATCAGCGCGGTGCGGTTGGCGGGCACGGGTCGGGGCGTGGGAGAATGGACGAGCGGAACGTCAGGCCGGACGCAGTCGGCGTGTGGGGCGCGAGGGGGCGGCGTGAAAAAGGGGAGCTAGACAATAGCTCCCCTTTCCGTCACCGCGACGAGCGAAGGAGCGTCAGGCGACGCGCGGAGCGCGCGGCGCACGCGTGACCTTGTTCGCCGCCATGCAGCGGGTGCAGACCTTCACTTTGACGATCTTGCCGTCGACGAGCGTCCGCATGACCTGGAGGTTGGGCTTCCAGGTGCGGCGCGTCTTGTTGTTCGCGTGCGAGACGTTGTTCCCGAAGGCGACGCCCTTGTCGCACGAGAAGCAGCGATTGCGTTGAATGGCGGCCATCGGTCAGCCCTCGATCAGTTCGATACGCGCCAGGTCGGCGCCGTCACCCCTCCGGTGACCGGTCTTGAGGATGCGGGTGTAGCCGCCCTTGCGGTTGGCGAACTTGGGCCCGATCTCCTGGAACAGCTTGTCGGCCACGGCGCGCTGCTGCACGTGCACACCGGCGAGCCGGCGCGCGTGGAGCGTGCCGTCCTTGGCCTTGGTGATCAGCTTCTCGACGAAGGGGCGGAGCTCCTTGGCCTTCGCTTCCGTGGTCTCGATCGCTCCGTGCTGAAACAGCGACTGCGCGAGGCTGCGCATGAGGGCGAGCTTCTGCTCGCTCGTCCGGCGCAGCTGGCGGCCGGCCTTGGCGTGACGCATTGGACTACTCCTGTTCCGGTTCGTCGTCGGGCAGCGCGGCCGCGGCGGCCCGGCTCGGCGGCGTGCCCCAATCGAGCACTCGCACGCCCTCACCGTTCTCGTCGTAGCGCATCCCGAAATTCAATCCTTCGCGCTCGAGGAGATCGGCGATCTCCTGGAGCGACTTCTTCCCGAAGTTCTTGACCTGCAGGATCTGGCTCTCCGTCTGCCGGACCAGATCGCCTAACGTGCGGATGTTCGAGTTCTTGAGGCTGTTCACCGACCGGACCGACAGCTCGAGGTCATCGATCGGGGTGCGCAGCACCGACGACAGCCGGACTCCGTCGCCGCCGGCGGCGCCCTCGCCCGACATCAGCGGGGCCGAGGAGTGCGAGCCGAACTCGACGAAGTACTGGAAGTGCGTCTGCGCGAGCGCGGCGGCATAGCTGACCGCTTCCTGCGGGGTGATCGTGCCGTTCGTCTCGACGGTGAGCGTGAGGCGATCGTAGTCGGTGCGCTGGCCGACGCGCGTCTCGGCGACGGCGAAGTTGGCACGGCGAACCGGGTTGTAGATCGAGTCGATGCGGACGAGGTCGACCGGGAGCCCGCGATCGAGCGGGTGCTGGTCGGACTCGACGTAGCCGCGGCCCTTGTTGACGTACAGCTCGACGTTCAGCTCGCGATCATCCTGAAGGGTGAGGATGTGGTGCCCGTGATCCAGCACGCGCGTCCCACCCGACTCCATGATGTCACCGGCGGTGACCGGCCCCGACGTCGACTTCGAGATGCGAAGGACCGCATCCTCGACGTCGTCGGACATCGAGAGCGTCAGGGTCTTCAGGTTGCCGATGATCTGGTGGACGTCTTCGACGACACCGGGAATCGTCTGGTGCTCGTGGACGACGCCATCGATGCGAAAGCCCCATACCGCCGCGCCGCGGAGCGACGAGAGCAGCATGCGGCGCATGGCGTTGCCTAACGTGTGGCCGAAGCCGCGCTCGAGCGGCTGCAGCCGGAACTCGGCGACGTTCGGGTTGTCGTCGCGGGTCGTCGCTTCTACCAGCTGCGGGCGGACAAGCCCGCGGAGATCGATCGTCTGTGCCATATCTGTCTATCCTCAAGTTGGTCTCACGAGAACGACGTTCTCGTGACGCCCTACCCCGCCCTTGACGCGCGGTAGGCTCGTATGGGAGTCAAGGTCCCGACCGGCGAGGGGAGCCCTCTCGCCAATGTTGCTGCGCTGCTGAGCCGTTAGCCTTTAGCCGTTAGGGTCGAGCGACGGCGTTGACCGCAGTCGCTCAACCCTAATGGCTAACGGCTGCCGTTCAGTTACTTCGAGTACAGTTCGACGACGAGCTGTTCCTGCGCCGCGATCGGAATGTTCGGGCGCGACGGCTTCTCGAGCATCCGGCCGCTGAACGTTTCCTTGTCGACCGCAATCCAGGAGAGCGGCGCGCCACGCGAGGACTGATCCATCGCGGTCATCACCGACACCTGCTCGCGCGACTTCATGCGGACGCGCACTTCAGCGCCCGGCGTGACGACGTAGCTCGGGATGTCGACCGACTTCCCGCCGACTTCGACGTGGCGGTGACGGATCAGCTGCCGCGCGGCCTTGCGGCTCGCGGCGAAGCCCATCCGGTACACGACGTTGTCGAGACGGCTCTCGAGCGCGGCGAGGAGGTTGTGGCCGGTGATTCCGGGAAGGGTGGTGACCTTCTCGAAGGTGTTCCGGAACTGCCCCTCGCTGATGCCGTAGATGCGCTTGATCTTCTGCTTTTCACGGAGCTGCTTGCTGTACTCCGACGCCTTGCGGCGGCGCGCAGTCGCCTGGCCGTGCTGGCCGGGCGCGTACGGACGACGCTCGACCGGGCACTTCTCCGTGAAGCACTTCTGCCCCTTGAGGAAAAGCTTGGTTCCCTCGCGGCGGCACTGCCTGCAGCTCGCGCCAGTATAGCGGCCCATGGTCAGACCCTCCGGCGCTTCGGGGGACGGCAGCCGTTGTGCGGAATCGGCGTGACGTCCTTGATCGACTTGACCTGAAGGCCGGCGGCGGCGAGCGCCTGAATGGCCGACTCGCGGCCACTGCCCGGACCCTGCACGCGAACGTGCACGCGGCGGACGCCCTGCGTCATCGCCTCGCGCGCGGCCTGCTCCGCCGCCACAGTGGCCGCGAACGGGGTCGACTTCTTCGAGCCCTT
>JBJMNK010000127.1:0-88340 GCA_045804265.1 Gemmatimonadaceae bacterium | reverse complement strand
TTCAACGACTCTGACCCCATGAAATGCCCATGAAATGACGGCATGAGGTGACCCTGCGAAGAGCGCGGCTTGTTGCCGCGCCGTGCGCGGGCGCGTCTTTCGAGCGAGTGCCGGACGGAAGCGTGAGGGCGATCTGCGCCCCAGCTTCGCCGGTCTGGTCCCGGTCATGGCAACGATTCTCTACGTAGACGACGAGCCGGCAGTCGGGCTCATTCTCGAGGACACGCTCGGCCGGGCTGGGCACCGCCCGGTCGGTGCGCGGAACGTCCCCGAGGCGCTGCAGATCCTGGCGCGAGATGAAGTGGAGCTCATCATCTCCGACTACCGGATGCCCGGGATCACCGGACTCGAGTTCCTCGAGATGCTGCAACGCGAGGGGCACGACGTCCCGCTGATCATGCTGACCGGGTACGCGAGCATCGAGCACGCGGTCGCGGCGATCAAGGCCGGGGCGATCGACTACATCACGAAGCCGGTGCAGCCCGCGCAGCTCGAGCTCGCGGTGGCGCAGGCGCTCGAAGTCGTGAGGCTGCGTGTCGAGAACGAGCAGCTCCGGCGCGAGGTGATGGAATTTCGCAACGAGCGGCAGATCATCGGCGACTCGCCGGTGATCCGGCAGCTGATGCAGACCATCGCCACCGTCGCGCCGACGCGCGCGACGGTGCTGCTGCAGGGCGAGAGCGGGACAGGGAAGGAGCTGGTCGCACGGGCGATCCACGATCGCAGCGACCGGCGTGACCAGCCATTCATCAACCTGAACTGCGCCGCGCTCCCCGAGGGATTGATCGAGAGCGCGCTGTTCGGTCATGAGCGCGGCGCATTCACCGGTGCGGTGCGTCGCGTCGCCGGCGCGTTCGAGCGCGCCCACCGCGGCACGCTGCTCCTCGACGAGATCAGCGAGATGCGCCTCGACCTGCAGGCAAAGCTGCTGCGCGTGCTGCAGGAGCAGGAGTTCGAGCGCGTCGGCGGCACAGCCCCGATCCGCGTCGACGTCCGCATCATCGCTACGACGAACCGCGACCTCGCCGCCGCGGTCGCGCGCGGCGAGTTCCGGCAGGACCTCTACTACCGCCTGAGCGTGATGCCGATCGTCATCGCGCCGCTCCGTCAACGGCCGGCCGACATCGCGCTCCTCGCCTCACGCTTCGCGCTGCGCACTGCCGCCGAGATCGGGAAGGAAGTGCGCGGCATCGCGCCGGACGCACTCGCGCTGCTGCAGCAGCATGACTGGCCGGGCAACGTGCGGGAGCTTCAGCACGCTGTCGAGCGCGCGGTGATCCTCGCCACCGAGCCGACGCTTCCAGCGCACGTCTTCGACGTTGCTCGTTCTCCCGGCGCGGCCCCTGCGCCACCGACCCGCTTCGACGCACTGCCGACGCGACCGGCGGTTGGTGATGGCGTCCACGCGATCGAGCTGCCGTCGTTGAAGGTTGCCGACGCGGAGCGGGTGCTCATCCAGCTGGCGCTGGCCGCGTCGGGTCAGAACCGGACGCGCGCCGCGGAGCTGCTCGGGATCAGCGTGCGAACGCTGCGCAACAAGCTGAACGTGCGCATCGAGACGGCGGACAGCGGCGCCGGCGACGACAACGACTGATCGTCGCGCCGCGGTCGCTGCCTAACGGCGACGCTGGTGGTCCTCACCATCGCGGCCGCCAGCCCCGCCGCCGCTTCGCCCACCACCGAGTTCGTGTGCCGGCCGCCTCGCAGGCACCGGTGGTGCCGGCTGCGCCGGCTGTGCCGCCTGGTTGGGACGGGCGAGATGCGACGGCGGTCCGGCCGGGGCATCACCGATCTTCCACGAGCCTAACGGTGGCGTCAGGCGCCGAGTCACGATTTCGGCGCGGGCACACAGCCCGGCGACTTCCTCGTCGCCCCAGCTCTGCCAGTCAGCCGGATACGGGGAGAGGCGGCGCTTCTCTTCACCGTCGAGGCGCTCGAACACGATCCAGCCATCGGCGAGATCGCGCATGTAGTCCTCGGCCCGCGTCTTGGGATGGATCTGCCCCGCGGTGACGTCCCACGCCTTCCAGCGATGCCCGCCCGGCCCATCGAACTCTCGCAACGCCATGGTATGCCCTCCAGGGTCGTGCACTCTGAAGGGCAGGATCAGGGCCAGCGTGCGGACCCAGCGTTAGGCTGGGTCAACGCCCGATAATCAGCCGAACTCCTTGTCGATGGCGGCCCGGATCTCGTCGAGCGACTTGCCATCGCGATGCAGGCGGAGCGCGGTCCGCGCCTCACCGCTGCACACCCTGCACGACATCGGCATCTCCGTCTCGTAGCAGCTGAGCAGCGAGCGAAGGTTGCTGTGACGATCGGCACAGTCGCAGTGGCAGTAGATGCCGTCGAGGATCTCCGGGATCTCACGCGCGGCAGCGTACGCGTCGCGATGCGTGGCGTCGACCTTGTCCTCGGCGAGCACGTGCTCCGCGGTGATTCCCGAGCGGGGCTCGGGATGGTGCGTCGGCCCCCACGGACGGCGCCGAGCCGCCCCGGCCACGAACGGCGCGGCCGCGGCCAGCGCGATCCGCGTCAGCGCGACTCGGCGTGAAATCGGTGTCTGCAGCATGACGTCACCCTCGAAACAGTCTCGAACCGGTACTTGAGAACCGCGCCCCGAGCGGCGCGACTCGCGGCCGTTCGCGAGTCTACTCTCGCCACGAATCGCGCCGGCCGCAAGCGCGGCCGCACGCGGACCGCGACCCGGCAGATCCCGCCGGGTAATCGCGGCAGCGAATGCCCACTCGGCGATTTCCGCCGGGCAAACACTCGTGTACGTTCCGCGAGTTTCGAGCTACCAAGCTCAACGGCGCGTTGATATTACGAAGTCAGGCTGATGTTGTTTGAAAAGCTGTGCTCGCTGGCACTGGGCGTGCCTTTAAAGAACCCGACAGTACGCGCACCAGTTGTCGAGCGGGAAGCGGAAACGTGCCGCCTTTCCAGCGCGCTGCAGTCCTCATCACGTCCCGGAGGAAGGACCTTGGCCACCGATCTGCGCTGGACCGCGCATGCCGCGGGGGACGATGACGCGCGCGACGCGTTGCTCGCCGAGCACCTCGGGTTGGTGCATTTCGTTGCCCGCCAGCTCGCGCGAAAGCTGTCGTCGGCAGCCGATTTCGGCGAGCTGCTTGGCGCCGGAACGCTCGGCTTGATCGGAGCGCTCGAGAGCTTCGATCCATCGCGCGGCCTCGCTTTCAGCACCTTTGCCGCGCCGCGGATCCGCGGCGCGATCCTCGACGAGCTACGGCGATTCGATCACGTTTCGCGGTCGGTCAGGCGGAAGGCACGAGAGCTGGCGATGGCGCGAGAGGAGCTTTCCCACGCGCTGGGCCGACGGCCGGCAGATCGCGAGCTCGCGGCGCGCCTCGATCTCGACATCCCACGGGTCTGGCGATGGGAGGCCGAGATCGCGGGCGCAGCTCTCGTTCCGCTCGATCGGACTACCGGTGACGAGGATGAGCGGCGCGGTTCGCTCACCGACGTGCTGTTCGACGATGCACGCGGCGCGGACGACCTGCTCAACCGCGAGCAGGAGGTCGCGTTGCTGCATCAGGCGATCACGCGGCTCAACGAGCAGGAGCGAACGGTGTTGACGCTCTGCTACTACGAGGAGCTCAAGCTGCACGAAATCGCGACCGTCCTCGGCGTGACCGAGTCTCGCGTGTCGCAGATCCGAACGAAGGCGCTCGCGCGGCTCCGCGCGGCGATGATGCCTTCGTTCGCCGCGGTAGCCTGACGCTGCTCAGCCGACCGGCCGCGCCGCGCTCGCGGACCGCTCGCTTCGGCGTCCCGCGGCGAGCGTCGGGACGCTGATCTCGATGCGAAGCGCGCCGTCATCCGCACTGATCGCGACGGGAAACGAGCCGCCGACGCGCGCGATCGCCGACGGAAGCACGGCCTCCATCGCCGCGGTCGGAGCGGCACCCGAGTCACCGCCGCCGTTTGCGGGGCGGGCGTTGGCCGACGGTTCGGTGGCGACGCGGATCATCACCCGTTCGGAATCACCGGCGTAGCTGACGACGACCCGTGCGCCGCGAGCCATCGCGTGCCGCTTGCCGGTGTCGATGGCGAGGAGAAGTGCGTGGACGAGCTGCGGCCGGTTGGCGTACACCGGCATCGTCTCGCGGTCATGGACTGTCGCGCACTCGACCTGGAGCAGCGCCGAGTTGTAGGCATGGAGCGCGACGACGTCGGGGATGAGTGGCTGGAGCTCGACCGCACCAGGCTCCCCGCGTCCATCGTTAGGCAGCAGCCGCATCAGGCGAAGGATCTCCTCGAGGCGCCGCGCCTCGTCCTGCAGCGCCTTCGACAGCCGCTCGGTCCAGATCTGTCCCGGGTCGGCGAGCATGCTCACCCCGCCTAACGCTGCGACACGATTGCTGAGCGCATGTGCCATCCCGCGGAGGATCGCATCGCGGAGGGCATCGAACTGGTTCGTGGCGTCGGGGGCGGTGCTCATGTGATGCTGACGCGCGTCAATAGGTGAGCGCCACGCGGAGGGCGACCGTGCGCGGGATCGGCTGGACGACGGACCACGTGTACATGCTGCGAACCCCGATCGGGGGGACATCGGTCTCGGGGTGAACGCCCTTGGCGCGCGTCCAGCTTGCAAGGTCGTATGCCGACAGCGTCACCGCGAGCGACGAAGCCTGCACCGCCGCCGCGGCGCGCGCCGAGCGCCACGCGAGCGAAAGCTCCCGCAGCCGGGTCGCGTCGCCCGGGACGGTGAAGCCGGCCGCGCTCCGCCGCATCAGCGCGGCGACCGCCGCGGCTTGTGAGGCGAGCGACGCATTCCGATCGTTGAGGGCCGGACAAACGCCGCGCATACACTGGTATCCCGACGTCATGTCGACGACGCGGTATCCACCGACATGATCCAGCAGCGCGGTGATGGTGATCGATCGTGCGATCTCGAGATCGGTCGTGAGCGATCCGATCGTCGAGGGACGGGACCGTTGCCGTGCGGGGTCGGTGTTCGAGAGCAGCACTTCGTCGCGGTCGATCACGCCGTTGGCGTTGGCGTCCGACCAGCTGTAGTCGAGCGTGTGAAGCGAGTTCCACGACGCCCCATTCGCAATGTCGAGCGTGTAGCCGAGCTGCTGCGGCGAGGTAATCGGCAGGCGCTTGATCCCGCTGACACGGTCATGCGACACGGCGAGCTGTCCACGCAGGTGCAGTCGCGCCAGCTCACTCGAGACAGGTGTCGCCTCGGCGCGCAGCTCGCCGCCGTTCACCTTGCGGGTGATCGCCCCGTTCACGTCGTCGGTTGCGAGGGCCGACACGTACGGGTGCCTGAGCGTCTCACGCCGACGGAACCCGGTCACCGACAGACGCGTCTCGGCCGGAGCGAAGGCGGCATCGAAGCCGCCTTCGAGCTCGGCGGAGCGATCCGGCGGATACTTCGGGACCGGCGCGGTACCATAGCCGCCGTAACCGGTGGGCGGATAGTAGAGGATGCTCGGCAGGATGCGGGGATCGACGAACAGCCGCCCATCGTGACCGCTGGCCTGCCCCCATGCGCTTCGCAGCCGGAGCGAAGTGAGCGCGCCTAACGGTGCGGCCGGCGATACGACGCGATACGCGCCATCGATGCGCGGGTCGAGCGTCACGGGCAGATGCGGCCCGTCCTTTCCGCCCGTCGTCTTCGTTCGCATGAGGCCAAAGCCGACCGTTCCCCGATCGCTCCAGGCGAAGCGCTGGTCGAGCGACGCCTCGTAGCGATTTCGAAACAACCAGCTCCAGCTCCAGGAGCCAGAGGAGAGTCCGGGCGGAAATTGTGGCGGATAGATGACGCTATAGGTGGCGTTCTCGTCGTGGCTCCGCTCGAAGTGACCGCGCACTGCGACAGTCGTGGTGGATGCGACGCCGCCGACTCGGGTCGCGAACCGCGCCTCCTCGCCACCATCGACGCGCCAGTTGCGCTCCCTCGCCGTCGTCTTCGACATCCCGGGCACCGCCCCGGGCGCGACAGTGTCGCGGAGCCCGGCCTTGTCGCGAAAGACGTCGCCGCTCACCGTCGTCCGCAGCGAGAGGCTGGACGTGGCGTCGACATCGACTGTGAGCGCTTCGCCCAGGTGGCCGATTCGACGATGGGGACCGCGTGGCGCGAGCCAGGAGAGCGGGGTGCCGGCGTAACCACCCGAGACCGAATCGTTTCCGCACGGGGTGGTGGGGCTGCAATCGAGCGGACCGCCACCGAGTCCGGCCGCGAACAGCGACGAATACCCGTCGGCCGGCAAGGTGACGCCACGCGCCGTCGCCGACGAGACGAGGGAGGCCCGGACCCTGCCGGCGATGGGCATCGCCAGCCTCAGCGAGGCGACGGCACGGTCGGCGCCATCGGCATCCATGGTGCCGATCCCGCGCTCGTAGCCTAACGATGCGGCATAGCCTAACGCTGCGAGACCGCCGCTGGCACCGAGGTGGACGCGCGCCTGCTGCGCATCGCGGAAAGGGCTCCGGTCGAGCAAAGGCGTGTAGGTCGAGGTGCGGGTGGCGGTGCAGAACCCGGCCGTCTCGTAGTTGTATGGGCAGGCGATGCCCGAGGCACTCACCCGGGCCAGATTGCGCGCGTAGTCGGCGTTGTCGTCACCGGCGCTCGTCGTGATGCTTGCGCGGAGCGTCGGACGACCATGTCCCGGCTCCCTGGTCGTCACCACGATCACGCCGCGCTGCCCGTCGTAGCCGTAGCCCGCCGCCGCGGCCGGCCCGCTCAGCACCTCGACGCGCGCGACATCGTCGAGCATGATGTCGTCGAGGATGGAAGGGGACCGGCGGCTGAGCGTGTCGATCGTCGTGCGGTAGCTCACCTGTCGCACACCATCGATGACCACGAGTGGATCGTCACCTCGCATGGCCGACGCGTCACGCAGCGAGACGAACGCGCTCGCGCCGAGTCCACCGCTGGAACGATTGACCGACGCCGAAGCGACGTAATCGCGCAGCAGCTCACTGAGCGTGCGCGGAACACTGGAGAGCGAGTCGGGAACGATGACGATCACGTCGGCGCCCGCGGGCGGCGGCGCACCCGGCGCCGACTGCGCTGAAACCCGAACGGTGAGCACAGCGCCGAAGAGCGCGATGAGCGCTACTCGCGCGAGCACGATGCGTGAGGAGGTCGGTATCATTGGGGGGAGAGCCTCGACGGCAGGACGCGGGACCGGTGGCATGCCGCCCGGCGAAGGTACCATCGTCCGGGCGGCACCGCCATCGAACCCGATCAAGGAGCGCGGGTATGACAATTGACTGTTAGAACGCTTTCATCTCCTCGACGAACCGACCATGGATTCGCGACTCTTCATCGTCAGGCACCTGCGCAGTGCACCGCTGATCGCGGCATCACTGATGCTCGCGGCTGCGTGCTCACGGAAGGATGCGGCGCCCGCGGTCGACAGCTCGCTCGCACGCGACCTGTCGATGGCCGGGCAGACGGTACCGAACTTCATTCCCGCCGACACCGCGCCAAACCCTAACGCGAAGGTCCGCGTCACGCCGAAGGCGCCGGCGGTGAAGTCGACGACGCCGCGACCGGTCGCGCAGCCGCACCCTGCGACGTCGACGCGTGTCGCGAATGCACCACGTCCGGCAGCGGAGACGCCAGCCGCGACGACGGCGAGGCCGGCGGTCGAGTCACCAGTCGCTGCGCCGGCAACGGGATCATCGTCCGGTGATCGCGGGAGCGGGCTCGCGGGCACCTCGCTGGCGATGAGCACCGCGTCGGCGGTCTGCACGAGCAACCGAGTGGGCGACAAGTTCGTCGCGCACGTGAACCAGACGAGCGGCCCGGGTGCTGGGACGATCCCGGCCGGATCGACCGTGGTGCTCGAAGTCGCGGACATGCAGATCGACAATGCGCATCCCGAGGCGTCGCGCATCGTCTTCCGCGTCCGCGCGATTTCGGCGAACGGCGTCGACTATCCCGGCAACGGGACGACGGTGACCGCCGACGGGGGGCTGCAGAAGATCAACACGACGCCATCATCGAGCGATGCGAAGAAGGCAGCCGCGGGGGCGATCGCCGGCGCGATCCTCGGCCAGGTGATCGGGCACAACACCAAAGGAACGGTGATCGGCGCGGCCGCGGGCGGAGTGGCCGGCGCGGTCGCGGGGCGGGCGACGAGAAAGTATGAAGGATGCCTGCCGGCGGGGACGGCACTTCGGGTGACGCTGAACGCGGCGTAGTGCGGGGCAAGCAGGGGTCGGGGGTCGCTCAGGGGTCAGGGGTCAGGGGTCGGGGGTCAGGGCTGCGAGTTGGAGGGTGGATTGGCGCTCTGGCCGCGCGGCACATTCGTCGCCTAGTTGAAGGGCGATGAGCGAGAAGAAACGGGGCAAGAAGAGAGGTGCGGGGGAAGGCGCGACTCCGAAGAGTGGCGCCGCGAAAGGCGCCACCGCGAAAGGCGCCACCGCGAAAGGCGCCACCGCCAAGCGTGCGGCTGGGAAATCGGCGCTGGCGCCGTTTCATCCGCTGGTGCGGGAGTGGTTCAGCGAAACGTTAGGCGCACCGAGTGATCCGCAGCGGGCGGGGTGGCCGGCGATCGGGCGCGGGGAGCACACGCTGATCCTCGCGCCGACCGGCACCGGGAAGACGCTGGCGGCGTTCCTCTGGGAGCTGAACGAGCTGATCGTCCGCGGGAGCGAGGCGCCGCTCGCCAACGGTGTCCATGTCCTCTACATCTCGCCACTCAAGGCGTTAGGCAACGACGTCCAGCGCAACCTCGAGGGGCCGCTGGCCGAGCTCGAACGGCGGTTCGAGAAGGCGAGCGTTCCCTTCCCCGAGATCCGCGTCGGCGTGCGCACGGGCGACACGCCGGCCCGCGACCGGGCGAGGATGCTGCGCAAGTCGCCGCACATCCTGATCACGACGCCGGAGTCGCTGCACATCCTGCTCACCAGCGTGAAGGGGCGCGGGATGTTCGCGGCGCTTCGCGTCGTGATCATCGACGAGATCCACGCGCTGGCCGGCGGGAAACGCGGATCGCATCTCGCCCTCACGCTCGAGCGGCTCGAACATCTCCTCGGTCGCTCGCCGCAGCGCATCGGCCTCTCGGCGACGCAGCGGCCGCTCGACGAGATCGCGCGCTTTCTCGGTGGATGCGAGACGCGCCCGCTGGGTGAAGACGCCACGCCGTCGTTCCGGCCGGTGACCGTTGTCGACTGCGGGCTGGTGAAGACGATCGAGACCGCGGTCCGCTCGCCGGTTCCCGACCTCGGCAACGTCGGCGGGACGATCTGGACGTCGGTCGCGCCGCTCGTGCTCGACCGGATCCGGCAGGCGCGGACGACGCTGATCTTCGTCAACAACCGCGCGCAGGCGGAGCGGATGGCGGGACGCGTCAACGCGCTCGCCGAGGAAGAGCTCGCGCAGCCGTATCACGGGTCGCTGTCGCGCGAGCGACGGCTGCTGCTCGAGCAGCGACTCAAGGCCGGCGAGCTGCGGGCGCTGATGACGACGAGCTCACTCGAGCTCGGGATCGACATCGGCTCGGTGGACCTGGTGATCCAGCTACAGTCGCCGAAACGGGTCGCCGCGGGGCTGCAGCGGATCGGGCGCGCCGGCCACACGTTAGGCGCGGTGAGCCGGGGGCTGTTCGTGCCGACGTTCCGCGATGACGCGCTCGAGATCCTGGCGATCGCCGATGCGATGCGCGATGGCGACGTCGAGCCGACGAAGGTCGTGCAGAATCCCCTCGACGTGCTGAGCCAGGTGCTGGTCGCAGCGGCGAGCGTCGACGACTGGACCGCGGACGACCTGTTCGTGATGGTGCGGCGCAGCTACCCATATCACCGGCTGCCGCGTGCGGCGTTCGACGAGACGCTGGCGATGCTCGCCGGAAAGTATCCGGCCGATGTCGCCGCGTCGCTCGACGCGAAGCTCGTCTGGGACAAGCTCACCGGGCTGGTCGCCGCGGGACGGGCGAGCCGCATGGCGGCGGTGATCTCCGGCGGGACGATCCCCGATCGCGGGCTGTACGCGGTGACGCTCCCCGACCGCACACGGTTAGGCGAGCTCGATGAGGAGTTCGTGCACGAGACGCGCATCGGCGACGTGTTCCAGCTCGGGTCGAGCACGTGGCGGGTCGGATCGATCGAGCATGATCGCGTCATCGTCACGCCGGCACCGGGCTCGCCGGCGCGGATGCCGTTCTGGCACGGCGAGTACGGCGCGCGCTCGGCGCACCTCACCGAACGTGTCGGCGCGCTCAGGCGCGCACTGGATGACACGCGCGATCGGGCCGCGCTCGACGCGCTGATGGCGCGTTATGACGCGGACGAGGCGACGATCCGCTCGATGGTCGAGTACGTGCACCAGCAGAAGGCGGCGACCGGAATCGTTCCCGACGAGCGGACGCTGCTGCTCGAGCAGTTCCGCGACGACACCGGCGCCGTGCGCATCGTGCTGCACGCGCCGTTCGGCGGCCGCGTCAACGCGCCGTGGGGGATGGCGCTGGCACAGCGGGCGCGGGAGATGGTCGGCCGGCTGGCCCGCTCGCCTGACGCTGAGGAAGTCACCGACGTCCAGGTGCTGACGACCGACGACGGGATCATGCTGCGCCTCCCCGACCTGAAGGAGTCGGCGCCGGTCTCGGCGCTGTTAGGCCTCACGGCGGCGGAAGCGGAACGGCGGGTCCTCGACGAGGTCGGGACGACGTCGCTGTTCGGCGCGCGGTTCCGGATGAACGCGGCGCGGGCGCTGTTGCTGGCGCGCGGCAATCCGCGGCGGCGGATGCCGCTCTGGCTGCAGCGCCTCAAGTCGCTTGACCTGCTCGAGGCCGTGCGGTCGTTCCCGTCGTTCCCGATCCTGGTCGAGACGTATCGCGACGTGCTGCAGGACGCGTTCGACATGCCGGCGTTGCATCACGTCCTGCAGGAGATCCATGAGGGGCGGATCGCGATCCGCAGCGTCGAGACCGAGATCGCGTCGCCCTTCGCGGCCAGCCTGCAGTTCGGCTTCGTGATGGACTGGATGTACGGCGACGACACGCCGCGCGCCGAGCAGCGGGCGGCGATGCTATCGCTCGACCGGGCGCTGCTGCAGGGGATCAGCGGCGAGAACGTGCCTGAGGATGCGACGCTGGCCGCGGTCGAGGAGGTGCTGGCCGCGCGGCGCGGGACCGCGGCCGGGCGGCGGGCGCGCACCGCCGACGAGCTGGCGATCCTCATCGACCGCGCCGGCGATCTGACGCGGGAGGAAGCCGAGCAACGGATCGCGACCGCGGACGAAGGAGTGCGCGGCGAACCGTTAGGCGAGCTGCTCGCGGCCGGTCGCGTGATCGGCGTTCCGATCCCGACGAGCGCCGGCACGACGAACGGCGGAACGGCAGGCAGCGGAACGGCGAACGGCGGAACGGCAAGCGGCGAGATCCAGTGGCGGCTCATCCTCACCGAGACGTTCTCGCGCTACGCGGCGGCATTCGGGTTCGACGATGCGACGATGGTGCGCCGTGGCGCGGAGCTGGGCGAGGTGCCGGCGCGGGACGCGGTCCCCGACGTGCTCCGGCACGCGTCGCTCACGCGCGCCGCCGCGCGGCGTGAGGTGCTCTGGCGGTGGCTGACGCTGGCCGGCCCGGTATCGGTGGCCGACATCCGCGCCCGCTACGCGTTAGGCGAGCGGAGGCTGCTCGTCCGCCTCGGAGAATGGGAGCGAGCGAAGCGGCTCGTCCGCGTCGACTCGGCGGGGAGCGAGCCACGGTGGGTGACGCGGCCGGTGCTCGAGCAGGCGCGGCGACGAGAGTTGGCCGCGGCGCGGCGCGCGGTGGAGGCGGTGGAGATCCCGGTGCTGGCGGCATTTCTCCAGCGCTGGCAGCACGTGGACGAACGCGACCGGCTGCGGGGGACGAGTGGAGCGGCGGCGGCGGTCCGCCAGCTCTACGGGTTGGCGCGCCCTGCCGATGGATGGTGGCGCGACTACCTCCCCGTCCGCGTCGACGGATTCAGCGACGAGGATCTCGCTCGCCTCGGGCTCGCCGGTGAGCTGGTCTGGTCGGGCACCGGTGTGCTCGACGAGAAGGCGGGAGTGCGAACGCTCACGGGGATCCGCTTCTTCGAGCGCGGGACGGGGCAGCTCTGGCTCGAGGCCGGGGCCGATCCACCGTTAGGCGAGCTCGCCGCCGCAGTACGCGACGCGCTGGCGAAGCAGGGCGCGAGCTTCTTCGCCGACATCGTCGGCGTGACGGAGCTCAGGCCGCGCCAGGTGCGCGACGGATTGCGCGAGCTGGTGGCGGCGGCGCTGGTCACGAGCGACGCTCCCGATGCGGCGCGCGACGTCGCGCGTTGGCGGACAATGCCGACGGCGCCGGGGCGCGGCGTCGCCCCCGATCCGACGCGCTGGCTCCCCGAGGGATTCACCGCGTCGCGACCGGTCGTGCAGCGGCGGGCGAACCTGCGGCGGCTCCCGAAGTGGCGTCGGCCGGACCAGCCGGGCGCGCGCGACGAGAATGCGGTCTGGCAAGGCCGATGGACGCTGCTTCGCACTCCGGGGGTGCTCGGTGCCCCACTCCCCGATGACGAGCGCGCCGAGCGTGTGGCGAGACAATGGCTGGATCGCTACGGGATCGTGTCGCGCGACTGGTGGCGTCGTGAGAAGCCGGCGGTGCCATGGCGCTCGATCTACTACGAGCTGCGGAAGCTCGAGCTGCGCGGCGAGGTGCGACGCGGGTACTTCGTGCGCGGACTCGCCGGCGCACAGTTCGCGCTTCCCGAAGCCGTCGAGCAGCTGCGCGCGGCGGCGAGCGACCCGGGGGCGCCGATCGTGGTTATCCGCGCCAGCGATCCGGCGAACGTCTACTCGCTGCGGATGGAAACACCGCGCGCCGTGCACGAGCGCCCGCGCGGGCGCGACGCGCTGCTGGTGATGCGCGGTGGACGCGTCCTCCTCTCGAGCGAAGGGCGCGGCAAGCGCATCGCGGTCGCGCCGGAGATCCCCGAGAACGAACTCGGCGCCGCGACGCGGGCGCTGGTGCGTGCGCTCCACGACGCGGCGGGCGGGACGCGCGACCTCATCGTCGAGACAATCGATGGGCGTCCGGCGATGACGAGCCCGCGCGCGCCGGCGTTCGCCGCGGCCGGATTCCGCGCCACTCCTGGTGGTCTCCGATACTATGCATCGCTCGGCTAGCGGGTCATATTCCGCTCGATGACAATCACCATTTCCCCGCTGGAGCGGCGCTGATGACCGCTCCGTCGCGCACGATGAGCGACCGCCTCGTGGTGATCACCGGTGTCGGGCGCGCGGGTCAGGCAGGCGAGGCGATCGCCGCCGCGTTCGCGCGCGAGGGCGCCGAGCTCGTGCTGATCGATCGCGATGCCGGCGTGGCCGAGCGCGCGAGCGACGTCGTGAAGAACGGCGGCCGGGCGCGTTCGATCGTCGCCGACCTGACGGATCCGCAGGACTCGCTGCGGGCCGCCCGCGAAGCGTTAGGCAGCGATGACCGCCCGCTGGCGGCGCTGGTCGCGGCGGCTGGCGGCTTCGCGATGAGCGGACCGGTCGGCGAGAGTGACCCGGCCGCGTGGCACAAGCAGATCGCGATCAGCCTGACCACGGCCTACCTCTCGACGCGCGCGTTCATGCCGGCGCTGCGCCGGGCGCGAGGGAGCATCGTGTACTTCGGCGCGGCGGCGGTGCTGCCGGGTGGCGCGGTCGGGGAGAAAAGCGCCTACGCCGCGGCGAAGGCCGGCGTGCTGGCGCTGATGCAGGCGGTGTCGCAGGAGGAGCGCCGGAACGGCGTCCGCGCCAACGCGGTCGCGCCGACGATGATCCGCACCGCGCTGAACGAGAGCGAGATGGGGGCGGACCGCAACTACGTCGAGCGCGAGTCGGTTGCCGATGTCGTGCGCTGGCTCTGCTCCGACGGCGCGCGCGACGTGACGGGACAGACGATCAGGCTGGGGAGCTGAGTGGCGAAGCGCACGGGCGGTGGCGGCCGTCGCTCGGCGATGCCGAGGTTCGCCGAAGCGGCCTCGCCGCGGCGGATCGACGAGCTTGAGACGCCGTCGGTGATCGTCGACCTCGACCGGCTGGCGACGAACCTCGAGGCGATGGCGACGTACGCCGCACTGCACGGCCTCACACTCCGTCCGCACGTCAAGACGCACAAGTCACCGCGCATCGCCGCCGACCAGATCCGGCTCGGCGCGTTAGGCCTGACGTGCGCGACGACGCGCGAGATGGAGGTGATGGCCGAGGTCTCGAACGACCTCCTGCTGGCGTACCCGCCGATCGGGGCGGCCAAGCTGTCACGGCTGATGACGCTCCCGCGCGAGACGCGGGTGACGGTCGCTGTGGATTCGGCGACGGCGATCGAGCAGCTCGCGAGCACGTCGCGGCTGATGGGGCGCGAGGTCGGGGTGTACATCGAGCAGGACATTGGAATGCACCGCGTCGGCGTCGCGACGGCCGACGAGGTGGTGAAGCTGGCGCAGCTCGTGTGGCGAACCCCGCCGCTGCGCTTCGCGGGGATCGCGTTCTACCCCGGCCACATCCGCGAGCCGCTGGCGAAGCAGGGGCCGGCGATCGAGCAGCTGAGCGCCGACCTCCGCCTGACGATCGACGCCCTCGAGCGCGAAGGGCTGCCGCCGGCGGTGGTCAGCGGCGGCTCGACACCGGCCGCCTGGCGCATGCACGAGGTCGAGGGGCTGACCGAAGTCCGCCCCGGCACCTACGTCTACAACGACCGCGTCACCGCCGCGATCGGCGCCTGCAGCTGGGACGATTGCGCCCTGACGGTATCGGCATCGGTGATCAGCACCGCGGTTCCCGGCCAGGTGGTCGTCGACGCCGGGACGAAATCGTTAGGCAGGGAGCCGATGCGCGGCGCGGAAGGCGAGGGATTCGGCGCCCTGCTCGACCGCCCGGAGCTGGTGGTGTCGCGAATGTCCGAGGAGCACGGCATCATCGAGCTGGGAGACAGCGACTGGCGCCCGAAGATCGGCGACCGCGTGCGGATCGTGCCGAATCATGTCTGCATCGTCGTGCACCTCTTCGACGAGATCTACGGCGTCCGCGGCGATGTCGTCGAGACGAGCTGGCCGGTCGCGGCGAGAGGGCGAGGCTCGGCGGCTCCGCCGGAGTGATCGGATCTGAGCGGTAAGCGCCAGGCAGGGAGCGGACGGCGTCAGAGCGACGGTGTGGACTGCGGCTGTTGCTGATCGGTTCCGCTGAGCCGCTGGCGCTCTGGTATGTCGGCGGCGGTCCTCAGCATTCGATCGTCGTGACAGTCTGATTTTGCGAGACACCGAGGCACCGAGGACGGCACACCACACTACTGTCGTTGCGCTGCGGCCAGACAACTTTGGGGCATAGGGGTGAGATGGTCTCGCCCCGTTGCCCAAAGTCTTTCAGGCGCTGGTGCGGACGGCTCAGTCTCTAGGGGCAGTCCTCGGTGCCCTCGGTGCCTCGGTGTCTCCCCAGCAGACTGTACGACGATCGAGTGCTGAGGAGTACGGCCGACATACACGACGCCGGCGGCCAAGCGGGATCAATCAGCAACAGCCGCAGTTCGCCGGCTGCCTACCGCGGTGCGACGCCGCCGCCGCCTGCCTAACGCTCCCCGCTCGGAGGCGCGCTACTGTCCGCTCGCCTCGAGGACTTCGCGGATGAGCGACGCGACCGGGCCGGTGAAGTCGTTGTCGGTCCAGTATTCGTCGTGCGAGAGGGGGTTCCACGAGCGGAGGATGCTCCCGACGTTGATCTGGAGGTCGGCGCTGACGGCGTCGCGGTAGCTCGGGCTCAGGGGGCGCAGCGGGTAGCCGAGGACGTCGTCGGCGTCGAAGAAGTTGAGCCAGCGCGAGGCATCGCGGATTGCGCCGCTCACCGCGGGTACTGGAAAGCGGATCGCCACGACATCGTCGAGACAGAGCGTGAAGAGCGGGATGTTCGAGCCGAACGTCACCAGCCCGGCGAGCGTTTCCATGCGCTGCGTCGCGGTCGTGCCGGGAGTCGGCGCCTTCTGCTCGTCCCAGGTGTAGTTCGAGATGATGACGCTGCCTAACGAGTGGGCGAGGACGACGATCGGCTTGTCGCCGCCCATCTCCTCGCGCAATGCGGCGAGGTGCTCGCGGATCCGTGCGTGGATGGTGCGGTAGACGTCGGTCGCCTGGGACGGCTCCCGCTGGTAGGCGAGCGCGTCGCCGAAGCTGCTGATGATGAAGCGGCGCGCCGAGTCGTAGCGCAGCGTGTGGGTGGCGGTGAGCTCGTTCCAGAGCTCGTCCTCGCGCTGCTTCACCGTGTCTGCCCACCAGCCGGCGCGCCAGGCGACGCGGTCGGGGTTCACGCCGAGTCGCAGGAGGCGCCCCTGCATCTCGGCGATGAACGCGTCGGCGAAGTCGGCGGGCTGGGCGCCCATCCCGTGAACGATCAGGACACCGATCTCGCTGGCCATCGCCCCGCCCTCCGTCGTGCCTAACGCCCGGTGATTTGCGCCGCTACGGTGTCGCGGGCCGGGACGAATGGGTACATCGCGTTCCGCGACTCGTCGTAGAGGAACGCCGCGCGCTCCGGGGCGGCCTGCATCAGCCGCACGTTGTCCGGTCCTCGATCATACACGATCCAGCGCTTCGCCGCAGGGAGGTCCGGGTCGTTGTAGAGGAGGCTGAGATGCGGGTTGTGATCCGGCCCGTAGCGCACGAACACGATCGCCTTGTCGGCCGGGAGCCGGGCGATCGCCGAGAGGAAGGTTCGCTGGTAGCGCTGCACCGCGACGATGTTGCGGTGGGCGCTGAACACCATCACCTTCGCGAAGTCGGCGAGGAAGAGCATGATCAGCATCGACATGCCGGCCGCGATCGGCGCAACCGCGCGCGTGCGCGGTGAACGAGCGGCGGAGCCGGCGACGTCGCGCGGCCAGAGGTTCATCACCCGCCAGAAGCCTAACGCGATGAAGACGGCCAGCACCGGCTGGATCTCGAGGTAGTAGACCGTCCAGCCCGCGCCATGGTCGAACCAGAGGTACGCGACGAGGAGCACCAGCGCCGAGGCGAGCCCGAACGCCAGCTCGGCGGTGATCGCGAGCAGCCCGATCGCGGCGAAGACGGCGAGGATCGTCCGCGGCGGGCCCCACATGTCCTTCGCGACGTAGAACGCACGCTCGGCGAAGACCCTCGGGAGCGCCGATGGGACGTAGTAGCGGTGCGGCTCCGACCCGTACTTCGAGATGATCGCCATGTCGGGCGGGAGCGCGCGCTTCGGCGGCGACGAGTCGAGCCCGAACCCGGGCGCGTCCCAGGGGAAGTACATCTCGGAGTAGAGCGCGTATGGCGTCTTCGTCGCGCTGTCCACCGTCTTCCAGCTCCAGAGCGGGATCACGAGCAGGAGCGCGAGGCCGAGGACCATCGGCCCGCCTAACGTTGCCCACTGCCGGCGCTGCTTCACCCGCCAGAGGACGTAGACCCCGACCGGAATCGCGTAGGCGAGCGCGGTGAGCGGCCGCGTCAGCCCGAGCCAGCCGACCGACGCCGCGACGACGTAGAGCCAGCGCTCGCCGCCATCGCGCCAGCGGAGCAATGCGTACCAGCCGAGCATCCAGCAGAGCGCCGACGTCGGCTGGGAGAAGTAGGACGCGAGGAGCCAGAGCACGATCGACGTCGTGATCCACCATCCCCACGTCCAGAAGGCGATGACACCATTGGTGAGCCGGCGCGCGACGGAGAAAACGAGGGCGGCGGTGATCGCACTGATGATCACCGGCATCATTCCCGGGAGGCCGAGCCAGATGCCGGGTACGAGGAGCAGCGCGTGCCCGGGCGGATACTTCGATGCGTAGTGCGGCACGACGAAGACGTGCCACTGCTCGAAGAACTCCGGCGCCGGCGGTGACGGCGCGGTCCAGTGGCCGCTGGCGAACAGCTTCGCCTGGAAGAGGTACGACGCCTCGTCGTGGATCACCGGGATCTGCGTCCACGACCCCCAGGCCAGCGTGAGCATGATCGCGGTGACGACGCCGATCGCGAGCGGGGCGTGGCGCGACTCGAGCCACGTCGCGACGCGAACGCCGGCCCGCTGGACGAAGCGCAGCTGCCATGCGAGCAGGAATGCCGCCGCGAGCGCCAGGGGAAGCCGGTAGATCATTGACCAGGGGCCTTGCTCAGTGGTCGATCAGCGCGCGCGGCAGAGCACGAGGTACTGGCCGCCTAACGGCAGGCGGGCCAGCAGCCGCTCGAGCGGCCGCAGCGAGCGCAGCGCGCGGGGGAAGATGAAGAGGAAGTCGGTTTCTATCGTCTCGAAGCCGGCGGCATGCAGCAAGCCGCGCGCTTCCGGCGGGGTGATGGTGATCGCGTGCTCGTCGAAGGAGACGCGGCTCATGATGTAGCGCGTCCCCGGATTCCAGGGATTGTTCTCCCAGAACGCGAACAGTCCGCCCGGGCGGAGCGTGCGTCGCACGTACTGCAGCGCCCGAGCGCGGTCGGCGACCGGGATGTGATGAAACACGCCGTTCACGAACGCGAGGTCGGCGCTGGCCGGGGCATCATGCGCGTCGATGGTCGCGAAGCGAGCCCGCGGCTCGTTTGCGAATGCTTCTCGCGCCCGCTCGAGCAATCCTTCCGAGACGTCGACGCCGACGACTTCGCGCGCGCCGAGCTCCTCGATGAAGAGCGGCGTCGCGTTGCCGAGCCCACAGCCGAAATCGAGCACCGACCGCGGCGGAGCGATGCCTAACGCTCTCAGTCGGCCGGCGACCCAGCGCATCCGGCCGCGGGCGTAGTACTCCTTGTCCTCGCCGGTGATGCCAAGCCCGGCGGCGAGCGCCTCGTCATAACGCGCGGCGTAGGCGTCGAACTCGGGCGCGTCGGTCGCGGCGGCACCGGCCGCGCTCCGGCGCGAGGCGGTGCTCATCGCCGCTTGAGGGCGAGGATGCTGACGAAGAAGCTCCAGATGATCGTCTGGAAGCCGAGGACGCTGAGCGTCATGCCGGGGATCGTCAGGCGGAGCGAGGTCTGGTAGTTCATCGGGCCGAAGCCGTGCGCCCGCCACTGCAGGATCGTCGCGCCGAGCATCGACAACCCCGCGATCGACGCGAGCGCACCGAGAATGAGTCCGCGCTCGAGGGTGAGGATCTTGCCGATGCGCTCGATGCGCGCGTCGGTCGGGAGCAAGCCTTCACCGATGGCGAAGAACTTCGTCAGCAGCGCGAACAGCACCGACTGGTAACCGCAGACGATCGCCAGGCTGGCGAAGAGCAGCGTGTTGACGTCGAAGACGATCTTCCCGACGTGCATCTGCGGCATCGCGACCGCGTAGCCGGCGAGACCGGCCGCGGTGAGCAGCAATCCCGGAAGCAGGAAGAGCCAGCGCGGGCTGAACATCAGGTAGAAGCGGAAGTGCCGCCAGCCGTCGCGGAAGGTCTTGAGGTGCGGCGCATGCGCGACGCGACCGTCGACGTGGAGCGTGACCGGTACCTCGGCGATCTTCGCGCCGTGGATGCTGGCCTTGATCACGTTCTCCGAGGCGAACTCCATTCCCGTGCAGCGCTGGTCGAGCCGGGTGTAGAGCTCCTTCGTGAACGCGCGCATCCCGCAGTGCACGTCGTGGATCGGCGCGCCGAACCAGCGCTGCACCATCCACGAGAACATCGGGTTGCCCCACCAGCGATGGAGGAACGGCATCGCGCCGGTGCGCACCTCGCCGCCGCCGGCGGGAAGACGGCATCCCTGCACCAGGTCGTAGCCTTCGCGCAGCTTGGTGACGAACTTCGGCAGCTCGCCAAAATCGTAGCTGTCGTCGGCGTCGCCCATGAGGATGTAGCGACCGCGCGCGTTCTCGATCCCGCCCATCAGCGCGCTGCCGTATCCCTTCGTCGGCACGCGGACGACGCGCGCGCCTTCGCGCTCGGCGATGTCGATCGACCCGTCGGTGCTGCCGTTGTCGGCGACGATGACTTCGCCGTTGATCCCCGCACCGCTCAGCGCAGCCAGCGCCTTGCGCACGCAGGTGGCGAGCGTGTCCGCCTCGTTGAGACAGGGAATCACGACGGAGATCTCGACATCGGACGCACCTGAATACGGTGCGCCCGGCGAGCCACGACGCGGTGTTGGTTGGGACGAGATCGCCATCGGCGGACCGGGTGCAGGTTGGTCCACAAGGACTGGCCGGGACCGCCGTTCGTCACCGGGGCGCGGGCCTCGGGCTTGCGGCTGGCCGTAAGCGATAAGCTATCAGCAGTGAGCGGACGCCGGAACGACGAACGGCGTCGAGGCTGCGCACCCTCGACGCCGTTCGCTGACTGCTTGCCGCTTACCGCTTACGGCTGACTGCGCGGCGCCATGGCGGACAGCGAAGGGCGCTACAGTCTTCCCAGCCGCGCCGTCGCGCCTAACCGGAACAGCGTCACATCGACCGGGACCGAGTACACCTGCGCCGTCGCCGACCAGATACCGGCGAGGCGATACGTCGCGCCGCCGAACACGGCGGCACGCTGCAGGTCGACCTCGACGCGGGTACGGTCCTGGAATCCGTTCGCGTCGTTGAAGCCGACACGGAAACGCGGGGCGAGCCAGGTGTAGCCGCCGCCGGCGTACAGGCCGAGCCGGCCGTCCATGAATCCGCGGCCGATCGAGCCGTCGATTCCCCACATGTTCGGGCGGAAGGTGTCGTTCGACTTCTCGCTCCCGTAGCAGGCAGCGTTAGGGTCGCTCTGCTGCAGCGCGTCCTCGCCGCAGGTGATCGCGCCGTTCACGTACCCGCGTGTGGCGTGGATGCGCGCGGCGGCGACGATCGGGTTCGCGCTCCCCGAGACGAGCGGCCGCGCGATCGAGAGCGCGCCGCTGATCAGGTTCGCCTTGGCTCCGGCGACGCGAACCGGCGGGAGATAGCCGATCTCGAGTCCCATGCCTAACGGCAGGCCGATGCTCAGCCGCGGGCGGGGAAAGACCGGCGACAGCTGGGTCGATTCCTTCTTCGGCATGAAGCAGACGCCGGTGCGCTCGAGCGCCGGATCGGGCTTCGGGATGAAGGTCAGGTCGGCGCCGAAGACGATGCGGTGACGTCCGGAGCCGGGCCCGACCTGCGGGGCGAAGGTGATCGGCGCCGAGTAGTGGGCGAGCAGCTTTGCCTCGTTCGAGTCCTCACCCGGCCGGCACTGCGCGCCGGCGACCTTGGGGGCGGCGACCAGCAGCGCGCCGACCACCGCGCCCACGAGCCCGGCAGCGGCACGCTGCCTAACGCTAGTCACGGCGTGACCGTGATCGTGCCCGTCATCTGTGGATGGATCGAGCAGTGATAGTTGAATGTGCCGGCTGCCGGGAAAATGCGCTTCACCGTCGCACTCGACGTGGTTGCGACATTCGCCGGACTTCCCTGCGTGTCGAAGATGACGTTGTGCTGCACGCCCTGGAACGTGTAGTAGATCGTGTCGCCGGCCGGGATCGAAACTGTTTTCGGGTCGAAGGCGAGCCCGCTCGTCGCGGTCACGCGTGATGCGTGGACCAGCGTCGGAGGCGGCGGCGGAGGGGGCGGAGGTTCGGTCCCGCCACCACCACCACCGCCGCCGCACGCGACCGCTGCCACCAACCCGCTCAGGACTAACGTCGAAAAACGCATGGTCATCTTCTCCGGTTCAGACTCCTTCGCCAACGTACAATCAGGTCACGGCCGCGCAACGCGAGCGGGGCAGCCTACACGATAGGCGGGGCGAATGACGGGAAAAGCTCAGCGAGCCTTCCGCACCAGCCCGTGCACCGCGTCGCGAAAACGCCGTCCGGTCGCCACTTCCACCCCGTCGGCGAGGACGATCACGTACTCCCCATGCAACGCCGGGCGCACCTCGGCGACGCGTGATGCATTCACCATCGCCGAGCGGTGAACGCGAACGAAGTCGGAGGGGAGACGGTCGGCGATCGAGCTCAACGTCTCGCGGATGCGAAGCGCCCGCCCCGCCGCGTGAAGCACGACGTTGTTGTCATCGGCGCTGATCCAGTCGATCTCATGCACGCGGACGAGCAGCGTTCGACCTTCGATGCGAACCGCGAGCCGCTCGCTCGGGGCGATCGGTGCCATCGGCGCGATCGATTCCGCGCCGATGCGGCGTGGACGGAGCGCGGCCAGCATCGCCTCGAGCCGTGCCGGATCGCGGGCGACGCGGCCACGCAGCGTGTCCTTCGCGCGGGCGAGAGCGAGCGCGAAGCGCGAGCGGTCCACCGGCTTGAGGAGATAGTCGAGCGCGTGCACGCGGAACGCATCGAGGGCGCGGTCGTCGTGCGCGGTGACGAAGACCGTGAGCGGCATCGACGCGGCGCCGATCGCGTCGGCAACGCCAACGCCATCGAGCTCCGGCATCTGGATGTCGAGGAAGACGAGGTCGGGACGCTGCGCGCGGATCGCCGCCACCGCTTCTAGCCCGGTGCCGCACTCGGCGACGACCGCCACATCGGGCTCGGCGCTGAGCAGCGCGTGCAGGTGTCGCCGAGCGAGCGGCTCGTCGTCGACGACGATGACGCGAATCGCGCTCATGCGCCGGGCGTCTCGGTGCGGAATGGCACGGCGATGCGGACCGCGAAGCCGGAACCGACGCGGCTCTCGTACGCGAAGCGGTGACGCGCGCCGTGCAGCCGGCGCAGCCGTTCGCGGGTGTTGGTGAGCCCGACCCCTTCGCGCGCGAGCAGGCCGTCATGCGTGGCGGCGCCGACGCCGTCGTCGCGCACTTCGAGCCGGAGCTCATCCGCATCGCGCGTGGCGCGCACCGAGATGCGTCCACCGGCCGCGCGCGGCGTGATGCCGTGACGGATCGCGTTCTCGACCAGCGGCTGGAGGAGGAGGCTCGGCACCAGCGCGCTGCGCACCGCGGGATCGACGTCCATCGCGACCGCGAGCCGGTCGCCGAACCGCGTCTGCTGGATGTCGACGTACAGGCGCAGGTGATCGAGCTCGCGGGCGAGCGGAACTTCCTGCTCGTCAGCGAGGCGCAGCGACGCGCGAAGCAGCTCGCTCAATCCCGCGACCATCCGCTCGGCGGCGCGTGGCTCAGCGGCGATGAGCGCGGTGATCGTGTTGAGCGTGTTGAAGAGGAAGTGCGGCTGCAGCTGCAGCCGCAGCGAGTGGAGCTGCGCCTCGGCGAGCTGGTCGAGCGCGCGTGCGCGTTCGCGCGTCTCGAAGAGGTAGCCGTAGACGAGTCGCTCGTGCCAGAGCGTGGCGTAGACGGCGATCGTCCCGCCTAACGCGAGGAAGAGGATCTTCGCGCCTTCGTCGAGGAGCGAGATGCCGGGGCCGACCGCCGCGGCGAGCGGCTTCGCCAGTGGTGCGTCGCCGGACAGGACGAAGAATGCGAGGACGAGCGCGTACTGCACGACGACGAAGCCGGCGACCGCGATCGTCTTTCGCACCGACGACGCGAGCGGTCGCGCGGCGAGCACGAGAAAATACGTCAGCCCGATCGGGCTCTTGAGCGCGAGCGCGGGCGACTGGGTGATCCCGTAGCCGACGATGATCGCGCTGACCGCGCAGCAGTCGACGATCGGGTTCACGACCGAGATCCAGCCGGGGAGGCGGTCGCGGCGCCCGAGCCACCACTGCTGCACGAGCGCCCAGGTGAGCGTGGGCAGGAGGAGCACGACGTTGGCGCGCGCCAGCGATGGCGAGAGCGCGGGGGCGTAGACGATCGCCGCGATGGCGAGGAGGACGAGCACGACGATGCGAACCCGATTGAGCAGTCGTTCGGCCGCGTCGCGCCGCTCGTCGAGCAGTGCGCGGGCAATCGGGTCGGCGAACAGCGTCGGGGTGTCGGCTGTCGTGGAGGGGTCGTCCAGCGGTGCGATCATCGCACCGCTAGCATACGACGGCGTCATCGATCCGGGCAAGCTCCGATTGAGCAGGTGCCCGGTTCACCGGCTGTAGCGGCGGCGCTGACGGCCTGTAACTTCACGATGCACCACGCGACTCACCCAACCCGGATGGAGGATTCATGGGCTTCAGCTTCGCAGCGCGGCACGGTCGCGCACCGGTCGTCGTCTCCGCGCTCGCGCTGATCGCGCTCGCTGGCTGTGCATCATCATCCACGCCTTCGACGTTGCCGGCGTCGGTATCGGTGGGACGGGCAACGCCCGGCGTGACGCGCGCGCCGTTCGGAACGACGACCGATGGGAAGGCGGTCGACATCTTCACGATGACGAACAGCCACGGCGTCGAGATCCGCGCCACGAACTACGGCGGGCTGATCGTGTCGGTAAAGACGCCGGACCGCAACGGACACTTCGACGACATCGCGCTGGGCTACGACAGCCTCGCCGGCTACCTGCGCGACACGCCGTACTTCGGCGCGATCGTCGGCCGTTATGGCAATCGCATCGCGAAGGGTGCGTTCACGCTCGACGGGACCACGTATCACCTCGCGATCAACAACGGGCCGAACTCGCTGCACGGCGGGCTGAAGGGCTTCGACAAGGTCGTGTGGGCGGCGACGCCGTTCCAGAACGCGAGTGGCGTCGGGCTCGTGCTGACGTACACCAGCGCCGACATGGAAGAGGGATATCCCGGCGCGCTGACGACGAAGGTCACGTACACGCTGACCAACCAGGACCAGCTCGTCGTCGATTACCTCGCGACGACGACGAAGGCGACACCCGTGAACCTCACGCAGCACAGCTACTGGAACCTCGCCGGCAACGCGAGCCGCGACATCCTCGGCCACGTGCTGATGATCGACGCCGACGCGATCACCCCGGTGGACACGACGCTGATCCCGACCGGTGAGCTGATGCCGGTAGCGGGGACGCCATTCGATTTCCGCACGCCGACCGCGATCGGCGCCCGGATCGACCAGAAGCAGAACCAGCAGATCCGCTTCGGCGGCGGCTACGATCACAACTGGGTGCTGAACCGTCGCGGCGCCGCGCCGGACTCGATGGTGCACGCGGTGCGCGTCGTCGAGCCGACGACGGGGCGGACGATGGACATCGCGACGATGGAGCCCGGGGTGCAGTTCTACACCGGCAACTTCCTCGACGGCTCGATCACGGGGAAGGGCGGCCAGATCTATCACTACCGCTACGGGCTCGCGCTCGAGACGCAGCACTTCCCCGATTCGCCGAACCACCCGAACTTCCCGAGCACGATCCTCCGGCCCGGCCAGCAGTACCGCACGCGGACGACGTTCACCTTCGGGGTCGCGCGCTGATGCGCTCGCTGTCGATGCGCGTGCAGTCGCTGCGCGCGCGGCGGATCACGCTCGGCGTTGTGCTGGCGGTCCTGCCTAACGCGCTGGCCGGGTGCGCGAACGCGGCCGCGGCGACGGCAATGCCGACGCCGGTCGCCGCCGCGACGCATCGCGGTACGCCCCGCGCCGTCTGGACGAAGGCACGAGCGAAAGCCTGGGCCGACTCGACCGGCTGGCTGGCCGGAAGCAACTATGCGACGAGCACCGCGATCAACCAGCTCGAGATGTGGCAGAAGGAGAGCTTCGATCCGGCGGCGATCGACCGCGAGCTGGGGTGGGCCGAATCGTTAGGCATGAACACGATGCGGGTCTTCCTCCACGACCAGCTCTGGAAGCAGGACTCGATCGGCTTCCTCGGGCGGCTGGACCAGTTCGTGGCGATCGCCGACCGGCACCACATCCGTCCGATGTTCGTGCTCTTCGACGCGGTCTGGGACCCGATGCCGCACCTCGGCCGGCAGCGGCAGCCGATCCCGCACCTGCACAACTCGGGATGGGTGCAGAGCCCCGGCGCGGCGGTGCTGTCCGACACCATGCGCTACGAGGAGCTGCGTCCGTACGTGCAGGGTGTGGTCGGCCACTTCGCCAACGACCGCCGCGTGGTGGCGTGGGACATCTTCAACGAGCCGGACAACACCAACCGGCCGGCGTACATCGCCTACGAGCCGCTGGACAAGGGCGAGCGCGCGTTCCAGCTGATGCGGAAGGCATTCGTCTGGGCGCGGGAGATGAATCCGTCGCAGCCGCTGACCGCGGCGCCGTGGAAGGGCGACTGGGTGGATCCGGCGCGCGTCCCGCCGCTGGTCGCCTACATGCTCGACAGCTCGGACGTCATAACGTTCCACAGCTACGACGACAGCACCAACGTCGAGCGATTGATCACCGCGCTCGAGCGCTACGGGCGGCCGATCATCTGCAGCGAGTACATGGCGCGGCCGCGCGGAAGCACCTTCCAGGCGATCATGCCGATCTTCGTCCGCCGGCACGTCGGCGCGATCAACTGGGGCTTCGTGTCCGGGAAGACGCAGACGATCTATCCCTGGGACTCGTGGACGCAGGAGTACACCACCGAGCCCAAGGTCTGGTTCCACGACATCTTCCGCGCCGACGGCACGCCGTTCGACCCGGCCGAGGTGTCGTTCATCCGCGCGACGACGGCTGCTGCTCGCGCACGTTAGGCGGCGCGTCGAGCAGCCGGCCGGCTGGCGCCGCGACTGCTGGCGCCGGCCACTCGCCGCGGGCGAGGGCGAGGAAGTCGATCCGCATCTCGTTGGTCGGCATGTAGCCTAACGCTTCGTAGAGCGGGCGCCCGTGCTCGCTGGCGTGGAGCGACATCGCCCCCAGCTCGCGCTCCGTTGCCCAGTCGTGGAGCGCGAGCATCAGGGCGCGGGCGATCCCCCGCCGCCGGTGGCCCGGATCGACGTAGACGTTGTAGACGAAGCCGAGCCCGCCGCGCGGGTCGCGCGGCGACGGCGGCCAGTCGAGGAGCATCACTCCCGCGCTCCCGATCGCGCGCCCCTCGTGTGCCGCGAGCCAGTGGAAGTACGTCCGGTCGAGGCGCGTCGGGAGCCAGTCGGCGAACGCCTGCTCCACGACATCGAGATTCGCGTCGACGCCGATGTCCTCGAACATCGCGCGCCTGTGATGCGCGATGTCGGCACCATCGGCGCTGGTCGCCCGGCGGATCGAATAACCCGGTGGCAGGGCGGCGGGTGCCGCGCTGCTCGCGGCTGACGGGTCGTGACGGTGTTTCGGCATCGGATTCTATCGTACCCCGTCCCCCGGCCGACGGCCAGCGTGAAATCGCCGGGACCGCGGTCGCTACGTCAGGCGACGTATTTCTCGTCGTCGCCGCCATCGGCATCCTTCGCCTGGCCACCACGCGCGTAACAGACGAACCGGCGAAGATCTCATGAACATGTCCATCCGTTCTTTCCTCGTGACCGCCGCGCTCGCGGTCAGCATCATCGGCATCGGCCCATCGCTGAAGGGACAGGCCGCGGCCAGCTCGAGGATGTTCGTCCTACCGTATCTCGGCTCTGCTCCCGAGACGGGGCTGCAGTATGGCGCCACGGTGTTTCGCGTCAGGCAGACTGCCGATACGGCGACCCGCCCATCCACCGCGCAGCTCTTCGCGAGCTACACGGCGAAGAGCCAGGCGATGGTGTTCGCCTCGATGGACCGCTGGAGCGCGGGGAACGCGTGGCACGTAACGGGGCGACTCGAATGGAATCGCTATCCACTCCCCTTCTACGGCTTCGGCGACCGTGCGCCCGCGTCGGCCGAGGAGTTCTATACGCCGGAGGCATTCATCGCCTCGGCGCTGGTGCAGCGACGCGTTCGCGGTCCGCTCTACCTGCTCGGCGGGTACAGCTTCCAGAACAGCCGGGTCACGCGGACCGCGCCTGACGGCACACTTGGCGGGGGCCGGGTGTTCGGCGACGCTGGTGGAATCCTCTCGCAGTTGCAGGCTGGCGCGCTCTGGGACGATCGCGACGACGTCTTCGCACCGGCTCGCGGCAGCTTCGTGCAGCTGACGGGATCGTACTCCGGCGCCCGTTCCGGTTCGGACTATGACTTCCGCCGGCTCGTCGCCGATGGTCGGCACTACCTGCCGTTAGGCGGGAGTCGCGTGTTCGCGGTCCAGGCCGTGACCGAGCTGACCGGCGGTGACGCACCGTTCGATCAGCTGTCGCTGGTCGGGAACTCGAACTACCTGCGCGGCTACACTCGCGGGCGCTTCCGCGACCGTGACCTCGCGGCGGTGCAGGGAGAGTATCGCGCGCCACTCTGGCGCCGGCTCGGGTACGCGGCGTTCGGCGGCGCGGGGCGCATCGCGCCGCGCCCGTCAGCGCTGTTCGGCGCTGATGTGCGGACGCTGCCGTCGTACGGCGCCGGGTTGCGCTGGACGTTGTTCTCCGGCTCGCGCAGCGACATCCGCGTCGACTACGCGCGGGCTGGCGCCGGCCAGTCCGGGCTCTACGTCGCGCTCAACGAAGCATTCTAGCGGTGCGGTCCATCGCGACCGCCGCGACCCGCGGTGCTGGTGGTGCTGATTGCACGAGGGCACGCGAGGGCGAGCTACGGCCGGCGGTGCCGGCCAGCGCCGCGATCACATGCACCAGCCGCTCGACGTCGCGCTCGTTGCTGGCTGCGCCTAACGATGCGCGGACCGCACCGGGCACCAGGGCGCCGAAGCCAAGACCCAGCGCCTCGGCCGCGCCGGGGTTGCAGAAGCAGCCGCCGCGCACGGAGACGCGTGCCTCGCGCGCTGCCGCCTCGACGACTTCGTGTGCGATCAACGATCCGTCGTGCGCGCGGACGTTGAAGGTCACGACCGCACCCCGGCTGCTCCAGTCGCGCGGGCCGTACAGCGTCACCATCGCTCGCCCGTTGCGGTAGCGCAGCGCGCCCAGCTCTTCATCGAGGCGTCGCGCGAGCGACAGCGCATGCGCGCCGATCTGTTCGACGCCGTGCTTCGCCAGCCATGAGAGCCCGGCGGGGATCGCGCCGATGGCCTGGAAGTTCACGGTGCCATCCTCGAACGCCTCGGGACCTTCGCGCAGTTCGTGCTGCGGCGGGTCGAGCCGCACGTGTTCGACCGTCCCGCCGGCAAACCACGGACGCCGCAGCGTCGCCAGCGCGTCGGTTCTCGCCAGCAGCGCGCCGACTCCGGTCGGATAGCCGAACATCTTGTAGAACGAGAGCGCAACGAATTCCGGCCGCACCGTGCGCAGGTCGAGAGTGCTGGTCGGGACGAACGCCGCGGCGTCGAGCAGGACTTGATGGCCGCGAGCGCGAGCTCTCGCGACATGTTCCATCGAGTGCTTCACTCCCGAGAAATTCGACTGTGCCGGAACGGCGAACAGCCCGGGACCGTCAGGCAGCGTCGTGCTTCCGATGCGCAGCTCCGCGTCCATCGCAACGTACGTCACGCGCGCACCGGCGCGCCGCGCGTACTCGCGAATGCCGTTGACCGAGTTGTGGTTGTCGGCGGTGAGCACGAAGCTCTGCTCGGGCGCGAACGGGAAGCTCTCGGCGACCAGCCGCACCGCGCCCGACGCGTTGGCCGTGAAGACGACCTCGTAGTCATCAGCGTGGAAGAATCGCCGCACACGCTCGCGCGCTTCGCACAGCAGCGCCGAGCTGGCGAGCGATGCCTGGCTCTCCGAATGCGGGTTGCCGAGTACCGCGCCGCGAAGCATCGCTGCGTGCTCGTCGACGAGACTCCCCGGATGGAGCGCCGCGCCCGTGTAGTCGAGGTACGCGTGGTCGCTCTCGTCCAGGCGGGAGAACTCGCGCGACCGCAGCTCGCTGATCAGCATGACCGCCGGCGCATCCGCGCCACGACCTGGGTCGCACCCCCGGGGAGCGGCACCGCGTTCGTGCGCGCTGTGCCGCCGAAGTAGCGCGTGAGATCGGAGGACGTCACTGGGTTCATGACGTCGTCCATCCAGTCGAGTATCCCGCCGCGCAGGAAGTAGACGTTGCGCACGCCGGCGGTGCGCAGCAGGACCCAGCCCTGCGCCGCGTGCGCCCCGCCTTCAGAGTAGAGCACCAGCGTTGAGCGCGGATCGATGCGCGCAGTCGCGAGCCCGGTGAGCGGAATGCGCTCGGCGGTGGGAATGTGGTAGGCGGCGTACTCGGAATCAGCGCGGACGTCGATCACCCGCAACCCGGGCCGCCGCTCGCGAATCCATTCGGCCAGCTCGAGCGCGGTGACGTGATCGGTCTCATGCTCGATCTCGTCTGCGAGCGCGCGTGCGCTGGCCTGACTCCCGTTCCCCGCTTCGGGCGTCCTGACGAAGGCCGCGCCTAACGCGAGGACCAGCACCGCAGCCGCGCCGACGACTCGCGCATTCATGCCGGCTTCCTCACACCCTTCGATTCGATGCGCTCGGCGACGACGAAGCCGATCCCGGCGACGATGACCACCGCGAGGACGACCATGCCGTACGGCACGCCGAGAACGTCAGGCAGGAGCAGCGTCCCGCGCGGCGTGCTGAGATAGAATGCCTGCAGCAGGGGGACCAGTGCGGCGGTTCCCGCGACGCCGGCGAGGAAGCCGAGCACCACCGCGAGCCCATCGCCACGACCGGTCGCGGCCGAAACGCATGACGTGCCCGGACAGAGCCCGGCGAGCGCGAAGCCGACGCCGAACACCGCGCCGCCGATCAGCTGCGGCGCGAGGAACGTCTCGGGGACGTACACTCGCGCAAGATCGAGCAGCCCGAGCCGGCTCGCCCAGAAGGCCCCGAGCATCGCGACGACGATCGCGGTGAACATCACCTTGAAGACGGTGAAGTCGGTGAGCGTGAACTGGCCTGCGAGCTTCGGCGCGTTGCCGAGTCCCGCGCGCTCGAGCGCGGCGCCGAAGCCGATACCGACGATACCGGCGACGATCACGCTGCCATCGGTGAACGGTGCGATCATGTCCATGCCCTCCGCACGAAGAACATCGTGAGATAGCCGGCGCCGAACGCGCCGAGCACGAACAGCCAGCTTCCGGCGCTGAGCAGGGCGCCGCCGGTGAGCGCCTGGCCGCTGGTGCAGCCGCGCGCGAACACCGCGCCGAACCCCATCACCGCGCCGCCTAACGCCGCGATCGCGATCCGCGGTGCGGCGCCCAGCCGCGGTCCGCGATCCACCGCGAACCGCAGCCGTCCGGCGAGTGCCGCCGAGACGAAGCCGCCGATCACCACGCCGATGATCTCGACCACCAGCCAGTCGCCGAGCACCGCGCCGGTCGCGCGCTCGGCGAGCCATGCATTGCCCTGCACCGCCGCCGGCGCGGCGGTGTTCAGCGTGTTCGCCGCGACGACCGCGAACGCTCCGGTCGCACCGAGCCCGCGTCCGGCGAGGATATACGACGCGAGGAGGACGACGCCGAGCCCCGCGCCGGCGGCGTAGGGACTCGAGTACGGGTGCGGAGCACCGTGCGCCGGGGCAGTCATTTGACCTCGATCGGGAGATCGGTGCGGCGCGACCACTCCTGCATCGAGCCGTCGTAGAGCTTCACCGGATGACCGAGCGAGCGAGCGGCGAAGAGCATCGCCGTCGCCTGCTGGCCGACATGACAGTAGCCGACCACCGTATCGTTAGGCGCGACGCCGGCCTTCGTGAACAGCGCCGCGAGCTCGCCCGGGGTGCGGATCATGTTCCTGTCGTCGGCGATCTCGGTGAACGGGACGCTGTGCGCGCCGGGGATGTGCCCCTTCCGCGGGCCGGTCGCCTCGATGCCGTCGTAGAACGACGAGGCGCGCCCGTCGACGATCGCGATGCCGGGCGAGTGGAGGTGACTGCCGACCCAGGCGGCGTCGACGACGATCGGCTTGATCTTCAGCGCGGCGAGCGTCCCGGTCTTCGCCGGCGCGGCGTCCTTCGTCACCGGATGGCCGGCGGCGATCCACGCCTGCATCCCGCCGTCGAGCAGCGACGACTGCGCACCGAGCCCGGCGTAGTCGAGGGTGAAGATGATTCGCGTCGACGGGCTGACCCAGTCGCTGCCGTAGTAGACGACGACGCGCGAGTCGTTCGAGATGCCTAACCGCTGGAGCATCGCCCGCAGCGAATCAGGCGACGGCATCTCGAGCATCAGTCCCTTCTCGTGATCCATGCTCGACACCGACACGTCGCGCATGGAGACGTAGCGCGCGCCGGGGATGTGCGCCGAATCGTACTCGGCGCGGTCGCCGACGTGGAGGAGGACGAGGTTCGGATCGGTGAGGTGCTCGGCGAGCCACGCCGAGTTCACGAGCAGCGGTGCCGGCTGTGCGGCGCTGGTCTCGCGAACATCGTGGGACGCGGCGATCGCCGCGACGAGAAGGGCGGCGACGGGGATGAAGCGGGATCTGTTCACGGTTCCTCCGGGTTCATCGCGCTGACTTGCGCGCGGTCACGCCGCGGTCGCGACGCTCACCCGGAGAATGCGCCGCTCCGGGCGCGAGAGGTTGACGGTTCGGTGCCGTGAATGTGCCGGATCTATGAAGGGCGGGGCGGGCGTCATCGTTGTGTTGCCGGCATCATCACCTTTCAAGGGGTCAGAGCACTTGAAAGGTGCTTACCACCTTTCAAGTGCTCTGACCCCCCCCCGCGCCCCCTCAACACCTCAGCCTTCGAACCGATACCCGACCTTCCACACAGTGAGGATGTGGCGAGGGTTCGCGGCGTCGGCTTCCACCTTGCGACGCAGCTCGGCGATGTGCGAGTCGACAGTTCGCGACATCACGAAGGCGCCGTAGCCCCAGACTTCGGTGAGCAGCTCGACGCGCCCGGCGACGGCGCCCTGCCGGCGAATGAGCGCGAGCAACAGCTCGTAGGCCTTTGGCGTCAGCCCGCAGGGAATCCCTTTCCTCGATACGACGCGGGTCGCGGTGTCGACGACGACGTCACCGAAGTGGATCGTCGCGGCGCGCGCGCTGCCCGCGGCGCGACCCTGCGCCCGCCTCAGCAGCGAGCCGACACGCTCGAGGAGCTCGAGCACTCCGAACGGCTTCGTCACGTACTGGTCGGCGTCGAGGCGGAACCCGCGCACCTTGTCCGCTTCTTCGGCGCGCGCAGTGAGGATCAGGACCGGCGCGCGATTCCCCTCGCGGCGCATCGACTCGAGCACCTGGTAGCCGTCGATGCCGGGGAGCATGAGGTCGAGGATCACCAGGTCCGGGTCCCACTCCCGCACCGCGCTCAAACCGATGCGGCCATCTTCGGCGATGCGCGAGTCGTAGCCTTCGTGCCGAAGGTTGTAGGCGATGCCCTCGGCGAGCGCCGCATTGTCCTCGATGACGAGCACGCGCGACGGCGACGTCATGCGACGGGCACTCCGATCGGGAGCGAGACGACGAACGTCGCGCCCCGCGCTGCGCCGTTCTCGATCCAGGTGCGCCCGCCGTGCCGTGTCGCGACGTCGCGGACGATCGCCAGCCCGATCCCGCTCCCCGCCACCGGTCCCGGCGACGCACCGCGACGGAATGGCGACCAGACCACCTCGCGCTCGGCCACCGGGACGCCCGGCCCTTCGTCGGTCACCGTCAACCGGATGTCGTCATCGTCGGCGCTGACGCTCACGCGTACCGTTTGCCCGGATGGTCCGTACTTCACCGCGTTGTCGAGGAGGTTGAGCAAAACGTGGCGCAGCGCGTCGGGGCTGAGCTGGATCGGCGGCACCGCGGCGATCTCGGTGATGATCGACGCACGGCGAGACTCGGCGAGCGGGCGGAACTCCTCGACGATTCGCCGCGTCTCGGCGGCGACGTCCACCTCGACGCGGCTGCCGTCGATGTTCTTCCCGTTCCCCGAGAAGCGCAGCACGCGCTCGACGAGATGCGTCAGGCGCGTCGTCTCGCGCTCGGCGTGCTCGATCGACGCGGCGCGCTGCTCCTCGGTGGTGAAGCGCCCGAGGCGCAGCGTCTCGAGGTAGAGCCGCATCTGCGCGAGCGGGGTGCGCAGGTCGTGCGACACGCTGGAGACGAAGTCGCCGCGCAGCCGCGCCAGCTCGACGTCGCGGCGAATCTGCCCGATCGCGACGATCGAGAGCGACGCCGAGATCGCGAGCAGCGCGAGGAGGAAGGGAAGCCGCGATCGCGGCAGCCCGCCGATGACGATGTCGTTGGCGATCGCTGGTCGCACCTCCGCCCGGACCACCATCGAGCCTAACGCTGGCGGCAGCGTGTCGGATGCGTCGAGGTCCCACCGCTCGATCGCCTGCGGCTCGAAGATCGGCGTCCCGCGGATGTCGCGGAGCTGGACCTGCAGCACTTCGGGGACGGTATGCGCGCGAGTGAACGGCAGCGGGAGCAGGTCGCGATTGTAGAGCACCGCGACCAGCGCCTGCGACATCGCCGCGCGAGTGTACTCCGCCCCGTAGACGATCGTGTCGCCGCGCGTCGTCGGCATCAGCGTGTAGGCGAGGAAGCGCGGCGTGCCGCCGCGGTCGGCGACGACGAAGTTGAAGCGGTCGTTCCCCCGGGCGTGGCGGATCTGCCGGGTCAATGTGTCGTTGATCCAGCGCCGGTCACCCGCGGAATAGCCGGCGATGCGAGCGGAGTCCTCAGCCACTCGAACCCGCGGCGCGTCCGGCGTCGACGACATGGACATCTCCTTCGACATCGGCATCGCCATCGGCGTGTCGAGCGGCATCGGCCGGTCCACTTCCCATCCCTCGACCGGGTTGGGATGCGTGTTGACTCCCAGACCGAGGGTGTCGGTGCCTAACGTGAAGCCGAAGAAGATCGCCGGGCTCGGGCCGTTGCGCGGGCGGTGGCAGCCGCACTCCGAGTTCCACGGCAGGTAGTGCGCGAGCTCGCGCGGCTCGGGGATGTGCGGCGAGGTGTGCAGGTTGTCGCCGTGATTCACCGCGCCGAGCACCTCGCGAAGTGCGAGCGACAGCGCGTCCTGGAGGTGCTGGCGGAAGCTCCACGACGCGACGCGCGAGTAGTCGCGCACGACACCGTCCGCGACGCGGCGCTGCGATCGCACAGCGCGCGTCGCCTCGACGATCCCGGCGCCGGTGAGCAGGAGCGACAGCGCCAGCAACGCGGTCGGCCAGCGCAGGCGGAACGCCGACGGCAGCTCGGCAAGGGTGGGAAGGCGCACGGTTACACGATGCGGCGCCTTGCTCCGGCGGACAATGCCGGAGGTGTGCGAAAATTATGGCGAAGTGGTGCGCGGCCCGCTGTGCGCGGCCGGCGGAGCTCCGCCGGCCGCGAGAATGCCTAACCGGCGCGCGAGCTGCGTGTCGCTGCGGTCAGCTCCGGCGAGCGGATGCTCCCGAGCGAAGGTGCCGCCGCGGGCGCGGCGACAGGCGTCGCGTCGTAGAGCACCGACGGGTTCGACGCGTGCGGCGTGAAGGTGAACGTGGACGAGCTCAGTCGCCCGATGGTCCACGCCTCGGCGGCAAGGCGCTCGTAGATCCGGCCGATCGTTGCGGGATCGGTGTCGCGCAGCTCGAGGCAGAGTACGTGCTGGCCGGGGAGCTCGTCGGCGCTGACCGGATCACAGGGTGCATGCGTGATCGTCGCGCCGAGCCGCGTCGGCTCGAAGCGTACGATGCGCTTCGCGGTCTCGATGAAGCGTGTCGCGGTGAACAGCGCGTCGCGGCGACGGTCGGCGGAAGTCGTGGACGGTCGGCGGCAGGTGCCCTGCACGGTCACTGTCCAGCGCCACACCCGATCCGGGCGCGCACGCTCGCGATCTTCGGCGCTGTCGAGCGAGAGCGCGTGCGCGATGCGCGGGAATTTCCGCTGCCCAAGCTCCGTCGGCGTGACATCCGCCAACGGCACTACGACGGCGTTGACTGGGAAGTCGCGGCCGTGGGGATGGTTCGGTTCAACGCCGTCGTCGGCGTCGTTGTGCAGCGGCTCCATTTCAGCCCCATCGCCGAAAAGGGTGCAGGCCCGAGGCAGAATCCCCCGGCTCTTTGTGCAACCTGTCACCAATTTACGGTGAGCGCAAGCGGGAGCCTGGGCCGCTCGGCGCGACGGGTCAAAGGGAGTCAGGGGTCAGGGCCGGGCAATTGGAGTTCGATACCGAACGAGCCAGCGCCGGCACCTAACGGTCCCGTGAATCCCGACCCCGCGCCTGTGACGCCCTGACCTCCCGACCCCCTCACCCCTGACCCCCGACCCCTGACCCCTGACCCCTGACCCCTGACCCCTGACCCCTAACGGTGTGCGCTCGTCGCCTTCGCGGCGCGGTCGAGGACACGCATGAATCCATCCTCGTCGGCCCAGCTCCCATCGTAGCGTTCGCCGTTGATGAAGAAAGTCGGAGTCCCGTTCACTCCCGACCGGACGCCGTTGCGAAAGTCCTCGCGGACGCGGGCGGTGTAGCTCCCCTCCTCGAGCGCGCGGGCGATCGCCTTCGCATCGAGCTTGAGCTGGCGCGCCATCTCGACGAGGTCCTCGTCCTCGAGTCGGTCCTGGTTCTCGAACAGCGCGTCGTGCATCTCCCAGAACTTCCCCTGCGCCGCCGCGGCCTCGGCGACCTCGGCCGCGTGGCGTGCATGTGGATGCGACTCGGCGAGGGGGAAGTTTCGGTAGACGAAGCGCAGCTTCTTGCCGAGCCGGTGCTGGATCGACTTCACGATCGGGTAGGCATGTCCGCAGTGCGGACACTCGTAGTCGCCGTACTCGACGAGGGTGACCGGCGCATCCGGGCTCCCCTCGGCGTGATCGCGCTCCGAGACTGGCGGCGTCAGCCGAGGCGCATCTTCGCCGCCGCCGAACTCGCCGCTCATCTGGGGCCTCTCGCGTCGCTCGCGGTCGCTGGCGACGTCGCGCTGTCACCGCCTAACGTTCCGCCTTTCGCCGCGCCGCTCGCCGCGCTCGCCGATGCGCCAGCGCCCTTCCCGCGCTGCTCCGGCGTCAGGCGCTCGAGCGCGGCGAGGATCCCGTCGGCGCCGGGGTTGGTACCGGCCGGCGAGAGGTAGCTCCAGCGGACAACGCCGTTCGCGTCGAGCACGAAGAGCGCACGATCGCTGACCCCTTTGTCGTTGTACGCGCCGTACGCGCGCGACACCGCGCCCTTCGGCTCGAAGTCGGCGAGCAGCGGGAAGCGCAGCTTTCGCGAGTCGGAGAACGCGCGATGACACCATGCGCCGTCCACCGAGATCCCGAAGATCTCGGCACCCTGCTCCTGGAAGTCGGGGAGGATCTCGTTGTACAGCGCCATCTGGTCGCTGCACACCGGGCTCCAGTCGGCGGGATAGAACGCGAGCACCACCGGCTTCCCGCGCAGCTCGCGCAGCGTGATGCTGCGATCGGGTGCCGCTTGGAGCGTGAAGTCCGGTGCTTCGCTGCCAACGGGGAGGATCTTCGCGCTGGTCGAACGCGCGTCGGTGGATTCGGTGTTCGCCTTGTTGTCGGGCATCGGGGCTCCTCGTCGTTGCCGCGGCGTCGTACGCCGCGCACCTGGTGGACCGCCGTCGCCGGCGGTCAGGGTCACGTCAATGCTGCATGCAGTCCAGCAGTCGCGTGCTTCGCGCACCGATCGTTGACGCTACCGTGTCCCGATGCGAATCGCCACTGCTCCCGCATCGGGGCACTTCTGGTCGCGTTGCCGTTGAACGCACGATCCTCGATCGGTGTTCCGGTCCACGCTGATGCGTCCGCCGTGACTCGCGGCCGGGTGGTCGCCACGAGTGGCCAGCCAGGCGGGACGTGTTCAGTGCGACGGGGCCCGGCCAGGACGAGCTCGGCTATGCTGCTGCCGTGAATCTCCCCACCGCTCGTCGTCAGGCCTAACGCTGACCGCCGGGCGCGTCGGTCAGCGTCATCCCCCTTCCTGCCGCCCCGTACGGCGCGAACGAGGATCCCCAATCCACCCCGAACACCTCGATCCGGAACTGGTCACCGTCCACGTGCACGACGAGGTAGTGGAAGGGGCTCGCACCGGGCTGCAGTCCCGGACGTACGAGGTGTTCCACCGACAGCTTCTCGCTCGCGCCGGCGGCGAGATAGGCGCGCAGGTCCGGCTCGCCGCTGTAGCCGTAGAGCGGCGCGCCGCCACCGCCGCTCACGATCTGGTCCATGCGATGCGCGCCGCTACCATCGGTCCAGCGCTCGATCCAGTGCTCGAAGAGATGCTCGTGCCCGGCGAGCAGCAGCCGGACGTGATGCTTGCGGAACAGCGGCATGTACAGCGAACGCAGTTCGGCGGTCTGCTGCTCTACGACCGCCCCGCCATGCGGCCCCGACGAGAATGCGGGATGATGGAAGAACGCGACCACGTTCGGGTAGCGCCTGCGGTCGAGCGATGCGAGCTCCGAGGTCACCCACGCGAGCTGGGTCGAGTCCCCGGCGATGTCGGAGTCGAGGGCGATGAACCAGGTGTTGCCGAACCCGAAGCCGTAATCGGGATAACCGGTCAGGCGATGCGGCGCGCCGGCGGCGGGAATCAATCGCCGGTTCGCGGCGAAGACGTTGCACAAGCCGGTGATGCGCGCCGGTGAGGTGAGGTCTTCGCTGCTCGTCACGTCGTGATTACCGACCGAGAACAGGTAGGGAACGCCGCCCTCCGTCGTCAGGCGGTTGATCAACGGGATATAGCTGACGTTCCACTGCGCGGCCGAGGTGCCGACGCGAACCGCGTCGCCGCTCTGGAGGACGAAGCGCACGGGATCGGGCCCGCTCGCGAGCGCCTTGATCTTCGCCAGCATCGCCTCGACCACCAGCTGATGCTCGGCCTGCAGCTGCTGCCCGTCGTGCCGCCCGCGCGTGTCGCCGTAGGCGATGAAGGTGAACTTCGTCAGCGCCGCGGTCGTGGTCTCCGAGGGGAGGGGCGTCGCCGGTGGTGTGATCGCGACGACCGAATCCGCCGGACATGCGGCGAGCTTTCCGGCCGGCGCGACCGCGGCCATCGTCTGTGCCTGCGCGGCGTTGCCGCCGCCTAACGCGGCCAGCGAGAGGATCACGAGTGAGCGGCGAAGGGAAGCGCGGTTCGGCATCGTGGGCACGGTGCTATTGTTGTGGGGCGGCGCAGCTGTGCGCCGCATTTCCTGCGACCTTCGGAAACTACCGGCATGGCCAGCTTCCGCCACGACGCGGCGTACCAGTCGTGCAACACTCCTTGATGTGATCGCCGGACATTTCGGCGTCGCGATGGCGACCCGCGCGCGCTGGAGCCGCCTCCCGCTCCTCGCGATCGTGATCGCGGCGATCGTCCCCGACATCATCGACTTCACCACGGCGGCGCTCCGCATCTGCGGCTCGAATGGGCTCTACTCGCATTCGCTCCCGGCGATCGCGATCGAGTGTGTCGTCCTCGGCGTGGCGGCTTCGCTCTGGCGACGGTCGCCCACTGCCGGGCTGACGGTGGGTGCCATGATCGTGCTGCACCTCGCCGCCGATTACATCACCGGACAGAAGGTGCTCTGGGCACATGGGCCGATCGTCGGGCTCAACCTGTACTCACACCCGCTCGCCGACTTCGTGCTCGAGGCGGTCGTGACCTTCACCGGCTGGCGGATGCTGCGCACGTCGCCGGCGCGGGATCCCTGGTCGGCAGCGCCGGTGCTGCTCGGCGCCCTCCTCGCGGGGCAGGCGGCGCTCGATGTCGCGTCGTACGCGGTCGGTCCGGTCAAGCCTAACGGGTGCTTGGCAGCGACTCCCGTCCAGTCGTCGAGTCGACGTGGATCTGGAACAGCACCGAGCGGAATGGCACCGGGTCGTCAGCCGTCCCCGTCTCGGGGATGAGTGCGCGCAGCAGCTCGATGCCGCGGGCCCAGGCGGCGGATTCGACGCCGGGAAGTTCCGCCGAGACAGTGTAGAAGGAGCCGTGCACGACCACGCTCCGCCAGTCGAAGAGACCATCGACTTCGTCCACCTCGACCGCGACCCAGTGGTTGTGAGCGAGCGTCGTCAGCTTCGAGCCGAGCGACGTCCGGCCGAACAGGTCGCCGTGATCGTAGACATAGTGAACCGGTTCGATGTCCACCTTGTCGTGAAACGAGAACGCGATTCGTGCGACATGGTTGCGCGAGAGGACCCGCTCGCACTCGGTCTTGTCGAGCGAACGGAAGCTCGGCCCTACCCGCGGATTCGATCGGCGCGCGGTGTGGCCGGCGGACTTTGATTCGCGTTTCATGACTCTGGCCCCGTCCTGAGCGGAAGCACGACCTCGACGAGGGTGCCCGTCGCTGGTCCACTGTCGATCGCGAATGTAGCACCAGCGAGTGACGCGCGCTCCTGCATCATGAACAGGCCGAGCCCCGGCCCGGACCGCGCCGCCTCGACAACGAAGCCGCGGCCGTCGTCGCTGATCGCCAGACGCACCCCGCTCGCCGTTCCCGTCAGGCGGATGCACACGCGCTGGGCCGAGCCGTGGCGTACCGCGTTCGCCACCGCTTCTTCGGCGACGCGGTAGACCATCGCCGCCTGCCAGTGGGTGAGCTCCGCTTCGCCGAGGTCGGCGTAGACGTCCGCCTCCACCGGCGTCGTCTCGCGCACGCGACGGGCGAGTCCCTTGAGCGCGACGACCGGTCCGAGATCATCGAGCACGCGCGGATGAATCGTCTGCGCGATCATGCCGACCTGGTCGAGCGCCTGCGCCGTCAAACCGCGAATCGTGTCGAGCCGCTCCGTCACTTCCTGATCGGTGCTGATCGACGCGAGCGCGCTCGCCTGGAACGACAGGGCGGCGAGCACCTGCGCGGTCGATTCGTTGAGCTCGCGCCCGATGTGCGCGCGCTGCAGGTCGCCGGCGCGGATCACTTCGCGCGCGAGGCGACGCGCCCGCGCACGGTCGGCGATCAGGTCCTCGAGGACGCGATTGAACGTGCGCCCGATGCGGGCGATGTTGCGGTCGGCGAGCGGCGATGACGGCACACGCGCGGCGAGATTTCCGCTCGAAACCTGCTCCGCCGCCTGCTCGAGATAATGAAGCGGACGCAGTGCGGCGAGGACGAGCCCCACGCTCACGGCGAGGCTGACGCCGAGCGCGATCGTCATCAGCGCGAGCAACTCGCCGTCTTCCGGCGTGCCGCGATGCGTGAACAGCGCGACACCAAGCGCGGCGATGACGATCGTCACGTTCGTGCCGGCGAGCTTCGCGCTCAGCGGCACCGCGAGGAAGCGCGCCACCGAATCAGGGAGCGCGTCGGGGAGGGCGACACGCCAGAGCCGCCATGGCTCGCGGCGCATGGCCGCTGCGCCTGACGCGCGCGCCGACACGCCATCGTCCGGGACGCGCCGCGACTCCGGCCCCGTCATGGTCGTCATGCTGCGCCGCCGATGATGTTCCGCTCTCGAGTCACGCCCTCAAGATCGATTCGCCGAGGGTCGCCGTCTGTAAGGAGGGTCCGGAAGTCGTGTGGGGCGTTTCCCTACGCCGCGCCTGACGCGGGGCTCGGCTCGTCCGCAGCGCATTGACGATGACCGCGACGTCGATCGCTTCCTGGAGGAGCGCGCCGGGGACCGGTGCGACGAAGCCGAACGCGGCGGCGGCCATCGCGATCACGCTCAATCCGAGCCCGACGCGGATGCTCTGCTTCGCGATCTGCAGCGTCCGGCGGGCGATCACGATCGCGTCGGCGACACGGGTGACGTCGCTGCCGAGGACGACGATGTCGGCCGCTTCGGCGACGATCCCGCCGCCGTGGCCGGCGAGTGCGATGCCGACGTTCGCCGCCGTCAGCGCCGGGGCGTCGTTGGTGCCGTCGCCGACCATCAGCACGCGCGCGCCCGCGTTCACCAGCTCGCGCACGATCGTCACCTTGTCGCCGGGCAGGAGGTCGCCGCGGGCCTCGGTGATCCCGACCGCGGCCGCGACCGCGGCGGTGTGCGCCGCCGAATCGCCGGAGAGGAGGACGAGCCGGTCCGCGCCTAACGCGCGGAGCCGGGCGAAGAATGGTGCCAGCCCGCCGCGGAGCTGGTCGGCGTACTCGATGACGCCGGCCGCGGCGCCGTCGACGACGATGAACGAGCGCAGCCCCGCGTCCGACGCGGCGCTCCCGAATGCAGCGAGCGTCCCCGGCGCCTTCGCCTCGATGAGGCTGCGCGAGCCGACGATTATCTCGCGGCCGTCGAGCCGGCCGGCGACGCCCTGCCCGGCGTGCTCCTCGACGCCGGTGGGACGGTCGAGCACCGCCCCCGATGCCATCGCCGCACGCACCACCGAACGGGCGAGCAGGTGCCCCGATCCCTGCTCGATGCTTCCGGCCAGGCGGAGGAGCTCCATCGCATCGCGGCTGCCTAACGGTACGACCCGCCCGACCTCGGGCGAGCCGATGGTGAGCGTCCCCGTCTTGTCGAATACCGCGACGTTCACCGACGAGAGCTGCTCGAGCGCGCCACCGTTGCGGACGACCACCAGCTGGCGCGCCGCACGGTTGATCCCGCCGATGATCGCCACCGGCGTCGCGAGGATGAGCGGGCAGGGCGTCGCCACCACCAGCACCGCGAGCACCCGCTCGACCTCGCCGCTGAGCAGCCACGCCGCCGCGCAGACGACCAGGGTGAGCGGCGTGAACCAGGTCGCATAACGGTCGGCCAGCCGCTGCAGCGGTGCCTTGCTCGCCTGCGCCGTGCGCACGAGGTCGACGATCCGCGCGTACTGGCTCTCGCCCGCGACCGCCGTCGCGCGAATCACCAGCGGCCCATCGATGTCGAGACTGCCGCTGAGCAGCGTCGTTCCGGCGGCGGCGGTCACCGGGATCGGCTCGCCTCTCAGGCGCGAGCTGTCGACGTGCGAGCGCCCATCGACGACCACGGCGTCGCAGGGGATCATCTCGCCGGGCCGCACGAGCAGCACGTCACCGACCGCGATCGACTCGACCGTGATGTCATCCACCGCCGGCCCGTCGCCGCGCACCCGGTGCGCGATGTGTGGCGCATCCTGCTCGAGCGCGCGGACCGCGGCTGACGCGCGTCCTTCGGCGTAGCGCTCGAGCGTCTCGCCCCCCGATTGCATCACGACGACGACCAGCCCGGCGATCGGCTGGTTGAGGGCGACCGCGCCGACGATCGCCAGCATCGCGACGATGTCGGATGCGAACTCGCCATTCATCATTCCACGCAGCGTCCGCCAGGCCAGCGGCGCCCCGGTGACGAGCAGCCCGCCGAACAGGATCCGGCCGCCCAGCTGCTCCCCGCCCGCCCCCCGGACCACCAGCCCGGCCGCGAGCACCACCAGCGCCGCGACGGCGATGAGGGGCACGCCGGCACCGTTAGGCCTGACGCGCCCCTGTCCGGTCACTGGTGGCAACCCCGCTGCAGGTCGATGAATGCCTGCTCCTCGCGCGAGCGGGTGGGGGTGAACCGTTTCTGCATCAGCTCCGCGATCACCGCCGCCGGCTCCCGCTGTGCCGGCGGCTGCGTTGGCCCGGTGTACTTCGCACCGGGGCGTTTCGCCGTTTCGTGCTCGGTCTTCGTCATGACGCGCCCCCGTCGAGAAACGTGACCAGCGTCTGCGAACGTCCGCTGAGGATCCGGAGCGCCTGCTCCGGACCATCAGTCGCGGTGGCGATCGACACGTCGTCCACCCGCGAGATCGACCGCGTCAGGTGGCGCGTGTTGTCGCGCGCGTCGCCAAGCATCACGTCGACCCGCTGGTCGTGATGGTCATAGGTGACACCCAGCAGCGCGAACCCCGTCAGCTGGAGCTGTGCGCCCAGCTCGGGGTCATTCACCTCCAGCTTCACCATGCGACCAGCATTGCGCGCCGAAAACTTCTCGAGCACCGCGCCCCACTGGTCCGCGTCGACGATGCTGGCGGTACCACGAATTCGCAGCGAGAGCCGTGCCGACTCCGCGGGTGACGGGTCGGGAGCGACGAGCACGCTTCGCCTGGCGTGACGGAGCACCTCGGTCGCGACGCTGCCGATGAAGAACCGCTCGATCGCGCCGGGACCGTGCGTGCCGACGGCGACGAGTTGTGCGCCGGTCGCGTTGGCGACGGCGAGCAGCTCTTCCAGCACAACCCCCGAGCGCGTCCGCGTCTCGATGGTCACGCCGCGTGGCGTGTAGCGCCGCAGCTCCTCGCGCAGCCGCGCGAACTGCGCCGCGGTCCCGCGCTCCGTGCCCGCCTCCCATGTCGCGAGCTGCATCTCGTAGCGCTCACGCGAATGCTCGCTTGACGCATAGAGGGGGAGCAGGTCGATCAACGGCCTGACGTTGACGAGTACCAGCAGGCCGTTCTCGGCGAGCGACATGAGCGCGGCACGCGCGGCGCGCACGCTCGCGGCACTGAAGTCGATCCCGCACACCGCGGTCTTGGGAAGCGCAACCACGTCGGGCGCGACCGCATAGACCGGGCGGTCGGCGGAGCGCAGGATGTGCAGCGCGCGTTCGCCGCCGGGGAGTCGATCGGCCGGAGCGTGGTTGCCGAGTCCGACGACGATCATGCTCGCGTCGTGCTCGCGAGCGAACTTCGCGATCGCGCTCGGCGCGTGGCCGTCGAGGATCGTGACCGGCCATTGCTCCGCTTTCGGACCGATCGCGTAGACCCGGCGCGCGATCGCGTGTGCGATGACGTCGCGGCGTATGGAATCGAAGTCCGATGGGTACACCGGCGCCTGGTCGGCGAACAGGAGCGCCGGGTACGGCTCGAGGACCCCGGCGACTTCGACATCGGTGCCTAACCGTTCGGCGAGCGCACTCGCGATGTAGAAGGTGGCGTTGGTCGCCCCGCGTCCGGCGCTGGCGAGGAGGATGGGGCCGCGGATCGGCGGATCGTAGCTGCGCGACAGCCGTTCGACGTTGGCGGAGAGATCGCTCACGACCGGCGATGGTCTCTCGATGGTTGCGGTGGACATGGCGCGGACCTCCGGTGTTGCCGCCCCGCGTCGTGGATGCGGCGCGACCGGCGGGAATGGTACGCGTGCAAGGTCGCGCGTGTGGTATGTCGGCGCAGTCGGGGATATGGCGTTGATGGTGTCGGCCCGTGCCTGACAGCGAAGGGGCCTGCATCGGATGCTTCGTGAGTGAGACCGATCGCATACTTGCAGAACACGAATGCGTGGTGGCACGCAGGAGGGATCCATGACCAGTATCTCGGCATTCGAGCGGGCATATCCGCTGACCGGCGCGGCCGTCGACACGATGCGCGCGAACGTCTTCGTCTCGCCGAACAGGCTCGAGCTGCGCGACGTCCCGCGCCCTCGCGCCGCCGCCGGTGAAGCGGTGATCCGCCTGACGCTGACGACGATCTGCGGCACCGACATCCACATTCTCCGCGGCGAGTACCCCGTCCGCTCCGGACTGGTGATCGGGCACGAGGCGGTCGGCGTGATCACCGAGCTCGGCGCGGGAGTCACCGGCTACGCGTTAGGCGACCGTGTCCTCGTCGGCGCGATCACCCCCTGCGGCCAGTGCCACGGCTGCCTGTCCGGGCACCAGTCGCAATGCGGCCACGGCTCCGGCTTCGAGGCGATCGGCGGTTGGCGCTTCGGCAACACCATCGATGGCGCACAGGCGGAATACCTGCGCGTGCCGTACGCGCAGGCCAACCTGGCGAAGATCCCCGACGAGCTGCGCGACGAACAGGTGGTGCTGCTCGCGGACATCGCCTCGACCGGTTTCAGTGGCGCCGAGTCGGGAGGAGTGAAGCCCGGTGACTCCGTGGTCGTCCTCGGCCAGGGCCCGATCGGCATTTGCGCGACGATCGGAGCACGGCTGATGGGAGCGGCGATCGTCATCGGGTCCGATCCCGACGCGCACCGCCGCGACGTCGCGGAGCGGATGGGCGCGGACGTCGTGCTCGATCCCACGGCAGTGGATCTCGCGGCCGAGGTGAAGCGCCTCACCGGCGGCGGCGCCGACGTCGCGATCGAGGCGTTGGGCACCCAGGCCACCTTCGAGGCGGGGCTCCGTTCGCTACGCCCCGGCGGAACGCTGTCCAGCCTCGGCGTCTACTCCGGGAAGCTCGGCGTGCCTTACGATGCGTTCGCGGCGGGGCTCGGCGACATCCGCATCGTGACGACGCTCTGCCCCGGCGGGAAGGAGCGGATGCGGCGGTTGATGGAGCTGGTGCGCCACGGTCGCATCGACCTCACGCCGCTGCTGACACACCGTTATCCCCTCGAGCGGATCGGTGAGGCGTACGAGCTGTTCGGCGAACATCGCGATGGCGTGCTGAAGGTCGCGATCACCTTCTGATCGCGAGCGTCGGACCGGAACACGCGCGATCTCTACGCGGTCGCCCGATCATCGGGCGGGACCACCAGCATCGAGCGGCTCCCGTTGCGCGCGATGTCGGTCGTCACGCTGCCGAGGATCCAGCGCTCGATCCGCCCGTGCCGGACGCTGCCTAACGCGAGCATGTCGATCTTCGCCCCATCCGCGTAGGAGAGCAGCACCTCGGCGACGCGGGCGCTGGTCCAGCGGCGGAGCTTGACCTCTTCCACCGGTGCATCCACGGCGCGACCGAGCTCGCCGCGGAACCAGGCGAAGGCGGCATCGACGCCGAGCTCGTGGATCACGCGCTCGCCGTCGTCCGGAATGGCCAGGTCGGCCGGCGCGACGTAGGCGAGGACGAGCGTCCCCTCCTTTCCGACGAGGTGGTCGGCGGCGCGCGCCGCCTCGAGGCTCGCCCGGCTGAAGTCCACCGCCACCAGCACCCGCCGCAGTGGCGCGGTGAGCGGGGTGGTGACCGCGACCACCGGGCAGGGCGCCGCGCGCATCACGTGCAGCGTCGTCTCGTCGCCGACCGCGCGCTCGATCGCGTTGTGGCGGCGAAGCCCGAGCACGACGAGGTCGGCGTGCAGCGCCCGCGCCTCGCGCACGATCACGTACGGTGGAACGCCTAACGCGATGCGCGCCGGCCAGTCGATCGGCGCGCCGATCGTCTCGGCGATCGTCTCGCGGACTTCGTTCTCCCGCTGCTCGCGGAATGCGTCGCCGAAGGTCGCGTCGGTGAAGGCGATCGCCAAGTCGAGCGGTGGCGGCATCGGTGCCGAGCGGGTGTCGACGACGTGCAGCGCATGTACCGCGGCACCACGTTCGGCGAGCGTGCGCGCGAAGCGGAGCGCTGGCGCCGACGCCTCGGTGTCGTCGGTCGCGACGAGGACGACACGGCTTGTGGGGGCCATCGTCGGCTGGCTGCCTTCAGGGCGTGCAATGGTTGCGCCCGAAATGGTGTTGGTGCTGGTTTCGGTCGGCATCTCGAACCTCGCGGACAGAGGGTTACGCTGCCACATTGTTCTCCGCCGCAACGGAGCGCAGTCAGGGTAGTCCCGACGGCGCGCGTCGGTGCAGCGGGAATACGCGGGAATGAAAGAGCGCCGGCCACGTTCGGTGGCCGGCGCTCTTTCATCGTGTGTGTGACGCGGGGTTACTTCAGCAGCAGCCCCGCATCGATCGCGAACCGCACGTACTCGGTTCGGTGCGCCAGACCGATCTTCTCTTCGATGCGCTGCTTGTACGTGTCGACGGTCTTCGCGGTGATGTGCAGCTGCTCGCCGATCTCGGGACCGTTGTAACCCTCGGCGACGAGGCGCAGTACGGTCCGCTCGCGATCGCTGAGCGTGGCGAACAGGTCGGCTGGCGTATCGGTTTGGCGTTCACGCTTCTGCACGACCTGGCTCGCCAGCAGCCGAGCGACCGATGGCCGGACATAGATGTCGCCCGATGCAACGACGCGGATCGCGTCCACCAGCTCCGTGTCGGCGGTGTTCTTCGCCAGGTAACCGCGCGCGCCATCCGCCAGCAGCGGGAGGAGCCGCTCCTCCTCGTTGTGCATCGTCAGGATGAGGACGCGGATCAACGGCGCCTCACGGGCGAGCGTTCGTGTCGCGGTCGCGCCGTCGCCGCCGCCCATGTCGAGGTCCATCACCACGACGTCGGGCCGCTGTCGCTCGGCGAGTGCGACAGCCTCGTCACCGGAAGCGGCTTCGCCGACAATCACGATGTCGGGCGCGTTGCGCAGCAGCGCCTTCACCCCCTGCCGCAGCAGCTTGTGGTCGTCGGCGAGGATGACGCGGATCGGGTCGCCGCTCGGCGAGACGCCGCGGCGCGCGTAGGGGCGAGCGGCGAGCGTCGCGCCCGTTTCGGCGAGCGCCGAGCCTGACGCCGCAGTGGCGTCATGCGTGGCGCCGTTAGGCACGGCGAGCCCCGGCGTCAGCGAGCCAGTGCGCGGGCCTTCCTTTGTAATCGGCATGTGATCCCGTTCGCCAGAGTGCCACGCGATCCGTCTCGAGTGAATGCTGTTTGCGGATCGTGTCACAGTCGAATCTGCGGCGGCAGACGACGCCGCTCCATCAGCGATTCATCGGAACCGTTGTGCGGAAATCACTGACATCAACCGGTGGACATCACTGATCAGCGGGCGAATCGCCCGTCAGTCGGAGATCGGGAGGGTGAACGAGAAGGTGCTGCCGCGTCCGAGCTCACTCGCCACTGACACCCGGCCGCCGTGCGCGTCGACGATTCCCTTCACGATCGCGAGGCCGAGCCCCGAGCCCCGCGTCCGCGCCGTCCGCCGTGCGTGCCAGTATCGGTCGAAGATGTGCGGCAGGTGGTCGGCCGGGATCCCCGGTCCCGTGTCGGAGACCGAGATCAGCACTTCGCCGGCGCGCCGCTCCGCGCTCACGGTGACGCGGCCACCCGGCTCGGTGAACTTCACGGCGTTCGCGATCAGGTTGGTGAGCACCTGGAGAACTCGTTCCGCATCCACGTTCACGCTCGGCACGTCGGGCGGCACGTCCTCATAGAGTGAGATCGAGCGCTCGGCGGCCTGGGTCGCGAGTGCCTGCACCGCGCTCTCGATCAGCGGTGCCACATCCTCGATGCCGCGCTCCATCGACAGCACGCCGGCTTCGATGTTCGAGACGTCGAGCAGGTCGCGGATCATCCGCTGCATCCACTGCACCGACTCGTCGATCGTCGACAGCAGCTCGCGCCGTTCCTGCTCCCCCTCGGGTGGATTCTCGAGGAGGACTCGCGTGCACATCGAGATCGCGCTGAGCGGATTCCGCAGGTCGTGCGACACGACGCCTAACACTTCGTCGCGGGCACGGTTTGCCCGCTGCGCGCTGTGATAGAGCGAGGCATTGTCGAGTGCGAACGCGGCGCGGACCGCGATCTCGCGCGCGAGGTCGAGATCGCCTTCGCCGTAGCGTCGCGCGGTACTGGTCGAGATGAACGTCATCGCCCCCACCACGTGCTCGCGCGCGACGAGCGGGACGACCATCAGCGATGTCGCACGCAGCTCGCGCGCGAGCGGGAGCGCGAGCGACTGCGGATCGGTGTGTGTGTCGGCTTCCATGTACGTCCCGCCGCCGCGCAGCACGTCGACGACGCGCGAGGGCGTCTCCCACGTCGGTGCATTGTTCACGGCGAGCGTCTGCAGGAGCTGCGCGATGCGCGGGTCGGTGTGACCGCTGACGATGCGCCGGATTCGGCGAGTCGCATTCCGCTCCTGCTCGGCGACATCGAGGATGCAGCAGTCGGCGAGGACCGGTACGGGAAGCTCGACCACCGACTGCAGCGTCGCCTCGTAATCGAGCGAGAGCGAGAGCACCGCGCCCGCCTGGGCCAGCATCTGCTGGTTGCGCTCGAGCTGTCGCCGCTCGGTCGCGTCGCGCAGCATCACGGTCAGCAGCTGGCTTCCCGGCAGCCCGAGCTTGGAGATCGACGCTTCGGCGGGAAACTCGCTCCCATCCTTGCGCAGCGCCGCGACCGCACGCCGGTGTCCCATCAGCCGCGCCGTCTCCGTGCCGGCGGCGAATTGGGCGACGTGTCGCGGATGCTCGGCGCGGAACCGTTCCGGGATCAGGATGTTCAGCGATTGGCCGATCATCTCCGCCGCGGAGTAGCCGAAGATCCGTTCGGCGCCACGGTTGAAGTGGACGACCCGCTGCGATTCGTCGATCGTTATGATCGCGTCTGCCGCTATCGCGAGGATTCCCTCGAACCGCGCCTCGATCGCGCTGGCATCGGCATCATGCCCGACCGTGTTCGCCATGCGGCGAATATACCGCCAGCGGCGCGTCGGTGCCGCTGGCGGTGCGGCTGTCATTCGCCGGCTGCTTCGTCCTCCGCCTCCCGATGCGCCGATGCCACCAGCACCGCGCACTGCGCTCCCCGTACCAGCTTGCTCGCGACGCTGCCGAAGAGCTGGGCCAGCGCGTTGAGCCCGTGCGTCCCGGCCACGATCATGTCGATCCCTTCGGCCCGCGCGAAGTCGAGCAGCGCCCGTGGCGGATCTCCGTAGAGCGCGGTGCGCGTGACCGCCACATCGTCAGGCACCCCGGTCGCGGTGATGAACCGGTCGAACTCCTCGCTCAGGTTCGCGCGATAGATCGACGAGAGATCATCCTCGGTACCGAGCGGCAGGCCAAGATCGGGGGCGACGTGCGCGAAGCAGACGCTCGCACCCGGAGCTGCAATGCGCATCGCGGTCCGCGCCGCGCGCAGGCTCGCCGCGCCGAAGTCCACCGCGATCAGCAGATGCCGCGGAATCCCGATCCAGTTCTGCGGAACCGCGAGCACCGGCAGGCGCGATTGCCGCATGACCTTCAGCGCTGTCTCTGTCCCGAACACGCGCTCGTAGAGATCGTGCTTCCCCAATCCCATCACGATCAGCGACGCCTCGGCTTCTTCAGCCGTGTCCGCGATCGTTGCCGCGGGCGGACCGGACATCGCGTCCACGCGCCACCCCGACGTATCGGCGACGTTGTAGCGCACCTGCTCGAGCGCGGCGGTGAGCATGTCCTCGCGCCGGCCCTCGAGGAATTCATGGGGGAGCACCGGCGCGATCTCGGGCGCGACGATCGGCAACGCGTCGCAGACGGTGACGACATGCACCTGCAGTGTCTGCGCGTGGTCGTTGCGACGCGTGCCGCCGGCGGCGATCGCGACCGCGGCCGCGAACGCGCCTGACGACTGCGCCTTGCCATCAGTGGCGAGGATGACCGGTCCTTCGAGACGGCGGCGCGGCGCGGTGGGGATGATCGAGCATGCGGTCAGAGTGATCGTCGGCATGTGTGCCTCACGGTGATGTTGTGCGATCGATGCTCCCCCACGTTGGCACCGCCGGATCGCGCCGTCTGTCGGGCAGGAGCCCCGGAGTTCGTGAGGGACTTGCCTACGTGCAGACCGGGAAGCGCGGACTGCGCCGCGCGAGCGGGCATCGCACTTTCCTGTCGTTCCCACACCGGACCGGCACATGCGCCGCTCGATTCTCGCTGTCATCCTGATCGTGCACGGACTCGCGCACTCTGCCGCCGGGATCTGGGCGACGACCATCGGCCCGACATGGGCGGCGCTTCCACTCTGGCTCGTTGCCGAAGCGGGGTTCGTCGCGGCGGGGCTGGGACTGGCCGGCGTCCGGGGGCTGCGATCGGCGTGGCAGCCGATCGCCTTCTTCGCCGGCGTCAGCTCTGTCGCGCTGCTCGCGTCGTTCGGCGCCCTGGCGCTCCTCGCCGGGCTGCTGATCGACGTCGTCCTCCTCATTCTCGCGACCTTGGTCGCCGAGAGCCCGGCCGGCCTGGCGACCGCGCCTAACGGCGGCAGCCGCCGCCTGCGCGCGCTCGCCGGCAACACGGTGGCCTGGGCTTTCCTCGCGTATGTCTGCGGCATGATCGTCCTCCGTCCCTGGCATACGCGCTGGGGCGTGAGCGATGACGAGCGGGCGATGCAGCTTCCCGGCGACGAGCTGGTTTATGACGCGCACTACCGGCTCGACCACGCGATAACCATCGACGCGCCGGCAGACTCTGTCTGGCCCTGGCTCGCGCAGATCGGCCAGGATCGCGCTGGCTTCTACAGCTACGATCGTCTCGAGCGCCTCATCGGCGACGACATCCACAACGCCGATCGCATTCACCCCGAGTGGCAGGATCGCCGAGTCGGCGATCTCGTTCGCGCGGTGCAGCCGGACTATCTCGGCGGACGCCTCGGCTCGGCGGTCGGATGGCACGTGCTCGAGCTGCAGCGCGGTCGGGCGCTGGTGCTCGACAAGTGGGGAGCGTTCGTCGTCGTCCCGGTCGACGAGCATACATCGCGGGTGCACATCCGTACCCGCGGCGCGGGGACGCCGGATCTCCGTGGCGTCGTGCTCGGGCCGGTGAGCCTGCTCGTCTTCGAGCCCGCGCACTTCATCATGGAGAGGCGCATGCTCCTCGGGATCCGCGACCGCGCCGAGCGAAGGCGCGACGTGTAGGGGATTCGCTGAAGGCCGCGTAGGGTAAGCAGTCGAACATTTCAGGCACGCGCTGACGGAAGGCGTACCGGTGGCGGCGTAACGTCCGGCTGAGCAGGACACTCGAGCCCCGGACGCACGATGAGATCTTCGACGAAGCACCGCCCGCTGGACTTCACGGGAGTCGTGATGCGCGCAGCCGGCGCGATGGCGCCGCTGGTCGCGTTAGGCATCCCGGCACTGGGCGCGCAGTCGCGCCCTGCGCTCGCGGCGCAGGTACAGCCGGCGATCATCGCGCCCGCGGTCGCCACCGTGCAGCGGCCGTTCGCGCCCGGCGAGCGGCTGCGGTACGCGGTGAAGCTCTCGGCGGTGGGCCTTCGCGGTCACGGCGCGATGTGGGTCGACGGCCCGGATACGGTGCGCGGAACCGAGACCTGGGTGCTGCACTTCGGCTTCAAGGCGCGACTGGGCCCGGTGAAGGTCTCCGACACCACCGAATCGTGGCTCGATCCGCGGCGGATGGCATCGCTCCGCTTCGTGAAGCGCGAGCGTCACCCGCTCTCGAGCCACGACGAGGATGTCGCGCTCTTCCCAGAGGAGAAGCGCTGGACCGCGGCCGATGGCACCAGCGGCGACGCGATCACCGCCGCGCCGCTCGACGAGCTGTCGTTCATCTACCTGCTGCGCACGGTCCCGCTCGCGACGGACTCCACGTACCAGTTCGACCGCCACTTCGACGCGGCACGCAATCCGACCGTCGTTCGCGTACTCCGCCGCGAGAACATCACCGTCGGCGCCGGGACGTTTGCCACCGTGCTCGTCGAGATGCGCGTGCACGACCCCGCGCACTACCGCGGCGACGGCGTCATCCGGATCAATCTCACCGACGACGAGCGTCGCCTTCCCGTCCGCATCGAGAGCACGATCCCGGTCGCGGGCACCGCGCTGCTCACCCTCGAGGCGCTGCCGTGAGCGCCGAAAGTACCCGCCGCACCTCGTTCGCCTGCCTAACGGTACCTGGCCTCTCGCCCTTGTCGGGTATTCCCTCAGAGGAACGTCGGCGGAGCGACGACGTCTCTGTCCTCCTTCCTCGGAGAAACTTCCGGCTTACTCCGACTGAGGCGCCAACCGTGAAGAACAACATTCCTTCGTGGATGGCGCACCCGCGCTGTCCCGGCTTCCTCAGGAGAAAGGATATGAAGCGCACCACTCTGACTCTATTCGCTGTCGCCCTCGTGCCCGCGATCGTTGCGTGGACGCTGCCGGGACACATCGCGACGCTGCAGCCCTCCAGCCGTCTCTGGGTGACCGGAACTTCCACCGTTCGCGACTTCACCTGCCAGGCGACGGTCGTCGATGCCAGCGCCGAGACGACGACCCCCGAGACGGTCAAGGAGATCCTGGCCGGACAGAAGGCAGTCCTCAGTCTCGACGTCAAGATCCGTCCCGAGAACCTCGACTGCGCGAACGGCACGATGAACGAGCATATGCGCAAGGCGCTCAAGGCCGAGGCGAATCCGCTCATCGAGTTCAAGATGCTCAGCTACGAGACCTTCGCCGCCGGCGACAAGGTCACCGGCCGCCTGACGGGAACGCTGCAGCTCGGCGGCGTCGAGAAGCAGGTCACCTTCGACGCGATCGGCAACGCCGGCGCCGATGGCGCGCTGCACGTCACCGGTGTGTACCCGATCCTGATGACGGACTACAACCTCAAGGCGCCGTCGCTGATGATGGGCGCGATGAAGGTCAATCCGAACGTGAAGGTCAACTTCGACCTCCTCCTCAAGTAATCGCCCTCCCTGACCCCCACCGGAGCACACGTTTTATGCGAACCATCACTCGTCTCGCCATCACGACCGCCGCGGTGCTGACCAGCGCCACGCCAGTGATTGCACAATCGGGAAGCGACACCACCGTTAGGCCTGCGGTTACCGCAGTCGCGATGTCGGTCGTCACCGACTCCACCGTTAGGCAGGCCGCTAATTCCGGATCACCGAGGGCCGAGCCGGCGCCGGCCCCGAAGGCGCAGAACATGAACCCCGCCGCGGCGACGCGCGACGCGACGCTGCAGAAGATCACCATCCAGCACATCCGCGCGCTCGACCAGCGCGGCATCAACGTGTTCGAGTCGCCGAAGTATGACGGCACCGAGTACAACGGCTTCGTCCTCGCCTGGGGCGCCGCATTCGCCTCGCAGTTCCAGGGGCTCGATCACTCGAACACCGCGCAGCCCCGCCTCGTCGCCAACGTGGACCAGAACCAGCTGATCCGCATCGGCCATGGCTTCAACAACGAGAGCGCGAACCTGTACATGAACGCGCAGCTGGCCAAGGGCATCCGGGTCGCGCTCACCAGCTACCTCTCGGCGCGCCACCACAACGAGACATGGGTCAAGGATGGTTACCTCCTGATCGATGACTCGCCGATCAAGTGGGAGCCGCTCGAGAACCTGATGCAGCTCGTGACGGTGAAGGCCGGTCACTTCGAGATCAACTACGGCGACTCGCACTTCCGCCGCACCGACAACGGCAACGCGATGTACAACCCGTTCGTCGGCAACCTGATCATGGACGCCTTCACGACCGAGATCGGCAGCGAAGTGTACGTCCGCCTTGGCGGTCTGATGGCGATGGGCGGCGTGACCGGCGGCGAAGTTCGCGGCCAGGTCACCGCGCCGCAGAAGCGCGCACCGAGCTTCCTCGGCAAGCTGGGCTTCGACCGGCAGGTCTCCGAAGATCTCCGCGTCCGCCTGACCGGCTCGCTGTACACGACCAAGCACTCGGCGAACAACACGCTCTACAGCGGCGATCGCGGCGGCTCGCGCTACTTCGACGTGATGGAGAACACGCAGTCCAGCGAAGCGACGAATGCATGGTCCGGCGAAGTGCAGCCTGGGCTCAGCGACAAGATCACCTCGACCGTGATCAACCCGTTCGTCAAGTTCCGCGGCCTCGAGCTCTTCGGCAACATCGAGACGGCGAAGGGTCGCAAGTCGACCGAGGTGGCCGACCGTACCTGGAACCAGCTGGCTGGTGACGTGGTCTACCGCTTCCTGCCGGGCGAGCAGCTGTTCGTCGGCGCGCGGTACAACACGGTGAACGGCAAGTTCGCCGCGACCGACCCGAAGGAGACGGTCAACCGTGTGCAGGCGAGTGCTGGCTGGTTCATCACCCCGGCGATCCTGCTCAAGGGCGAATACGTCAACCAGAAGTACAACGGCTTCCTCCCGACCGACATCCGGAACGGCGGCAAGTTCGGTGGCTACGTGTTCGAGGGCGTCGTCGCCTTCTGATGAAGCAGCGCGACTGACGCACTAGCAGTGGCAGCGAAGGGAAGGGTGCGGCGACGAAAGTCGCCGCACCCTTTGCCGTTCGTGTCCTCGCCGTTCGGGTTCTCGCCGTTCGGGTCCTTCGTCGTCGCTGTCCTTTGTCGTCGTGTGCGTGAGGCCTAACGCTGCAGCAGCCCCTGCACCGCCTGGAGCAGCACCTCCGGGAGATGCGCCGTCTGGGCCAGCGCTCGATAGCCGCCCTCGCCGAAGATCCGCCCGACGTACTCCTGCGGCTCCTCGGGATCGATCGTGATGCAGTACGCGGTCACCCCGCTCAGCCGCGCCTCGGCCACCGCACGGCGCGAGTCCTCGACCGCGTAGTCCTCGTCGATGTATCCCTCCTGGTCGTTGGGCCGGCCATCCGACAGCACGAGCAACAGCCGGTGGCTCTCCGGCCGCTCGGCCAGCTCCGCCGTCGCATGCCGCACCGCGGCGCCGAGCCGGGTCGCGTTCGCCGGTTCGAGCGCCGACAGCCGCATTCCCGTCAACGCCGTGTTCCGCTCGGCGAACCCTTTGACTTCGGCGACCCGGACGTCGGCGCGACCGTTGCTCGAGAAGGCCGCGATCGCGTAGGCGTCGCCTAACGCGTCGAAGGCCTCGGCCGCGACCAGCGCCGACAGCCGCTCGACGTCGATCACCCGGTGCGCGGCGTCGATCCGCGCCGAGGTCGAGGCGCTGGCGTCCACGAGGAGGAGGATCGCCAGTTCGCGCCGGGTCACCCGAACGGTGGCGTACAGCCGGTCGTCGGGCGAGCGCCCGGCCGCGCGGTCGCTGAACGCGGTGACGCAGGCGTCGAGGTCAATCTCGTCGCCGTTAGGCTGGCGGCGAAGGCGCAGGCGCTGGGCGCGGAGCTGCCCGAAGCGCTCTCGTACCTGGCGGATGAGCACCACGTGCTCCTTCGCGGCGCGCTGAGCCCAGTCGCTGGCGGCCGCCGGCGGCGGTGCCGCGCGCACGATGCTGCCGTCAGGGTGGAACGTCTTCGCGTACGCATCCCACTCCGGGTAGCGATAGACACGTCCCGGCGGTGGCGGCGTCTTCCGCGCCGAGCCGCCCCGCTCGGAATCGCCCTTCGCGTCGGGGTCGGGCGGCGCATCGCCAGACTCGCTGTCGGCCGCGGTCGGACCAGCATCGGACGGCGGGGCGTCGCTGACAGGACGCGCGTTAGGGCTGTTGGTTGCCGCTTCTTCTCCATCGCTGCGGGTCGGATCCTCCTCGGTGTCCATCTGCTCCGGCGCGCCGACTCGCGGCGGGCGACGCTTCCGAGGCGGGCGCGGCGGAAGGGGGGAGGCGTCACTCGCTTGTGTGCGCTGCTCCGCCGCGCCGGCCGCCACACTTCCTGCCGCGCCGCCGCCGAGGATGGCCGTCCGCCACATGCCTAACGGTGCGATCCGCCGGTAACGGCTCGCGTCGGCCGGGGACTGTCGCGCCAGTTCGGCGGCGGTGCGCCGCGCCCATTCGGCCGATTGTCCGGCGTCGCCGGCAACCGGCACCGCCACCTCGGGTGCAGGCGGCGACGACCCCGCCTCGGCCATCGCGATCGCGACCAGCCGCTCGACCCGCCGCTCGAGCTCCGTCCTCGGGTGCGCGTCGCGGTCGCGCAGCGCCGAGCGACGCCCTGCGTTCATCGCCTGCCGCAGCCCCGGCTGGGTCTTGGCGATTTCGTGGTCGACACCGACCGCTTCGGCCAGCTGGTACAGGTCGCGCTCGAGGTCGCTGCCTAACGTTGCGGCGTGGCCGACGGTCGACCGCACCAGTCGTTCGGCGTGCTGCACCGCGATGCAGCGGTAGCGCTCGAATGGCGTCGCCTCACCGGGCGGCGCGACGAGCAGCGAGGGCAGACGGATCACGTCCGCGTCGCTGTCGGAGACCGCGTCGATGCGCCTCCGCATGAGCCATCCTGCCTCGCGCTGCTGGCGCCGAGGTTTCTCGACGGTGACTGGCTCGACCCGGATCGGTCGGCCGTACACCGCGCGCAGGTAATACTCGAGACGCTCCTTCACCTCGGCGAGCGCGACATGCTGCTCGGCGCTCCGGCGCGGCATGAGCGCGACGAGCGCGCGCAGTCGTCGCTCGACGCGATGGCGCATTCGCCAGAGCAGCGACCGGTTGCGTGCGCGAGCCATCGATTCAGTTCAGTCGAGCGCAGCTCAGAGCAGCGCCTGGATCACGTCGCCGATCGCGCCCTGCAGCTCGGGGTCATCGGTGAGCGGCCCGGCGATCGCGACGCGGCATGCTTCGATCGGCGCTGTCCCCCGCGCGATCAGTCGCGCCGCGGACACGAGCAGGCGCGTGCCCGGACCCTCGACCAGCCCTTCGCCGCGAAGGTTGCGGATCTTCCCCGCGATCTCGACCAGCGACGCCGCGGTCGCGCGATCGACTCCCCCCTCGTGCATGACGACCTCGCGCTCGAGCGCCGGTGCGGGAAAGTCGAAGTCGATGGTGACGAAGCGCTGCCGCGTGCTCGGCTTGAGGTCCTTCAGCGCGCGCGTGTAGCCGGGATTGTACGACGCGACGAGCAGGAATCCGGGCGCGGCCTCGAGCAGCTCACCCGTCTTGTCGAGTGGGAGAACGCGCCGGTCATCGGTGAGCGGATGGACGACGACGACGGTGTCCTGCCGCGCCTCGACCAGCTCGTCGAGGTAGCAGATCGCGCCGGTCCGCACCGCGCGCGTGAGCGGACCGTCGGACCAGACCGTCTCCGACCCTTCGATGAGGTATCGCCCGGTGAGGTCGCTCGCCGAGAGATCGTCGTGACAGGCGACGGTGATCAGCGGCCGCTTGAGTCGCCACGCCATGTGCGCGATGAAGCGGCTCTTCCCCGCTCCAGTCGGTCCCTTGAGGAGGACCGGCAGCCGTTGCTCGTGGCAGTGCGTGAAGATCTCGATCTCGTTTCCGCTCGGCCGATAGAACGGTTCCTTCTCTGTATCCAATGACTCCTCGCGTGCCGTCGTCATGCGTTAGGCGGGCGGTGTGCGCCAGGCGTCATCGCCCTTGCCGGTACATCAGCTCCAGCAGCTCGTCGTACATCGCTTCCGCTTCCTGTTCGCCTTGCCGGATCGCCGTCGTCGCGCAGTGCCTGAGATGATTTCGCATCAGCTCACGCCCCACCGAGCGCAGCGCTTCCTGCACGGCGGAGATCTGAGTCATGATGTCGGCGCAGTAGCGATCCTCGTCGACCATCTTCGCGATCCCGCGCACCTGACCCTCGATGCGGCGGAGCCGCTTGGTGTTGCGCTCCTTCGCGTCCGGATCCACCGCGACCGCTTTGCGTCCTTCGTGTCCGCTCTCCTGCACGCCACAGCCGCAGCTCGCGCCTGACGCGAGCGTCAGGGCGGCACGCTTCGTCTTCGTCGTCATGATGTGAAGGTCTCCTATGCGATGCGCGCGCCACGAAGGCGCAGGCTGTTCGCGACCACGCTCACCGAACTGAATGCCATCGCCCCGCTGGCGAGGATCGGGCTCAGGAGAAGGCCGAACGCAGGATACAGCGCGCCCGCCGCGATCGGAATCCCGATCACGTTGTAGATGAAAGCCCAGAAGAGGTTCTGTTTCATCGTCCGCATGGTGCGCCGCGACAGCTCGATCGCCTGCGCGACGCTCTGCAGGTCGCCGCGCATGAGCACCACGTCCGCTGCCTCGACGGCGATGTCGGTGCCGGTGCCGATCGCCATTCCGATGTCGGCCGCCGCGAGCGCGGGCGCGTCGTTGATCCCGTCACCGACCATCGCCACGACCTTGCCCGCGCCCTTGAGCCGCTCGATCTCCGCCACCTTCCCGCCAGGGAGCACGCCGGCGACGACACGATCGACTCCCGCTTGACGCGCGATCGCGTTCGCTGTGCGCTCGTTGTCGCCGGTGAGCATCGCGACCTCGAGTCCCATCCGATGCAGCCGAGCGATCGCGTCGCGCGAGCTCGGACGAATCGGGTCCGCGACGGCGATCACGCCCGCCAGCTTCCCGTTGGCCGCGACGTACATCGCCGTCTTCCCCTCGCCGGCCAGCGCGTCGGCCGCGTCGCGGAGCGGCGCGACGTCGATGCCGTGGCCGGTCATCAGCGCTTCGTTCCCGACCGCGAGCACGACGTCGCCGACTCGTCCCGTCGCGCCCTGCCCCGAGATCGCGGCAAAATCTGTCGCGTCGATCAGAGACAACCCGCGTTCGCGTGCATGACGCACCATCGCGTCGGCGAGCGGGTGCTCCGAGCTCTTCTCGAGCGACGCCACCTGACGCAACAGGTCATCCTCGCTTGCTGGTCCGCTCGACGCGTTCGGCGCGTTCGGCGCGAGCACGACATCCGTCACGCTCGGCCGCCCTTCGGTGACGGTGCCGGTCTTGTCCAGCACCACGGTCGTTATGTCGCCGGCGCGCTGCAGCGCTTCGCCGCCCTTGATCAGCAGGCCGAGCTCGGCGCCCTTTCCTGTCGACACCATGACGGCCGTCGGGACGGCGAGCCCCATCGCGCACGGACAGGCGATGATCAGCACCGCGATCGCGGCCGAGAATGCGCGGACCACCGGCGCGTTCCCCGCCGTGAGGAACCAGATTACGAACGTCGCGATCGCGATCGAGATGACGACCGGCACGAAGATCCCGCTCACCCGGTCGGCGAGCCGCTGAACCGGCGCACGTGACCCCTGAGCGTCGCGCATCAGCGTCACGATGCGGGCGAGCACGCTGTCCGCGCCTAACGTCGTCGCGCGGTAGCGGAACGCACCCATCCCGTTCATCGTGCCGCCGATGACGCGGTCTCCCGCTTTCTTCGCCACCGGCAGCGACTCGCCGGTAAGCATCGATTCGTCCACCGCGCTCTCGCCGGTGATGACCTGACCGTCGGTTGGAATCCGCTCGCCGGGCCTGACGATGACCGTCTCGTCGCTCGCGACCTGCTCGATCGGGATGTCGGTTTCCGTCTCGCTTCTGGCGACACGTGCCGTCTTCGGTTGCAGATGCACCAGTGCGCGCAGCGCATTCGACGTCCGCGTCTTCGCTCTCGCCTCGAAGGCGTTGCCGGTGAGGATCAGTGCGATGATGATGATCACCGCCTCGTAGTACACGTCCGGCGTCAGACCGCGCTCGAAGAACAGCGCCGGCGCCACCGTCGCGACGACCGAATAGAGGAAGGCTGCCCCCGTCCCCACCGCGACGAGGGTGTTCATGTCGGCCGAGTGGTGCCGGAACGCGCTCCATGCGCGTGTATAGAAGTGGCGCCCCGCCCAGAGCATGACGCCAAGCGCGGCCACCATCAGCGCGCCCGTCACCGCCTGCATCGGTAGTCGATACAGCCATGGGAGCGCATGATGGAAGACCGGGTGTACCGCGCCCATCGCCCATCGCATGAACGGATCACTGACGCCGATGTGGCTCATCAGCGGCATCGACACGATCATCGCCAGGATGCCGATGATCCCGCTCACGATCGCCTTGCGGCGCAGCTCCTGGAACTCGGCCGCCGTCGCGCGATCGCGCGCGTCCTGTTCCTCGAATGCAGTCTCGTCCGGCGCCGCGAGCTCGGCACCGTAGCCGGTGGCGCGGATGGCATCGACCAGCGCGTTGGGCGATGACACTCGCGGGTCGAAGGTCACCGCGGCGCTGTTCATCATCAGGTTGACCGACGCGTCGGCGACGCCCGGCGTCTTCTGCAGCGCGCGCTGGACGCGTGCCTGGCACGCGGCGCAGGTCATCCCGCTCACCGGGATGCGGATCTGCTCGCGCGAGTCTCCGGCGGCACCGGCCTGCATACCGTTAGGCATTGTCATCGGGCCCGCCTTCGGCGATCAGCGCGCCGTGCAGCATCCCCATGCCGCAGTGAAATTCGTAGCGACCGACCTTCGCCGGCGTCACCTCGATCGCGACCTTCTTGCCCGTCGGCAGGAAACGGCGGATGCCGAAGTCGGGAAGCACGATCTCCTCCGAGCAGCTCGACGTATCCTGTCGCTGGAAGACGAGCCGCACCTTGCGGCCGACGGGCACCCGGATCGTCCCCGGGTCGTAGCCGCCGCGGACGGTGATGTTCACTTCGGGCGTGCTGGTCGCGGTCGGCTCGCCGGCGGTCGCGTCCAGCACGCGTGTCCCCACCACGCTCGCTGCGGTCGCGACCGTTCGTTCAGCGAAGAAGAAATACCAGTTCACCCACGCAATCGCCGCGATCCCGCCGAGCACGACGATCCAGTCGACGGTGCTCATCGCGTGTCACCTCAGCGCGTGGTCTCGACGACTGCATATCCTTCGTCCGCGACCGCGTCGGCGATCGCATCCTCGGATACCTTCGACGGGTCGTACGACACCGTCGCCTTCCCGATCGCCACGCCCTCGACTTTCACCCCGTCGAGCTTCTGCAGCGCCTTGTCGACGGCGGCGACGCAGTGCCCGCAGCTCATGCCGTCGATCTTCATCGTCATCCGGTCCATCGCGATTCCCTCCGCTCGCTGTGCGTTCGTGACGCACGAAAGCTATATACCCCGGTGGGGTATGTCAACCGGCGGGGGTGGTGGCGCTTCGTCGCGTCGCGGTCGCGGTCAGTGGTGTCGCGCGTTCCACCTCCGGCGTCGCGGACCGGTCAGCGTTCCCGGGCGTGCACGTCGTCGCGGAACGCGCGGTCGTATCAGCCGCTGGTACCAGCCGCGCCTCGCCGTTCCTGAGCGCCCAGAAGCGCGGCGCGCACGCGCCGGCGGCGGCGAGCGCGGCGCGTAGCGAGTCCACCGGCTCCTCTTCACCGTCGTCGCCCTGCTGAAAGGTGCCGAAGTGCATCGCCATGTTCGTCGTCGCCCCGAACAGCCGCGCGGCACGCACCGCGTCACCGGCGGACATGTGGCGCGGCGCCATCGCGCTGCGTGGACGCGCCGGCGCGATCGGCAGGATCGCCAGGCGAAAGCGCGAAAACCGGTCGCGAATGAGGGGAAAGAACTCACCGTACCCGGTGTCGCCGGCGAAATAGACCGCGCCTGACGGTCCCTCGATGACGAAGCCAAGCCAGAGTGTCCGCCACTTGTCGGTGAGCCCGCGCGCTGACCAGTGCTGCGCCGGCACTCCGGTGATGCGGCTCCCGGCGCGCAGTGCGACCGACTGCCACCAGTCGATGTCCTCCGCAGCGGGCACACCCTGCGTCGCGAGATACTTCGCGTTGCCAAGACCGGTGATGATCCGCGGATGAAAGCGCGCGACCAGCGTGCGCAGCGTCGGCAGATCCATGTGGTCGTAATGATTGTGGCTGATCACGATCACATCGATCGGTGGCAGGTCGTCGATCTGGATCCCGGGCGGCCGATGTCGCTTCGGCCCATACCAGCGAACGGGGCTGATCCGGCCCGACCACACAGGATCGGTGAGGATGTTGATGCTGTCCATCTGGATCAGCACCGTCGAATGATTGACGAAGCTGACGCGCAGCGCGCCGCCGCCGACGCGCGCCGGCGGGACATCGGTCGCCACGTCCTGCCACCGGTCCCAGTGCCCGCGCCGCCCCGTGATGGCGTGCACCTCTCGGCGGATCGCATCATTGATCTGCCGATCCTTGAAGCGCACGTAATTGTGGAAGTGCTTGCCGTCGAAGTGGTCGGATGGCGGGCCGTGATAGCGCGGCGCGGTCAACGTCGCGCACCCGGCGAGGGCGCCTGACGCGAGCGCGGCACAGGCGACCGCGATGAGCAGTCGCCGGACTGCGGGACGAACGCCGCGCATCACGCGGCCCCGGGCTCGCTCAGGAGCTCTGCGCGGCCGCTCGCGTCGTGACTTTCGGCTTCGCCGGCGGTGCGGACGGCGGGGCAGCCGGCGCTCGTTGCGGTGCCGCGGGCGTTGTCCGCGAGCTCATGGCCACCCTGCGCATCGCGAGGCTCGAGCGCGAATAGCCGTACCCGATCGCCTGCCCGATCTCGGCCAGCATCTGCTGGACGCCGGGCGAGTCGTTCCACTCATGGTACGACTGCATGTCGTCGAAGTCGAAGCGGATCAGGATCCCGTTGCCTAACGCGCTGCCGATGTCGATCGAGGCGAAGTGCTCGTCGGCTTCCATTTCGGCGAGCAGCGGCTCAGGCATCGCGTCCGCCCAGTCGCCGGGCAGGCGTCGCGAGAGGAGCGCGGCCGAGATCTCGTAGCTGACGACGGTCCGCATCGCCGGACCCGCCGCCGGCGGCGGCCAGCTCCCCTGGGCCTGAACCACGCCCGGCGGCGCGGCGAGCAGCAGGGCGAATGTCGGGAGAACAAAGAGGTTTCGCATGATCTTCATTGGGAGCATGTTGTGCGCCGCTGGGCCCGGCGTCAGGCAGGCTGGGCCGCTGCCTCGTCGCAGAGTATCTGGCCCGCCACGCACTCGTGGATCAGCGTCGCCGGCCAGTCGGGTTCGTAGCCGCGCGCACCGCGCATGCGCGCCACCGTTAGGCGCTTCCCCGCGCCCCAGGCGATCATCGCCGCCTCGCGCGACCGTGTGATCGTCTCGATCCCGACGCTGACACCATGATGCGGCACGGCGTCGAGCGTTCCGAACGCGGGGAAGGTCTTGAGGTTGTCGCGTCGCGTCTCTTCCGACAGCTCGATGATGCGCGTCCGGCTCGTGCGCGGGCTCCCCGGCGGGTTGAACGCGACATGCCCGTCGCTCGCCCCCGAGGCGAGCAGGAAGTAGTCGATTCCCCCCGCTTCCTCGATCCGCGCGTCGTACGCCGGCGGATCCTCCGGATCGGGAAACCAGATCGACTCCGCGCGGAGCTGCTGTTTCGGCGCCAGCGATGCATTCAGCGGGCGCGCGATCTCCTCACGGCCGAACCAGTGGCACGACCACGGTGCGTCGCCGGGCGCGTACACCAGGGCCTCCCCCCGCCGGACGAGGTACTCGTCCATCATCACGAACACCACGTGCCCGAGCTCCTGCGGCTTCGCCGCCAGTCGCCGCGCCATCGCCGCGAACACCGGCTTCGGACTTCGTCCGGTGGGAGAGCCGAGCAGGAACCGTCGCGACTCCGACCTGGCTCGCCCGATCCGCTGCAGCAGCTGGCCGGCGACTTCTTCGCCGATCGCGTCCGGGGTCGCGAACACCCGCACTGGCGCGTTAGGCATCAGAGCGCCGCCCGCGCCAGCTCGGGCTTCTTCCAGAGGTCTATAGGCTTGCTGATCCCCTTCGGGGCGAAGGGCATGATGATCTTCTGCCCGAGCCCCGCCGACGCGTATGCGGCGTAGAGCACCTCCTGCACGACGCGCCCCGTCTCGCCATCGGAGATCGGCGTCTCCTTCCCGCGCACGCAGCGCGCGAAGTGCCGCATCTCCTGCGGGAAGCCGTAGTTCCAGTGCTCCTCGAACACGGGGTACGTCCATCCCTTCGTCGATGAGGCCTTCTCCACCGCGTAGCCGAAGCCGACCTCCGAGTACGTCGGCAGCGCGTTCCCCATCAGCATGTCGGCGTAGGTCTGTCCCTTGTCGCCGAACACCTCGATGCTGTCGTCCATCCCTCCGGGCCGGTTCCAGCTGTTCTCGACCACGCCTAACGCTCCGCCCTCGAACTCGATGATGGTCACCGCCTCGTCGTCGCCCTTCGTCCTCGCGCCGTTCACCATCGTCGACAGCTGCGCGTACACGCTCTTCACCTTCGGCTTGCCGAGGAACCACCAGCAGAACGCGATCCCGTGGCAGCCGAGGTCCATCAGCGCGCCGCCCCCCGATTGGTCGACGTCCCAGAACCAGTCCGAGTGCGGCCCCGAGTGCTTCTCTCCCTGCTTCACGAGGTGGATCTTTCCGAACGCACCTTCATCCGCCATCTGCTTCGCCTTCACGTACTTCGGCGCGAAGAACAGCTCCTCCGCGTAGAGCAGCAGCACCCCGGCCGACGCACACGCCTCGATCATCGCATCGGCTTCCTCAAGCGTGACGCAGAGCGGCTTCTCGCAGACCACGTGCTTCCCCGCCGCCGCCGCCTCGACCGTGATCTGCGCATGCAGGCGGTTCGGCGCCGTGATCGACACCAGCTCGACGTTCGGGTCGCGCAGCAGCTCGCGGTAGTCGCGATAATGCCGAGCGATCCCGTGTCGCTTCGCGAACTGCTCCGCATTGCCCGGCGATGGCGACGCGACGGCGACGACCTCCATCTCCTCCGGCATCATCTTCACCGAATGCGCGATGCAGTCCGCCTGAAAGCGAGAGCCTACTATTCCTATTCTGACTTTGGACATGGCTTGTTTGGATTCGTCTCAGGTTCGGCCGTTAGCCGTTAGCCGTTAGGGTTTGAGCAACTGCGGAACGTGACTCGCGGCCTTTCAGCTAATGGCTAACGGCTAATGGCTGGCTTTCACCCCCACGCCGGCTGTCCGGGCGTGAGCGGCACGCACCCCACCCACCTCCCCGGCACCTGGATGTATCGCAGCGCCTTCGTCATTCCGACCTGCGACGAGAAGTAGCTGCGAAGCGCGAGCTCGCGCATCAGCGGGAACCAGTGCGCGTCGGGCGGTGCCTTCTTCGCCTCGACGCTGAGCACGCGCAACATGTTCTCGCGCTGGTCGCGCGGAAGCTTCGCGAACTCGGTCTGGTACGCCGTTCGGCACCGCTGCCGCAGCTCGGCGAGTCCCTTCACCAGCCGCTGCTGCGCATCCGGCTCGTAACAGTCGCTGACGAGCAGGTTGATCTCCGGGCCGGCCCCGGCTTCCTTCGCCCCGGGCGACTTCGCCGTCTTCGGCAGCAGCGTGTCGGCGACATCCGCCACCAGCTCCTGGTCGTCGTGCGAGAGGATGCCGCTCGCCGCCGGGCGCTTCTCGCTCTTGCAGCCGGCGAGCACTCCGCTCGACAGCATCGCCAGCCCGCCTAACGCGACCGTCCCCGCCCTGATCGCTTCACGCCGGTTCATCGGTGCCATTCCGCGTCCTCGTCCGTCGTCAGAGATTCTGCTTCGCCAGCTCGTCGACGGCGTGGTTCGCCGCCCGCGCGGTCAGCGCCATGTACAGGATCGACGGGCTCTGGTTGCCGGTCGACGTCATGCACGCGCCATCGGTGACGAACACGTTAGGCACGGCGTGCAGCTGGTTCCACTCGTTGAGCATCGACGTCTTCGGGTCCTTCCCCATCCGGCAGCCGCCCATCTCGTGGATGTCGAGCCCGGGCGCCCATTTGGTGTCGTGCGTTTCGACGTCACGGCAGCCGGCGACGTGCAGCATCTCCTCGGCCTGCGTCCGCCAGTCGCGGATCATTTTTTCGTCGTTGTTGTCGTAGCCGACCGACGTCACCAGCAGCGGGATCCCCCACTGGTCTCTGAGCGTGTCGTGCAACCGTACATGATTCGCTTCCTTCGGGATCGTCTCCCCCTGCATGTACATCCAGATCCCCCACTCGCCGGGCTGCGCCTGCGCGTCCTTGTATTCGGCGCCGACATCGTCGAGCGTCGTCGTGCCGCGCCCTCGATAGCCGTCGACGAACGTCGTGTACCCACCGACGAAATCCGTGTCCTGCTTCCCGAGGTTGCGGAAATTGACCAGGATCGCCTCGGTCGGATTGCGCCCATAGATGTACTTCCCTTCCAGCCCCTCGAGCGTGCCGCCGCCCGCGGCGCGATAGCTCTGGTGGCAGACGTATCTTCCCAGGACCCCGTTGTCGTTGCCGAGACCGTTGGGGAATCGCGATGACGTCGAGTTGAGCAGGACGAGGTTCGTGTTCAGCGCCGATGCGTTCATGAACACGACGCGCGCCGTGAAATCGTGGACCTCGTGTGTCATCGCATCGATCACGCGCACCCCGCTCGCCCTGTTCTTCTTCTCGTCGTACAGCACCGAATGCACCACCGAGTGCGGGCGTACCGTCAGGTTGCCGGTCTTCATCGCCCACGGCAGCGTCGACGAGTTCGAGCTGAAGTACCCGCCGTACGGGCAGCCGCGCATGCAGAGGTTGCGCGCCTGGCAGGTGCCGCGCCCCTGCTGGAGATGAATCGGCTTCGGCTTGGACAGGTGCGCCCATCGGCCCTGCACCACGTGACGGTCGCGGTAGTGCTTGTGCAGCGCGTCGCGCATGTGCTGCTGCGCGCAATCGAGGTCGAAGGGCGGGAGGAAATCGCCGTCCGGCATCGCCTCGAGATGATCGGCGTTCCCGCAGACGCCGATGAACTGCTCGACGTGCGAGTACCACGGCGCGACGTCGTCGTACGTGATCGGCCAGTTGATCCCGTAGCCTAACGTCTCCGGCGCGACGAACTCGTACCTGCTCCACCGCTGGGTCGCCCGCCCCCAGATCAGCGACTTCCCGCCGACCTGGTAGCCGCGGATCCAGTCGAACGGCTTCTCCTGGACGTATGGGTGGTCGGCGTCCTTGATGAAGAAGTGCGCCGTGTCCTCGCCGTAGCCCGCGGCCTTGCTGATGAGCGGGTTGTCGTGAATCATCTTCCGCGGGACGGCGCCGCGATGCGGCAACTCCCACGGCAGCAGGTTCATCGTCGGATAGTCCTTGATGTGCTGGACGTCGCGCCCTCGCTCGAGCACCAGCGTCTTCAGCCCCTTCTCCGCGAGCTCCTTCGCCGCCCAACCTCCCGAGATCCCCGAGCCGACGACGATCGCATCGTACTCGGTCTCTTCGCGCGCCATGCAAGCCTCGTCGGTCGCTGGATGCGCGAGCGGCGAGACGACTCATGCGAAGGTGTGCCGCCAGCGCGAGGCGAAGCTACGCCCGACGCGCGACGTCCGACAGTCCCTCGCCCCGGGCTCGCTTGCCTTCCGCCGCCGCCCTTCCGTCATATCTTTTCGCGTGTCGCGCCCCGCCCCCCGCCCGGCTCGTTCGCACCCCGCTGTCCCTGACCGCATCAACGGATCAGCAACGATGAATACCCTCGGTTCTTCCGCTCGCCGCCCGACTTCGCGTCCCACACGTGCGATCGCAAGCGTGTTCACACCCGTGGGCGCGTTCGCGGTCCCACTGACCCTGATCGCCGCCGCCTGCGCCACCCCGCCCGCGCCTAACGCTGCGACGCCCGGCCATCCGCGCGTCACGATCGATGCCGGCACCCTCGAGGGGCGCGTCGACTCCGCCGGTCGCGTCATGCTCTTCGCCGGCATTCCCTACGCCGCACCCCCGGTTGGCGAGCTCCGCTGGCGCGCCCCCCGCCCCGCCGCTCCATGGAAAGGAGTCCGCGACGCGACCCGGCTCGCCCACAACTGCATGCAGCACCAGCCGTACAGCGACATCGATCCCTACGCCGCGGGCGTCTCCGAGGACTGCCTCTACCTCAACGTCTGGACGCAATCCACCACGGCCAGCCTCCCCGTGATGGTCTGGATCCACGGCGGCGGATTCTTCGCCGGCTTCGGCGGCGAGGAGCGTCATAACGCTTCGCCGCTGGCGCGAAAGGGCGCGGTGGTCGTCACGATCAACTACCGCCTCGGCCCGTTCGGCTTCTTCGCCCACCCCGCTCTCTCCGCCGACTCGCCGCAGCATGCGAGCGGCAACTATGGGCTCCTCGACCAGATCGCCGCGCTGGACTGGGTGCGGCGCAACATCGCGAAGTTCGGCGGCGATCCGTCGCGCGTCACGATCTTCGGCGAGTCGGCCGGCGGGATGAGCGTCGGCTCGCTGATCGGCTCTCCCCTCGCGAAGGGACTCTTCCAGCGCGCCATCCTCGAGAGCGGCACAGGAACCGGCGGCGGTGTCGCGCGCGCCGACTCGGCGCAGGCCACGGGGGTGCGCGTCGCCCAGGCGTTAGGCGTGACCGGCACCGATGCGGCCACCGCGGCGAAGCTGCGCGCGCTCAGCGCCGACTCGCTCCTCGCGGCGACGCTGCGCGTCGCCGGCAATCCGGGACGCCCGATCTTCTGGCCGGTGATCGACGGCTGGGTCCTCCCCCGCACCGTCGACTCCGCGCTCGCGCTCGGCATGGCGAACGTCGTCCCGGTCATCGTCGGCAGCAACGCCGACGAGCCGCAGGAGATGTTCGGCGCCCCGAGCCGCTCGTTCGCTCGACTGATCACCGCTCATGGCGCACCGGCGTACCTGTACCAGTTCACCCGCGTCGCGAGCGACAGCGTGAACGCCAGGCGTGGTGCCTACCACAGCGCCGAGATCGTGTTCGTCTTCGGCCGCCCGACGCCGCTCGATCCCGGTGCCGGCCACACCGCGTACGATGCGACGCTCGCCGACGCGATGAGCGACTACTGGGTGGCGTTCGCGACCTCCGGGGACCCTAACGGTCCGCCCTCCGCCGGGAAGTGGCCGGTATGGCCGAAGTATGATCCGACGACGGACGCCTACATCGAGCTCGGTCGGCAGATCGTCGCGCGCCCGTACCTGCGAAAGGCGCTGTACGATTCGCTCGACGTGCAGGCGCGGGCGCGCGGGGAGGTGCGGCCGTGAAGGCGGCGACTGCAACACCTTCGACGATCGACGCATACATTCGCGCATGTCCGCGTGAAGTGCAGCAGAAGCTGTCGGAGCTGCGCGCGACGATCCACCGAGCGGCGCCCGACGCCGTCGAGAAGATCAGCTACCGGATGCCGACCTTCTTTCAGAAGAAGAACCTCGTCCACTTTGCCGCGTTCAAGAACCACATCGGCTTCTATCCGGCAGCGAGTGGAATCGCGTCGTTTGCCGACGAGCTGTCGGGCTACGCGACGTCGAAGGGCGCCGTGCAATTCCCGATCGACGAGCCGCTGCCGCTCCCCCTCGTCACGCGCATCGTGAAGTTCCGCGTCGTCGAGAATGAGGCGAAGGCGTCGCGGAACACCGCGACGAAGCCGACAACCAGCAAGCGCACGATGACCGGTTGATTCCACCGTGTCGTCTGCGCGCCTGACTGCCCTGGGCTCGCGGCTCCCATGTGACGCTTCCGTCAACGCTTCTGTTCGTGGCTACGTATGTTCAGGATTCCAAGTCATAGACCTTCACGCATCCGGAGTGTCGTGAGACCGCCTGCTCTCCCCCGCCTCGCCATCGCGCTGGCCGCGTCGTTCGCTGCCGCGCCACTCGCCGCCCAGAGCACGGCGATGCCCGCCCGCCGCGCCCCGCTCGATTCGACGATCGTCTCCGCCTTCCGCTGGCGCCCACTCGGGCCGGCGAACATGGGCGGACGCATCGCCGACATCGCCGGGATCCCGAGCCCGTCGAAGACGTTCTACGTCGCGACCGTTGCCGGCGGGATCTACAAGACCACCAACGCCGGCACGACCTTCCGTCCCGTATTCGACGACCAGCGCGTGATCGCGATGGGTGCGCTCGCCATCGCGCCGTCCGACACCAACGTCGTCTACGCCGGCACGGGCGAGCAGAACACGCGCAACTCGATTTCTCCCGGCGGCGGAATCTTCAAGACTACCGACGGCGGGAAGACGTGGCAGTTCCTCGGCCTCGCCGAGACGCAGCACATCGGCCGCATCGCGGTGAGCCCGACCGACCCGAACACGGCCTGGGTTGCAGCGTTAGGCCATGCGTGGGGTCCGAACAAGGAGCGCGGCCTCTACAAGACCACCGACGGCGGGAAGACGTGGAAGCTCGCCAAGTTCATCGACGAGCGTACCGGCTTCGTCGATGTCGCGGTCAATCCGAGCAACGCGAACGTGCTTTTCGCCTCGAGCTACCAGCGCGTGCGCGGGCCGTACTACCTGAAGAGCGGCGGCCCCGGATCCGCGCTGTGGAAGAGCACCGACGGCGGCGAGAGCTGGACCGAGGTGAAGGGCGGCGGTTTCCCCGAGACGACGAAGGGGCGCATCGGGATCTCGATCTCGCGCAGCAATCCTGATGTCGTCTACGCGCTGGTCGAGGCGGACTCGATCCGCGGCAAGGACGCCGCGTCGCGCACCCCGCAGCCGGCGAGCGATTCGCTCAACCCGCGCGCGCGCCGCACGCAGCGACTCCTCAACGGCCTCTATCGCTCGGCAGACGGCGGCCGGACGTGGCGCTGGATGAACGACAAGGACGTGCGTCCCTTCTACTACTCGCAGGTCCGCGTCGACACGAAGAATCCCGATCGCGTCTACTGGTCGTCCACGCCGGTGAACTTCTCCGATGACGGCGGCAAGACCGTGCGCAACGCGACGGTCGGGATTCACGTCGACCATCATGCGATGTGGATCGACCCTAACGATCCCGAGCATTTCATCGTCGGCAACGACGGCGGTGTCTCGCAGACCTGGGACCGCGGCGGCAACTACGATTTCCTCGACGTGCTCGCCATCAGCCAGCCGTACGAGATCAGCTACAACATGCAGATCCCGTATCGCGTCTGTGTCGGGCTGCAGGACAACGGCTCCTGGTGTGGCCCGAGCCGCACGCGCGATGGGTCGATCTCGAACGCCGACTGGTTCACCGTCGGCGGCGGCGACGGCTTCTACACCGCGCAGGATCTCGCCGACCCGGACATCGTCTACTCCGAGTCACAGGGCGGCGCGATCGGCCGTTATGACCTGCGCACCGGTGAGCGCGTCGGCTTGCAGAAGCCGTCCTGGCGCCAGCGCTACGTCGAGTTCGAGGACTCGATCCTCGTCGAGCGCGGTGACACCGCACGGCCGGCATCGAAGCAGCAGCAGCAGCGCGTCACCCAGCTGCGCGCGCGACAGCGCGCCGACAGCGCGTTGCTCGACCTGCGCTTCAACTGGAACACGCCGTTCATCCTGTCGCCGCACGCGCAGTCCACGCTCTACATCGGCGGAAACCGCGTCCTCAAGAGCACCAACCGCGGCGACAAGCTCGTGCCGATCTCACCCGACCTGTCGAAGCAGCAGCGCGCGAAGATCGCCTACAGCGTCGACTCGACCGGCGGCGTCACCCTCGATGCGACCGGCGCCGAGACCTATGGCACGATCACCGCGCTCGCCGAGTCGCCGATCCGCCCCGGGATCCTCTTCGCCGGGACCGACGACGGCAACGTCTGGCTGACCACCAACGACGGCGCGGCGTGGGAGAACATCACGACGCGCTTCCCCGGCGTGCCGGTCGAGACCTACGTCTCGCGCATCGAGCCGTCGCACTTCGACAGCAGCACGGTCTACGTCGCCTTCGACAACCATCGCAATAACGACTTCACTCCGTACCTGTACGCCAGCACCGATTTCGGGAAGAGCTTCCACTCGATCGCGGCCGGGTTGCCTGACGGCGGACCGGATTATGTCCACGTGGTCCGCGAGGATCCGGTCAACCGCGACCTGCTGTTCGCCGGCACCGACGTCGCCGCATACGTCTCCCGCGACCGCGGGCAGACGTGGCAGAAGTTCATGACCGGGCTCGGCACCGTGCCGGTGTACGACCTCCAGATCCATCCGCGCGATCACGAGCTGATGGCCGCGACGCACGGCCGGTCGGCGTGGGCCGTCGACATCGCCCCCCTCGAGCAGATGAGCGACAGCGTGGTCACCGCCGCGAACTACCTCTTCGCGCCGAAGACTGCCTATCAGTTCGGCGAGCCGCCTGGCGCCAGCACCGAGGCGGGACAGAAGCGCTTTCAGGCGAATGGCCCTGCATACGGAGCGGAGATCGTCTACCGCCTCGCGTCAGGCAGCGCCCGCGACCGGGCGAAGATCGTGATCACGAATGTCCGCGGCGACACCGTGCGCACCGTCGAAGGACCCGGCGGCCCGGGCATCCATCGCGTCACGTGGGATTACCGCGGCAAGACCCCACCCGCGTCGCCGCTTTCCCCGGCCCAGAAACGCGACAGCATCATGAACCTGCGCAAGCTCGATCACATTATCGACAGCATGGTGACGGCAGGATCGGGGACGCGCGAGGAGCTCGAGCGGATCAAGACCCGCATCAACAGCGGCGACCAGGATCTCTTCCGCCGCGGCGGTGGTGGCGGCCAGCCTAACCGTTTCGTCGAGCGCCCGGGCGAGAGCCCGCTCCCGCAGGGCGCGCGTCGCGGCGGACGTGACACCACATCGCGCGACACGACCGCGCGCGAGCGAGCCGACACGAGCGAGCGGGCCGCACGGGACACCGCCGCGCCTGCAGGACGCGACACGAGCGCAGCGCGCGGGCGGCGTGGCGGCGCGGCCGGCGGGACCGAATCCGGTGCCGAACCGGAGATCGATCGCGAGCTGCTGGGCGACGTGTTCACCGCGATGCGGCGCGCCGGGATCCAGACCGGCGGCGGCTTCGGGCGCGGCGGTCCGCCGCCCGTCGAGAGCGGCGACTACCTCGTCACCCTCGTCGCCGGCGACAAGAAGCTGCAGCAGGTGCTCCGCGTCGAGCGCACGGCGAATGCACCCGGCGGCCAGGTGCGCAGCGAGGAAGTGGACGAAGACGACCTGCCGATGGATCCGAACGATCTGCCCGACGACCCTGACCGCCGTTAGGCATCGCCCCTGTCGAGGCCTGATGGAGACGACCAACCGGCCATGAGCCATCAGCCGTTAGGGTTGAGCAACGGCGTAACCGCTGTCGCTCAACCCTAACGGCTAACGGCTAATGGCTGTAGTTAGAGCAGCGCTCTGATCCACCCTCCATCCACCGCGATCGACGCGCCGGTGATGTAGCTCGCCTGCTCCGAGGCGAGGAACGCCACCATCGCCGCGAACTCACGCGGCTCGCCGAGCCGTCCCATCGGGATCTGCTTCTCGAAGATCGCCAGCTGCTCCTCGGGGCTCGTCCCGCGCAGCTCGGCGTTCTTCGCGGCGAGACCGGTCACCCGGTCGGTGCGCGTGTAGCCGGGCATGACATTGTTCACCGTCACCCCTGAACGCGCGACCTCGTTGGCCAGCGTTCGCGCGAAGCCGGTCACCGCCGCACGGACGCTGTTCGAGAGGATCAGGTTGTCCACCGGCTGCTTCACGGCGATCGACGTGATGTTGATGATCCGTCCCCATCGCCGCTCCTTCATCCCGGGGAGCACGACCCGCGTCAGCTCGACGACGCTGTCCAGCGTCTGCCTAACGGCGGCGTGCCACGCATCGGCCGAGTGGCTCTCGAATGGCCCCGCCGGCGGACCGCCGCCGTTGGTGACGAGCACGTCGACGCGGCCGAACTCGCGCATCGCCGCGTCCGCGACGCGGGTGACGTCCTCCTGCTTCGAGAGATCGGCGCTGACCGCAACGACTTTCCGTTTCGACGCACTGCGGATCGACGCAGCCGTCGCCTCGAGCGCCTCTCTGCCGCGTGCGCAGAGCAGCAGGTCGCACCCTTCAGCCGCCAGCGCTTCGCCGACCGCACGCCCGAGTCCCCGGCTCGACGCCGCCACGAGCGCGATCTTTCCCTTCAGTCCGAGATCCATCCCCGGAAGCTAGACGGATCCGGGTCTTGTTCAACGGCTGTTCAACACCTGTTCAACGCTCCGCCCAGTCGAGCGCCTCCGCCGGCTCGCGAAACACCTCGGCCTCGAGTCCAGCCGCGGCTGCCCAGCCCGCAACCATCCGCATCACGCCATACGCGACGTCGGTCGATGCGAGCAGCGCCACTCGCTGGCCGATGTGTTCACGAAGCCCCTCGAAGAACCGGATCGCTTCGCGGACGTCGGGGGTTGTCCGCTCCCCGATGACGGCGGAATCGCGCGCGTCGTAGAGGAGCGCGCGGAGCGTGGGCCGCGCGGGATCGGCGAACGCCTGGCGGAACGCGGCTTCGACGTCGCGGGGCATGTAGTTGCCCGTCACCCGGATCTCGAGGATGTTCCCGACGAAGGCGTACGGGACTGGCATTCTCGGGCGAACGGGATCCGGGCTCGATCATCGAGGCGGCGGCGAGCTGCACCGCTCGACCGCGACGTCGCAGAAACCTGGCGGCATGAGCGGCCCCGCGCACCTTTTGTTACAAAGAAGACGCGGGCCAGGCGATTGCCTGGCCCGCGCGTCGTGCAGGAGAGCCTAACGCTTACTTGCAGGCCGGCTCGCCGTCGCCCGCGGTCGTCACGAGCGTGTTGTTCGTGTTCACCGCGATCTGGCAGCTCTTGCCCGTCACCTGCGTGTGCGTCACCTGCGCCGACCAGTAGCCTGCACCGATCGCGATCGTCGGCGTCCACACACCAGTCGACGGCTTGAACTTCATCTGGGTCACGTCGGTCGTGTACTTGACCGAGTCCGCGAAGAACGCCTCTTCCGCGGTGACCAGGTTGCGCAGGTCCGACTTCATCGCGGCGATGTAGGCCTTTTCCTTCGTATTCGCGAACTTCGGAATCGCGATCGCGGCCAGAATGCCGATGATGACGACGACGATCAGCAGCTCGATGAGCGTAAAGCCCTTACGCGCGTTGCGAAGCATGGTGGGTGATCTCCAATTCGGGGGTTTTGTGGTAGATCACCACCATCATCGGTAGTGGATCTGGCCCCCACTAAAGCAATCGCCATACCCGCCATTGCATCGCTGTAAGCTACGTTCTGATATAGTGTTACAAAAATCTGGTGCGGCTCATGTGACCAGATTTCATAGCGTTCTGCACGATTGGTCGCACAACGCGCGTGACCTGCGTCTACCGACCGGCTCAGAGGCTAGCCCGCGACCACGCGCTTCGTCGGCCCGTCCGCCACGTCCGACAGCGCGGCCAGGTTCGCGTGCACGATCGCCGTGACGAGCTCCCGCGCCGTCTTGATCGAAAACCCGCGCGCCGTTGGGAGAACACGCCCCTGAACCTTGGTGTCGCCTAACGCGGAGGCGGCGCCGCGCGACACGTAGACCGCTGCGTCTTTCGGGATCAGGCCCAGGTCGTCCCTTCCCACCACCACGATGTGAAGATTCTCGGCCGCGGCCGGAATGCTGCTGAACCGCGCCCGCACCACGTCCACTGACCGAGCGTCGCCGAGGACGAGGTACAACGGCTCGCGCAGCAGCTGGCGCCAGTCGCCGCCCAGCAGGTCGGGCCCGACCTCGGCGATCACGACCGGAATACCGAACCGCTGCCCGAGCCCACGGGCCTCGTTCCGGAATTCCGCTGTGCTCACCAGCAGGTCGGCGCCTCCGAGCTCCTCGATCATCGCCGGCGACAGCTCCGCGAGCTCGCCAACCTCGATGCCGGTCGCGTCGAAGCCGTAATCGACCCGTAGCTCGCGGCATATTCCCGCGATCTGGTCCGCCGTCCCCTCGATCACTGTCGCGCGCAGGCTGCGTGTGGCGACGGCGCGCCGCATCCATTGATGCAGGTCGACGATCGGGACGTCACGCACCAGGCCATCGAGCAACGTATCGATCAACCATCCTTCGCCGGGTGTCGCGATCGGCCGATCACTGCGACGCGCGACGAAGATTCCCGCGCGCTGGCGCAGCTCGACGACTCCTTCCGCCGCCAGCACGTGATACGCCGCGAGGACCATCCGGTGATCCGCCGACAGCTCCGCGCCAACCCGGCGTGCACTCGGCAGTCGATCGCCTGGCGCGAGCGTTCCCGCGCGAAGGCCGCGAAGGATGCGGCCGCGCAGCAGGTCCGTCAGCATCTCGGTGGTCATCGACGTTGGACGATCGACGCGCCGCCGCAGCTACTTCCGGTGAAAGTAGCTGTCGGTGTGGTTCAGCCAGTCCTGCCGCGGCGGGCTGAAGACATCGACGTCCAGCGTGTCCTCGAGCGCGAGCGCCCGGTGCGGGACATTCGATGGGATCAGCAGCACTTCGCCAGCGCGAACGACGATTTCCTCCTGCTGGTCCTCACCGATCCAGAATTGCAGCGCACCCTCGAGGATGTAGGTGAGTTGCTCATTCTCATGTGAGTGCTTGGGCACGACGCTGCCTTTGTCGAGATAGACATGGGCGAGCATCATCCGGTCGCCGGTGACGAGGCGCCGCGAGATCTGGTCGGTCACGCGCTCCTTCGGCATGTCCGACCAGCGGTAGAAGGTGACGGGCGATTGGGATTTCATGCGCAGGTTCGCGAGAGGGAAGACAGCGTCGCGCGCGGAATGGGAAATGTATCATCGTCGGTGGGCGACAACCGGAGCACACTCCGCTCCGAAAAAAGCGAAAGGCCTCCGGGGTTCGGAGGCCTTCGTCGTGCAGCTCCCAGAGGCACCGGTCGGAATCGAACCGACGAATAGCAGATTTGCAGTCTGCCGCCTTACCACTTGGCCACGGTGCCGTTGTCGCTCGTCTCCCTCATGGAGCTCGACAAGCTTCTAAACTTCGCCCGCTGCCTGGCGCCCCGCAAGCTTCACCTCGCGTACCAGTGGCAGCTGCGCAAGGAGTTGATGCGCCGTCCGTCCCTCTTCATCTTCAGCCGTCCCGCCGCTCCGGCATTCGCTGTCCGTCCCGTCCCTTTTCGCAGCAGCTCCTCCCCGCTCGACATGCTCCTCGGCATCGCCGGCATGGTCGGTTCCGGCAAGACCACGCTCACCCACGCCCTCGCCTCGCGCTTCGGCCTCCAGCTCGCCCTCGAGTCGGTCGACGCCGACAACCCGTGGCTCGAGCCATACTACTCCGATGCCGAACGGTCGCGGCGCGAGTTCGCGCTTCGGCTGCAGCTGCACTTCCTCGCCACTCGCTTCGCCTCGATGCGACGCATGCGCGGGATCGGCGGCGGTTGGGTCCTCGATCGCACCTGGTACGAGGACGCCGAAGTGTTCGCGCAGGGTGCGTTCGAGCAGGGACTGATGATCCCCGAGGAGTACGATCTCTACTGTCGGTTGTACGCCGAGCTCCTGCACGCGCCCGCTGCGCGCCCGCCCAAGCTGCTCGTCTACCTTCATGCACCGCTCGACGTGATCGTCGACCGCATCGCCCGGCGCGGACGCCCCGCCGAGCGCGACACGGCTGTCGATTATTGGGCGGCGCTCCACGAGCGCTACGAGCGCTGGATCGCCGGCTTTAATCATTGCCCGGTGCTGACCATCGACGTCCGCGAATACGATCTGCTCAGCGATCCGCTCGCGATCGAGGACGTCGCCGCTCGCGTCAGGCAGCGAATCGAACGGCAGCTTCCGCAGACCGAGCTCTGGCCGGCGTCGCCTCGCGCACGCGCATCGTGACTCAGCCCGCGGGCGAGCGCCGCGATCGTCCGCGCCAGCGGTTCGGCTTCCTCTGGGATCCGCTCTTCACCGCGCTGCGCGCGTCAGTCACCCGGGTGCGAAGCTTCTACGCCGCCGTCGGCATCTTCATCACGGCCGGTGCCCTGCTCGCGCTGGCGGGGACGTGGGCGTTCGCCGCCCTGGCTGTGCACGTTCGGAGCGGCGCGACCCAGGTATTTGATGACGCGATCCTGCGCTGGGTTGGGGCGCACCAGCTTCCATGGCTGCACGTCGCGATGGTCCAGGTCACTGCGTTAGGCACCGGCATCGTGGTCATGATGGTCGTGATCGTCGCCGCGCTCTTTCTCTGGCTGACACGTCACCGCCACTCGGCGACGCTGCTCCTCGTGACGACGATCGTCGGCATCCTCATCAACTCGATGTTGAAGGATGTCTTTCATCGCGACCGGCCGGCGGTCTTCTCGACCGGGGTCGAGGTCTTCTCGTCGAGCTTTCCGTCGGGACACTCGATGAGCGCGGCAATCGTCTATGGCACTGTCGCGTATCTCGCGGCGCGACTGCAGCGCCATCGCTGGTCACGGATCCTCACCGCGGTCATCGCGCTGTTGCTGATCTTCGTGATCGCCGCCTCGCGCATCTACCTCGGCGTCCATTACCCGTCGGACACCGCCGCCGGCATGGTCATCGGCTTCGCTTGGGCGGCATTCTGCATGGCGACGCTCGAGGCGATTCAGCTCGTCGCGCGAAGGCGCGCACCGGAAGTACTCGAGGACGAAGAACCGGTCGAGCCGATGGTCGAGCACCTCGAGCCCGCTGAGCAGGGCGAGCGGGCGGAGTAACGACGCACCGCGCCTGATGCACCGCGCCCCGCGGCCAGGACGGTGGATGGCCACGGGGCGTTCGGTTCCAGCGCCCGGAGGATGGCGCCGGAGTGCGTGCGCGATCGCGCCCGGCGGTGCGTCGTGAAGAGAGCCGCTAGCGGCTCGACGATTTCTTCCGGCCGCCTGATTTCTTGCGGCCACCAGATTTCTTGCGGCTGCTCGACTTCTTCGCGCCACGTTTGCGGGGGACCTTGCCTCCCTTTGACCGCGCCTCGGAGAGACCGATCGCGATCGCCTGCTTGCGGCTCTTCACTTTTCGGCCGCTCCCGCTCTTGAGCGTCCCCTTCTTGCGGCGGCGCATCGTGCTCGCCACCCTCTTCGATGCCGACTTTCCGTACTTCCGCCCACTCTTCTTCCGACCCGACGAGCTGCGCTTCCGTGCGGCCATCCGTCGCTCCGTGGTGAGGGATCGGCCGGAAAGCGGAGCATAGTCTGTTCCATCATTTGCCTCGAAACACGACCCCGCCCTTCACGGGGTCAGAGCACTTGAAATCCGTTTCTGGGATTTCAAGTGCTCTGACCCCTTGAAATGACGCACGCTGCCGCCGCCGTCGCCGTGCGCTCGCGGGTGCACGAACCGCAACGCTCCCAACGCTAATCGCCAGATAAATGCTGGAATTTTGCCGTTTGTGCCGCTAGAATTGCAGCACGCGCACGAAGCCCTGCGCACCAGCCGCCATTCCTCCCCGGAGTTCTACGCATGCCCCAGTCGACCACTCACGCGCGGCACGGTGTGCTGCGCGACGTCGCCGCTCGCGCTCATCGCAACGAGGCCGCGCCTAACGGCGCCCACGCCGCCGCCAATGGATCGGCAAAGGGCGTGACCGGCCAGACGTCGCAGTACTTCGGGATCAACACCTTCGGCGTCCGTCAGATGCGCGACCGCCTCCCCCGCGACGTCTACGCCAAGCTCGTCGCCTCGATCCGCATGGGGAAGAAGCTCGACCTCGACATCGCCCCCACCGTCGCCCAAGTCATCAAGGAGTGGGCGATCAGCCGCGGCGTCACCCACTTCACGCACTGGTTCCAGCCGCAGACCGGGCTCACCGCCGAGAAGCACGACGCTTTCCTCACCTTCGAGGACGGACAGCCGGTGGAAAGCTTCAGCGCGTCGCAGCTGATCCAGAGCGAGCCTGACGCATCGAGCTTCCCCTCGGGTGGGCTCCGCGCGACCTGGGAAGCGCGCGGCTACACGGCTTGGAACCCGGCCAGCCCGGTATTCATCGTCGAAGCCGGCGGGACGCGGACGCTCTGCATCCCCTCCGTCTTCATCGGCTACAACGGCGAAGCGCTCGACGAGATGACGCCGCTGCTCCGAAGCACCGACGTCCTCTCCGAGAAGTCCATTGCCCTGCTCGAGCTCCTCGGTGACAAGGGCGTCAGCCGCGTCATCACCACGTTAGGCATCGAGCAGGAATACTTCCTGATCGATCGCGCGATGTTCGCCATGCGTCCCGACCTCGTGATGTCCGGCCGGACGCTCGTCGGCGCGCCGCCACCGCGCGGGCAGCAGCTCGAGGACCATTACTTCGGCGGCATCCCCGAGCGCGTGCAGGCGCTGATCAGCGAAGTCGAGCAGGAGCTGTACAAGCTCGGCGTCCCGATCACGACGCGGCACAACGAAGTCGCGCCGAGCCAGTTCGAGATGGCGCCGTTCTTCGAGGACTCGGACATCGCCGTCGACCACAACCAGCTCGTGATGGCGACGCTGCGCCGCGTCGCGCTCCGTCACGGGATGCAGGCGGTGCTGCACGAGAAGCCGTTCGCCGGGATCAACGGCTCGGGCAAGCACTGCAACTGGTCAATGTCGATCCGCAGCGAGAACGCGGAGCTGGACGGCTTCAACCTGCTCAAGCCGGGGAATTCGCCGCACCAGAACGTTCGCTTCCTCGTCTTCCTCGCCGCCGTGCTCAAGGCGGTCTACAAGCACCAGGGACTGCTTCGCGCCGGCGTTGCATCGTCAGGCAACGAGCACCGCCTCGGCGCCAACGAAGCGCCACCGGCGATCATCTCGGTGTTCATGGGCGAGATGCTCACCCGCCTCATCGAGGACATCGTTGCCGGGAAGACGATCTCGAACCTGCCTGGCGGCCAGCGCCTCAAGCTCGGTGTCGACAAGCTCCCCGAGATCGCGCAGGACAACACCGATCGCAACCGGACGTCGCCCTTCGCCTTCACCGGCGCGAAGTTCGAGTTCCGCGCCGTCGGCTCCGCCGCGTCGCCGGCCTTCCCCGTGATGCTGCTCAACGCCGCCGTCGCCGAGTCGATCGAGGAGATCACCGACAAGCTGCGCGCCGAGTTGAAGAAGACGAAGAAGGTCGAGGAGGCAGTGCTCAAGGTCGTGCGCGAGGAGTTCAAGGAGTCGTCGCCGATCCGCTTCGAGGGGAACGGCTACTCCGAAGAGTGGGTGCACGAAGCCGAGAACCGCGGGCTGCTCAACCTGCGCCGCACGCCCGAGTCGCTGGCGCAGCTCGTGACGAAGCAGACCCGCGCCCTCTTCCAGAAGCTCGGCATCCTCAGCAAGCAGGAGCTCGAGAGCCGCTTCCACGTCCGCCTCGAGCGTTATGCCAAGGACATCCTGATCGAAGCGCATACCCAGGCGCAGGTCATCGACACGATGGTCCTTCCCGCGGCACTCTACTACGCGAGCGACCTGACCAAGGGCGTCGCGCGGGCCAAGGCTGCCGGCGTCAAGTCCGGCCCGCAGGCGGAGGCCGCGAACAAGGTCGTCGACCTGCTCGAGACGCTGCAGGGAGCGCGCGGAACGTTAGGCAGGCTGCTCGAGAAAGCCGACTCGATGCACGACCAGCCGGAAAAGCTCGCCAAGCTGCTGACGAAGGAAGTCTCCGAGGCGATGGACGCGGCTCGTCACGCCTCCGACGCCCTCGAGCTCGTGATCGCCGACGAGCGCTGGCCGCTGCCGAAGTACCGCGAGATGCTGTTCCCGGTGTGAGTGCTGGCGATAAGCTGTAAGCCACAAGCAGCAAGCGGACGGCGTTGAGGTACGCACCCTCAACGCCGTCCGCTTTTATCGCGGTCCGCTGACTGCTTGCAGCTTATCGCGTACCGCCCACCAGCCACCACTCAGTACTTCACCAGGTACCGCTCCAGCTCCCACCCCGTCACCTGGGTGATGTACTCCCGCCACTCCTGGCGTTTCGCGGCGATGAAGTTGGTGGCGATGTGATCGCCTAACGCGGCCAGCATCGTCGCGTCCTTTTCGAGCTCGTCGCATGCCTCGTTGAGGTCGTGCGGCAGGTCGTCGATGCGGAGCCGTCGCTTCTCACGATGGCTCATCTCCCAGATGTTGGCGTTCACCGGCTCGCGCCAGTCGGCACTCGTCTCGATCCCGTCGAGCCCCGCCGCGAGCATCACCGCCAGGGCGAGATACGGGTTCGCTGCCGGATCCGGCACGCGGTGCTCGACCCGCGTGCCGGCCCCACGCCGGTCGGGGATCCGGAGCATCGGCGAGCGGTTCCGCAGCGACCAGGCAACGTTGACCGGCGCCTCGTAGCCAGGGACCAGCCGCTTGTACGAGTTCACCAGCGGGTTCGTGATCGCGCACGACCCGCGCGCGTGGCGCAGCAGTCCGCCGATGTAATGGAGCGCGGTCTTCGACAGCTGCCATTCCGCCTTCGCATCCCAGAACGCGTTCTCCTTCCCGCGGAACAGCGATTGGTGGGTGTGCATCCCGCTGCCGTTCTGCCCGAAGATCGGCTTCGGCATGAACGACGCAACGAGCCCGAACTGCCGCGCCACCTCCTTCACGACGAAACGGAACGTCGCGATGTTGTCGGCGGTCGTCAGCGCATCGGCATATCTGAAGTCGATCTCGTGCTGTCCGTGCGCGACCTCGTGGTGCGCCGCCTCGACCTCGAATCCCATCTGCTCGAGCGTGTCGACCATCTGCCGGCGCGCGTCCTCGCCGAGGTCCACCGGCGCGAGGTCGAAGTACCCCCCGACATCGTGCGTCTCGGTGGTCGGCTCGCCGTTCGCGCCGGGCTTGAAGAGGAAGAACTCCGCTTCCATCCCCGCGTTCATGGTGTAGCCTAACGCTGCGGCTCGTGCCAGCTGTCGCTTGAGGCAGCCGCGCGGGTCGCCCGCGAACGGCGTCCCGTCGGGCATGGTGATGTCGCAGATCACCCGCGCCACGCGTGCGTGTTCATTCCCCCATGGGAGGACGCGGAAGGTCGCGAGGTCCGGCGCGAGCAGCATGTCCGACTCCTCGACGCGCACGAACCCTTCGATCGACGACCCGTCGAACATCATGTCGCCGGCGAGTGCCTTCTCGAACTGCGACGCCGGAACCTCGACGTGCTTGTTCACGCCGAGGATGTCGGTGAACTGCAGCCGCAGAAACCGGACGTTGAGCGATCGCGCCAGCTCGAGCAGGTCGGTTCCCGACGCGCCGCCCACGTCCGGGGTGATCGAGCGGTCGTGTCGGGCCCGGGCCCCCGGTTCGGATTTCTTCGGCATCAGCGGTGTGCGATGTGGCGTGAGCGATCCGCTTCCAGGACGCGGTCGCGTGGACAGGTGGCAGCGCTGCGACGGCTGGTCGAGCACCCGACACCGTCGCCAGTAGACGCTAATCGGTCGAGGCTGGCCTCCCAAGCCCCGGCACCGTCCTTGCCCGAACGGGAGCGCACCTTTTCACGGAGGGGAGTGATGAAAGCCCAGGAAATCATGGCCAGGAACCCGCGGTGTGTCACCCCGCGAACCAGCGTGCAGGAGGCTGCCCGCCTCATGAAGTCGGAGGACGTCGGCGCTCTCCCGGTCGTCGAGTCGGAGAGCTCGCAGAAGCTCCTCGGCATCATCACCGATCGTGACATCGCGATCCGCGTCGTCGCCGACGGACGCGATGCGGGCGGCGCCACCGTCAGCGACGTCATGTCGAAAGGTGCGACGACCGCCAAGGCTACCGACAGCGTCGACGACGTGATGAAGACCATGGGACGCGAGCAGGTTCGTCGCATCCCGGTCGTCGATGAACGCGATCAGCTCGTCGGGATCATCTCCCAGGCCGACATCGTCCGCAAGGCGCAAAGCGATTCCAGATCCGAGCAGACGGTCGAGAAAATCTCCGAGCCCGGTGGACGTCATAGCTGACCGCGAAGGGGTCAGGGGTAAGGGGTCAGGGGCCGGCGACATCTCTCAGCGCGGACACTGCGGTGTCTTGCTTGCCAAATGGAGCAACGAACGCACGACCCTGACCCCCGACCCCTGACCCCTCTGCACGTTGCCCCGCCGTTATCTTTGTGCGCATGGCAACTGCTACCACCACCTGCCCCGCCTGCGGTGCTGCCGCGACGGGGCGTTTCTGTGCCGAGTGCGGCACTCCCGTCGGCGGCGCGAGCTGCAGCTCCTGCAATGCTCCGCTCTCCGCGGGCGCGAAGTTCTGCCACCGCTGCGGAACACCAGCCGGCGAGCGTGCTCCGCGCCCGGTTGGCGAGCGAGGCTTCGCGAGCGCGATGCCGTGGGCAGTCGCGGCGATCGCCCTGCTCGCCCTCGTCGCGCTGATCGCCGGCCAGCACTTTGCCCGGTCGCGAACCGCGGCTGCGCAGCCCACGGTCGCCGAGCAGGGCGCCACCGGCGCGATGCCGTCAGCCGACGATGTCCCGCCGAGCGACCGCTCACCAGGGCGCGCACCCGACATCTCGAACCTCACCCCCGAGGAGCAGGCCGATCGCCTCTTCAACCGCGTGATGACGCTGTTCGAGCAGAGCGACACCGCGCGCGTCCAGTTCCTCGCGCCGATGGCGGTCGAGGCCTATCAGCGGTTGCCCAAGCTCACACTCGACCAGCGATACCATCTCGGACGGATCGGCGCGGTGACCGGAGTGCAGCAGCTTGCGAGCGCTGAAGCCGACACGATCCTCCAGCAGCGCCCGACTCACCTCCTCGGCCTCGTCCTCGCCGCGCAGGGTGCACGCATGCGCGGCGACGAGCCGACCGCGCGCGGCTACGACCGCCGCCTGCTCGCCGCGCTCGCGACCGAGGAAAAAGCAGCGCTCCCGGAATACCAGCAGCACGCGAACGACATCACGCGGGCCGTCGAATCGGCGCGCGCACGCTGAGGCGCCGCCAGGATTAGAACTCGCTCACCAAAGTCGACGAGTATCGGCCGCGCGCGCTGGCGCTGAAGCACGCGCGTGAATTCGCGCTCGTGTTCGCGTCATAACGCGTCGCGACGTGACAGCCGTTCCCGTGATGCGTCATTGAAGGCACAGGATCATCGCGCCGCCGCTGCTTCCGTTGGCGTCGCGTTGCGCGTTTCGTCTCCCGCCGATCCTCATCTTCATGCACGCAACATGAGCGACATCGACGCCACTTCGTCCGCACGACCGGCGCGCGCCCTTCGCGCGATCAGCGATGCTGGTGCGAAGCGCCTATTGATCGTTGACGACGAGGAGACGATCCGCCTCGCTCTCGGGAAGTTCCTCCGGTCGCGCGGCTACGAGGTGCTCACCGTCGACTGCGGCCCGGCCGCGCTCGATGCGCTCGAGCGGCAGCGCTTCACCCTCATGCTCTGCGACGTTCGCATGCCGGGGATGTCCGGCGTCGAGGTCGTGACGCAGGCAGCGAAGGTCGACGGCGACATGGCGATCATGATGCTGACCGCCGTCAACGATGCGCCAACGGCGACCGAAGCGCTTTCGCATGGGGCGATGGACTACCTCATGAAGCCGATCGAGCTCGAGGACCTGAACCAGGCCGTCGAGCGCGCGCTGCACAAGCGCGATCTCACGATCGAGCAGCGAAACGTCGAGCGCATGATCCGCGAAGAAGTCGCGCTCCGGACCGAGGAGCTCGAACGCGAGAAGGCCGCGCTCCGCACGCTGACGATCAGCATCGCCGACTCGTTGATCAATGCGATGGAGGCGAAGGACATCTACCTCCGCGGCCACTCGCAGCGGGTCGCCGAGCTTGGCGCGTCGATGGCCGAGTCACTGGGGCTCGATGCCGACACCGTCGAGAACGTGCGCCTCGCGGGCCGGCTGCACGACGTCGGCAAGATCGGCATTCGCGAAGCAGTGCTCAACAAGCCGGGCAAGCTCACCGCCGAAGAGTTCGAGCACATCAAGGGGCACGTGAAGATCGGGATGGAGATCCTCGCCCCCCTGAAGCATATCGACGTCGCGTTGCGTTTCGTCCAGGACCACCACGAACACTACGACGGCAGCGGCTATCCGAACGGCAAGTCAGCCGATGACATCTCGATCGGCGGGCGGCTGCTCGCTGCGGCCGACGCCTTCGATGCGCTGACGTCCCGTCGTGCCTATCGCGATCCGCTCACGCCCGAAGACACGCTCGAGCTACTTCGCGGCCAGATCGCCCGGCTGCTCGATCCGACGATCTTCGAGGCGCTCGAGACCGTGGTGCTGCGGCGAAAGACGCTGGTGTTCATCGACGACCTGCACGCCTAACGTGTACGCACGGGCGATCGATTCCCGCCCGACCGCGTGACGACTGCACAGGCGGACCGCCGCTCAGGACATTCCTGAGCGGCGGTTCTGTTTTCACCCTTTCCCCAGACGACTGGCCGTTGCTGCTGACGACTGCAGTCAGTGCACCTGCCGTGCGCGCGTGTCAGCGCGAGTCTCCGTGCGAGTGCCCATGCGAGTGCCCATGCGAGTGCTCGTGTGAGTGCTCGTGTGAGTGCTCGTGTGAGTGCTCGTGTGAGTGCCCCTGCGAGTGCCCCTGCGAGTGCCCCTGCGAGTGCCCCTGCGAGTGCCCGTGCGCCTCGTGCGACTTCGCATGACGCACCCATTCGGCGACCTTTGCTACTCGCGCGCCCAGCTGCCGCGCGAGCGAGAGATCGCCCGCGGCCAGCGCGGTGCCGCCCGCCGTCGCCACGCCCGATGGTTGTCCGGCGGTCGATGTCGTCGCGTTGAATCCGGGGGGCACGATGATCATGCCGAAGCGCATCAGCGGGAGCAGCATCGGCATGACGTTCGGTTCGCCGTCGCCGGACAGAGTCGCGACTGGACCGAACGCCGAGCCGACCTTGTCCACCAGAGCACCGCGACGCGCGAGTGATGCTGCCTGGTCGAGCGTGTCGTTGAGTTCCGGGCTGATGATCCCGGCGCGGACCGTGCCCCCGATGATCAGCGCATCGTAATGCGCGAGCGATTCGACCGATTCAAGCGTCCGATACTTCGTCGCCAGTGCGGAACGCCCTGCTCTCCATTGGTCGTTCGCGTCGAGATCGGTCGGCGGCGCGGCGGCGTCGATCCGGCGGAGCTCGACCTCCGTGAACTTCACGGTCTCCGCACCCTCGGCGATCGCGTCGGCGACTGCGGCGGTGCTCCCCGTTCGACTGGAGAATAGCACGAGGACCTTCGGCATTGCTTGCTCCTGCGTTTCGACTGGTGGAGCTGGCGCGAGGGCCAGCTCGAATGAACGCGCGCGAATCACCGAATGTAATTGGCGATCTCGAGTCGGTGCCTGATACTCCGCGCATGTTTGTTCGGTGCTCGAGGACCGAGCGCGAGAGGCGCGAGCAAAGGTCGAAGCGATGCGTGTCGTTTGCACGCGCGCTTGACTCCCATCGCATCTCGTTGTATTGGGTGGTGCGCGCGCGTGCTCGCGCGCAGCGGAGCGCCGCACTGCGTGTCGTAAGGCACGCGATCTGCAGCGGTCCACGACAACTCCGATGATAAGCAGCGCATCAGGGCTGGGCACCACACAATCAAGGGAGGCAGTCATGCCGCGCGGTGACGAGTTGAACGAGGAGCTCCTGTTTTCCGATCGGGACGACGACAGTGATGAAGGCGGCTTTGGTGGTGGGAGCGGCGGCTCGTCATTCGACGACGATGATGAGGAAGACGGCGGCTGGGGAACGCTGCACAAGGACGACAGCGAGAGCCTCTGGGACAGCACCGACGACGTTGACGAGGATGATGAAGACGCCGAAGTGAGCGTGACCGAGGTGTCCGTCGAGGAAGACGAAGAGGATCCACTCTTCGGGAAGCGTGGCGGCGGGCGCGGCTCGCGCGGTGGCGGTGCCGGACGCGGTGGTGCTGGCGCCGGTGCTGGTGCGGGACGTGGCGGCTCCTCGGGTGGCGGCGCCGGCGGATCGTCGGGCGGAAGCGCCGGCGGCTCCAGCGGTGGGTCTGGTGCCGGTGCTGGTGGGTCGGCTCGCAGCGGCGCGGGTGGTGGTTCGGCTCGCGGCGGCGCCAGCGGCGCCAGCGGCGCCGGTGGCGGTTCGCGTGGCGGCTCGTCGTCAGGCGGCGGCTCGTCGTCAGGCGGTGCGCGCACGTCGGGCGCGAAGAAGTCCGGTGCGAAGAAGTCGAGCGCGAAGAAGAGCAGTGGAAAATCCGCGGCGAAGAAGGGTGGCGCGAAGAAGGGTGGCGCGAAGAAGGGTGGCGCCAGGAAGGGGGCCGCGAAAAAGAGTGGAGGCGCCAGGAAGGGCGCCGCGAAGAAGGGAGGCGCCAACAGGGGCGGCGCTCGCAAGGGCGGTGCAGCGCGGAAGGGTGGCGCGAAGAAGGGCGGTGCCAGGAAGGGTGGAGCGCGGAAGGGCGGCGCGAAGCGCGGCCGCCGTTAGCAGTCGCGCGCGACTCTCGACGGCGCGGAACGCGATCGCGTTCCGCCCCGTCTGTTTTTCAACGCGAGC
>JBJMNK010000126.1:0-13312 GCA_045804265.1 Gemmatimonadaceae bacterium | reverse complement strand
CGATGACCACGAGACGTCGCATCCATCGCTCCATCGACACACCAGGAAGCCAGTGAGTGCTGCCGTCTAACGCCTAGAGCTAAGCTGCAAAGCACGTCTCATAATGGCGAGCGCAGCGAGCTACCGTGAAGGTGCTTTGTCAGCTTCAGCGATCGTTAGGCCGGCCGCTCGATTCGCTACGACCCGGCACGGCGCAATACCACGTCGACACCGACCATCGCCCCCACGAGCAACCCGAGTGTCAGCGCGGCGGACGTGGCGGGGCGTGCGCGGAGCGCCTCAAACTGCTGCACATCCGCGACCGCAACTCGAACGGGTGCCGAGCGCATGCGTCGCGCCCCGTCGGCGGTGAAACCAATGAGTGTGTCATCGCGGATCTTTGGATCCCAGATGATGATCGATTGTCCGCCTTGCGTCTGTATCCGGATGCGTGAGGGCAGTCGACTCGCCGCTCGGCTCCCGGCCGGCGGGACCATTTCGACGCGCCATTCGGCGCACGCCAGAGTGCCGACGAGGGCAAGCATGCGCCCCACAGATAGCAGGCGGCGCATCACACCCTGGAACGTTTGCCCCATTTTGTCCTCCGGAGCCCGTGAACGGCCTAACGCCTAGAGCTAAGCTGCAAGCGAATCATACAAGTTGCGAGCGCAGCGAGCTTCAATAGATCGCTTGTCAGCTTCAGCGATCGTTAGACGGCATGCTCACGGATGCTTGGCCAGACGCGCTCGCGTGGCGTATCGGACTGCTCGCCGAAGCATCTCGTAGGCCAGCCGAACGATAAGCCCGAGGGCGATGAGGCCTGTTAGCTGCGAGCGTGCGTAGACCCACCCGGGTTGGTCGGTCCATCGGTGGACAACCACCCAGGCCGCGACGGCTACAAAGACAACGGCCGCTGTCAGCCAGCGCCACAAGGCCGTCGTTCTCGACCGCGGTCCCAACCACGCACGGAGCGCGGCTACTTCAACCGTGATGACTGCAATGGTTATCAGCGTCTCGGCCCACGGATAGGGCCAAGCCTCTCGCCAATCCCACCAATACCCCGGATCGCGGCCGGCGTTAAGCGCCGACGCAACGCCGGCCACCCACAGAGCGACGTAGAGGCCGGACTCGCTGAGCCATCGGCGTATCGCATGCGCCATGTTGACATTCATCCACGACTCCGCGCTCCGTAGCTGGCCGATGCCGTCTAACGCCTAGAGCTAAGCTGCAAAGCACACCTCACAATGGCGAGCGCAGCGAGCTTCAGAAGAGGTGCTTTGTCAGCTTCAGCGATCGTTAGGGCACCTGCGCGCACCTACTCGGGCCGGCCGTCGGGCGACAAGATATTCCCCGCAGAGTCGTAATCGAACTGCATTTCAGGGAATATGCGTGGCGGCAGCTCTGGCAACTCAGGGTAATTTACTGTGGCCGTGTCCTGCGACGCTGGCAGTAGTCCGCCGTCAGCAACCAGCTGATCTTTACACTCGCGCATGTGTCGGAGTGCAAAGGTTGACTTCAGGCGCACGTACCACTGTTGGCGTTCACCGTGCGTCCCCCCGCCTTCATACCGCTCTCGGAATGACGAGATGTCCGCGATGATGCCGTGCAGCATCATCAACGCGCGAACGGTCGGCGCGGAAAGAATATCGATTTGGGGCAGCTTGGCCGTTAGGTAAGGGGTCGGGAGGAACCAATATGCATTCAACGGTTGAGTTGCAGATCGGAGCCTCCGTAGGAACTGCTCCAGCGTTCGCAGCTCGACCAACAGGCCCGTGGCTAATTGGCTTCGGCGGGCCGCCAACTCTTCTTTGGCCCGCGTGCGACCGGCGCTCAGTCCAAAACGATAGCTGACAACCCATCCAATCAAGACGAGAATGACCCCGAATCCCCACTGAGCCTCCATATCGACCCTCGCCCTCGATTGCGCTGGTTGCTGGTGCGGCCTAACGGTAATTAGACAGAACGATCTAATATGCATCAAGGCTCGTGCCCGCGGCCTAACGCTACGAGATTCTACCCCTCGTCCTGGGCATGAGGCAATACGCGACGAGACGGTGCATCAGGAGTTGCGCGTTCAGCGAGCCGGCAAATTATGGCGACAGGGTAGCCTGATTGGCACGGCGGCGTCTTCCCGCTCGACCGCGGTCGTGCGACTCGACGCAACATGGTCGTTGCGGCATCGTGCCGGGAATACCGTTAGGCGTGGTTACGCGCCACCCACGGGTCGTGGCCCTGTGGCCGTCAGGCGCACTGCTTCGAGGTCGAGCCCGCGGCGGCGGAGCCAACGCCAATGAAAGACGAACAGGCCGGCGCCAAGAATCAAGCCGAGCAGGCTTTCCACGATCGCATTGCGCGTTCGGTACTCCGCCTGGTGAATGTGATCCGGCCGAAGCGCCTCGTAGCGCCGCTTGAGCTCAGCCTCCGGAATGGAGTCTGCCGGCAGGGCCGTTGCCGCGTCGGGGCTGCCGAAGCGCCGGGCGCGATCGTACGTCGCGCGGAAGGCCTCGAACGACGTCACCGAGGGCTCATCATAGGCGGGGAAGCTTGAAGTTGCGGCGAGCGCGGGATCACTCCGCTCGAGCAGGTGGTTGACGAGCGACACTGCGCTCGAGAGGGCCCAGAGCAGGCCGACGAGGCAGGCGGTATAGCCATAGAGCTGCGGGACGCGCTCCGGTCGTTCCACGATGCCTCCTTGCATGAAGCGACTCGCCGCGAAGATCACCCACGCTGCCATCAGCAGGACCAGGAGGATCAGGAGCAGCGCGAAGCCGAATGGGTTGTCACTGCCGACGGACGTCGCGAATGACATACGCACGAGCACCGGTCAGAAAGTGGGATTCAACGCTGCGGCGACCCGACAGCGAAGAATCTGCGACCGGCGGCCAGCCGGTCGCAAGTCGGTCGAGCGTCCCGCCGACGCCGGGAGCCCTCGATACATCCCGTGCCGGCTTCACCGAGCGTTAGGCCGTTGGCGCGGTTCGTTTGCCCGGAAGACGATGCGGAAAGACGCGGTTCGCCAGACCACGCGCCTCCGAGTTCGTCCTTCCTAACGGTCCCGATGTTCGTGCCCGTTACCGCTCGGCATCACGGGCCGTCGCCGCGTCGAGCCGCTGCTCCGCGGCATAGAAGCGCGCCCACAATTCGCCCAACTTCCCCGGCCGTCGCTCAGTCTCGATCGGCGTCACCGCCGGCTTCATCTCCGCGCGCGCTGCCCGCGCCTCGGCCGAAATCGGTCGCGTGAGCCAGCGGAGCAGGCCCGCTCCTACCAGATACCCGGAAGGAGCCGGAATCGCACGCGCGCTGCATAGGCCGTGTAACCCGGGAACTCACGCCGAAGGACGCGCTCCTCCAGTCGCAGGCGGACGAGCATGATCGCGATCGGGACCAGTGCGCACAGCGCCGCGACGTACGACTGCAGCCATAGGCCGAGGCCGACGAGGATCAGCGGATCCGCGGCGTAGAACGGGTGGCGAACGACCGCGTACGGTCCTGAGTCTGCGACCGCGTGCGCGCGCTCGCTCTGCACACGGACGACCGCGATCGCGAACGCGTTCTCCCGAAGTGCGAGGTTCTTGAGGGTCCAGCCCATCGCGAACAGCGCGAGGCCCAGCCCTGCGATCCCGGGCGCCGGCTCGGGCAGCGCATGCCATCGAAACGCATCGAGCCCCGCGATGATCGGCAATCCAAGAAATCCCGTCGCCAACACGCTGAGCAGGAGGACACGGTCCGCCGGCGACTGTTCCTTGTGCGCTGGAAGCCCGGCGCGATCACGCATCAGGGCGGGGTTGACGCGGTAGACGGCGAGGGCACCGAGGGCACGGATGAGAAACAGCACCGCCAGCAGTGCCCACGCCCTCCGCCAGGCGAGCGTTCCCGCGGCGAAGAACATGAGCATCGCAACGAGTACCGTGTCAGCAGTGAGTCGGACCACGACTCTCAACGGCTGCAGCCAGCGTGGGACGCCGCTCACCATCAACCGTTGCCTTCGCGCCATTTCCGCACCGCAATCGCCGCCCGCTTCATCCATCGCGGCATGTCCAGGCTCTCGAGGTCGGCCACGTCCTTGTTGAGCTGCGCTCGGCGCCAATCCACGACAGGGGCGACGTCTTCGTCGCTCAGCGCGAGCGATTCGACTGCACGGGTGATGACGGGCGCGCCGAGTTCGTGCGGGAGCGCCGCCCCGAATCGCAGCTCCGCTTCGCGGCATATCCGCTCCTCACGCGGCGCATCGTGCGATGTTGGCGCACGGAGCATCGCGTAGATGCGGGCGTGGGTCGCCTCGTGAAGAATCGACGCGGCCACCTGGGCCTCGCTGAACTCCGGGGCCCGGGCAAGAAATGTCAGCTCGGTCATGATCGCGCGCTGCCCGGGGAAGTAGGCGCCGCGACAGGGGTACCGCAGGACCACGAACTCGCGGACGTCGCTGCGCATCCGATGGAAGCTGCGCGGGACGAACTCCTCCAGCAGCGCCAGTGCGGCGTCGAGTCGCTTGGTCACGAACGCTGTGTCGACGCTCGGCCACTTGTTTGCGATTCGAACCGGGAAGCCGCGCACGATGAGTTCCGTCACGGTCGCCGCTGTGGAACCCACGACGGCGCGCCTTCCTCGGTCGAGTTGTCGGTGAGAAGTCGCAACGCTGAACCGTCGGCATGCATCACCGCAATCTCGCCGTATGGCTGGAACGTCGCCGAAAGGAGCAGCTGAACGGCTTCGTCCTTGAAGCCTTGGCGAGCAGTCGCGAACGCGATCCACTCGCCATCGGGAGAGAACGACGGATGCGCATCGTTCCCGGGCGACGTCGTCAGGCGCTCGAGACCAGTGCCGTCAGGGCGGATGCGATAGATCTCGTAGTCGCTGTCGCGCTTGCTGGTGAAGGCGATCCAATCGCCGCGCGGCGACCAGGTCGGAAAGGTGTCGAAGTCCGAGCCGGTTTCGATCTTTCGCACCGCGCCCGTCGCCACGTCGAGCAGGTAGAGATTCCGCTTGGTGCCGTTCGCGCGGCGAAAGACGACATGCTTCCCATCGGGCGACCAGCTCGGCATGCCGCTGTTGGCGCTGTCTCGCGTTAGGCGGCTCAAGCCGCTGCCATCGACGGCGACGGTCATCAGCTGCGCGGGCTGGATCTGCGCGCGCTGAAAGAAGCCGCCGGTGCCGAACGCGATCGCGTCGCCGCGCGGTGACCAGGCCGGTCCAGTCATGTCCTGCGTCAGCGGACCGGCGTAGATTGCCCGCCGATCCGACCCGTCCGTGTTCGCGACGACGAGCGTGCCATTGCGAACCTGTCCCGCGAAGTTGGTCAGCATGTAGACCATGCGATCGCCCGCCGGCGAGAACGACGACGCATCGGGCACACGCAGCAGCGCGAATCGCGAATCGAGGCTTGGCCACGACTGGAAGGGACGATCGCGATCGCCGCGCGGATCCATCTCGCGGTGAAAGACCATGAGGCGATGATCGGGAGACCAGTCGGGCGCGTCGAACTCACCAGCGACACTCGGGCCATCGGTGAATCGAAGGCTGTCACGCATCACGTACGCGATCCGTGTCGCGCTCATCCAGCGCGGGAATATCTTGAGGCCGGCGCCGACGGTCAGCGTCTCGCGCGCGCCCGATGTCACGTCCACCGACACGATTTGTGTCGTTCCGCTACCAAATATCAGTCCGCCGCCGCAGATCTGCTCGGGATCACCGGCCCAGAACGCGACGCGCGCGCCGTCAGGCGACCAGTGCGGTGTCCCGGCGGTCTCGGTCACAGCGCTGACGCGACGCAGCCCGGAGCCGTCGGGGTGCACGACGTAGACGCCGAGGTACTGCGGAGTCACGAATGGCGCCGGGCCGGGCGCGGTGGTGTTCGGACATGCCGTCCGCGGCGCGTCACGATCGGACGAGAAGGCGATCCACTTTCCGTCAGGCGACCATGCCGGCCGGAAATCGCCCGAGGGATGCGATGTCACGTCGCGCGACGCGCGCGTTGCGAGGTCCAGAATCCATATGTCGGCCTGGCCGCTCGTGCTCGAGACGAACGCCAGCGTCTTTCCGTCCGGAGAGAGAGCGCCCTGATCGGCGAACGCGGACCCGTCGGTCAGCGGCTCGAGCCCGGAGCCATCGGGGTGAACGCGATAGATGCGTGCTGTCCCGGAGCGATGGGACGTGAAGACGATCCATCGTCCATCGGACGAGAAGGATGCATCGTAATCGAGCGCCGTATCCGGCACGAGCGGCCGGACATGCCCGCCGTCGCCATCGGCGATGAAGATGTCGGTGTTGTTCGGAGCGAAGCTCTTGAACGCGATCGTGTAGCTGCTGGCGGTCGGTCGCGGCTCGGCGCGCCATGCAACCGCGGTGGCACCGGAGAGGCAGGCGAGCCCGGTGACCAACATCCCTGACGCAACGCGTGCATGGCGCATCGGATCCCTCCGTGTCAGCGAAGACGATCGTGCTTGCAGTTGCCACTCGTCATCATCGCACCCACCGCGACTTGTATCAAGCAGTCGGCATCGTTGAAGTACGGTCACAAGCGCGAGGTCGCCGTGACGCGTCACGATGTCACACTGCCGACGCGAGCTGATCGAGCACGTCGAACACCACTGCCTCGGCGCTGAAGCCATCTTCGATCGCTGCCATCGCGCATACCGACGCACCGCCAAGGTCGAATGCGTGGAACGCGCTCGCACTATAGCATGGACCGCCGCCGTTATGACCGGCGATGCGGCCCCACGGCGACGCCGGATCGCCCATGAGACCGAGTCCATAGCTCGGGCGTCCGCGACGGGAGTGCGGATCATGCGCCGACGAAGCCTCTGCACGATCCAGCGGGACAGCGACCAACTCGGTCATCGCGGCGAGCGACTGGTGCGACAGCAGCTCCCCGCGGAAGAGGGCGTCGAGGAAGCGCACCAGATCGGACGCGGTGGACGCGACGACACCATGCGATACCCAGCCGGGATGGTAGTTCGCACGCACATCGCGCGCGGCACCATCCGGGGAAAGTGCGCACGAATTGCCCGGGGCAAGCGTGGCGAGATCGTCGATCGATTCGGCGACGAACGTTCTCTGTAATCCGAGGGGCCTGACGATGCGCTCGGCGATGAGTGCTCGATAGGGAGCGCCCGCGACCTCCTCGGCTACTCGCTTGAGAAGCATGTAGCCGGGATTGGAGTAACTCCACCCGTGGCCGGGCTCGAACAGGAGTCCCTTCTCGAACGTCTCGGCGGCGAACCGGTCGAACGACCAGGGTGTCGACGGTGAGGCTCTCACACTTTCGTGATACGAAGCCAGACCGCCGTAATCGGGAATGCCCGCGGTGTGATCGAGGAGCTGCCGCAGGGAGATGCGATCGGCGTGCGCGACGCGGGGGAACCACCTCACCAGTCGATCGTCGAGGCTGAGTCGCCCTTCTTCGCAGAGCGCGAGGATCAATGTCGCGGTGAACGTTTTCGTGATGCTGTACGCGAGGAACGCCGGCTCCTGCGCCAGCCGCGGGACCCAGTACGCGCGCGGCTCAGTGCCGGCTCGCTCGATGACTGCCAACGCCGCGACGCCGCGCCCTCTCGCCGCCGTGGTGAGCACCTCGGACAATTGCATCGACTGTTGAGCGAGTCGTGACTGGTGGGCCAGCCATCCAGTCCCGGTTGGACTGGCCGCTTCATTCGCCTCAGAACTCGGCGAGCGCGCTCGAGAACCTCGGGTTCACGACGTTGTTGAGCACCGACCCGAATGTGTACGTCAGCCCCGCGAAGACGAATGCGTTGTAGGGACTGGCGAGCTGTGAGCGGCGCAGGAGGACCTCCTCGCGCGTCAGCGTTCCTTTCGGCAGGTAGATCTGGTCGTGCATTACGGTGTAATCGCCGAAGAGGTTGAGGCTCAGCCCCTTGAAGAGCCTAACGTCAGCCTGCGCGTAGTAGGTCAGCCGGCTCTGCGAGATATGGTCGAGGAAGTGGTAGCCGTTGACGTCGAGCTCGAGCGAGCCCCACTTCTGCTTCTGCGAGAGCACCATGTTCAGCGCCTCGAAGGGATGCGACTCGGAGGTCCTGAAGTAGACGGTCGTGTCGTCGTACCTGTAGTAGCGTGCGCCAGCGCTGTATTGGACGACAAGGGCGTGCCGCGTGTACTCGGAGTAGGGATAGACGTTGTACTCGAGTGCCGGCGCGATGCTGGCGACGAAGTGCTCGTTGAGGAAAGTCGACGAGCCCGCGTTCGCGGTGATCCCCATTGCCCAGCGCTTGCCGATGCTTCGGATCTGCTGCAGCGCGCCACCATAGTCGCGGCGCACGCTCGTCACCCGATCCTGGTCGATCCGGAACGCCTGGCCGTTGTAGTTCTCGCTGACACGGAGGTTGGTCTTCCAGCGCTCGGTGAGGCGAGAGGCGTTGAGAGAGCTGTAGATGTAGTCGCTCGCCACGTCGCGCTCGCGCGAGGAGTTGATCTGCGCGCCGATTCGGAAGACCCACGCATTCCATGGGTCGCGCGCCGGTGGCTTCGTCGCCGAGTCGCTCGCCGCGGTAACGGAGACGGTCACGTGCGCCGCCGCCGGCGTGCGGGCGAGATACCGTGCCAGCCCGAGCTTGATCGTCTGCGACAGCGCCTGACGGCGCTCATCCTCGGTCGCCCCCTGCTGCGTCGTCCGCGAGAGGGTGTCGTTCACTCCCTCGAAGCGGTGCTGCCCGTAGAAGGCGAGCGTGTACACCGTCCCGCCCCCGCCCGTCGGCTGCTGGGTGATGAGGACGTGCACATCTGCCGCGGTACGCTCCCGCACGTGGTCGACAAAGGTGATGTCGGTCCGGTAGAAGTCGGGATCGCAGTAGAACCCACTGCAATCGAGGAAGAGGCTGAAGGCCCGAGCTCCCTGGGCCGCGGCGGCTCGTGGGCTGGTCGCCAGTGCGACGAGAAGCAAGGAGAGCGCTATGCACAGCTTCCGGGCCATGTATCGCCTCACGGTCCCCGCGTAGATGAACATGCGCGCCGACGTCCGCGCCTAGGGTGTGGGTCGGGCGCCATCGTTAGGCCGAAGCTGTCCACGTCGGCGGTTGACCGCAAGTGGAGAGGGGTTCGCCGGAGTATATTCGCGCCGCGCGCCGTCAGCGCCGCGATACGCGCTCTTGAATTCCAGCGGCGTCGTGAGTACTTTACGCCACAAAGAGCTTTGATGCAACGCGAAATATCCGGAGCTGCAAGGTACGGACGGCGGAGGCGACGATGCGGACGTGGCTGCGGCGAATTCGTGGTGCGGTTGGGATGGGCGTCACGTGGGCGGCGGCGTGGTTCGCCGCGGGCACCGTGCCGCGATGGGTGTTCGGCGTCAATACTGACGCTCCGCTGCCGCTGGTCTTCGGCGTGTTCGGCTTCATCGCCGGGGTGATCTTCTCGGTGGTCCTCACCATGGCCGAGGGGCGTCGCAGCTTCGACCAGATGTCGCTTCCGCGTTTCGCAGGGTGGGGAGCGCTCGGCGGCCTGCTGCTTTCTGTTGTCATGGCCAGGGCCGGGTCGCTTGGCCTGGGCGATGTGCTGGCGCTCGCCCCCACGCTGGCCATCGCGTCGGCAGTCTGCGCCGCTGGTTCGCTCGCCGTGGCCAAGCGAAGCGTTAGGCGAGAATTGCCCGACGGAGGCGGCAACACCGCCGATCAGCGCGCACTGCGGTGATCACCTGGGAACGCACCAGTACACGCGACCGGGATTTCACAGGATGGCGATGTCATGCAGCCATTGCACGACGAGCCCGGGCCATTCCGTGGTGATGGGAGCGTCCGTTGGACGTATCCCGAACGCGTGACCGCCCTTGGCGTAGAAGCGCATGTCCACCGGCACGCCCGCGTCATGCAACGCCAGGCCATACGCCATGGAATGCCGCACGTCGTCGGTGGGATCGTTGATGGCGTGGATCAGCAACGTTGGCGGAGCGTGCGCGCTGATCTCGACCCATGGAGAAAGCTTGAGGCTCGTCCTCGGGCTGGTCTCATCCCACAGATGCCCCGGATAGAGCAGGATCGCGAAGTCAGGTCGCGACGACTCCTGGTCAGCAGCATCCACCGGTTCGTAAGTGCGCGTCTCCGCGTTGCTCACCGCGGCGGCGAGGTGCCCACCGGCAGAAAATCCGATGACGCCGATCCTGTGGGGATCGATGCCGTAGGATGATGCGCTGTGTCTCAGCAAGCCAATCGCACGCTGCGCGTCCTGCAAGGGAAGCTGCACCTTGGGCGCTTCCTCGATGTGGTCGTCGCCGTGACGCCACGCCTGCGGAACCCGGTACTTTAACACGACGCAGGTCATTCCCTGTTTCGTGATCCAGTCGCAGATCTCCGTCCCTTCGAGATCCATCGCGACGGCGGCGTATCCGCCACCGGGAAGCACGACGATGGTTGCGCGAGAATTACCTCCGTTGGGCCGGTAGATCGTCATGGTTGGACGCGAGACATACGTCGCCCAGGTCCAGGGACGTCCGGCAACCATCCTCGAGCCGGTGCCGACCTCTTCGGGTTTGTCGGACTCGGGCCGTTGAATCGCGAGACCGTCGGGCCATAGGGGTAGCTGATTGCCCTCGGGGCCGGGCTCCCACGCCGTCGGTCGCGAAGCCTGCGTGATTTCGCTCGCGGCGCCTTTGGCTTCCTGCGTGTGACGCGCGGCGGCACAGGCGATGCCTAACGCTAACAGGACAGGCGTCAACAGGGACTCGACTCGCTTCACAGCGCATTCTCCAGGAGCAAAGACACCGTCCGACCAGTTTGTGGAGAGGTCCTCATCGTGAGCGTATTCGCTTTCACTGTGCGGGCGACCTGCCGATCAAAGGCCGGGATCGCGCGCCGGGCGGGGACCCAGATTGAGGATAGCGATACCCTGTCCGCAGTAGTACTCGGCCTTGCCAAAACCGGCGTGTGCCGACGGTCCGAGGTCGTCGGCCGATCGAGTGAAGTAGGGCATGAAGCCCAGGACGCGCCCCCGCCACCCGAAGAATCGGATGCCTTGAAGCGTTAGTCGCTCATGCTCCCGCGCTCGGCGCCGCGCGTGCTGCAGCACTGCCTGCAGTGATTCAAGTCGGACGAAGGGGTCGGCTGGCGTGAACTTTCCCATCGTGACGCCAAAGCCGCGCGGGCTCCGCGTCGCGGAAAGGCGAGCAAGGCCTGCAGAGTCGGCGGCCTGGAAGGCGGTGAACCATTCCGCGATTGCAGCGACCGCGGCGGCGGTGCTGCACCCAGCCGGCGCACCGGCCGTATCGCCTGCAACCTTTACTCGCGGCTGCTGTGCTTGAATGGCGACCGCGGCCAGGACGTGGAGGCCGATCGTGGTGCTGACAAGAACCTTCATGGATTTCTCACGAAGCCAACTATCTGCCTAACGTCTGGAGTCACGCTGCAAGGAATGCCTGAACAAAGCGAGCGCAGCGAGCGTTTAATAGAGCTGCTCGTCAACTTCAGCGATCGTGTCCCGGGCTGAGCCTGCGAAAAGCATCAGGAGAGCAATGCCGCAAGCCCGGGGAGAATCAGAAACTCCTCCCCGCTTGCCTTGTACAGTCGGTTGAGGACGTCGCCGTAGACGTCTACACGCTCCGCACCCGGAGGGCCGATCCGACCGCGCACCAGGGTGCCTGCATCCAGCTTGACCCGCACCCGACAGCGCGGATCGAATGCCTGCCAGAGCTTTGTGCATTCTGACTGCGCTCGACGACACATCACCTCGGCGGCCCTTGCATTGGCTGGAGGAAAGACCGCCAGCATGCCATCACCCATCACTTTGATGACGTGGCCCGTCGCGGGCGCGAGCGCCGCGGAGACGCACGCATAGTAGTCGGAGAGAACGGCCACGGTTGGCCGATCGCCGTGCGTGGCGCAGGCTGCCGTCGCGCCATCCACGCTGAATACCGCGAGGATGAGTGATTCCTCGTCGAACGGGACGCTCTCGTTGACGATCTCCGCCTTCATACGTCGCCGAGAACGAGCGTGATCGCGGCGGGCCCTCGTGGGGGGGGAACCTCTTCAACCGCCCGGATCTGCAGTTCCACAATCACGTCCGGGCAGCGCTTCGCCGGAGCGAGCAGCACCATCCCTTGGGCAACGCGACCTTCCATAACGATTCCGTTCACGACGAGACCTCGGCCAGTCACGAAATACCTCCGCTCGAGACGGAAACGACCACGGCGGAGCGGCTCGATGGCCTCGTCAAGGGACTCATAACCCTCCCACGCGCCAGTAGACAGGTCTTGTTCGTCGCTGCGCTTCGACATGCGAACTGATGAATTACGACCGTCGAAATCCTGCTGGATAATGGGCTAACGCCTAGAGCTAAGCTGCAAAGCCGTCCAATAGTTGCGAGCGCAGCGAGCGTCAGTAGGGGACCTTTGTCAGCTTCAGTGATCGTTAGGCTGTCACGGGAGCTATCCGGTTGCGCAGTATGGATATTGAGCATCGAGCATGTCCATTAGTTCCTCTCTAAATGACGGCGCCGCGTTGTCCCCGAATCGTACAGTGGTCAGTTCTTCTGGAAGGAAACGATAGTCGCCATACTGCGACCTTTCGTTCGGCCGCCAGGTAAGTGCTCTCCATTCGTTCTGGCAGCGCCACCTCTCCCTCTTCGTGAAGAAAAGCGCTTGATACGTACGCGCCCTTAGTTCCGCCGTGCCTCCGTAAAGCAAGAAGTCGTGACCTGACCCGAGAACAGGCAACTCTTCTGCATACTGCACCTGTACTGCAGCTAGCAATGGAGTGTCCTTCTCTGGGATGTGCTTGAACTCGAGGACGACACCGGTGTGGTTGCCACCATAGCGAGTCCAGAGATCATTGTTATCGCGGTCGGAGCTCACGCACAGGACGCGTGCGGTGGCGATGCCTAGGGATTCTACCCAACTCGCTAGTGCACTCGTTGCCTGTTGGTCGCTTCCAGTGATGGGGGGGTCCGCGATGCCTCTTAGCTCCTCCTCACTAATGCCCCGGGCTAACATTGCGCGGAACATTGCAAGAAGAAACTCCGACGAGGGCGAGAGGGGACGCGCGGCCGTTGCACCGCCCTTTGCGATTGCCAAGAGATTCTCTACGCATCGTCCATATGAATGGTCGATTGGAGGATCGAACCGCGGCATTCGTCGGAACTCCGCCGGATCGTCGAACGAAAGCGGGCAAGACCAGCGCAGACGCCCCGACGCCAGGACGAGTTTCGCGACGTCCGGAGATACATACTTATAAAACCGCTGCGGGTGTTCCATTGCTTTGGGGCCGCCTAACGCCTAGAGCTAGGCTGCAAGGACTGCATCATAGTCGCGAGCGCAGCAAGCATCCATAACGAGGCCTTGTCAGCTTCAGCGATCGTTAGACAGCTTGGACGCCCAGACTATCCAACGCGGCGCGGG
>JBJMNK010000125.1:0-18982 GCA_045804265.1 Gemmatimonadaceae bacterium | reverse complement strand
GGCCCCCGAACCGACGCCCCGCGCGCAGACCATCTACATGCCTAACGATGCGCCGGTGCTCGCCCGCAGTGCCGCTCCCGCGGGGTGGCTCGGCATCCATTACATCTGCGAGATCGAGACGTGGACGAAGAACGGCGAGTTCTTCGTCAAGCACAACGGCTATCCACTGATCGCGTCGGTCGAGCCGGGCTCGCCGGCGTATCGCGCCGGGATCGAGGCCGGTGACACGATCATCGCCTACAACGGCGAGGACATCAACGGACGCACGCTCTCGCTGACCAAGCTTCTCAAGCCAGGCACGAAGCTGAACGTCCGCATCCACCGGGCGAGGGAGAGCATGGACATCCCGGTCGTCGTCGCCCGTCGCACCCGCTACGCGCCCGACGTCGGCACGATCGCACCACGAGTGTTCGTGAAGATCGATTCGGTCACCGGCCTCGCGCAGACGATGGTGATCCGGAGCGGCCCACCGGGCACGCAGCCGACGTTCGTCGTCGTCGATCCATCGACGCCGACCCCGGCGATCGCGTCGACTCCACCGACGCCGTTGACGCCGATGTCCGCGCCCGCGGCCGTCCTCGCCTGGAGCACCACGACCGCACTCGCCGGCGCCGAGCTCGCGCGCGTCACCCAGGACCTCGGCGAATCGTTCGGCGTCACGCACGGCGCGCTCGTGCTCTCCGTCGGCGCCAATACCCCCGCCGCGCGCGCCGGTCTCCGCGGCGGCGACGTGATCACCCGCGTCGATGGCGACGACGTCAGCACCCCGAACCAGGTTCAACGCGCGATGCAGCGCGCGGAGGACGGCGAGGTGAAGCTGACGGTGGTGAGAAAGAGGAAGACGATGGAGATCGCTCTGCGCTGGTAGGGTGATGCACGATGCACGATGCATGGTCATCGATACCGCGATGCACGATGAATGATGCACGGGAGTGCTGGATGCATCGATGCACGAAAGACTGCCACGCCCCGTGCATCGCGTTTCGTGCACCGTGCATCGCCTTGCTAGCCCCGAACGCGAGCCTCTCTTCGTTCGAGCTTTCTCGTCGCCGGCACGAGTGACTTGTGGATCGCGAGCGCGGCGACTGCCCCTTCGCTCGCCGCGCAGATCGCCAGCTGTGCGCCCGGCGTGATGTCACCGGCGGCGAAGACGTTCAGCACCGACGTGTGACCGTGGGCGTCGATGACCACGTGGCCTTCTTCGTCGCGCTCGCAGCCGAGCTGCACGCCGAGGTCGTCGGCGGGGTACTGGCCGATGGTGAAGAAGATCTGCTCGCAGCCTAACGCGTCGCGGCCGTCGAACTCCAGCGAGCGCAGCTCACCTTCGCGGAAGTTGATGCGCAGGATCGGCTCGTCGATCACCGGGATCTGGAGCGCGGTCAGCTTTCCGCAGTACTCCTCGGTGAGCTCGGGGTCGGTGCCGTTGGTGCAGACGATGATGTCGCGCGTCCACGTCGTCAGGTTGAGCGCCATGCCGACCGCGCGTCGCCCCTTGCCGATGACGACCGTCTTCTTGCCCGTTGCCTCGTAGCCGTCGCAGTCAGGGCACACGTGGGCGCGATCGCCGTAGATGTGCTCGAGCCCCGGGATGTCGGGCCAGACGTCCTTGATCCCGATCGCCAGCAGCAATCGGCGCCCGGCGACGCGGCGGCCGCCCTCGAGCTGCAGCTCGAAGTGCTCGTCGGAGCGGTGATTCACGCAGAGCACGACGCCATCGATCAACTCGACGCCGTGCTTCCGGCACTCCTCGCGTCCGCGTCCGCGCAGCTCGGCGGGGCGCACGCCCGGGAGACCGAGAAACCCGTTGATGCCCCGTGTCTCCCAGTTGCGTGGATCGCCGGAATCGACGACGACGACGCTGTGCAGATAGCGCGCGAGCCAGAGCGCAGCGGACAAGCCGGCGGTGCCGCCGCCGACGATGGCGACTTCGTACACCGGGGTGCCGGTGTCGTCGAGTATCGGTGCCGGGGTGGTAGCGAGAATCGGATGCGACATGTCGCACCGAAGAAGGCAAGAAGGGGTCCGCGCGTCCTGCGCTCGTCAGCGCACGGTGCCGGGTGGCAGGGCGTAGAGGAGGCGCAGTGTCGCGAGGTCGGCACGCGACAGCGTCTGCGAATGCGCTTCGCTCGCCATGATGTCGCCGTTGCTCGACGAGTGGTTCAGTCCGAACAGGTGGCCGATCTCGTGGAGCGCGGTGGCGCGCATCCATCCGGCGCCAAGCGTCTCACCGGTGGTCGCATGGGTCGCGATCGTGATGTCGCCGGCGACGAGCCAGCGGTACTGATCCCACGTCTGCTGCGTCTGGCCGATCGTTCCGGGCTCGTCGAACTTGTCGATCCAGTGGACGCGGACGTTCGCGCCGGCGGAGTCGGTAGTGAACGCGGCGTTGATCGGCGCGCCGGCCGCGGTCCAGGCATTGAACGCCGAGCGCACCGTGTCGGCATACTCGGGCAGCCATTCGGTGGCGGCGGTCGTCGGCGCGATCCAGACGCGAAACACGCTCGCTTCGGGCCAGCGCACGAGCTGCGAGTCCTGCTCAGCGAGGATCTGGTCGATGTAGGTACCCGGCGCGCCGAGCCTGATGTGGCGGCGGATTTCCTCGACGTCACGCGGCGGTGCGACGTTGCCGGAGCGGACGAGCTTGACCTTCACCTCACCGCTCGTGGGGACGCTGAGTGACGCGGACTCGGTGCTCGAACTGTCGGCCGAATGTGGCGCGCTGCTGGCGGCGGCGGTGACTTCGGTATCCGCCGGCTGCGGAGGCGGGGCCTTCGGGTGCGGCCGCGGTGCGGTCGCGATCATCGAGCCGACGCCGGTCACCAGTACGCCGACAAAGGCGACGGCAAGCCAGTCGGCGCGACGCACAGGCCTAACGGACCGGACCGGGGGGCAGCGAGTAGAGCAGCTTCATCGTCGACTTGTCCGCGGCGGACAGGTCGCGCACCCGGACACGCGGCGTCATGATGTTCGCGACGTCGGACGTGTGGTCGAGGCCGAGCATGTGGCCGATCTCGTGCAGCGCGATCGCGCGCACCGCTGGCCGGTCGAGCGCTTCGCCGCCATCGTGGTGAATGGCGAGCACGATGTCGGCGTCGACGATCCACCAGCCATCGTCGCGGGCCCAACGCGTCTTCCCGCTGATCGGGGTGGTGAACTGGTCGATGAAGCTGACGTGGACGTCGGCCTTGGCCGAGTCCGAGACGAACGCGAAGTGGACTGGGATCCCGGTGGCGGCCCAGGTCGAGAAGGCGCCGCGGACCTGGTCGATGAAGTCCGGCTCCCAATCGGGAATGTTCGCGTTCGGCTGGATCCAGACGCGGAGTGGTCGCGCGGTGCGGTCGTGCCAGCGGGCCAGCGCGGAATCGCGGGTGAGCAGGATCTCGCCGATGTAGGTCCCCGGCTCCGCCTGCTGCAGCTTCTTCTTCACGGCCGACGCGTCGTGCAGACCACGCACGCTGCGAGTGCTGCTGTACGCCAGCGATCCGGCCGCGCTCGACTCGTGCGGCGCGCGATGCCGCACGAACGGCAGCGCAGCGGTCGCAGCTGCGACGAACCCTAGGCTCAGTGAAGCGATCAGCAACGGCTGCTTCATGGGGGGACCCACTCCTGCGCTGGCGCAGACAGAAACGAATCGATCAGAGCGAAGAAGCGCTCAGGTGCTTCCCAGAACGGCATGTGTCCGGAACCAGCGACAACAGCCATCCGAGCCGAGGGACCGAGAGTCTGGACGAGCTCTCGCGATGCCTCGAAGGGGAGCAGATCGCGCTCTGTATGGATGACGAGCACAGGCACAGGAAAGGCACGGAGCAACCCCTTCCAGTCATACCCCTCACGGCGCAAACGAGCCACGACCGCTGCGCCTGTGACGCTGGTCGCTCTTGGCGGCGAGAACATCGCCGCGAGCTCGGGGTCGGCGAACCACGCCGGGTAGAGTGCGCGCGAGTGGGCGCTCTGATCGTTAGGGTCGTCGCTCCCGAGCGTCGACGGTGGATGCCGCTCGAGGGCGGCGCGTTCGGCGGGACCGAGCCGCGCCAGCGCGGCCGCGTCGAGCGCCGGCATCCAGCCGCTGGTGACCCCGACCGGACACACCGCGACGACCGCCCGTGTTCCGCCGACATCTCGCTCGACACCGAGCAGCGCGATCCCGCCGCCCCACGAGTGGCCGAGCACGTCCCAGCGGGCGATGCCTAACGCCTGGCGCAAGGCCCCGACGTCACCGGCGTCGTGCTCGATGGTCGCCCTCTTCGCGCCGGGCGGAGCGGGCGTCGCCCCGCGACCGCGCTGGTCATAGAAGACGAGCTGCCGCTTCGCAGCCAGCGGCGACAGCGCGGGCCAGAGCAGTGAATGGTCGTAGAGCAGGCCGCCGTTGATACATAGAAGGGGCAGCGTGCCGGCGACCGGGGCGGTGGTCCACACGGCGAAGTCGATCCCGCGGGCATTGACGGTCTGCCGGGCGAGCCGCGGGGTGGGGCCGAGCGAGCGGCGGAAAGCGATGTAGTCGTCGCGTCTGGTCATGGGGGGTGAGCGTACGCGTGATGCGGCAAGCGGGCAAGCGCGGAGGGGCAGAGTACGGGCGCTGGCGAGTGCCGGCCCGCGGCGATAGCTTCGCGACACCAACCGATCGCGAGGTGACAGTCGTGTGCTTCGACGAAGAGAACGACCGTCGGTGAGCGCGCTGCCTTTCATCCGGCTCCTGGGCACCGCCGCGGTCGCGGAGACGTGGCATGACACCCCCGCGCACGACGTCCCGCCGCGTCGGCTCGCACTCCTCGCGTTGCTCGCGCTCGCGGGGAGTGACGGAATCGTCCGCGCGCGAGTCGCGTCACTGCTCTGGCCGCGTGAGCAATCGGAGCGCGCCAATCCGATGCTCGACGAGCTGCTCTCGGCGCTCCGATCGGAGCTCGGCGACGGTGCCGTCATCGAGACCGGGGCGCTGCTGCGGCTCGACACGAGCCGTGTCATCGTCGATGTGGTCGAGTTCGAGCGTGCCGCGAATGACGGTGACCTGGAGCGGGCGGCCGAGCTTTACGAGGGCGAGTTCCTCGAGGGATTCTTTCTCGAGGACGCAGTCGACTTCGAGCAGTGGGCGAGTGACCAGCGTCTCCGCTTGACGTCGCGCGCCGCCCGTGTCCTCGAGCAGCTCGCGACCGACGCACACGATCGCGGCGAGATCGCCGCCGCCATCGCGCTGCTACGGCGGCGCGCGGATCTCGAGCCATACGCCGCGGAGCCGACGCTCGCGCTCATGCACGCACTCGAAGCGAGCGGCGACGCGCACGAAGCGCTGCGGGCCGGCCGGACCTACGAGTCCCGGATCCGTACCTTTCTCGAGACCGACCCCGCGCCGGAGGTGCTGAGCGAGACGCGGCGACTCCGCGCGATCGTCGGCCCGGCAGCGACGCCGGCTACGGGGACGCCGACAGCGGGTTCACCGGGGCCCGGACTGCCTAACGGTGCGGCCGGCGTGGCTCCGGGCCTGCGCGATGAGCTGCGGGGGCGAGGCGACAAGCGATAGGCTGTAAGGGAGAGGCTGTAGGCGATAAGCCATAAGAAGTGAGCGGACGGCGTTGATGCTGCGCAGCATCGACGGCGTCGGCTGTTTCGCGGTCGCTGACTGCTTGCCGCTTATCGCTTACCGCCAGATCTCACAGCGGGCCACACGGCGGGGAGGGTCACCGGATTACCACGGCTTCACACGCTCGGCGAACCGACCTGACGCGAGCAGCTCGCGCAGCTCGTCGCCGAGTCGGGCGCTGGCGTCGCGCGCTTTTTCCCAGCGCGGGATGCGCTCCGCTTCGGCGAAGGTGTAGAAATCCTTGCGGTCGGGAATTTTTCCGCCGGGGAGCGCGGCGACGAACTCGTCGGATGGTGCGATGATCAGGGCGCGACGGAAGTTCGCGACCGGCGCCCGGCGCCAGCTCAGCGACTTGTCGAACCACCCCGGCACGACGTGTGAGTAGAAGTGCGGATAGAGGACGAGTCCCTCGCCGGCGCCGAAATTCATGTCGAGGTGATAGTCGAGCACCCCGCCGTCCCAGTGCACGCCGGGAGTTCCGGGAATCCTCACGCCCTCGAGCACGAGTGGAATCGACGCGGTCGCGAGCAGTGCGGGGCGGATGTTCTCCCGGGTCAGCGGTACATGTGTCGTCGCGAAGTCCGATAGCGCGGTGAACGGACTCCTGTCGCCGGCGGTGTGGAAGATGTACCGCCGCATCTGCAGGCCGAGCGTGCGCCGGCTGAGGAGGTTGCCGGCGGCCGCGGCGAGCATCGACGCGAGCAGCACGAGCCGCCGGTTGCTCGCCGCGAGCCCGCGCCCTTCGGTGGTGATGATGTGAACGTGCTTCGACCGGTTGCCGAGTATCTCCTCGGCACCGTGCTCGCCGAGCAGCACGTCGAGCACCTGCAGCCCGACCGCCGTCACCTCGCGCGCACTTGGCTTCGGCGAATAGTGCTGGTCGTAGATGTAGGCGCTGAGCGTGCGATCGAGCGCGGCAACCGGATCGCGCTGCGCGAACGCCGCCATCCGCCACGCGCCGATCGACGAGCCGATGAGATGAAGCGGACGTGTGCGCTCCCCGGCGAAGAACTCGCCGAAGAGAAATTGATCGAGCCCCGCGAGCACGATCCACTTCGCGCCGCCCGAGGCGCCGGGCACGACGTCGACATCCTCGGCGCGAAGCCCGCGTTCGCGAATGATGCGAAGCGCGTCAGGCCCGGCGCGGAGAGTGAGAGCGGGAGGCACGGATGCACGAAACAACGATAAAGCGCGGGGGGGAAGTGGCGCAGCCTCGGTCGTATCGCGCTCAAGGGGTCAGAGCCCTTGAGATGACGCAAGCGTCACTTCAAGGGGTCAGAGCAGTTGAAACGCGGTGATGCTGGCGTTGAAACGATGTCCCACTACAGTGACTGGTGCCCTCTCGCTGAGCATCGTAGCTTCGCGGTCATCCCCTCTTCATCAGTGAGTGCGCACGATGCCCACCATTCGCGCAGCTGCCGTTGCGCTGTCTCTCGCCGTCGCCTCTCCGCTCGCCGCGCAGGGGACGCCGCCGTTGCTTCTCCGCTCGCCGGCGCTGAGCGCAACCGAGATCTGCTTCAGCTTCGCCGGCGATCTCTGGATCGTGCCGCGCGCGGGCGGTACGGCGAGCCGGCTCACCGCGTCGCCGGGAAACGAGACTGACTGTCGCTTCTCGGCGGACGGGCAGATGATCGCGTACACGAGCTCCGTGGACGGGAATACGGACGTCTACGTCATCCCAACCACGGGCGGAACGCCGAAGCGGCTGACGTATCATCCCGCGTCGGACCAGGTGCGCGGATGGACGCCCGACGGAAAGGTGATGTTCGCGTCGACGCGCGCCGGACAGTCGGCGAGTGGCGTTCCGGCGCGACTGTACGTGCAAGGATTGCAGGACGTCGCGCCGACGGCGATCGACCTGCCCAGTGGCTACGCGGGATCGTTCAGCCCCGACGGGAAGCGGCTCGCGTACATGCCGATCCTCAACGCCAACGCGATCTGGAAGCACTATCGCGGCGGACGGACGACGCCGATCTGGATCGCGACACTCGCGAACGCGAGCGTCGAGAAAATTCCGCGCGACAACTCGACGGACATGGTGCCGATGTGGGTCGGCGACACGGTCTTCTTCCTCTCCGATCGCGACGGCCCGACGACGCTCTACGCCTACGAGCTGGGAAGCAAGCGTGTCACAAGACGCGTCGACAATCACGGGCTCGACATCAAGAGCGCCTCGGCTGGTCCGGGCGCAATCGTGTACGAGCAGTTCGGCGCGATCCGGCTGCACGACCTGACTAACGGTCAGGATTCGGCGGTGCCGATCCGGCTCGGCGGTGAGCTGAGCGAGGCGCTGCCAAAGTGGGCGCGCGTCGGGGCGGTGCTGCAGCATGCGTCGATCTCGCCGACCGGAGTGCGCGCCGCGTTCGAGGGGCGTGGCGAGATCATCTCCGTGCCGGCAAAGAAAGGCGACGCGCGCGACGTCACGCGCACCGTCGGTGCGACCGAGCGCTTCCCGACCTGGTCGCCTGACGGCCAGACGCTGGCGTACTTCTCCGACGCGGGCGGACCGTATCACCTCGAGCTGCGCGCACAGACAGGGATGGCTGCTCCGCGCGTGATCAAGCTCGGCGACGACGACACGTACTACTACACCCCGGTGTACTCGCCTGACGGCAGCCGGATCGCGTTCACGAACTCGCGCAACGAGATCTGGCTCGTCGAGATCGCGACCGGAAAGCTGACAAAGGTGGACGCCGACCCGATCGCGAGCTTCGGCGACGGCGGGACACCGCTCTCATGGTCGCCGGATTCGCGGTGGCTCGCCTACGCGCGCTCGGGGAAGAACCGGCTCGACGCGGTGTTCGTCTACGACGTCGCGCGCGGCGCCTTCACGCAGGTGACCGATGGGATGAGCGACGCACGCAATCCCGCGTTCGACGCCGGCGGCAAGTATCTCTGGTTCGTCGCCAGCACCGACGCCGGGCCGGCGTCGGACTTCAGCATGACGACGTACGATCACCCGATCACGCGCACGCTCTACGCGATCGTCCTGCCTAACGATGTCCCGTCGCCGCTGGCACCGGAGAGCGATGAGGAGAAGGCGAAGGGCGACAGCGCCGCGAAGAGCGCGGCGAAGGCTGCGGCCGGCGACGTCGCCGGCGCGAAGCAGGTGAAGCCGGGGAAGACCGCCGACTCGACGCCGGTCGCTCCGGCGCGCGTGCGTATCGACGTCGACGGGATCGACCAGCGGACGATCGCGATGCCGATCCCGGCGCGCGATTACGCCGCAGTCGTCGCTGGAAAGACCGGCGTCGTCTACCTCGCCGAATCGCCGCTGGTGCCGGTGGACCTCCAGAACGGCGAGGGGCCGGGGGTCACCCTGTACAAGTTCGACCTCGCCGAGCGCAAGGCGAGCGATGTCGTCAGCGGCGTCAGCGAGTTCGACATCTCACGCGACGGCGAGAAGCTGCTCTACGCGCAGCAGGGAAAATGGGCGATCGCGTCGCTGTCGCAGGCGGTGAAGGCCGGTGAAGGCGCGCTCGCGACCTCGGACATCCAGGTGGAGACCGACCCGCGCGCCGAGTGGAAGGAGATGTACCATGAGGCCTTCCGCCTGCAGCGGGCGTTCTTCTACGACCCCAGCTATCACGGGCTCGACCTGGCGGCGACGGAGGCGCGCTATGCGCAGTGGCTCGACGCGTTAGGCAGCCGCGCCGATCTCGACTACCTGTTCCAGGAAGTGTTCGGCAACCTGACGGTCGGCCACCTCTTCGTAGGCGGCCCGCCACCGGGCTCGCCTAACGCGACGCCGCGCAACGGGCTGCTCGGCGCCGACTACGCCGCCGAGAACGGGCACTGGAAGTTCGCCCGGGTCTACGCCGGGGAGAGCTGGAACCCGCAGTTCCGCGCGCCGCTGACGCAGCCCGGGGTCAACGTCCGCGAGGGCGAATACCTGCTGGCGGTGAACGGCCAGCCGCTGGGAACCGACGAGAGCGTCGACGAGGCGCTGCAGGGGACGGCGGGAAAGAGCGTGCTGCTGCGCGTCGGGCCCAACGCGAGCGGCAGCGGCGCCCGCGACGTCACCGTCGTCCCGTTAGGCAGCGAGACACTCCTCCGCCACCTCGCCTGGATCGACGCGAACCGGCGCACGGTGGACAAGCTGTCGGGCGGCAAGCTGGCGTACCTCTACATCCCGAACACGGCGAACGAGGGCTACACGCGCTTCAATCGCTACTTCTTCGCCCAGCAGGACAAGCAGGGCGCGGTGGTGGACGAGCGCTACAATGGCGGCGGCAACATCGCCGACTACATGATCGAATACCTGCAGCGCGAGGCGCCGTTCAACTACATGTCGGCGCGGACGGGGGTGGACGTCCCGATCCCGGCCGGCGCGATCTATGGTCCGAAGGTGATGCTGGTGAACGAGTACGCCGGCTCCGGCGGCGACGAGCTGCCCTGGCTCTTCCATCGGTTCAAGGTCGGCCAGATCGTCGGCACGCGGACGTGGGGCGGGCTGGTTGGAATCGGCGGCTATCCCGCGCTGATGGACGGCGGCACCGTCACCGCACCGCGCATCGCGCTCTGGACTCCGGAGAGCGAGTACGCGGTCGAGAACCACGGCGTCGCGCCCGATGTGGAAGTCGAGCTCGACCCTGCCGCCTGGCGTGCCGGCCATGACACACAGCTCGAGCGCGGCGTCGCGATCCTGATGGAGCAGCTCGGGAAAGCGACGCCCGCGTCGCCGAAGCGCCCGGCATACCCGACGTGGGCGAAGCCGGCAGTGGCGGGGGCGGGGGCCGGGGCGCCGCAACGTTAGGCGGATACGCCCCTGGGCGGTAAGCGGTAAGCAGGAAGCGGACAGCGGTAACGCCGAGCAACAACGCTGTGCGGTAACGTCCTCCGCTCACTGCTTGCAGCTTACCCCTTATCGCCAGCACGCCCCACGAGCCAAAAACGGCGGAATGGGGTACTTTTATCCCATGACCGAACGAAAGAGACCAGCAGCAAAGCAGGCACGGCCCGCGAAGAGCGCGGGGAGGGGGGCGGCGAAGGGCGCGAAGGCGCCAGCGAAGAAGAGGTCGCGGCGATCGCGGAAGCCGTATCGCGGCACGCCGGCCGAATCGCAGCACACATCGCTGCCGACGAGCAGGAACGCGTACACCGAGACGCGCGATTGGCTGTTGTCGCAGCACGGCTCGATCTGCGCGTATTGCGAGCGCAAGGTCAGCCCGCGCTCGATCACGCTCGATCACGTCACGCCGCGCAAAGGGCAGACAGCGTACGATCGGCGCGACAACCTCGTGCTCTCCTGCACCGAGTGCAACGCGGCGAAGGCCGACAAGCCGTTCCTCGCCTTCCTCCTCGGGCGCCGTGCGCGCGCGGAGAACCTCCTCCGCTACGGGGCGCACCTCAGCCCGATGCTGATCGACCTCGCGCGACAGATCGCCGGGCCGGATGCGATCGCCCGCGTCGAGCGCGACCTCGCCGACCCGGATTATCCCTACTCCGACTGACGAGCGCGCGTCAGGCACGTCCCTATTGCTGCTGGCACCGTGAACGAAGAGACGCTGGACCCGGCGACGCCGGAGGAATGGGCAGCGTTCCGGTCACTCGGCCACCGCATGGTCGACGACATGCTGGCGCGGTTCATGTCGCTGCGCGAGGGACCGCCGTGGCGCGAGATGCCGGCCGACGTCCGCCGAGCGTTAGGCAGCGGCGCCGACGTCCCCGCGCCGCGGCGCGGTGTGGGCGCCGAGGCGGCGTACGACGATTTCGTCAACCAGGTGCTGCCGTACCCTAACGGCAACCTGCATCCGCGGTTCTGGGGGTGGGTGATGGGCACCGGCACTCCGATCGGGATGATGGCCGACATGCTCGCGGCCGGGCTCAATCCCAACCTCGGCGGCTTCGACCAGGCGCCGATGCTCGTCGAGCAGCAGGTAGTGGACTGGATGTCCGAGCTGTTCGGGATGCCCGGTGCGAGCGGGCTGTTCGTGCCGGGCGGGACGATGGCCAGCACGTTAGGCCTGGCGGTGGGCCGCTTCGCCAGGGCGCGCGAGCTCGGCGTCGACGTGCGCGCAGAAGGGACGCAGGCGTGGCCCGGGGAGACCGTGCGGGCGCCGCTCGTCTTCTACGGCTCGTCCGAGACGCACGGCTGGGCGCGGAAGGCGGCCGAGCTGCTCGGACTCGGCGCGCGCGCCTCCCGCCGCGTGCGCGTCAACAGTGACTACGAAGTCGACGTCGACGCGATGGCGCAGCTGATCGCCGAGGACCGCGCGGCCGGGTTGATGCCGTTCTGCATCGTCGGCACCGCCGGGACCGTGAACACCGGCGCGACCGACGACCTGTGCGCGCTCGCCGCGTTGGCCAAGCGCGAGAACCTCTGGTATCACATCGACGGGGCCTTCGGTGCGCTCGCCTACCTCTCCGACACGCTGCGGCCGAAGGTCGCGGGGCTCGAGCTCGCCGATTCGCTCGGCTTCGACCTGCACAAGTGGGGGTCGATGCCGATCGAGTGCGCGTGCGTGCTCGTGCGCGACCCCGAGATCCATCGCGCCGCGTTCGCCGCGCAGGCGAGCTATCTCGCGCCCGCGACCCGCGGCGTGATCGCCGGTGGGCTCCCATTCGCCGATCGCGGGCTCGATCTCACGCGAGGCTTCAAGGCACTGAAGGCGTGGCTCTCGCTCAAGGCCGACGGCATCGACAAGCTCGCGCGCATCATCGAGCAGAACGTCGCGCAGACGCGCTACCTGGTCGAGCGCGTCGAGCGGGAGCGGGAGCTCGAGCTGCTCGCACCGGCTCCGCTCAACATCGCCTGCTTCCGTTACACCGCCGCAGGAATGGACGACGCCGCGCTGAATGCGCTGAACGTCGAGCTGCTGCTCCGTCTCCAGGAGCGCGGCATCGCCGTGCCATCGAGCACCGTGCTCGGCGGACGCTATGCGCTGCGGGTCGCGAACGTGAATCACCGCACGCGCCGCGAGGATCTCGACGCGCTGGTTGACGGCGTGCTCACGCTCGGCAGGGAGCTCCGCGCGCAGGCCTAACGCATCATGGAGATCGGTGTTTACACCTTCGCGGACCTGAGCCGCGATCCGCGGACGGGGCACATGGTCTCGGCGCAGCAACGGCTGCGCGACCTGATCGAGGAGGTCACGCTCGCCGACCAGGTCGGCCTCGACGTCTTCGGGATCGGCGAGCACCATCGGCCCGACTACGCGGTCTCGACTCCGGCGGTCGTTCTCGCGGCGGCCGCCGGGCACACGACGAAGATCAGGCTGACGAGCGCGGTGACCGTGCTCAGCTCCGACGATCCGGTACGCGTCTTCCAGGACTTCGCGACGCTGGACCTGCTGTCCAACGGTCGCGCCGAGATCATGGCGGGGCGCGGGTCGTTCATCGAATCGTTCCCGCTGTTCGGCTATGACCTCGAGGACTACGACGTCCTGTTCGCCGAGAAGCTCGACCTGCTGCTGAAGCTGCGCGATAACGAGCGCGTGACATGGTCAGGGACGACGCGCCCGCCGCTGCGGAACCTCGCCGTCTATCCGCGTCCCCAGCAGCCGAAGCTCCCGATCTGGGTCGCGATCGGCGGGACGCCACAGTCGATCATCCGCGCCGGAACGTTAGGCCTGCCGATGGCGCTGGCGATCATCGGCGGCGCGCCGGAGCGTTTCGCGCCGCTGGTGCAGCTCTACCGCAACTCGGCGATCCAGGCCGGACACGATGTGGCGACGCTGCAAGTCGGGATCAACTCGCACGCCTATCTCGCTGACGAGTCGACGCAGGCGATGAACGAGTTCTTTCCGAGCTATGCCGAGACGATGACACGCATCGGGCGGGAGCGCGGCTGGCCACCGACGACGAGAGAGCAGGTCGAAGCCGGGCGCACGCCGCGCGGTCATCTCTTCGTCGGCAGCCCGCAGGAGGTCATCGACAAGATCCTCTTCCAGCACGGGCTCTTTCACCACACCCGCTTCCTCGCGCAGTTAGGCGTCGGCACCCTGCCGCACGACAAGGTGATGCACGCGATCGAGCTACTCGGGACGGTGGTTGCACCGGCGGTGAGGAAGGCGATCGGTGGGTGAGGGAAGGGCGGGCCGGACGGCGGGGCTTCGCAACCGCGGAAAATCAACAACGTCAGCCAAAGCGTATCCGGAATTGAACAGGAGGCACAAAGAGCATCGAGAATTCCGGGTCAACAGCAACAACTGCAACTGCATCGAACAGGAGGCACAGAGGGCACAGAGGAGTTGTGATCAAACCGCTCTGTGCCCTCTGTGCCTCCAGTTGACATGTTGTTGAAGTTCGGCTTGCGGCAAGTCCGATAGAAGTGCCGCATGGATCACAGCGTTTGATCATGCCTTCGACGGTCGCTGCTCACACGCTGGTGTCCAGTAGTTGACGCAGACGAGGATGCGCGCCACGATCTTCGCATGCGTAACGTCAGAATTATCAGCCCGCGTGTCCTGGCCGCGGTCGCGCTTCTCGCCGTCGCTGCCGCCTGCGCGAAGCATCAGGGCGGAGGTCTCGGCGTCGCGATCGCGCCGCCGATCTCGCCACCGCCGCTCTGGGTGGAGCTCGAGGCGGGCCCATTCGCGGTGCGGCTCGACACGCTGATGCGACGCGCGCCGGCGAAGATCGGCTGGGCAGCGGCCGAGCGTCCGGTGCAGATCACGATCTGGTCGCCGGCGACCGCTCGCGGGACGAGACTCACCTATCGCGACTACATCGCGCTGACCGCGAACCAGCGATCGATGGAGCCGGCGTCCGCCGAGGCATCATCGGCCGCGGTCGAGCGCCTCAAGGGCTTCGTGACCGCGAACGGTTCCTCGGCTGCAGCCGTCGAGCAATGGCTCGACATGCCGGTCGCGGCGAGCTGGGACGCGCCCCGTTCCGGGCGCCGCTTCCCGCTCGTGGTCATCGCGGAGGGCAACTATCACTCGGCGTACAACCAGGCGGTGCTCGGCGAGTATCTCGCGAGCCACGGCTACGTCGTCGCGACGTCGCCTTCGCCGCTGGTGCTCGAGGAGACCGCGGACAGTGTCTCACTGGTGAGCCGCGCCCGCCGTCAGGCAGCGGACATCGAGTACGTGCTCGACGTGATGCGCACACGCCCCGACGTTGACACGTCGCGGATCGGCGTCGTCGCGCACAGCTTCGGCGCCCGCGCGGCGTTCGTCGCGGTGATGGACGGTGCGCCATTCCGATCGTTCGTGAGCCTCGACGGCGGGATCGCCAACAAGCTCGGCGCCGACTGGCTCGCCGGCACCCCGCTCGACAGCGCGCAGCTGTCGATGCCAGTGCTGCACATCTACCAGGACAAGGACCCGACTGTGCAGCCCGACTTCACCCGCGTCCGCCAATGGCACGCCGCCGACCGCACGCTGGTGCGAATCGACGACATGTACCACCCGTATTTCACAGCGTTAGGCTTCGTCGCCGCGGTGGACACGGCGCTGCACGTCGCGCCGCCGGTCGCGGAGCTGGGGCGCAAGGTGTCGGTGCTGGTGGAGATGACGGCGACGTTTCTCGACGCGACACTCCGAAATCGCCGTGCTGTGGCGCCGTCGTTTCCGTTTGCGGCGGACTCGATCTTCCGGATCGAGAGGCTGCCGGCTGGTCAGTGAAACGGTGATGCACGATGCTGGACACTACGATGCATGATGCCGGACACTACGATGCATGATGCCGGACACAACGATGCATGGTGACGATACCGCGATGCACGATCCACGATGCACGGGACTTCTCGATACGCGATGCATGAAGGGTGATGCCTGATGCATGAACCGTGATGCGTGATGCACGGGGCTGATGCACGGGGTTGATGCACGGGGCCGGGCAGTCGTTCGTGCATCGATGCATCCAGCCCTCCCGTGCATCATTCATCGTGCATCGCAGTATCGTCACCATGCATCGTGCCTTCGTGCATCGTGCATTCTCCCTCGTCCCTCATCGCCCCACCCAGTAGTTCACTTTGAGCAGGAAGATATTGACCGGCCGATCACTGAGCAGTGATCGTGTCTGGTCGCGGAAGACGAAGCGCCCCGTCGGGTCATAACCATTGCGCTCCTGCGTCCAGACAAGGAAGACCGTCGAGCCGGGACGGTACTCGTAGCGGAGGACAGCGTTGCCGCGCAGCGAGCGCACCGTGAAGTCGGGGTTCGAGAAGTTGAACGGTACGGCCGGGCCTGCGGGACCGTCGGGGTCGACGGTGTACGTCGCGCCCGGGGCGTCATAGGTGATCGTGCCGATGTCCCGGCCGTAGTCGAGACGACGCGACGTGCGCGGGGCGGCGAACTCGCGGAAGTGGCTGTACTGTCCGCTGGCGAAGAAGGGCTGCGCGAAGAGCTCGAGCGTCAGGTCAGGGGTGAACGTCACGTTGAGCCGGGTGTCGAGCGAGAGCACGCGCGTCCTGATGTAGGAGAAGACGTAGCGGTTGCCGCTGAAGAGCGTCGCGGTCGGGTCCTTCACCGTCAGCACGTACTGCGACGCGTCCTCGTCCGCGTTCAGGCTCGGCGCGAAGCTGATGAAGACGCTCGACGCGGGCTTGATCGACACCGAGGGGCGGAGCTGCAGCGTGTGTGTCGGCGACGAGATGCCGTGCGCGACGTCGGCGCGCACGCTGAACACCGTCAGTCGCCGCGAGTCGGTGCTGACGTTGAACGAGCCGTAGTCGTAGCCGGTACGGACCAGCATCGGGCCACCGCGCGCGAGGTGGTCGTCGAGCGTGGACGGGTGATGGATGTAGAAGATGTTCGTCGACCAGTAGTTCTTGAGATTCAGGAAACCGCCATAGTGCTGCTCGGTGTCGGTGCGATCGCCGTCGTAGTTGTACTGGTCCTGCGCGCCGGCGGTGAGGTTGACGTAGCGGAACGGCCCGAATGGCTTCGTCCACTGCCGAGCGACGTTGGCCAGCATCCACTTGTAGTCGGCGCGGTCGAGGTAGGAGAGGTCGTTCACCTCGAAGCCCGGGCTGCGCCAGTTCTGCGCCGTCTCCCAGAGCCAGTTGCCGTTGTCCTTGCCTAACCGCGCATAGAGGCCGTAGCCGCGCAGGTCGGTACGGTTCGGGTCGTAGCGCGCGTCGAACAGCCCGTCGCTGGTGACCTTGCGGTCGGGACGGTTGAAGTAGTGCGCGCTCGACTGTTGCGTCGAGGTCATCACGTCGGTGGACCCGCCGACGTCGGACACCGCGAACTGGGCGAGCACGCTGTAGTCCTGCTTGTGCCAGGAGTGATCCATGTCGAGTCCCACCGCGGTGGCGCGGCTGCGCAGCGTGCTGACGAGGAGCGAGTCGTCGAGCCGCCGGGCGGTGGACGTGACCATCCCGCCTAACGATGTGGCACCGTTCCGGAAGTCGCGTCGAGCGCGCCCGACGAAATAGTTGGTGAGCGGCTCGACCTCCTGCGACAGCGTCGGCATTCCCGGCAGCGCGTCACCGCTGAAGCGCGCAGTCTCGCGGTTGGTGACCGCGTCGAGCAGCCCGACGGTGTACTCGCCGGCGCGCCCGGTGACCTTGCCGGCGCCGAGTATCTGCGCGGTCTCGGGGAGGTCGTTGAAGGAGCTGTTGTTGCTGACCCAGTCGTTGAGCTGCGGGCGGCGGCCGATGCGCCGCGAGTAGAAGAGGTCGAGGCTCGAGACGTTGTCGCAGAAGAAGCAGTTGAAGCCGCCGTAGTTGAAGGCGTTCCGCCCGGCGACGAAGAAAGGCCGCTTCTCCTGGAAGAAAGTCTCGAACGCGCTGAGGTTCACCGTTGCCGGATCCACTTCGACCTGCCCGAAGTCGGGATTCACCGTCGCGTCGAGCGTCAGGTTCGACGTCAGCAGGATCTTCGCGTCGCCGCCGACGCGGACGTCGCGCTCCGAGCTGGCATGAAACGGATCGCCGGGCTGGGCGAATTTGAACTGCGACCGCCCGACGACGTAAGGCACCAGCTCGACCTGGCGCGGCCGCGCGCCCAGCCGCATCCCGACGAGGTGGCCGAAGAACGGCGGGCCACCGGCCTCGTTGAGCTTCCAGAACGACCACATGTCCTGCTCGTGGAGCCGGTCCACCGCGCGCCAGATCTGGAGTCCCCACGTCTGCAGCGAGTCGCGCGAGAAGTGGAGCTGCGAGAGTGGAATCCGCATCTCGGCCGACCAGCCGTCGGCGTCGATCGTTGCCGCCGCTTCCCAGATCGGATCGAACGAGACGTCGCCACTGAACTGCTCGCCCTTGACCCCCGCCGGATTGACCTCGAACCAGATCCGGTCGCGGTGGTTGTGATACGGATCGAGCACGACGGCGATCTTGTCCGTCGTCAGCGTCTGGCTGTTGACGAGCTGGTCCCGTCGCGCGAGTGGCGCCCGCACCCCCGCCCTGCCTAACGAGTCGTACATCCGCGCCCCGACGTAGAGCGCGTCCTGGTCATAGAGGATCCGCACCTCCGTCCGCTGCGTCGCCGGCTTCCCCTCATCCGGAACCTGCTGGGTGAACTTCGTCAGCGGCTCCGCACTCTGCCACGCCGACTCATCGAGCTTGCCATCGATGATGATTTCACCCGCGCGAACGGCCACGTTCGCAATCGGCGGGACGTTAGGATGGACTGACGCGTTCGAGCTTTGCGCGGCCGTAATTCGGGGAAGGGCGGCTGACGCGGCGACAAGGAAAGCAACGACGCGAGCGGGAAGCATGGGGGTCTACCCTCGTAGGCGTTGGAGATTCGACAGTATCGTTGGGGTTAGGGTTTGCTGGCGGTCAGGAATTCGTAAGCTGGGATGCACGATGCATCGTCTCTTCGTGCATCACGCATCATCAGTGAACGTTCGGAGTAGGTACCATAACGACGGCAGCAGTACGATCGCGCCGAGCGCCAGCGCAGACAGCAGCAGCTCGAGCGTCACCGGCGGCGCTGCAGCATTCCTGAGCGTCGCGATGGGCGGGACGATGAACGGGTACTGCACCAGCACCCAGCCCCAGAGCACGAGCGAGACCTGGGCGGCGGCGGCGATGCGGGCGAGCTGCCAGCGGCGGGTCCAGAGGGCGAAGATCGCGGTGAGTGCGGCGATGGCGGTCGCTCCCTGCAGCAGGAGCGCGGGCATCGTCTCGACGAGGCCGCGTCCGACGGTCGGTGCGTGGACGTGCGCGACGAGGAGCGCGGCGGCGGCGGTGATGAATGCGGCGCCGGCGGCGGCGAGGGCGCGGGTTCGGAAGTCTTCGCGGAGCGCTTCGTCGCGGGCGGCGACCGTCAGGTACACGGCGGCGAGGAAGGCGAACAGCGCGAGAGCGAGCAAGCCGACCGCGAGGGGGAAGAAGTCGAGCCAGGGAGTGACGAAGATTTCAGCGAAGCTCGGGCGTACCGAATCGAGCGCCTGCTGCGCGTTTGCCGTCGCGAGCATCGCCTGCGCATTGCCCATCGCGAGCTTCGACTGGGCGTTTCCCACCGCGCCCGACGCGATCGCACCGACGATGACGCCCAGGAGGACCGG
>JBJMNK010000124.1:0-45479 GCA_045804265.1 Gemmatimonadaceae bacterium | reverse complement strand
CGCGGCGCCGGAGGATCTCGTGCTGGTGAATCGCGCCCGAGGCGAAGGTGTCGTGCTGCTCCGTCTGGGGAACAACTTTACGGGCGACGGGATGGTGATCCCCGGGTCGACGATGACCTCACAGCTGGTTCAGTACTCGTTCCGGTACGTCGCGAACGGACGTCCGGCGATCGACGACGCGTGGCTGCGCGGCGCGACGCTACAGGTGGTCGACGCCGAGCCGTTAGGCAGTTACCCGGTGACACTCCCGCCGCTCGTGACTCCTGCGGCGCCGCGGCCGATCGAAGAAAAAACTCCCGGCGGCCGTTAGGCCGTCGGGAGTTTCCCCCGTCGAAACCGGGCGGGTATCAGCCGCCGATGCTGGCGATCACCCGCTGCGCGTATTCGACGATCGGCGCGGTCGCGCCGTCGCTCGCCCGGCCGGTCTTCGTCACCGCATCGAGCTCGTTCAGGAACGCCTGAATCATGTTCGTCGCTGCGCCGCCGTTGCCGGCGTCGAGCTGCTGCGAGGCATTGTCGAGCTTCACCTGCAGCGAGTTGAGCTGGCCCTTGTTCAGCGAGCCGCGGGCACCGCCTAACGATGCGACCATGCTCGCGAGGTTCGCGATCCCCTGCTGCGGGGTCTGCACGATCACTCGCGCCGATCCGGTGCCCGACCCGCCGTCCTTGTCGAGCACCTCGACGACGACGGCGAAGCTGCCGGCGCTCGTGTACTGGTGCTCGAGGTCGAACGACTTGTTGCTGATCGCCGGTGCGACGGTGGCCGAGCCGTCGCCATAGTTCGCGCTCGCGCGCCACGTGTCGGCGCCCGGGTCGGTGAAGCTGACCGTGGTCGAGTAGCTCTCACCTTGCAGGATCGTCGCGCCGTCGAAGCTCGCGACAGTGGGCGCAACGTTGGCGACGTGGACCGTCGCGCTCGCGGTGTCGGCCGCACCGCTCGGGTCGGCGACGATCACGCGGATCGCGTAATCGCCATTGTCGGCGAAGGAGTGGCTCAGCGTCGACTGCGTGCCGGCCGGCTGCCCGTCGATGCTCCACGCATAGCTAAGGACATCGCCCGGATCGGCGTCGCTCGACGTCGCCGCGCTGAACGAGAGCGTCGCGCCTTCGTCGCCGCCGGCGAGCCCGCTGCCGGTCAGGTGCGCCGCCGGGATGCAGTTCCGCGTCTCGAGGCGGCACTGGACGTTAGGCGGGAGCGCCGAGAGCAGGTCGTAGCCGGTGGACTGCTGGATCTTGTCGATCGTCGTCGGGAAGTTGCTCCAGTCGCCGACCGAGGTCGGGTCGTTCGCCATCTTCACCGCGATCACGCGCACGTTCGTCGCGCTGATCTGGCTCGCGCTCCGCGTATCGGGAACGATCACCGCCACCTTCCACATCGAGTCCGGCACCGCGATGTGTCCCGATCCGGCCGTGAAGCCGAGACCGTCGATGCCGGCCCCACTGCGATTCTTCGTGAAGATCGGGCCGGCAATGATGTAGATCTCGGCGCCCGTCCCCGTCTGCGTGCGGAGGTAGTTCTCGAGGCTTCCCCAGGCGCCGGAGTTCGCCGTCTGGTTCTGCGGGATCATGTTCGAGAGGAAGAACGTCGGCGCGTTGTCGCCCGGCGTGTCGGCCCAGTCGGCCGACGGCGACATGTGGCCGCGCGAATAGACGCCGCCGTTGATCCAGTCGTTGGTGTCGAAGGCGTGGATCCCGAGCCGCGTCAGCGCCGTGTCGGCGGTGAAGCAGTTGCAGCGCGACGCGCCGCCCTGGTGCGAGGCATCGAGGTTCCAGCTCACCCAGTTCGGACCGCCGTGCGCCACGTTGTACGAGAGGGTGTACTGGCGCCGGGCGATGATCAGATCATCGCTCGGGTCCGCGTCGCTGGGGACTCCGAGCTCGGTGTTGTGGCCCGTGCGCGCGTCGGCCGACACCGCCTCCACCTCGGTGACGATCGCGGCCGACCCGGCCGAGATGCCGTCGCTCTTCGCCGTCGCGCGGATCGTCGCCGTGCCCGGTCCGGTCGCGGTGATGACGCCGGTCGCCGGGTTGACCGACACGATCGCCGGGTTCGACGATGACCAGACCACGCTGTCGCCCGTGACGATCGCGCCCTTCGAGTCGGCGCTGCCGCTGTTGACGAAGAGCTGCGTCTGGAACCCGACCGGGAGGACGTCGGTGCGGCTGCTGATCGAGACGCTGCCGGCGGTGACGGTGATCGTGGCCGTGTCGGCCGGACCGTTAGGCGCGGCGGCGATGATCTGCGCCGTGCCGCTGGTGCGCCCGGTGGCGACGCCGTTCGCGTCCACGACCGCGATCGACGGGTCGGCGCTGCTCCACGCATAGCTCGTGGCGACGGCATTGCCCAACGCGTCCACCGCCGAGGCGGTGAAGGCCTTCGTCAATCCGCTCTTCAGCGTCCACGTCTTCGGCGAGATGGTGACGTGCTGTGGCGCTCCGGTGATGGTGAGCGTCGTCGACGCCGAGCCGCTGCCGCCGGCGCTCGTGACCGCGGCCGCGATCGTCGTCGTGCCCAGCGCGACCGGCGTCGCGACGCCGGTCGAGCCGTCGATCGTCGCGACGTCAGGCTTGCTGCTCGTCCACGCCACCGACGACAGCGTCGTCGGAACGCCGCCCTGCGTCGCGCTCGCGGTGAAGGTCAGCGGTCCGCCGACGAACGACGTCGCCGGCGACGGATCGATGGTCAGCGCGAACTGGTTGAGTGGTGCACGCAGCGCGGTCGCACTGTTGCGCGGCGCCGGAGCGCCAGTCGCGAAGTCCGCCGAGTTGACGTCGGTGTCCTGCTGGCCATTCAGCTTGCGGAGCGTCGCCGTCGTGTTGCTGAGCGTCGCCGTCGGGCCGCTGCCCTCGAAGCAATTCGCCGCCGAGCCGAAGCCGACGAAGTCCACCGCCTGCGATGTCGGACAGCCACCGCTCAATGCGTCGGTGCCGTTCACCAGCGCCACCTTTCCCGCCGTGGCGCTCATGGCGATCGTCCCGCTCGCGTCAGGCACCAGCGCCACCGTGCCGCCCGCGCCCTGCGACTCCTGCACCAGGTAGTACTGCCCGGACCTGATCGTCCCGGTGAGCGGCGTGACCTGCCACGACGCCCCCGCCGAGCTCGCGTACTGCACCGACCAGCCGGTCAGCGAGACGTCCACGACCGAACCGTTGTACAGCTCGATGAAGTCGTTCCTGATCGTGGCGCCGCTGTTGCCGCCGCCACCGTAGACCTGGCTGATGACGAGCCACTTCGGCGTCGCCGCCGACGCCGCGACCGAGAGCGCCGGCGCGTTAGGCGCCGCGACCGGCGCCAGCGGCTTGTCACCGCCCGAAGTGCAGGCGCCGGCGATGAGGAACACAGCGATCAGCGCCGCTGGCGAGCGGCGAGCAGTCGAGTTCAGCGGCATTGGCGAGGAGCGGGAAGACGTGGTGAAATACGCGTCGTGGCCGGGCCACGATGCTGCGAGGAACGGGAACCTACACGGCCCATTCCAGCCGCGACAGAGCCAGTTCGACTGAATTCGTCACGATTGTGAATCGCGTTATCCGATCGGTCAGCCCGGCCGAAATCTCGACCGATCGCGCGCACACACCGTTCAGCACGTTGACACTTTTCGCGACTAACGGTCGCTCGGCGAGGTCGGCGCGAGGTCCACGGTTTCCAGCGCGCGCTCGGCGATCGCCTTGAGCCGGTCGTCCTGGTTCGTCCGCAGCGCGCGGATGTTGCGCCGCGCCCGGCGCATCGCCGCCGGAATGAACACGCGCGCGCAATCCAGCTCGGCCGCCGCCGCGTCGACGCTCCCGGCGCGCTCGATCTCCCACGTCGTGCGCGACAGCACCGCGACCGCCATGTAGATGTCGATCGCCGCGTTGGCGAGGCGCAGCTGGAGGAACTGGCGCTCGATCACGTCCTTCCCGTGCTTGAGCAGCAGCCCCTCGACGGCGAGCGCGAGGTCGTGCACGATCCCGGCGACGCTGTCGGCCTCGTCGCCTAACGCTGCGTGGACTTTCGTGAACGCCGGCTTCGCCACCTGGCGCTTCGCCCGACCCGCCACGTACGAGCCGATCGCGCCGAGCGAGTGGAGCGGGTCCTTGAACGCCTTGCCTAACGCCTTGAGCCGCTCCCCCGGCTGCTGCAGCGCGGTGAGGGCGATCAGGGCGCGGAGGATCTCGTTCGTCCCCTCGAAGATCAGGTTGATGCGCGAGTCGCGCACCGCCTGCTCGTACGGATATTCCTTCGAGTAGCCGATCCCGCCGGCGATCTGCAGCGCGTCGTTCGCGGCGCGGAACGCCAGCTCGCTCGCGAAGATCTTGCACGCCGCCGTCTCGAGTGAGAAATCCACGCCGCCGCGATCGACCATCCCCGCCGTCAGCATCCACGCCGAGTCCGAGGCGTAGGTCTCGGCGGCATTGATCGCGATCTTCTGCTGGATCATCTCGAAGGAGCCGATCGGCCGCCCGAACTGCTCGCGCTGCTTCGCGTAGGCAAGCGCCTCGCGCATAACGCGCCGCGTCCCGCGCGACGACGCCGCCGCGAGGCCTAACCGTCCCGAATTGAGGATCTCGAGCGCGATCTTGAATCCCTGCCCGACCGCGCCGAGGACGTTTCCGGCCGGCACGCGGACGTTCTCGAAGGTGACCGTACGCGTGTCGCTTCCCTTGATCCCCATCTTCTGCTCGGGTTGGCCGAGCGTGATCCCGGCGGACTTCGCGTCGACAATGAAGCCGGTGACGCGCTGCTTCGTCTTCCCGTCGGCGGTGACCGGTACCTTCGCGAAGACTGTGAACACGCCGGCGTAGCCGGCGTTGGAGATCCAGATCTTGGTCCCGTTGAGCGTGTAGCTGCTTCCGTCCGCGTCAGGGACGGCGCTCGACGTCATCGCCTGCGCGTCCGATCCCGAGCCGGGCTCCGTGAGGCAGAACGCCGCGACGGTCTCCCCGCTGGCGCAGCGGGGAAGCCACTCCTTCTTCTGCGCCTCCGTTCCGAAGAGCGTGATCCCCTTGCACCCGATCGACTGGTGCGCGCCGAAGTAGACGGCGAGCGCGGGATCGGTCGCGCCGATCTCGCCGAACACGCGATTGAAGACCTGCGCCGACGCGCCGAAACCGCCGTACTCCTCGGGGATGTTCATCCCCATCAGCCCGAGCTCGTGCATCCCCGCCCGCACCGCGTCGGGGAACTTCCCGTCGTGGTCGATCTGCTTCGAGTCGATCGTGTCCGCGGCGAAGGAGCGGAAGGAGTCGAGCACCAGGCGAAGCGACTCGCGATCGTCGTCGCGCATCGCCGGGAAGGGGAAGCAGAGATCTTCGCGCAGCTCGCCGAGGAAGATCCCCTTGGTGAACGAGGGATTCTGGTCCGGGTTCGCGAGGTGTGCCTCGCTGGCGGGAGCGGACGAGGGGCGGGGGGCGGTGGATGTCATGCAGGACGTTCCGGTTCGGGGGGCTGCTGGAATATGCAGCCGTGGACCCGGGCCGCGCAGGGCGAAACGCCTGACCTGTCGTTCGTGACGGTCCCCGGTCGAATGCTCGAGGCCGTGTCCGGTTTTCACCGCTGGTTGCGCGGCCGGATCGCGGCATCGTGTACGGACCACTCACGCGACACGCTCCGTGCGCGCCGCGCCTCGTTTCCCCTTTCTCGCGAGGAGCGAACATGACGACCGTCACGATCGAACGGCTTGGCGTTGCGACGACGCCTTCCGTGGTATCGAAGTACAAGCTCACGATTCCGATCCGGGCCCGCTACGACAACTGGATCTCCGGCGAGTACGCGCCGCCGGTGCGCGGGCAATACTTCACCAACCCGAGCCCGATCACGGGGCAGCCGCTCTGCGAGGTCGCGAGGTCGAGCCGGGAGGATGTGGACAAGGCGCTGGATGCCGCGCACGCCGCCGCCGTCAGCTGGAACCACACGACGGCGGCATACCGCGCGGTGATCCTCAACAAGATCGCCGACAAGCTCGAGCAGAATCTCGAGACGCTCGCTGTCATCGAGACGGTGGACAACGGGAAGCCGATCCGCGAGACGTTGAACGCGGACCTGCCGCTCGCGATCGATCACTTCCGCTACTTCGCCGGCGCGCTCCGCGCGCAGGAGGGCGGGATCTCGGAGATCGACGGCGACACCATCGCCTACCATTTCCACGAACCGTTAGGCGTCGTCGGACAGATCATCCCGTGGAACTTCCCGCTCCTGATGGCGGTGTGGAAGCTCGCTCCCGCGCTCGCCGCCGGAAACACGGTCGTGCTCAAGCCCGCCGAGCAGACGCCGGTGTCGATCATGGCGTTCATGGAGCTGATCGCCGACATCCTGCCCAGCGGCGTCGTCAATGTCGTCCAGGGATTCGGCGTCGAGGCAGGAAAGCCGCTCGCGTCGAGCCCGCGCGTCGCGAAGATCGCCTTCACCGGCGAGACGACGACCGGCCGGCTCATCATGCAGTACGCGTCCGAGAACCTGATCCCGGTGACGCTGGAGCTGGGCGGCAAGTCGCCGAACATCTTCTTCGCCGACGTGATGCGCGAGGACGACGAGTTCTTCGACAAGGCGCTGGAGGGATTCGTGATGTTCGCGCTCAACCAGGGCGAAGTCTGCACCGCGCCGTCACGGGCGCTGGTGCACGAATCGATCTACGACCGGTTCATGGAGCGCGCGATCGCGAGGACACAGGCGATCGTCGAAGGTCACCCGCTCGACGGGAAGACGATGATCGGCGCGCAGGCATCGAATGACCAGCTCGAAAAGATCCTGTCCTACATCGACATCGGGAAGAAGGAAGGCGCGAAGCTCCTCACCGGTGGCGAGCGCCGCGTCCATGCCGGTGAGCTGAAGGATGGTTACTACGTCGCGCCGACGATCTTCGAGGGGAACAACCGGATGCGGATCTTCCAGGAAGAGATCTTCGGCCCCGTGCTCGCCGTCACGAGCTTCAAGAACTTCGACGACGCGCTCGAGATCGCGAACGACACGTTGTACGGACTCGGCGCCGGCGTCTGGACGCGTGACATGAACACGGCCTATCGCATGGGTCGCGGCATCCGCGCCGGCCGCGTGTGGACGAACTGCTATCACCTGTATCCCGCGCATGCGGCGTTCGGCGGATACAAGCAGTCGGGGATCGGGCGAGAGAATCACAAGATGATGCTCGATCACTACCAGCAGACGAAGAACATGCTGGTGTCCTACGGTACGAAGGCGATGGGCTTCTTCTGATGCCTGTCGAGCGCGTGGCAGCGACCGCGGCGGCCGAGGCGGTGCTGAGGAAACTTGGCACCGCCAACGGGCCTCTCGTGTTTCATCAGTCGGGTGGCTGCTGCGACGGCAGCTCGCCGATGTGCTATCCGCGTGCCGGGTTCCGCATCGGCGAGGGCGACGTCTATCTCGGGAGTGTGGCCGGCGTGCCGTCCTACATCGGCGCGCGGCAGTTCGAGTACTGGCAGCACACGCACCTGACGGTGGACGTCGTTCCCGGCCGGGGCAGCGGCTTTTCACTCGAGGCGCCGGAAGGAGTTCGCTTCCTGACGCGGTCGCGCGTCTTCACGGACGACGAATGGCGAGCGCTCGCAGCTGAAGGCGCGCCGGCTCGCGGACCAGCAGCGTCGCCGCTTGCGGGATAGCTCATCGGCTGCGATGCTCCGCATCGTGACGATGAGCAGGCGGGAATTCATGCGGCGGGTCGGGTCGGCGACGGCGGGCGCCGCGACCGTTGGCGTCGCGAGTGCAGGCGCCGCGACGTTTGGTTTCGCGGTCGCTGGCTGCGGTGCCGGCGAGGCGTACGACGCGGGCGCGCTCGCGCGCCCCGACGTTCTCGCCGCGCTCGGCGCGGGCCCCGTTCGCGCGATCGGTGCGCGCTACCGCGCGATGAACCACGCTGAGGGCGACGCCGCATCACTGCGCCGCGCGATCTCGGCATCGCGGCCGTTCGCCTCACGCTTCCTCGGTGCCGCGAGTCCGCCGCTGGCGGAGCTCGTGCGCGCGGACTTCGCCGAGGGACGCACTATTGTCGTCGACGGATGGGTCTTGTCGGCGACCGAGGCGCGTCAGTGCGCGCTGTTTTCGCTCGCCGCGGGCTGAGACTCCCGAATGCACGTCGACGCGCGCACGCTGGAAAATGGCAGCATCATCGACGGCGATCTCTGCATCGTCGGCGCTGGCGCGGCGGGAATCAGCATGGCGCTCGAGTGGATCGGGGCGCCGCAGCGGGTGATTCTCCTCGAGGGGGGCGGGTTCGACTACGAGCCGCGGATGCAGGAGCTCTACCGCGGTGAGAGTGTCGGGCTGCCGTACTTTCCCCTCGACGCGGCGCGCCTGCACTATTTCGGCGGGACGACCGGGCACTGGGCCGGATTCTGCTCGACGCTCGACCCGATGGACTTCGAGGTGCGCGACTGGGTGCCGCACAGCGGCTGGCCGATCGAGCGCGCGCTCCTCGACCCATATTACACGCGGGCCCACAAGGTCCTCGGCCTCGGCCCGTACGAGTACGACGCAGCGGCATGGCAGCACAGGGATCCCGCGCTGGTTCCGTTCGCGCTCGATCCGAAAGTCGCGTGGACGAAGATGTGGCAGTTCAGCGCACCCGCGCGACTCGGAACACTCTATCGCGACCCGATCGTTGCGGCGCCCAATGTGCACCTGTTCACGCACGCGAACGTCGTCGAGATCGAGGCCAACGAGAGCACGGGCGCGGTCGAGAGCCTGCGGGTGCGGACCTTCGAGGGGAAGGAGCTGCGGGTGCGGGCGGCGCGCTACGTCCTCGCCTGCTCAACGATCCAGAATGCGCGGCTGCTCCTCGCCTCCAACCGGCAGGCGACCGCGGGACTGGGGAATGCGCAGGATCTCGTCGGCCGCTACTTCATGGAACACCTGGAGATGCCGAGCGGGAACCTGGCGACGTTAGGCAACCGCTCGGTGAACGCGAAGATGTATTCGTTCGAGTTCGGGCGAACGAAGGCGCGCGGCGAGCTCGCCCTCGCACCCGGCGTGCAGCGCGAACGGCAGATCCTCAATGCGACCGTGTCGCTCGAGCCGGCGCCACTCGAGGCGCCGGCGGAGAGCACCTTCCAGTGGGCGACGCCGGACGTCGTCGCGAAGATGCGGGGTCCGGCGGTTGCCGACACGGCGCCGCCGGGCCGCGAGGTCGCGGGGGGAGCGGTGCCGCACACCTTCCATCTGCTGACGCGCCAGGAGCAGGCGCCGAACCCGGCCTCCCGGGTGATGCTCGCCGCCGAGCGCGACGCGTTAGGCATGCCGCGTGTCCGGCTCGACTGGCGGCTGACCGAACTCGATCGCCGGTCCTTCCGCGCCTTCTATGAAGTTCTTGGCCGCGAGATGGGGCGCGCCGGGATCGGGCGGATGCAGATGCGCGACTGGGTGCAGGAGAGCGCCGACGCCGCCTGGCCCGCATCGTTAGGCGGTGGCTGGCACCACATGGGGACGACGCGCATGCACGCCGACCCGCGCCAGGGCGTCGTCGACGCCGACTGCCGGGTGCACGGTGTCGGAAACCTCTACGTCGCCGGCGCCGCGGTCTTCCCGACCGCGGGGTGCGCCAACCCGACGCTCACACTCGTCGCCCTGACGCTGCGGTTGTCGGATCATCTCAAGCGTTGATGGGGTCAGAGCACTTGAAGTGACGCTCGCGTCACTTCAAGGGGTCAGAGCAGTTGAAAAGCGATTATAGTGGGCGGAATATGGTGCCGCACTGTTGACATAACAACTTTTCTTGATATATTCATCTCGTGACCACCGCGACCCCTACCCGCAGCCCTCGTAAGCTCGACCGCGCCGTGACGCTCTTTCACGCGCTGTCCGACTCGACCCGCCTCGAGATCCTTGCGATGCTCCGCGGCGGCGAGCAGTGCGTCTGCGACCTGCAGGACGGGCTCGACGCGGCGCAGTCACGGCTCTCCTTCCACCTGAAGGTCCTCAAGGACGCCGGGCTGGTCGAAGACCGGCGCGAGGGGCGGTGGTCGTACTACGAGATCGTCCCGCACGCGCTCGCCGAAGTTCACGATCTCGCCGTCGCAATGCAGCCGAAGCGGGGCGCGCTCCCGGTGCTCCGCGCCGGGTCGTGCTGCCGATGACCGTCTTTTTTCATCTCGCATGCATCAACTTTTCTTGATAACCGTGAGGCGATCATGACCGCGGGAGCAAAGCAGGATTCGTCGAAGGTGCCGCCCACGCTCGAGGAGATCCGCGCGACGGTGCAGGCCCGCTACGGCACCGCCGCGCAGCGCGTCGGCGCTGGTGCGGCCGCCGGCGGGGTCTGTTGCAAGCCGGTCGACGGGAGCGGTCACTGCTGCGACTCGAAGAGCGAGTCGTGGGACCCGATCACCTCCGACCTCTACGAGGCCGGCGAAACCGCCGGGCTCCCCGCCGAGGCACTCCTCGCATCGTTAGGCTGCGGCAACCCGACCGCGCTCGCCGAGCTGCACGACGGCGAGACCGTCCTCGACCTCGGCTCCGGCGGCGGGATCGACGTCCTGCTCTCTGCGCGCCGCGTCGGCCCCGCGGGCAAGGCCTACGGGCTCGACATGACCGACGAGATGCTCGACCTTGCGATGGAGAACAAGGCGAAGGCCGGCGCGACCAACGTCGAGTTCCTCAAGGGACACATCGAGTCGATCCCGCTCCCCTCGCGAACGGTCGACGTGATCATCTCGAACTGCGTGATCAATCTTTCCGGCGACAAGCGCCAGGTGCTGAAGGAAGCTTTCCGCGTCCTCAAGCCAGGCGGCCGATTCGCCGTGAGCGACGTCATCGTGCGCGAGGGGTTGCCTGACGCCGTGAAGGAGAGCATGGCGCTCTGGACCGGATGCGTCGCCGGCGCGCTCGAGGAGAGCGAGTTCATCGCGCTGCTGCGCGAAGTCGGCTTCGAGAACCCGACCATCGAGCCGACGCGGGTCTACACCCGCGAGGATGCTGTGGCGCTGCTCGACGGGACTGGGCTCGACGCCTCACTCGCCGACGAGGTCGCGGGGAAGATCATGAGCGGCTTCGTTCGGGCGACGACGCCGGGCGGTCCGGCCGCTGCGGCTGCTGCGGGTGCTCGCGGCGGAAAGCCACTGCGCGCGCTGGCAGCGTTAGGCACGGCGAAAGGCGCGCGCGCATGCGGCTGCGACGACGGCTGTTGCAGCTGAGCCACTGCCGGCACATCATCTCGATCACGACGACACCAGGGTGATTCGCATGGCTACGACGACTGCTTCGACCGGTGCGGCACTCGTGCCAGCTCGTCTCCGCGCCGCGACGCTTTCGGACCTTCCGGCGATCGAACGGCTGCTCACCGCCAGCAACCTTCCGCTCGATGGAGTGGCGGAGGCGTTGCCGTCGTTCGTCGTCGCCGAGTCGGGGGGAGAGCTGATCGGCGTCGCCGGGCTGGAGCCCTGCCGCGACAACGCGCTCCTACGCTCAGTGGCGGTGGTCGATGCATGGCGCTCACGAGGCATCGGACGCGCGCTGGTCGAGCGCGTGATCGCCGAGGCGGAGTCGCGCGGAGTCCACGCGCTCTACCTTCTCACCACGACGGCGGAGCGCTGGTTCCCGAGCCTCGGCTTCCGGACGATTGCGCGCGAGGTGGTGCCGGCTGATGTCCGCGCGACGACGGAGTTCCAGAGCGCATGTCCGGCGTCGGCAGCGGTGATGTGCCGGGATTGCGCACCGGGGGGTCAGAGTCGTTGAAAAGCGCCGAGAGTCATTTCAAGGGGTCAGAGTCGTTGAAAAACAATGAGAGCTGCCGCCGTCCGGTGTCGCTCCGCCTGGGCTGAAGCCAGCGCCCCGCCGATGACCGCCATGCGAGAGTCGGGTCAAACGGCGCTCGAGCCTCGCTTCGATCCGTTGGGTCCAAAGTGCACCGCCGACCGCGGTGCCACGCTTCGCGGCGGCGCGGAAAGCCTCGACCATGCCCGCGCCTAACGCTACGTCGAACAGCGCACGGTAGGCAGACTGCCGTGCCGCGGTGCTGGCGCCGAGCGCGCGATACGTCTGGTGGGGCGTGAGCAGGTGGTCGCCCTCGCCGAACGCATTTCCCCGATAGCTGGACCACTCGAACTCGGCTGGATCGGCCACGATCCCGGCGCGCACGGGATTCAGCTCGATGTAGCGTGCGCACGCCAGGAAATAGCGCTCGGAATCGATCAGCGTCGAACGATATCGCCCTTCCCAGAGTGTCCCGGTTCGCCCATGACGCTCGTTGAAGTAGCGAACGTACCAGCGCCCGAGCCCCTGCATCATTCGCGCGGGACTCTGCTTCGTCTCCGGCGTGACGAGCAGGTGAACGTGGTTTCTCATCAGTGCGTACGCGTGGATCGCGCAGCCGGTCCGCTTCCGCGTCAGTTGCAGCAGGGCGAGATAGACGCTGTAGTCCCTTCTATCGATGAAGGTCTGCGTCCGGTTGTTTCCACGCTGGACGATGTGGAGCGGTTGGCCGGGAACGATCGGGCGCGGCAGTCGAGGCATGCGCGATCATGAGTTGGGCTCGGGGAAAATGGATCACCATTCCGACGCCGGCGTCACCGCCGTTCAACGACTCTGACCCCTTGAAGTGACGCTCCTGTCATTTCAACGACTCTGACCCCCCCCACAGTCGCCTATCCGTCGCGACAATCGCTGTGCAAGTTAGGGCGGCTGCTTCCCGCTACTCACCGCCCGCGAAGGGATCGTGTATGCCGCGCCTCCTCGTCCTTTCTCTCGTCCTCCTCGCCGCGACCGGAACGCCGCTCGGCGCGCAGACGGCGCAACCCGCACAGTCCGCGCAACCCGCACAGCCCCGCGTCCTCGTCTTCTCGAAGACTGCCGGCTTCCGACACAGCTCGATCCCCAATGGGATCGCCGCGATCAGGAAGCTCGGCGCCGACAATGGGTTCGCCGTCGATACCACCGAGGACGCGACCGTCTTCACCGAGAATCGGCTCAAGCGCTACGCCACGGTCATCTTCCTCAGCACCACCGGCGACGTGCTCGATCCGGCGCAGCAGCGCGCCTTCGAGCGCTACATCCAGGCCGGCGGTGGATGGGTCGGCATCCACTCGGCGACCGACACGGAGTACGACTGGCCGTGGTACAACCATCTCGCCGGCGCGTACTTCAATGGGCATCCCAACAATCCTAACGTTCGGAAGGGAACGTTTCGCGTCGTCGACAGGAGCAACGCCTGCACGCAGGGGCTTCCCGACCGCTGGGAGCGGGAGGACGAGTTCTACAACTTCAAGTCGATCGACACCACGATCCACGTGCTGGTCGACATCGATGAGAAGAGCTACCAGGGTGGGACCAACGGCGACCACCACCCGATGAGCTGGTACCACGATTTCAATGGCGGGCGCGCGTGGTACACGAACATGGGGCACACCGAAGCGACCTACACCGATCCGCTCTTCCTCGGCCACCTGTTGTGCGGCATCAAGTACGCGATCGGAAAAGGAACGATCGACTTCAGTCTCGCGCGCCCCGAGGAGAATCGCTTCGCCAAGGTGGTGCTGGCCGGCCCGCTCGACGAGCCGACCGAGATCGCTGTGCTCCCCGACGAGCGCGTCCTCTTCACCGAGCGGCACGGTGCGGTGATGCTCTTCACCCCGCGCACGAAGAAGCTGACGAAGATCGCGACGATCGCGGTGAGCACGAAGTACGCGGACAGCAGCCAGGCCGAGGATGGACTGCTCGGACTCGCCGCCGATCCGAACTTCGCGACGACGCACTGGATCTACATGTACTACTCGCCGGCAGGTCCCGAGGCGAAGAACGTCCTCGCTCGCTTCACGATGAAGGGCGACTCGCTCGACCTCGCGTCGCGCGTCGAGATGCTGGTGGTGAAGACGCAGCGCGAGCAGTGCTGCCACACCGGCGGGTCGATCGCGTTCGACGGGAAGGGCAACCTCTTCATGTCCACCGGCGACAACAGCAATCCGTTCGCGACCGGCTACGCGCCGATCGACGAGCGGCCGGGGCGCTCGCCATGGGACGCGCAGAAGTCGTCGGCGAACACGAATGACCTGCGCGGGAAGATCATCCGCATCCATCCAGAGCCTGACGGCACCTACACGATCCCCGAGGGAAATCTCTTTCCTCCCGGCACGCCGAAGACGCGCCCCGAGATCTACACGATGGGGCATCGCAATCCCTATCGCATCGCCGTCGATCCGCACACCGGCTTCCTCTACTGGGGCGACGTCGGGCCCGACGCGCCGCTCGACTCGGTCGGCCGCGGACCGATGGGACATGACGAGCTGAATCAGGCGCGCCAGCCCGGCTATTTCGGCTGGCCGTACTTCGTCGCCGACAACAAGGCGTACTACCGGACGACGTTCATCGACTCGGTGACGGTGCAGGCAGGGGCCCAGTTCGATCCGATGCACCCGGTGAACACGTCGCCGAACAACACCGGGCTCACCGAGCTCCCCCCGGCGCAGAAGGCGTTCATCTGGTATCCGTACGGCCCGTCGGCCGAATTCCCGCTCGTCGGCAGCGGTGGGCGCACGACGATGGGTGGCCCCGTCTACTATCGCGACGACTTCAGCGCCGCGGCACGACCGTTCCCGCCGTACTACGACGGCAAGCTGCTGTTCTACGACTGGATGCGCGGCTGGATCATGGCCGTGACGATGGCGCCTAACGGCGATTACCGGTCGATGGAAGAGTTCATGCCGAGCACGAAGTTCGCCAACCCGATCGACGTGCAGTTCGGGCCTAACGGCGATCTCTACATGCTCGAGTACGGGACCGCCTGGTTCCAGGGCAACGACGACGCGGATCTGGTCCGCATCGAGTACACTGCGGGAAACCGCAAGCCGATGATCGCCATCGGCGTCGACAAGCCGACCGGCGCGCTCCCCCTGCGTGTCGCGCTCTCGTCGGCGGGGACGAACGATCCCGACGGCGACGACATCACCTACGCGTGGACGATCAGGAGCCCGCGCGGCACCGTGCTGAAGCGGTTCACCGAGGCGAATCCGTCGTACACCTTCACGACACCGGGCGTCTACACCGCATCGCTCACCGTCACCGACTCGGCCGGTGCGCGGTCGACGGCGAAGCTCCAGGTCGCGGCCGGGAACGACCCGCCGAAGGTCGACGTCGTGGTTGCCAACGCCAATCACACGTTCTTCTTCCCGGGCGTGCCGATCCAGTATGCGGTGAGTGTCAACGACCGCGAGGACGGCTCGCTCCCCGGCCGCATCGCCGCGAGCCGCGTGATGGTCAGCGCCGATTTCCTCAAGGACGGGCTGCTGCCCGGGCTGCCTAACGGAAGCGCGCACGCCGCCGACCCGCCCTCGGTCTACGCCGCCGGGAAGCAGCTGATAGAAACCGGCGATTGCCTCTCCTGCCACAAGATGGACCGGATGTCGATCGGCCCGGCGTACACCGCGGTCGCGCGCAAGTATCGGAACGACAGCACCGCGACGGCGCGGCTGATCAGGAAAATCCGCGGCGGCGGGACGGGAGTGTGGGGAAAGGTGATGATGCCCGCGCATCCGCAGCTCACCGAAGCACAGGCGGCGCAGGTGGTCGGCTACATCCTGTCGTTAGGCGCGCCGAAGAAGGCGTCGCTCCCGGTGAAGGGGAGCTACACTCCGGTTGCCGGCAACGCGACCGCGCCGAAGGGAGTGCTCGTCCTCCGCGCGGCCTACACCGACCGCGGCGCGAACGGGCTGCCCGGCGTGGCGGCGGAAAAGTCGGTCGTGCTCCGAGCGCCGACGGTCGCCGTCTCGAGCGGCGAGCTCTCCGACGGGCTGTCACGCCAGGGCGCCGCCGGGATGCCGGTCGAGATCACCGTCGTCAGCCGTTCGGGTGCGTCGGCGAGGTTCAAGCAGCTCGACCTGACCGGCGTCGCTGCCGTCACGCTCACCGCGATGGCACCGAGTGCGTACAAGGCGTCAGGCGGAACCGTCGAGCTTCACGTCGACTCGGCGGCCGGTCCGCTGATCGGGACCAGCGCGCCAATCACCCCTGTCGCCGACAGCGCGGCGCCGCCATCGGTGCTGCGGATCGCCGTGCAGCCGACGAGCGGCGTGCACGACCTCTACCTCGTGGCGAAAAATGCCGATGTGAAAGGGGACGCGCTGCTGTTCGTGCTCGTGACGGCGACGTTCGAGGCGGCGAAGCCAGCCGACGCGACGGGCGCGGGCACGAGATCGGGAGCGCGTTAGGCGCCACCAGGATCGCTGCTCGCGCGGCGCGGTCGTGAGGCGCGCTTCGAGGACGTCTTGCGCCGCCTGGCTGGTCGCGATTTCGCCGCGGCGCCGGTCGGCGAGAGCCCGGCTTCCTCGAGCGTGGCTCTCACCAGCGTCTGCGCTGCCCACGCCGACACCTCCTCGGCCTGCCTGATGCCGAGGGCGCGAATGTCGCGCGCGACGATCAGCGACTCCCAGCCGACCACCATCGCGAGCGCGGAGACGAGTCGCTCGAAGCGTGGGGCCTCGAGGCGCTCCCGAAGCGGCGCGAGCGCGCGCTCGATCCACTCGACGCGGCGGTAGCCCCGCACCGGCTGTCCGGGGCGGCGATCGCGACCTCCTGCTTCCACCGTCAGGCGGAGCAGCATGCGTCCCTGCGGCTCCGTCGACACGAACAGGCGCTGAACCGCCCGGACCATCACGTCGACTCGATGCTCGATGTCGTCGTCGTCATCGACGGTGTCGAGAGCGGCGCCGACGTTCCCCTCGGAGATCGAGAGCAGTGTCGCGTCGATGAGCAGCTGCTCCATCGTCGGGAAATACATGTACACCGTGCGGCGCGAGACGTCGGCCGCAATCGCGACCTCGTTGACCGAGGGGGTCAGCCCCTTCGCGAGGAGCTCCGCTGTCGCCGCAACGATCGCCTTCCGCGTCCGCCGCTTCTGCGCCGTACGCCCCTGCTCGTCCACGCCTCGCGCCACCTGGTCTCCTCTCGTCTCGCCGGCTGCCGGCTCGGCTGCCGGCTCGGCTGCCGGCTCTTGCGGGAATATACATGCATGCGCATATTGCACACATGTGCAATAAAGCAGCTTCTCAACATCCAGCCGGCCACATTGCCGAGCGCATTCCTCAACCGGAGATTGGACAGATGGCTACCGCTACTGCCGCCGCTCCCGCTGCCAGCCCCACCTCCACCCTTACCCCGACCGTGATCGCCCCCTGGGAGGAAGAGATTCGTGAGCTCGAGGAGAATGGGCGCATTGCCTTTCTCGCCGGCGACACGGCGACACTCGCCGCGCTGTGGGACGACGGCCTCGTCGTCAACTCACCGTTGAACATCATCAACGACAAGGGCCGCGTGCTCGACCTTCTCGCGAGCGGACGCATTCGTCATACGCGCGACGACGTCGTTATCGAGCGGATCACCCGGTTCGGCGACGTGGTCGTGGTGATGGGGCGCGACACCGTGGACGGACCGCCAAACGGCGCGCTGACCGATCGGCGGTTCACGAACATCTGGCAACTGCGCGGCGGCTCGTGGATCATGATCGCACGCCACGCGCAGGTCGTCGCCGGCTCCTGAGTCTCGGCCGCGGGCGGACCGTCGCGACGGCGAACGGTCCGCCATGCGGCGGGCGATGGTCAGCGGCGCGCGCCGTTAGAATGCTCGGTAATGGACAACGTCACTCACTCGCTCGCCGGGCTGCTCCTCGCCGAGGCGGCGGTGCAGTTCCGGCCGCGCCTAACGGGCGAGGTACCGTCGCGTAGCTTTCGCGCGGCCGCGGCGATCTCGTCGGTCGTGGCGGCGAACCTTCCCGACGCCGACCTCCTCTACACGGGCGTCGGCGCTGATCCGCTGACGTACATGCTCCACCACCGCGGCTTCTCGCACACCGTCGTCATCGCGCTGCTCGGCGCGCTGCTGCTCTGGGTTGCCGCATTGCCGTTGTTGCGATGGCGCGCTTCCGCCGCGCCGACGAGCGACGATCGCCGCTGGCTTCTCGTGCTTCTGGTCGTCAGTGCGATGAGCCACCTCGTGCTCGACTGGACGAACAGCTACGGGCTGCACCCGTTCTGGCCGTTCGACGATCGCTGGTTCTACGGCGACTCGGTGTTCATCGTCGAGCCATGGTTCTGGGTGGTGTCGGTGCCGGTGCTCGTCGCGGCGACCACGAGGCGCGTCGCACGCGTGCTGCTCTCGCTGATACTCGTGATCGGGCTCGCACTCGCCTGGCGAGTGAGTCTCGTCACCACTGGCGCGGCTGCGCTGCTGACGATCGGCGCAGTAATCTCCATCGCGATCGCACGCGTGCTGCGTCCCTCGCGGCGCGTCGGGGTCGCGGTCGGCGCGTGGATCGTCGTCACCGTCGTCATGGCCGCCGGCTCGGCGTCGGCGCGCGCCGAGACTTTGCGCGCGGCACACGAGGCCGATCGCGAGGCCGAGGTGCTCGACGTCGTCGTCTCGCCGCTCCCGGCGAATGCGGTCTGCATGAACGTCATAACGGTCGAGCGGTCGGGAGCGGCCTATCGCGTCGCCTCGGCGCGCGTCAGCAGCGCGCCGTCGATGGTCGCGGCGTCGAGCTGCGGTGCGCCGCGTGGCGTGGACGCGAGCTTCCGGAAATCAGCACGGCGCGCGACACGCGCGGTGCAGTGGGACACCGAATGGACGGCGCCGAGCGGCGAGCTCGCGAGCCTCGCGCACAAGAGCTGCGTTGCGCTCGCCGCGCTCGGGTTCATTCGCGTCCCCGTGTGGCAGGCGCCCGACGACTCGGCGTTGATGCTCGGCGACGCGCGCTTCGGTGGCGCGGGGCGCGGCTTCTCCGTCGTCAGGGTGCCGCGTCGGCCGGAGCGCTGCCCGGCGAACGTACCGCCATGGGTACCGCCGCGCGCGGAACTGCTCGAACGGTCACCCGCGACGGCGGCCTTTCCGTCGCGATCGCTATAGCTTCCGGGAAGCACTCGAGAGCAGGGCCGCGGACTGGATCGAGCAGGTGACCGCTGCGCGGTATTCTGGCCGCCAGGAGCCGCGGTGAAGAAGACAGGCCGCCGATCAGCACGACACTCGCCGAGAGAGCACACATGAGACGAACGAACTTCCTCGCTGCAGTCGCCACAGTTGCCGCCGCAACCATTCCCGGTGCGCTCCGCGCTCAGCAGCCGACGCCATCCGCGCCGGCGCCCCTGGTGACGGGCAACGCCCTCGGTCTTCCCGTCGTCCCGGGCGGCGCCGGCACCTTCGAGCCGATCTCGCCTGAGGTAAAGGTCTTCGGCGCGATCTACTCGGCCGAGAGCTGCTCGTACGACGCTGCGCGCGGCGTGATCGTCGTGCCTAACCGTGGCGTGCCGCAGAACGTGCAGGCCAATGACGCCTTCGTCTCGTTCATCAACCACGACGGCTCGGTCAACACCGCACGGTGGATCGGCGTGCAGAGCCCGGCCGACCGCTCGAAATCGACACCTCCGCTCGTGTTCAATGAGCCGTATGGCAGCGACATCGTCGGCGGCTTCCTCTACGTCGCCGATCGCGACGGCGGCACGTCGGCGACCGACCCGAGCGTCGCCGTGATCAGGAAGTTCGACCTGAAGACGGGCGCACCCGCCGGGTCGGCGCGGGTCGAGGGCTTCGCCTGGATCAACGACATCGAGGCCGCCGACGATGGTACCGTCTACGCGACGAACTCCGGCGACTTCGGCCCGAATGGGAATCCGGCGACCTGGCAGGTCTGGAAGATCACCCCCGACGGCCATCCGTCGGTGTTCGCCCAGGGAGCACCGCTCGACGTGCCTAACGGCGTCGCCTTCGACCCGGCGGGCAACATCGTCGTCGTCAACACCGGCGACGACGCGGTGCTCACCTTCTCGCCCGCCGGTGCACTGCTGAAGACCGAACACGCGGCACAGCCGGGGAGCGACGGGCTGGTGATCATGCCTGACGGCACGAAGTATGTGAGCAGCGTCCGCAATGGCGGCGTGTCGCGCATCCGTCCGGGGAAGGCAGCCGAGCTGATCGCGAAGAACATCCCGAGCGCCGCCTCGATGTGCTACGACTCCGGCGCCAACCAGCTCGTGATCCCGATGAACGCGAACAATGCGCTGGCGTTCATCAAGCTCGGGAAGAAGAAACGCTGACCCCTGCAGTCCATGCTCCAAACCAGAACGTTAGGCACGCAAGGCCTCACCGTCTCCTCGCTCGGACTCGGGCTGATGGGGATGAGCCAGGCCTACGGCACCGCCGACGAGCGCGACGAGCGCGAGTCGATCGCCACCATCCACCGCGCGATCGAGCTCGGCGTCACCTTCTTCGACACGGCCGAAGTCTATGGACCGTTCGTCAACGAGGAGCTACTTGCCCGGGCGCTGGGACAGCTGAAGGGCGTGCGCGAGCGGCTGGTCATCGCGACCAAGTTCGGATTCAGGATCGAGGACGGGAAGCAGGTCGGGCTCGATAGCCGGCCGTCGCACATCCGCGAGGCGGTCGAAGGATCGCTGCGCCGGCTGCAGACCGATCGCATCGACCTGCTCTACCAGCATCGCGTCGATCCGAGCGTCCCGATCGAGGATGTCGTCGGAGCGATGGCCGAGCTGGTGAAGGAGGGGAAGGTGCGCTGGCTGGGTTTGTCAGAGGCGGGGGAGCAGACCATCCGTCGCGCCCATGCCGTGCACCCGATCTCGGCGCTGCAGAGCGAGTACTCGCTCTGGGAGCGCAACCTCGAGCCGCGGATCATTCCGCTGCTGCGGCAGCTCAACATCGGGCTCGTGCCGTTCGCGCCGTTAGGCAGGGGGTTCCTCGCCGGCAACGTGAAGCGCGCCGAGGAGTACCCCGCGGACGACTTCCGTCGCGGCGATCCCCGGTACCAGGGTGACAACTTCGACGCCAACGTCCGGGCCGCGCAGGCGGTGCGCGACTTGGCGGCGAGGAAGGGAGTGAAGCCCGGACAGATCGCCCTCGCCTGGCTGCTCCACAAGGGCGACGACGTCGCGCCGATTCCGGGAACGAAGCGGCGGACGTATCTCGAGGAGAACGTCGCGGCGGCCGAGATCAGGTTGAGCAGCGACGACATGCGCACGCTCGACACCGCGCTCGCGCCGGAGAAGGTGGCGGGCCCGCGCTACGGGGAAAAGGCGATGGCCCAGGTGGACCGTTAGGCGATGGCGCCGACAAACACGACCGCTGCCCGGCGTCCGCGAGTGATCTGCCACATGATGACGTCGCTCGACGGCCGCATCGTCACCGACGGCTGGCCGATCTCGAAGGAAGGCCGACGGCAGTACGAGCTCGTGCACGAGAGCTACGAGCCGGACGGCTGGCTCTGCGGGCGGGTGACGATGGAGCAGCACTTCGCGCAGGGCACGCGCAGCGATGCCGAGGTCGCGCGCCAATACAAGGGCGCGCCGCGCGATGACTTTGTCGCACCCGGCGAGCATGACTCGTTCGCGTTCGCCGTCGACACCCACGGCCGTCTCGCCTGGGAGACGAACGACATCGACGGTGATCACGTCGTCGCGATTCTGTCGGAGAAGGTGTCAGACGAGTATCTCGCGTTTCTCCGCGGGCGTGGCGTCTCGTACCTGCTCGCCGGTGCCCCTGAAGTAGACCTCGCGCTCGCGCTCGAGAAGATCGCCGCGCGCTTCCCGGTGAAGACGCTCATGCTCGAGGGGGGCGGCAAGATCAACGGCGGGATGCTCCGCGCCGGGCTGATCGACGAGGTGAGTGTGCTCGTGTCGCCGGTTGCCGACGGGCGCATCGGAACTCCGGCACTCTTCGACGTCGAGGGCGACGACGTCAGGCCGGCGCGCTTGACGCTCGACAGGGTGGAAACGCGCGCCGACGGCGTGCTCTGGCTGCGCTACCGCGTCGAGGCGCGGTAACTCCCAGCCGTGCGCCCATACAGCCGGCCTAACGTCGCCCGACGGCCTTCGCCTTGACCGCCGACGTGCGGCGCCCGCGCTTTCTCGGCGAACCGCCGCGCGCTTCCCGGAGGTAGTCGATGAACGCGCGCAGCGCCGGCGACGCGTGGCGCCGTTCGGGATAGTAGAGATAGAACCCGGGGAACGGCGTCGAGAACTCCTCGAGAACCGGCACGAGCTCGCGCCGCGCGATTTCGCCGCGCACCTGGTCCTCGTACACCATGGCCAGTCCAACGCCGGCGCGGGCGAGCCTCACCAGCAGCACCGGGTCGGTCGTCAGCACTCGCGTCGGCACCGCGACGGCGAAGTCGCGCCCACGCTCGGTGAATTCCCAGCGATAGGCGGGCGCGTCGGGAGTAGAGTGCCAGTTGATGCACTCGTGCTCGACGAGATCGCGCGGATGCCTCGGCCTCTTGTGACGGGCGAAGTACGCCGGCGCCCCGACGACGAGCAGCTTCAGCTCGCCCGACACCGGGACCGCGATCATGTCGCGGTCGATCACTTCGCCAAGCTGGATCCCCGCGTCGTAGCCGCTGGCGACGATGTCGCCGATCTCGTTGCTCACCGCGAGGTCGAGGCTGATATGCCGGTGCTCGGCGAGGAAGCGCGCCAGCATCTCGTCGCGGAGAAAGTGCTCCGCGCCCGACGCGACGACCAGGCGGATGTTGCCGCGCGGCTCGCGGCTGAGCTCACCCACCGCGGCAACCGCTGTCCGCACCTGCTCGAGGGCGGGGCGCACCGACGCATGGAGCTGCTCGCCCGCCTCGGTGAGCCTGACGCTCCGCGTGGTGCGCTGCACGAGCACGACGCCGAGCTGCTCCTCGAGCTTGCGCAGCGCCTGGCTGACCGCCGAGGCGCTCACACCGAGCCGGTCGCCCGCGGCGCGAAAGCCCTTCGCGTCGGCGACGGCAACGAAAACCGACATAGCGTTCAGGTCATCGACCATTGTTCAGTAATGCTTAACAGCTCGTCAACCCTGGTCAAGTAGATACGTCGCTCCGGATTGGCTTGATTGAATGCGTCGAGCGAACGCCGAGAGAGATTGGCGCCCGACACGAACCGGAGACCGCGCAACGCGCAAACGGGAGTACATCATGGACATCAAGCGAGCAGGCACGCAGCCGTCGGCGAAGGGTCCAGCCGACTGGTTCACCGGAACGGTGAGGATCGACATGCTCTTCACCGCACCCGCACCAGCGCGCACCGCCGGCGCCGCCGTCACCTTCGAGCCTAACGCGCGCACTGCGTGGCATACGCACCCGCTCGGGCAGACGCTGATCGTCACCGCGGGATTCGGCCGCGTCCAGCGCGACGGGGGCCCGATCGAGGAGATCCGGCCCGGCGACGTCGTCTGGTTCTCACCGGGGGAGAAGCACTGGCATGGCGCATCGCCGACCACCGCGCTGACGCACATCGCGATTCAGGAATCGCTCGACGGAAAGAACGTCGAGTGGATGGAGAAGGTGAGCGACGAACAATACGACAAGAGATAGATCATGAAAGCGACAGTCCTCTACGGCCCGCGCGACATCCGCTTCGAGACGGTCGATGACCCGAAGATCCTCAAGCCGACCGACGCCATCCTTCGCCTCTCGGCGACCTGCGTCTGCGGCTCCGACCTCTGGCCATATCGCGGCGCGCAGCCGATCGACAAGCCGACGCCGATGGGTCACGAGTACTGCGGCATCGTCGAGGAGGTCGGGAGCGCGGTGAAGAACGTGAAGAAGGGGCAGTTCGTCATCGGCTCCTTCGCCACGTCGGACAACACATGCCCGCACTGCCGGCACGGCTACCAGTCGTCCTGCGTGAACCGGGAGTTCATGCTCGGCGCGCAGGCGCCGCTGCTGCGCGTGTCGAACGCCGACGGGACTCTCGTCGCGACCAGCGAGCATCCGTCGGCCGAGTTGATCCCGAGCCTGCTCGCGGTGTCGGACGTCCTCGGCACCGGATGGTTCGCCGCCGACGCGGCAAATGTGAAGCCGGGTTCCACGGTCGTCGTCGTTGGTGACGGCGCGGTCGGGCTCCTCGGCGTGCTCTCGGCGAAGCAGATGGGCGCCGAGCGGATCATCGCGATGAGCCGGCACGAGACGCGCACGAAGCTGGCGCGTGAGTTCGGCGCCACGGACATCGTCACCGAGCGCGGCGATGAGGGCGCGGCGAAGATCCGCGAGCTCACGAAGGGTATCGGCGCGGACTCGGTTCTCGAGTGCGTCGGCACGCAGGAGTCGATGTGGCAGGCGATCAGCGCAACGCGCCCGGGAGGATTCGTGAGCTACGTCGGCGTGCCGCACGGCGTCTCGCTCGACGGTGCGAAGCTGTTCTTCACCCATGTGCACCTGCACGGCGGGCCCGCGCCCGTGCGTCGCTACCTGCCGAAGCTGATCGACCTCGTGCTGAAGGGCACGATCGATCCGGGGAAGGTGTTCGACCTTACGCTGCCGCTCGATCAGGTCGCGGAGGGCTACAGGGCGATGGACGAGCGGCGCGCGATCAAGACGCTGCTGCGTACGTGAGCGATGCACGCGTGGACCGCACGAGGTGAATCACCCGACGGTGATCACGCGAGAGCGAGCGTAATGCCCGTGGGAGGGCCACAACGTGAAGACATCGATCGGGTGGACGTTAGGCGTGGCGGCGCTCGTGGCGTGTTCGCCCACGCAGTCGCCAGCGGCGAAGCACGCGGCGCCATTGCCGGCGGAGGAGACACTGGTCGGCGCATGGCGTCTCGCCACGCTCGACGAGCCAGGCGCTGACGGACAAACACATCGCGTGGATGATGCGAAGGGCTCGCTGATCTACACTGCTGATGGCCGCATGTCGGTGCAGGTCATGTACGCGACAGCGCCGGCCGGCGCGTCGAGCGCGCCAGTGCAGTACGCGCAGGGTGGCTACGAAGGATCGTTCGGGCGCTACGAGGTGGACGAAGCGACCCACACCGTCACCCACCACGTCGAGGGCGCCAACGTGCGCACGCTCGTCGGCCAGGACCTGCCGCGACTCTACCAGCTCTCGCCTGGTCGGTTGACGATTCGTTCGACTCGGTCGGACGAACACTGGTCGGTCGTCTGGGTCCGGCCATGACCGATTTCTCCAGGCGCTCGCCGCACCATATTGTTGACGATCCCATAGCGTCCACATTCCCGATCGAATGAACGACACCCTGCACGCGACGCTCGCCCGCTGGGCGGACTATTACCTCATCACCGGCACCGCCGCCGCCGCGCTGACAGGGCTGCAGTTCGTCGTCCAGACGCTGCTCACCTCGGACGCGCTGCGGCCGATCACCGGCGGCGACGCCGAGGATGGCGTCGGCGCATTCGGGTCGCCGACGGTGGTGCACTTCACCCTCGCCCTCATCATCTCCGCGGCGCTGTGCGTGCCCTGGCCCGGTGATGGCGGCTTGCGCTGGACGTTAGGCACACTCGGAGTCGGTGCGCTCGTCTATTCGCTGATCGTGCTCCGCCGGGCGCGCCGCCAGCGCAGCTACGTTCCCGTCCTCGAAGACTGGATCTGGCATGCGATCCTCCCCGCTGTGGCGTACCTCGCGGTCGTCGTCGCGGCGGTGCGCTTCGAGCGCGACGGCGCAGACTCGCTTCTCGGCGTCGCGGCGGCGACGATGCTGCTCCTCTGCATCGGGATCCACAATGCGTGGGATACCGTCACTTACCTGACGGCAAGGGCGCTGAGCCACGACGCGCCGACGGTCCAGCCATCGCCGCAGGGAAACCGTGGTGCACGCCACCGGCGAAAGCACCGGTGAACGTCACCACTCGTCCGGCGATCCCCGCTGACCTGCCGACGATCGGCCGGCTCGGCGCGCTGCTCGTCCGGCTGCACCACGACTTCGACCCGCAGCGCTTCATCGCCGCCACGCCGCGCACCGAGCAGGGCTACGCCTCGTTCCTCGGAACGCAGCTAGCCGAACACGACGTCCTGGTACTCGTCGCCCAGCGCGATGGCGTGGTGCTCGGCTACACCTACGCCGGCGTCGAAGGGTTCGACTACATGTCGCTGCGCGGGCCGGCCGGAGTTCTCTACGACATCGTCGTCGATCCGGCGCAGCGGGGGCAGGGCGTCGGCCGCCTGCTTCTGGACGCGACGATTGCCGCGCTCGCGGCCCGAGGCGTGCCGCGCGTCCTGCTCTCGACGGCGGAGCGTAACGAGCCGGCGCAACGGCTGTTCGCGCGGGCGGGGTTCCGGAGGACGATGATCGAGATGACCCGCGAGCTGGATCAGCGTTAGGCGCGCCGCCACCCCGGTCACCTGCGACCTGCATCCACCGATCACCGTCAGGCAACGACGCGGATCTTTCCCTCGTTGGCGATGCTCGCGTCCATCATGAACGCGCCGGCCTCGAGCGACTCACGCAGGAAGGCGACGTGCACGGCCGAGATCTTCTGGCCGGGGAGGAGCCGCGGAATCCCTGGCGGATAGGGCGAGACCATCTGAGCGGCGATGCGGCCGACCGCGCGCTCGAGTGGGACATGTTCGGCGTTGGCGAAGAAGGCATCGCTCGGCGACATCACCATCTCGGTGCCGAGCTCGCGGCGTTCCGGCATCTTCTCCGGGCGCGATTTGTCATGGGCCTCGTACGACCTCGCCCACCTCGCCATCTTCTGCACGGCGGAGAGCATCTGCTTCGTCATGTGCTCGTCGGTGCCGACCATGAAGGTCGCGAGCAGGTGGCGGTCGTCGCTCAAGCTGAAGGTCAGCTGCTCCTCGCTCATCAACCAGTCTTCGGCGGCGAAGCCGGTGACACCGAGGCCGCTGATGTCGAACAGCACCTTCGTCTCGTCGAGCGCGAAGCGACCCTTGCCGTCGATCACTTCCTTGCCCATGACGCGAATGCCGTCGATTTTCGCCAGCTCGGCGCGCGCGTACCGCGCCAGGCGAAGCTGCTCCTCGAGAATCTCCTTCCCCTCGTGGACGAACTGGCGCCGTGAGGCATCGATCGTCGCGAGAATCGGCACCGACGGACTCGTGCTCTCGAACAGATCGTAGCACAGCTCGAACTGCACGAGGTCGACGAGCTTGCTCTGCAGCAGCATGATCGACGCCTGTCCCAGCCCGGCCATCGTCTTGTGAATACTGCCGACCGAAATGTCGGCGCCACTCCGGATCGCGGCCTTCGGCATCTCCGGGTGAAAGGGGAAGTGTGGTCCCCACGCTTCGTCGACGACGAGCGGAATTCCGCGGCGATGACAGATCGCCGACAGCGACTCGATGTCGGATGTCACGCCGAAATACGTCGGGCTGACGACGAACACCGCCTTTGCGTCGGGATTCGCGTCGAGGGCGCGCTCGAGCTCAGCGGGCGAGATCCCGTGCTCGATGTCCCATACCGGATCGCGGTCCGCCTCGAGGAACACCGGCTTCACATGCCCGACGATGCAGGCCGAGATGAGCGACTTGTGGCTGTTGCGCGCGACCAGCACGGTGTCGCCGGGTCTCGCGACCGACAACATCGCGACGTGATTGCTCAGGCTCGTGCCATTCGTCGAGAAGAAGCAATGCGCGGCGCCCCATGCTTCGGCGGCGAGCCGCTCGGCGTCCTGGCGAATACGCTTGCTCTCGAGCCGATCATCGATGCCCTTCTGGGTTGCGAGGTCGCCCTTGAAGACCTGCTCGCCGAGGAGATGCTTCACATCGTCAGGCGCGCCCTTGCCCGATTCGTGACCGGGCGGGCCGAAGGAAACGGAGTCCTGCTTCTCCTGCGAGCGCAGCGATTCCACGATCGGCGCGCGGCTCTGGTCCATGGTCATGGTTGTCCTGAGGAAACAGTGTTGACGAGGGTCGGCTGGCCGCGACCGCCAGGCGCTGCCGCGCCCGGCGCAGGGGTGGGCGCAGGCGTGGGCGCAGGCGCAGGCTCGGCCGCGGGCTCGATTCGAATCGGCATCCGCGCGAGCCGGGCATAGAGCCGCCGGTCGCCGGCGAGCGGCCACCAGTTGTAGAGGAAGATCTCCATCGGGCGCCACATCGAGACCCAGCCCGCGACCGTTAGGCCTTCGCGCAGCACGCCGGCGAGATGGCTGTCGGGGAGCTGCGAGGCGACGAAATCGCCGCTGAGCACGCAGATCGTCAGGAAGACGAGCCCGATGACGAGGCTGGTCCGTCCGCGCCGGAGCATCGCGCGCAGCTCGCGCTCGGCGGTCTCGCCGCGACGATGGAAGAACATGTGCACCGCCTGCTGCACCGGCTGCTCGGCGGCAGTGAGCGGCACGGGCCGCGTCATCTCGATCGTCAGCGAGAGCGGGGCGGCGGCCGGAAGGTCGCGCGCCCAGCTGACGATGAACCGCTCGGTCTCCTCGTTGAGGTCGCGCTCGGCGAGTGGCGAGGGATCGATCGGGCTGAAGATCTGCATCAGCTCGCGGGCGCGAACGCGCATCGACCCGGCGTCAGGCTTGCGAGCGGCAGTGGGCACTCCAGCGGTAATCACCCTCGCCTGAAGGGCAGGACGAATGCCAGCGACTGCAAACCGGCGCGACGCCCGAATGCGAGCGCGACGGGACGCGTGCACGACCGTTAGGCACTGGCCGTGGTGGCAGGCCGAGGTTATCGTCGTCGCAACTTCCCACAACAGGCTGCCATGTTCCTCGGGCATTACGGTCTCGCCTTCGCCGCGAAGCGCATGGCCCCACGCAGCTCACTCGGCGCGCTCGCCTTCGCCGCGCAGTTTCTCGACGAGCTGTGGCCGGTACTGCTCCTGCTCGGTGTCGAGCAGGTGCGCGTTGTCCCCGGGCTGATGGCGGCCAGCGCGCTCGACTTCATCCACTACCCCAACTCGCACAGCCTGGCGATGGCAGTGCTGTGGGCGGTGATGATCGGCGGAGTGTATGGCGCGATCCGGAAGTACGAGCGGGGCGGATGGGTGGTCGCGGCGCTCGTCGTCAGCCACTGGTTTCTCGACCTGCCGATGCATCGTCCCGACCTCCCACTCTGGCCGGGCTCGCGGGTCCTGCTTGGCTTTGGCTTGTGGAACTCGATTGCGGCAACCGTCGTGATCGAGCTCGGGCTCTTCGCCGGCGGGCTCATTATCTACTCGCGCCAGACTCGGGCGCGCGACGCGATCGGGCGCTGGGGACTGTGGGTCATGGTGACGCTTCTCGTGGCGATCTTTTTCTCCGGGCTCGAGGGTGCCCCGCCCCCCAGCGAGCGCGTCCTCGCCTTCGCCGCGTTAGGCCTATGGCTCTTCGTGCCGTGGAGCTGGTGGGTGGACCGCCACCGAGATCCGATTGCTGGCGTGCCGTTGCCGCCGCTCAGAGCACGGGCGTGACAGCATCGACATGTCCCGCATGCCACGATGCCGCGCAGCGGAGTCCGGATCGCCGGCCCGCGGCTCACCGCCTAACGGCATACAGCGGTAAGCGGTTAGCGACAAGCAGGTAGCGGACAGCGGAACCCCAGCGCCGGTCAACGCCGTTCGCTGACTGCTCACCGCTTACCGCTTACTGCCAGCGGCGACTTCGACAGCGCTGGCCGCATCGAGCTGCGCGAGATCTTCGCTCGTCAACCGCACCTCGGCAGCATGCACCAGGCTGGCCAGCTGCTCGCGGCTCGTCGCACTGGCGATCGGAGCCGTCACCCCCGGGCGCTGCATCAGCCAGGCGAGCGCGATCTCGGCGGGTTGCGCCGATTGGCGGCGGCCGACGTCGTCGAGCGCGTCGAGGATGCGCATGCCGCGATCGTCGAGGTACTTCGCGACACCGCTGCCACGGGCGCTCTTCGACAGGTCATCGCGCGAGCGGTATTTCCCGCTCAGGAACCCCGACGCGAGGCTGTAGTAGGTGATGACGCCGAGTCCTTCGCGGATCGCGATCTCCTGCAGCCCGTCCTCGAACCGCTCGCGGGAGTACAGGTTGTACTCGGGCTGCAGCGTCTCGTAGCGCGGCAGCTTCTTCTCCTCGGCGACTCGCAGCGCCTCGGTGAGCTGCGCTGCGTCGAGGTTCGACGCGCCGATCGCGCGCACCTTGCCGGCCTGCAGGAGTCGCGCATACGCCGACAGCGTCTCTTCGTACGGTGTGTCGGGGTCGGGCCAGTGAGACTGATAAAGATCGATCGTGTCGATGTGCAGGCGCCGAAGCGAATCCTCGACTGCTTGCTCGATCCAGCGCTTCGACAATCCCTTTCGCCCCGGGCCCATCTCCGACCCGACTTTGGTCAGGATGTGCACGCGACCGCGCTTCGACGGATCACGCCTGAGCCAGTTGCCGATGATCGTCTCCGACTCGCCGCCCTTGTTGCCGGGCGCCCACTTCGAGTAGGCGTCGGCGGTGTCGATCGCGTCGAAGCCGGCATCGACGAAGGCGTCGAGCACGGAGAAGCTGGTCGGCTCGTCGATCGTCCAGCCGAAGACGTTGGTGCCGAGGGCGAGCGGTGCGATGCTGAAGCCGGTGCGGCCGAGCGGACGTTGCTGTCGTGCCATGGGTGCGACTGTGGTGGAGGTGAGAGCGGCTCCACGTCATCGTGCAAATGGCGGGCGCGGGGCGAGCGACGAAGCCCGACCCGCGGTGCCGGCCACAGCGTTAGGCCAGACGAGCCCGCTGCGGCAGGCTCACCAGATCCGCACCCGATCGGCCGGCGCGAGATAGAGCGTCTCGCCGGCCTTCACCCCGAACGTCGAGTACCACGCGTCGAGGTTCCGTACCGTCAGCGCCCGCCACGGTCCCGGAGCGTGACCGTTGGTGAGCAGCTGGCGCCGCAGTGCCGGCTCGCGGAACTTCGTCCGCCAGATCTGCGCGAAGCTGAGGAAGAACTGCTCGTCGCCGTTCAACCCACCGACCACCGGCGCCGCCTTGCCGCCCAACGATGCCTTCCAGGCGTCGTAGGCCGCCGTCACACCGGCGAGGTCGGCGATGTCTTCACTCAGCGTCTGCTGACCATTGATCGCCTGGTCGGGGAGCGGACGATAGGCGTCGTACTGGCGCGCCAGCGCCTGCGTCGCCGCCTGGAAGTGCGCCAAGTCCGCCGTGGTCCACCAGTTCCGCAGGTGACCCCTGGAGTCGAAGTTCGCGCCGAGGTTGTCGAAGCTGTGGCTCACCTCGTGGCCGATCACCGCTCCGATCCCGCCGTAGTTCATCGCGTCGACGCGCTTCGCGTCGAAGAAGGGGGGCTGGAAGATCGCGGCGGGAAAGTTGAGCACGTTCATCGCCGGGAGATTCACCGCGTTCACCATCTGCGGTGTCATTACCCACTCGCCCTTGTCCACCCGCTGGTGCAGCTTGGCGCGCGTGAGCTCGAAGCCGAAGCGCTCGACGCGATCGACATTACCGTACGCATCATTGGCCGAGACGCGCAACGCGGCGTAGCTTGGCCAGTGGTCGGGATAGCCGACGCTGACGCGCAACGTCCGCAGCTTCGCCTTCGCCTCGGCCTTGGTCGTCGGCGCCATCCAGTCGAGCGCGTCGATCCGCTTCTGGAACGCCCGGATGATCCCGGCGACCATCACCTGCGCCCGCGCCTTCGCGCTGCCCGGGAAGTAGCGCTGCGCGTACTGGCGACCGACGGCGAAGCCTAACGCGTCGCTGGTGGCGTCGATCGCGCGCTTGTCGCGCGTGGCCTGCTCCGGCGCGCCGCTCAACGTCTGGCCGAAGAACGCAAAGGCCTCATGGTCGAACGCCGACGGCAGCACTCCCGCCCGGTCCTCGATCGCGTGATACGCGAGCAGCGCCTTCCAGCTCTCGAGCGGCTCGCTCGCCACCAGCGCCGACAGCCCCGTGATCGCGCTCGGCTGCCAGGCGAGGATCGAGTCCTGGTTGGTCAGCCGCGCGGCGGTGAAGAACGCCGGCCAGTCGAAGCCGGGAGCATTGCGCGCGAAATCGACGCGCGCCCAGTGGTTGTTGCCCTTCGCCGGATCTTCGCTGTCTTCGACCTTCCAGTGCGTCGTGGCGATCTTCGTCTCCAGCGCGACGATCGAGTCGGCCTTCGCGTCGGCGCCGCTCACGTTGCCGAGCGTCAGCATCCGACCGATATGCGCGCGGTACGCCGTGCGCACGTCGTTCACCTTCGCCGACGAATCGAGATAGTAACTGCGGTCCGGCATCTCCAGTCCGCCCTGCAGCAATGCGGCTGAGTAGCGCGATGGGCGATTGAAGTCCTGCGTGACCCAGAAGCCGAACAGGTTGCTCGTGTGCAGCGTGCCGAGGTTGATCGGGTCGACGTCGGCACGAAGGTGCGCGCCGATGAAGCGCGCCAGCGCAGCCTTGTCGCTGATCGCGGCGATCGTGTCGAGCACCGGCTGGAGCGGCGCACTGCCGCGGGCCGCGATCGCGGCGGTGTCGAGGAAGCTCGTGTAGAAGTCGCCGACCTTCCGCAGCTCGGTCCCCGCCGCGGCGCGCGAAGCGGCGGCTCCGTGCACGATGTCGCGGACGTGCGCATCGGCGAGGACGGCGGCGATGTTGAATGCGCCGAAGCTGCTGCGGTCATTCGGGATCTGGGTGTTGCGTTCCCAGTTCCCGTTTGCGTAGCGATAGAAATCGTCGCCTGGTCGAACGGTCGTGTCGATCGCCGCGGCATCGAGGCCGGGGATGGCGCGCTGCGCGGCGAGCGGTATCGCGGCGAGGAGCGCGAGGGCGACGAGCGTAGCGTGTCGAATGACGAGACGAGTCATGCGGCGTGTCCGGTTGCAAGGTGATCGTGATATTCTACATCGTGGGAACGACCGCTGCCCGTGCCGCGCTGCATCTTCACCGCATCTGCACGGCATCTTCACCAACGCCCCACCACCTTCAGCCGAGGATTTCGCTCATGCGCCTCACGCTTCCACTCGTCGCCGCGCTGATGCTCGCCGCCGCGCCCGCTCATGCACAGGCCAAGGCGCAGGCTCACGGCGGCCACTTCAGGATCACCAGCCCGGACATCAAGGCCGGTTCACGGATCGCGGCGCGTTACGTCTTCAACGGGATGGGCTGCACCGGCGAAAACGTCTCCCCGACGCTGCAGTGGAGCGGCGCGCCCGCGGCGACGAAGAGCTTCGCCGTGACCGTGTACGATCCCGACGCGCCAACGGGGAGCGGGTTCTCGCACTGGGTCGTCTACAATATCCCCGCGAGCACGACGTCGCTCCCCGCTGGCGCGGGCGGTTCGAACGGATCGCTGCCCTCCGGGGCGACGCAGGGGATCACCGACTTCGGACAGCCGGGCTACGGCGGCCCATGCCCGCCGGCCGGCGACAAGCCGCACCGCTACATCTTCACGGTCTTCGCGCTCAAGGTGGATCACCTCGACCTGCCCGCGAGCGCGACGCCGGCGTACGTCGGCTTCAACCTCTATGGCAACATGCTGGCGAAGACGACGTTCACCGCGCGGTATTCGCGGTAGCGGCGCGAGTAACCGCTCGCGTTAGGCACGCGCGCCAGCAGCTCGCCGTCGCGCCCAGGCTTGCTGCTCACTCGAAACGATCATCACCGCAGGGCGACATCGGCGACCCAGATGTCGCTCTGCCGGTCCTCGAGGGTGAAGTAGAATCGCTTGCCGTCGCTGGCGAAGTCGAAGCGATTCGACGCCCGGGCGGGATCGTCGAAGCGCGCGAGCAGGCGCGGACGCCCGCCCGCCGTCGGAATCACCCAGAACGACGCGCGCCCGTGCGCGTCGTGGCTCTTGAAGTAGATCTCCCGCCCGCTCGTCGCGAAGATCGCCAGCTCGGCGAGCGGGTCTCCCGCGCCGGGCACATACAGGTCGCGCTGCGTCCCCGAGTCGGCGGGCGCGACGCGGATCCGGCCATCGCGCGGCGAGATGAAGGCAATCGTCCGACCGTCAGGCGCCCACTCGGGGCGCACTCCCGGTGCGCCGATGACTCGAGGTTCGCTCCAGCGCCCGCTGCGTGCGCGACGGATCACGAACACCTGCGCCGCGTGCATGTCGAACAGGGTGAGCGCGCTGCCATCCGGAGACCAGTTGGCCATCGAGTGCTGGCTCGACGAGCGCGTCAGCTGCTGCACCGGGCCGCCGTCGAGCGGGAGGAGGAAGAGGTTTCGCGAGCCGCTCCGATACGAGTGAAAGACCAGCTCCTTCCCGTTAGGCGAGAGCACGCCCCGGAACGCGTCGAAGGGCCCGCGCGTCAGGCGCTCCGGCTCTCCGCCGGACACGGGCATCCGGTACACGTTCGACGTTCCGCTCACGTCCGAGTCGTACAGCAGCCACCGCCCGTCGGGGGAGACGCGGATACCTTCCACCGTCTGGTTCCCCGACGTCAGCTGCACGGCGCCAGCGGTCGAGCCGGGACGGCCGTGCGGGATCCGCATCGCCCAGACATTCGCGGTGCTCGAATACGCGGCCCAGACGATGTGCGTGCCATCCGCGGAGAAGCTCACGGACTGTGCGCCCATTCCCGTCGTGACGCGGACAGGCTCCCGCCCGGCCGTCGTGCGTGCGCCTACGTCGAGTGCGTAGACATCGCGCGGGCCCTGGCGATTGGAGACGTAGTAGAGTGTGGCGCCGTCGCGCGACCACGCGGGGCTCTGGTGCAGCGAGCCGCTGTCCGTCACGCTCACCGCGGCGCCGCCCGCTGCCGGAATGAGCACGATGCGGCTCGGCGCCAGATTGCCGAACGTCGGGCCGAGCCCGAAGCTGCTTCCGACCGTGACGTAGAACGAGTTGCCCGCGACGCAGGCGAGCCGCGCACCGTCAGGCGACCAGGTGCACGAGTGCAGGTCGCTCCCGGTTGTGATCAGCCGCGCCTCGCGCGTGTCGCGACGCAGCGCAAGCAGCGAGTCTCCACGCACGTAGGCGATCGCTCGGCCGTCTGGCGACCATGTCGCCGAGATCACGATCGCTCCCGGCACGCCCGGCACCTCGATGCGCGCGGGGCCGCCCGCCGCCGGCGCGCTCGAGACGCCGCGATTCGACAGGTAGAGGATGCGCTCGCCGTCCGGCGACCAGCGAGGCAGCCACTCAGTCTCCGTCGAGTCGGACGTCAACCATGTCGCTCGTCCACCGGAGACCGGTCGCACGGCGATGCGCATCTGCAGCGCATGCCCGGCCACGTAGGCGACGTAGCGGCCGTCAGGCGACATCGCCGGCTGGACCTCGAGGCCGGCGTCGGACGTGAGCTGCCTCGCCTCGCCGAGGACGAGCGCCGGGCGCCCGGCGCGGCCGTGCATCACGGCAACGGTGAGCGCCGTGAGCACCGCCGCGCCGAGCCCGATGCCGAGGATCGTCGCGGTACGCCTGCGGCGTGTCGAGCCGGCGCTCGCCGTCGCGTTAGGCGCGGCGAGCGCGCCCAGGCCGGCGACGATGTCGTCGGCGCTCTGCCAGCGGTCCTCGGGGCGGGGCGCGAGGCACTTCGTGATCAGCGCCGCCAGCGGACCGTTAGGCCGGACGTGAGGCAGCGCGCCAGGCTTCTCCCCGGTGAGCAGCTCGCGGGCGAGCACGCCGAGCGAGTAGATGTCCGCGCGGTGATCGACGCCCGGGTCGCCCGCCCGCTGTTCCGGCGCCATGTAGGCGGCCGTGCCGGCCGCGTGGCCGTTAGGCTGGCGCGGCACACCGGTCGTCGCCTCGCTCACCGCGCGCGCCACGCCGAAATCCGTCACCATCGCGTGACGCCCGGAGAGCAGCACATTGTCGGGCTTGATGTCGAGGTGCACGATCCCATGCCGGTGTGCATGGGCGAGCGCCTCGCAGACATCGCGGAGGATGAGCACCACCTCGTCGACCGGAAGCGGTCCGTCGCGCTCGAGTCGCTCGCGCAGTGAGTGCCCTTCCTCGTAGGGCATCACGTAGTAGAGCATCGCGCCGCCCGCCCCGTTCGTGGCGTCGACCACTTCGCCGGAATCGAAGAGCGGGACGATGTTCGGGTGTCGAAGCCGCGCCGCGATCTCGATCTCCCGCAGGAAGCGCGACCGGCCGGACGCAGTCGTCAACTCGGGACGGACGACTTTCACCGCGACGTCGCGTCCGTGCCGCAGGTCGCGGCCGACATACACGATCGCCATCCCGCCGCGGCCAGCTTCGCGGAGGATGCGATAGCGCTCGGAGATCAGCTCCGGTAGCGGCGAGGGTTCATCGCTGAAGACTGCGGCGAAGCGATCGACCGCCGGGCGATCGAGCAGGGGAAACCCCTCGTCGCACCCGGCCAACAAGCGCTCGAGCTGACTGCGCCGCGTGTCGTCGCCGTCGCTCAGCTCCGTGAGCAGCGCGGCCCGTCGCTCGGGAGGGGCGTCGAGCAGCGTGTCCACGAGCGACTCGATCCGGCGCCACTCCTCGCGCGACGGCGGCGGCTCGCGCGGGCCCGAGGGGATCGGCGTGCTCACGACTGGAGCGCGCGCCGAAGGAGCATGCGCGCCTTCGCCCAGTCGCGCTGCACGGTGCGCTCGGTGACGCCGAGCGCCATCGCGACCTCAGCCTCCGAGAGGCCACCGAAGAAGCGGCACTCGACCACGCGCGCCAGCCGCGGATCGAGAGTCGCCAGCCACACCAGCGCTTCGTCGAGCTGCAGCAGAACCTCGGGTTGAGCTTCGATCGCGATCTGATCGTCGTCGAACGTGACGAGCGCATCGCGACTCCCGCCGCGCTTCAGCCGTCCGCGCGCCCGCGCGTGGTCCACCAGCACATGGCGCATCGCCAGCGCTGACAGAGCGAGAAGGTGCGCGCGGTCGTGTACCCCCGCGCCCGCGTTGTCGGCGACCTTGAGGTAGGCCTCGTGAACGAGTCCGGTCGTCTCGAGCGTGCCGACCCCCGGCCGCCGCGCCAGCTGCCGATGCGCGATGGCGCGAAGCTCCTGATACAGGACCGGCACCAGCTGGTCGAGCGAGTCGGCGCTTCCGCTCTGCAGCGCGGTCAGCGTCGCTATCGGGGTCGCGGCGACACTTGCCTTCTCGGACAGACCGCCGGACTGGGGCACGTTTCCCCTCTCGCGCGAGGCGATGTCGGGTTTCGGCACGACCCGTCGTGATAGCAGGTGGAGGCCGGAGCTCCCTGCGCCGGAACTCACTATACGGCTGCCTGACGCTGCCCGCCAGCGCGACTGCCGTCTTCCCCTGTTGATGGAGGACCCGATGAAGGCAGCACGCACGCAACAGCTCCCGACCATGCGCGTGGCCATCACCCTCGCGGCCGTCGCCGGCGCGCTCACGCTGATCGCCGGGTGCGGAGAGTCGGCCAGTGCGACGGAACCCGGCTCCCCGCCTAACGCGACGCTCGCCAGCGGGTCCAGGTCGACACTCCTCGGCCGCGCCGCATTCCCGCAGTTCCATGTGAAGCGGAAGTCGGACGCCGGCTGGCAGATGGAGATCAACGCCAAGGATTCGCTCGACGTCGCGGTGCAGAGCATCACCTTCGATGCGGGCGCGCAGAGTGGCTGGCACAGCCATCCCGGGCCCGTGCTGATCCAGGTCGTGTCGGGGACGATGACGTTCTACGAGTCGGACGACCCCACCTGCACGCCGATCGTGCGCACTGCGGGGCAGGGATATCTCGACGTCGGCGACCACGCCCACATCGCCCGCAACGAGAGCGGCGCACCGGCGACCAACGTCGTCACGTATTTCGCTCCGCCCGGCGCCGCGCTTCGCATCGACCAGCCGACCCCGGGGAACTGCCCGTTCTGACCAGCAGCCCGTGCACCATCCTCCACCCTTCAAAAGACAGAGGTCCCTGATGCTGTCCCATCTTTCCCGCGGGAAATACGCCCGGCATGGTGCAGCCCTGATCGGGCTCGCGATTCTCGCCTGCGTCGACTCGACGCCTCCGGTGATGTCCCCCGTCCTCGATCACGCCGGCCATCTCGCGTCGCAGCTGGACGCCGCTGCGTCCCCGGGTGATCCCAACTCCGGGGCTGGCGACCTGAAGGCGTTCATCGGCGCGTGGCTCGATGGCAAGTCGGTGCAGCTCCGCTACACGCGCTCGTATTACTGCGATGCGCCGCCGTCGAGTATCGCCGACAGCGGGTGTGAGATCGGCGCGCTCCCCGAAGACTTTCCCCGCGCCGGACCGATTCCGGTGATCTACGCGATCGCGCCGATCGGATTCACGCCGAGCGATGTCTCGACGCTGCACTGCCCGGGCGTGCCCCTCTGTCCCGATCATCCGCCGATGATCGACGTCACGCGACTCGGCCTGCCCGGCGTGTCGATTGTTGCTCGCGCCCCGCACAGCCACATCATCACGAGCATGCAGGCGGGGTGGCACCGCACCGTGAACATTCGCGTCCTGAACCCGGCGATCTGGGACGCGATCGCGGCGAACCCGACGCTCGAGAACGTCAGGCAGCTGCAGGCCGATCACCCCGGCCAGATCAGCGGCGACAACCCGACCAACATCTTCTTCTTCTTCCAGGTCCACCCGAACGACCCGAGGCCCTGACACCGTTAGGCATGACCTCGGTCGCGGTGGCGACCGAGGTCATGCCGAGACGTTCGATCGGCGCATCGGCGCATCGGCGCCTCAGCTCGTGCAGTCGGCGAGTGCATCCTTCACCACCGCTTGCGCAGGCGCTCCAGCGCGTGCCGGTCGGCTCACCTGTCGAGCAGCGGAGCGGCCCGGGCGTGGACAGGCCATTCTGGGCGCATATATGCCTTGACAGGCATATGCCTGTGGTGACATATTGGAGCCGTGAACACTGCACTGTTCGAGATCCTCGCTGAGCCGAACCGCCGCCAGCTGCTCGACCTCCTCCTCGAGCAGGAGCGGACCGTCGGCGAGCTGGTGGACGTCCTCGACATGAGCCAGCCGGCGGTGTCGAAGCAGCTGCGCGTGCTGCGCAACGCGGGGCTCGTCGAAGCGCGGGTCGACGCGCAGCGACGCATTTACCGCCTCCGGCCCGAGCCGCTCGCCGAGGTGGACGAGTGGCTCACGCCGTACCGGAAATTCTGGCGCGGCAAGCTCGCCGCGCTGCAGCGCCACATCGCCAGCGACGGCTGACGCACTCGTCTCGATCATCCGACCATCCCCTTCACTGGAGAACACCTCGTGACCACGAACACGACTCCCGCAGCGACGAACACCAGCAGCAGCACCGGCGGCAGCGACCGGATCGAAGAGCAGGTCCTGCTCCATGCGCCGCGATCGCGCGTCTGGCGAGCGCTGACGACCCCCGACGAGTTCGCGGCCTGGTTCGGCGTCAAGCTCAGGCAGGCCACCATCGCGCCGGGCGCGCACATCCTCGGCAACATGGCCTTCCCCGGCTACGAGCACGTGGCCTTCGACGCGATCGTCGAAGAGATGGTGGCCGAACGCAAGTTCTCCTGGCGCTGGCATCCGGATGCGACGGCGAAGGGGGTGGACTACTCAGCGGAGCCGCGGACCCTCGTCACCTTCACGCTCGAGGACGCCCCGGGCGGCGACACGCTGCTCCGCGTCGTCGAATCCGGCTTCGACAAGATTCCCGCGGCGCGTCGCGCGGCTGCGTTCCTTGGCAACAGCAACGGCTGGCGCGGCCAGCTGCAGAAGCGGTTGCCGGCGTACCTCGCCTCGGCCTGACGCCGGCTGTCCGGGCCTAACGCTTTGCGGCGGCGCGCATGTGCGCGCCGCCGCGTTTCGTTTTCCGTCGACGCCCATCTTGCGCCGGCGGTGCTTCGCATTGTAAGAGTGCTTTCCAGCGCACTGCTTTCGCGGCGCCCGGGCCAATCTCGAGCGCTTCCGGCCCGCGTCCGTCGAGCATTTCCCCTTCTGCCGCACCGATGTCGTCACCAGAGAATACCCGCCCACGGAGCAGGGGAGCGCTGCGCCGCCTGACGAAACGCACCTGGCTCCTCATCGTGCTCGGCGTCGTCTTCGTCGTGCTTGCGTCACTCTTCCTGAAATGGAAGGACAACTCGGATCACGGCGGGCAGAAATACGCCGAGCCCTTTCGCATCGCCGGGAATTTCTACTATGTGGGCGCCAATGATGTCTCGTCGTTCCTGATCACCGGTCCCGAGGGCCATGTGCTCATCGACGGCGGCTACCCGGGCACGTCGTCGATGATCATCACGAGCATCGCGAAGCTCGGCTTCGACATCAGGGACGTGAAGGTGCTGCTCAACTCCGAGCCGCACTTCGACCACGCGGGCGGGCTCGCCGCGCTGCAGAAAGCGTCAGGCGCCGAGCTGTGGGCGAGCGACGCCAGCTCCGACGCGATCGAGCATGGCGGCGACGACCCGAACCTGATGCTGCCACTGCGCGCGCTGATGTGGGCGCGAATCACCAGCTATCCGCCGGCGCACGTCGATCATCGAATCAAGGACGGCGACACGATCAGCCTTGGCGCCACCGTGCTCACCGCGCACATCACTGGTGGGCACACGCGAGGGTGCACGTCCTGGTCCTTTCCGGTGCATGACGGCAGCCGGGTCCTGAACGTGGTCAGCGCGTGCAGCCTGAAGGTGCTCGGCGGGTCGCGATATCCCGGGCAGGCGGCGGACATGGAGCGAACATTCCGCGTGCTGCGGAGCCTCCCCGCTGACATCTGGGTCACCTCGCATGCGAGAGCGTGGGGCCGATATCGAAAGTTCGTCGCGCGCGACACGGCGAAGAATCCCGTTGATCCGTTCATCGATCCCGACGGCTATCGCGCGTACATCGACAGTGGGGAAGCAATGGTGCGGCGCGGGATCGTCCACTGACGCCGGAGCGGGCTGCCTGACGGTCGTCTGCTGACTAACGTTAGGTGATGACGACTCTCACCCCGCTCGGCCCGGCCCTCCGGTGAAACGGTACGAACGGCTCGGTGAAGCGCGAACGCCGAACGGGACGGTGCTCGCGCTCTACCGGCACGACGGCGCGTATCTCATCCGCGCCGATGGCGTCGAGCTCATGTCGACGCGCCGGCATCTCTCCGAGGATCGGCTGGCCGAGGTCGCCTGCGCGCCAATCCGCGAGCGCACGGAGGCACGGGTCCTCATCGGCGGTCTCGGGCTCGGCTTCACGCTGCGCGCCGCGCTCCCACAGCTCCGCGACGACGCCGAGCTCGTGGTGGCCGAGCTCGTGCCCGAGGTGATCGCCTGGAACGCCGACCCGCGCTACGATCTCTCGGCCGAGGCGATGCGCGACCCGCGCGTGCGCATCGTGAATGACGACGTCGTCGCCGTGCTGCGCGCCAATCCCGCCGGCTTCGACGCGATCATGCTCGACACCGACAACGGCCCCGACGGGATGCTGATGAGCGAGAACGCACCGCTCTACGCGTCAGGCGGCATCGCGCTGACTACTGGAGCGCTGCGCGCCGGAGGGACGATCGCGTACTGGTCGGTGGCCGATGACCGGACATTCCTGGCCGCGCTGCGCCGGTCGGGCCTTCGCGTCGAGACGATCCGCGTGCGCGCGCACGACACGACCGGCCCGATGCACACGCTCTACGTGGCGCGGAACGAGTGACGGCGAGACCCGATCCGTCCGAGCGCCCAGGCGGCGTGCTCGCGCACCAGCGGCTCGTCGTGGGCGAGTGCGGCCTCGAGGACCGGCACGTCCTCGGGCGCGCCGGCGTTGCCTAACGCAACGGCCGCGTTGCGCGCCAGCCCGCGGCGCTTGGCCCGCTTCATCGGCGAGCCCCTGAACGCCGACGAGAACTCCCACTGCGTCATCGCCAGGAGCTCGCGCGCCAGCGTGCGCGCGTCCTTCGGCGCGTCCTTCCCGCCTAACACTGCGCGCGGCTGGAACGGCGAATCGTCAGCCAGCGCCGTCGCGAACTTCTCGTTCCACGGGCAGACGTCCTGGCAGATGTCGCAGCCGTAGAGCAGCTCGCCTAACGCGCCGCGCAGCTCTTCCGGGATCGCGCCCTTCAACTCGATCGTCAGGTACGAGATGCACCGCGTCGCGTCGAGCTCGCGCGGCGCGACGAGCGCGTCCGTCGGACAGGCGTCGAGGCAGCGTGTGCAGCTCCCGCAGCGATCGGCCTCGAACGGCGCGCTGACCGGCAGCTCGAGCTCGACCAGCAACGCACCGAGAAAGAAGAATGAGCCGCGGCCGGGGTTGATCAGGTTCGTGTTCTTCCCGAACCAGCCGAGTCCCGCGCGCCGCGCGAGATCGCGCTCGAGGATCGGCCCGGTGTCCACGTATCCCTTGCCGCGCACCGGCGCGCCCACCTGCTCGGCGAGCCACGCATGCAGCGCATTGAGCTTCCCGAGCATCACGTCATGGTAGTCATCGCCGCGCGCGTAGCGCGCGACGGGCCCCGACGGTTCGGCGCCGCCATAGTTCAATCCGACGACGATCGCGCTCGTTGCGCCATCGTAAGGCAGCCGCGTGTCGCGCCGCTTCTCCGCGCCGCGCGGGAGGTAGTGCATCTCGCCCGCGCGTCCGGCCGCGACCCAGGCATCGAACGCGGGCGCCGTCGCCGCCGGGCCGAGCGTCGCGACGCCGACCAGGTCGAAGCCGAGCGCGTATGCTTCGGCCTCGATCATCCTCAGCGACACTGGTGCAGCGGGGGCGTCGAGCATTGTTTTCATCGCTGCTCGCGCGACCACTTCGCGTAGCGCACGACGTCGTCCGCCGGAGGCACGGCATCGTGGTCGCCGTACGCGGTGTGCATCCGCCAGCGGAGATACTCGGCGTCAGGCAGTGGCAGGAAGGGCGGCCGCTTCCACCAGCTGCGCGAGCGGAAGCGCCACGCCACGCCGAGCAGGGCGATGGCGACGCGCGGGTGGCGAATCGCTCGCGCACCGAGCGCGAGCGAGAGCCGGAACCAGGCGCGACGCATCGAGATCATACCGAATAGTGGGACGCTGACCATGCTCTTTCAATTGCTGTCACTCGTCGGCGCGATCCTCGTGCTGATCGCATTCATCGCCCTTCAGCTCGGGCGGATGGGACGCGAGGACGTCGCCTTCAACCTGCTGAACTTCTTCGGCTCGGGCTGCCTCGCCTGGGTGGCGATCGCCGACCGGCGCGCCGGCTTCATCGTGCTCGAGGTTGCATGGGCGATCTTCTCGCTCGTCCCGCTCTTTCGGCGCGCGCCGCGCTGATCGCGGCGACGCTGGCCGCGCCCGATCAGTGCTTGGTCGTGACCAGGACCGCGCCGCCGCCCGCGGCCTTGCCGAAGCGCTGCGTGGCCATCATCGGGTCGAGATACTGGATCGACAGGATGCTGCCCGGCTGGATCCGATGAAGATTCGTCACGTCGCCGAAGGCCAGGCCGTCGAGGTATGCGACCGGCCCCGTCATCGCGCCGTGAGAGGAGAGGAAATAGGGCCGCAGCCGGTCCACGACTTCGTACGCATCACTCGCGGAGATCGTCGCGATCTCGTCAGCGGTGATCAGGTTCCGGTTGCGCGGGGCCGTCTTGCCGGTGTTCGGCTGGTTACAAGCGCCCAGCATCAGGATCGCCGCGCAGGCGATAGCAGCTTTGCGAAACATCCTTCGGTACATCCTCCTGAATCAGTGTCGGGTTGTGACGAGGATCGCGCCGCCGTCGTTGCCGATCCCGAACCGCTGCGTGGCATCGAGCGCGTTCATGTACTCGATCTTGATGATGCTGATCGCGGGAAGGCTCTGCAGCGACTGTACCGGGCCGTAGCGCATGCCGTCCACATAGACGTTAGGCGTCGGTGGCGCGGTATTCTGGATCGACTGCGGCCCGCGCGTCTGCAGGAACGCCGGACGCAGACGCTCGACCGCCTCGTACGCGTTGCTCGCGTTCGATTTCGCGATCTCGTCGGCGGTGATCATGTTCCGGTTGCGCGGGGCAACGTTGGTGTGCGGGTTCGGCTTGCAGGCGCCGATCGCGAGCAGCGCCGCGGCCGCTATCGCCAGTCTACGCATGAGTCCTCCGTGGGCGGTCGCGCCGAACATACCGCGCGGACTGGCCGGCCGCGAGCCATGCAGACGGGCGAGATTCGGTCAGAAGAACGATTGCCCGTCCACCGGCGGCCGCTCGGTGATCCCGAGCACCGTCAGCGCGCTTGGCATGACGTCCACCGTCCGGCGCGGCGCGCGTGCGGGCACCTGGTTGAGGAGCAGCGGCACGAGCATGTGCTCGCGGTGGAGCGCACCGTGGGACGAGCGATGTGGGATTGGCTCGTAGCGGGCGCGAAAATCCCACTCGCGTGTCGCCGAGAGCATGATCTCGCCCGAACGCGAAGCGCCAGCGAGGTGGGCGATCTGAACTACCGAATCGGGGTAGTCAGTCGCGACCGTCGCTTCCCACGCCTCAGCGGCGCTGGCCCCGGCCAGCGGAGCGCCGATGCCTAACGGGTCGCCGTCGATCGTCGAGCAGGAGTAGCGCGGCTGGCCGTCCGCCGTTCGCACCAGCTCGACGATCGCGCGCCCGCGCGTGGCGCTGACCACTTCGCACCGGGTCGGCGAGTGGGGCAGCAGGGCGAGATCGACGGACGGCCTCGAGACCACCATGTCGGCCAGCGTCCCCCACCGCGAGCGGAGGGCGGGCCACCACGGCCGATCGGTCGCGTCGAGGTCGAGATAGATGTGCGCCATCGCGTTGCCGCTCACCATCACCGCGACGTCCGGGTGCGCGCGAAAGATCCACGGATGCGCGATGACGCGGTGCCCCGACTCCTCGATCAGCCCGGCGAGATTCTCGTGCCGGCTGACCGGCGAATGCCCGTGATCGCTCACGATCCAGAGGTGCGTCTCCTCCCACCTCCCGGCGCGTTCGGCGTCGTCGCGCAGCTCCGCCGCGACCCCGTCGACGATGCGCATCGCATCCACGACGAGACCATCGTCGTGCCCCTCGGCGTGTGACATCTTGTCGATCCCGGTGAACGCGGCGAAGACGAACTCGGGACGCTCGTCGCGCACCCGGCGCGCGAGCTCGCGCCCCAGCTCGCGATCGATGTCGAGCCACCCTCTGGCGTCGCCGGAGAAGTGCGTCCGCGCCGCACGCAGGGCGAATCGCGCACCGCGCCCGAGACGGCTCTGCTTCGCGAGGCCGCGCTGGATCACGCTCAACGATCCGAGCGAGCGTGGCGCGAGCTCGAACATCGTCGGCGACGCGGCATCGATGTCACGATCGACATACCGCATCTCATGGCCAACGTAGCTTCGCGTGAAGTGCGGGAACGACGTGTCGCTGCGCGAGCGGTCGAACCACCGCAGCGCCGGCAGCCCGATCGGTCCGGGAAACCGGCCCATCAGGAACGGCGCGTACGCGGGCCCGGTCACCGAGGGAAAGGTCGACGTCACGGTGTGAGCCGCACCCTCAGCCCGCATCCGCGCCAGCGCCGGGAGCGATCCCGCGTCGATCGCCGCCGTCAGGCTGTCGGGACGCGCACCGTCGGCGACGAGGATGATCAGCACGACGGAAATCTAAGGGGCGCGACTGGCTATGACACTGCGATGAAGAGATGATCGAGGCTCCGATGGAGCAATGAGAGCTGAGCGAAACCGCCAGGCGCAACGACCGCGGTGCGTGTGCCGGTAACCGCAATCGTTGTGTCGTCGCTTGGTTCTTCTCGCTCGATCGGATCCTCGATCGTCTCTTCATCGCCGTGTTGAACCTCGGACCCATTAGATTGGGGCGGATGAGTCCACGCAAGAAGACGACGGCGACTTCGGCGGCGGAGCCGCGGGCTGTCGCGAAGATGAAGAAGACGGGGTCGGGAACGGCGCGTACCGCGAGCGGAAAGAAGGCACATCCGGCGCTGCTCGCGGCCGCGGAGCAGGAAGCGATGCGGGCGAATCGCCAGCGCACCGAGGAAGGACATCTCGCGGCGGGACGCGTCCCGCCGTCGCAAGGCGTCGAGAAGCGCGTCTCCGGTGCGACCGAGCGTGTCGTCGACGAGGCGATCCGCGACTGGCGGCCGCCGCTCACCGAGGATGAGAAGCTGCTCACCGGACGG
>JBJMNK010000123.1:0-42106 GCA_045804265.1 Gemmatimonadaceae bacterium | reverse complement strand
CTGCGCGATTCGATTGCGCGCAGAAGCTTGACCTGGATGTCGGGCGGCATCTCCGCGACTTCGTCAAGGAAGATTGTGCCACCATCAGCCATCTCGAATGCGCCCGGCTTCTCGTTCACTGAGCCGGTGAACGCGCCTTTCTCGTGGCCGAACAGCTCGTTCTCGAGGATCTCCTTCGGCAGCGCGGCGCAGTTGAGCGCGAAGAACGGTCCCTTCGCCCGCTCGCTCTTCGAGTGCAGCGCCCGCGCGACGAGCTCCTTGCCGGTGCCGCTCTCGCCGAGAATGAGGACACTCGCCGTCGATGGCGCGACGGCGTCGATGACCTGATAGACGTTGCGCATCGCGTCGGACTGTCCGGTGAGCTCACCGTAATGCGTCAGCCCTTCGAGCTTGCTCGACAGCTCACGGTTCTTCTGCTGTACGGCGAACTTCTCGAGCGCTTTCGGGATGAGAGCCTTGAGGCGATTGAGTTTCTCGGCGTTGAGCGGCTTCTCGATGTAGTCGTACGCGCCCTCGCGCATCGCCTGCACCGCCGAATCGACGGTGGCCTGGCCTGTGACGATGATGCACTCGGTCGGGATGTCGCGCTTCTGCAATTCCTTGAGAATCGCCAGCCCGTCGAGCTTCGGCATCTTCAGGTCGGCGAGGATGACGCCGAACGCGTCGGCGGAGAGCCGGTCGAGCGCGCGCTGCCCATCGGCGGCGACTTCGACCTCATAGCCTTCGTCGGAGAGGATCGCGCTGAGACCAGTGGTGATCGTGGTCTCGTCGTCAGCGATCAGGATCTTGTACTGCTTCGCGGTTGCCATGTCTTCAACCCCGCTACGCGGGAAACGTCGTAGTGATGCTGTTCTCCGCCGGCACGACGCCGACGGAATATTTCCTCGCCAGCTGGGCGAGTCCTTCGTCGAGCATCGGCGACCGGGCGAACGATCCTTCGACGCGAAGCTCGACGCCCTGCACCGGCGTGTTCACCGGTTGCACGCGACAGGAGATCGTGGCGCCATCGCTCCCCGCCGATTCGCCGTCGCCCGCGCCGTGCGCTGCCGCGCGCACCGCCGCCTGTATCGTCGCCGCGACGAACAACCGCGCCGCCTCCGCGGGAATGCGCGTCACGGCGTCACCATCGACGACGAGTCCCACCGATCCGCCGTTCGCCGCCAGCACCGGCCGCACGAGCGCCGTCACCTGGTCGGTGATCCGCCCGATTGCCGCCGGCTCCTGGCCGGCGCGCGCGAGGGCCATCAGTGCGTCGGTCATTCCGATCACCTGCTCGAGCTGCCCCGACGCCGAGCCGGCGAAGCTGCCTAACGCGCTGGCGGCGACACCGTCGCGGCTGGATCGCGACCGGACGACCTCGAGGTTCACCGCCACCCCGTTCAGCGCGTTGCGCAGCTCGTGGGCAACCGACCCGACGAGCTGCTGGAGCGTGACCAGCCAGCGTCGCTCGACATCACCGCGGGTGGCCGCGTCAGCCGCTGCCGCGACGGCGCGCCCGTCGTTCACTCAGTCGCTCAGATCCGCGTCGTCGGGGGCGGCGATCACGCCGGGCCCCGCCTCGTGCGGGGGCTTCCGGTGGATCTTCTGCTCCGTGACGAATTGCTTGACGTATTTCGCCGTGCCACCGACCGCGAGCTGCGTGAAGAGGAAGCCGAACTTCTCGTCGTACAGCTTCGCCAGCTTCTGCTTCGCGTCGGCCGGCAGCTCCCACAGCTGCTTCTTGAACGGGCCGATCGCCTTCTTCCGCGACTTGTAGAAGAACTGCTGGTCAGTATCCGTCGCCTTGCGCTCGTCCTTCGCGTTCTCGCGGAGCCACTCGTACATCTCGTCGCGAAGCGTCCCCGGGATGTTGTCGAACATCATCGTCTGGAAGTTCGTCGCCAGGTGGATCTCGGCGGTCTCGATCTTCGGGAAGTTGTGGAAGGCGCCGTCCGGAAGCGTCGATGCCCCGTGCTGTACCGCGCCGGCGAGCCCGTACTCGTCACGAGCGACCTTCGACAGCGTGCCTAACGTGTTGAAGTCGATCTTCACGTCGGCGATCGACCCGTCCGGCAGGACCACGCCCCCATGCGAGGTCCCCGACTGGACGCTGATCTTGCTCAGCCCCTCCGAGTCCGGCGCCTGCTGCTTCCGCGTCCGCTCGAAGCCGTCCATGAACGCGCGCAGCTCCTCGACGGTCGAGTTCTCGGTCCCGACCTCGCCGATCTCGCTGCCTAACGATATGTCCACACCCTTCGGCTGCGAGGCGCGAACGTGCTTGAGGATGTCGATCGCGACCTCGTAGTTGAGGCGCTGCTGCTCGTCGAGTCCCTTCTTCGACAGGTCGACCAGCGTCGAGGTGTCGATGTCGATGTTGTAGAAGCCGGCGGCGACCGCCTCGGTGACGAGGGCCTTCACGGCGTCGACTTCCGTCTTCGGGTCGACAGCGAACTTCTTGTGGTTGACCTGGAAGTGATCGCCCTGGATGAACACCGGCCCGCGGAATCCCTCGCGCAGCGCCGCGGCCAGCACGACCGCGACGTACTCCGCGGGGCGCTGGTCGGTGTATGCAATTTCGGAGCGGGCGATCTCGAAGATGAACGCGCCCGCGTCCATCCTGATCGCGGTGCGGAAGATCGCGCGCGCGGTATCGTACGTCATCGCGCGGACGTTGATCGCCGGCACCGTGAAGCCGTGGCACTTGCCCTGGCCGCGCGCCAGATAGAGCTCGTGGATCGACGACGGCCGAACGCCGACCGCCTGGCCGAGCTCCCAGATCAGCCAGCGCGCATCGTCCTTGACGACCGTATCGCCGAAGACCGCGCTGCGTACCAGCTCGTCCATCTTCGATGAGGCGAGGGCCGCCTCACGCTTGACCGTCACGCGACCACCGTCGACGAGGACATCGCCGCCGAAGACGCTCGCGACCGACTCGAGATTTGCCTGCATCGTTCTCCAAACGGAAAATCCCGCCCGGAGGCGACCTGTGCGCGGACCGGAAGAGCGGGTGTTGAAAGTGCTAATGCAAAGTGACCGGACGAGGGCGCCGCGGCAAGCGCGCATTCGCTGTCAAACCGACCATTTCGGGTCGGCCTTCGGTAGCAAATCCCATTCCTGCCGAGCCTGCTCCGCGTCGACGCGACCGAGCATCGCATAGGTGAACTGCTTGCCGAGCTCCACCCCCGGCTGGTCGAGCGGGTTCACGTCGTAGAGCGCACCGGCGTAGATCGTCGCGATCTCGAGGAGCATGATCAACGCGCCGACGTGCCACGGATCGACGCGGTCGAGGGTGATCGTCATGTTCGGCCGGCCGCGCGCGGCCAATGCGCCGGCGGTGGCGCGGCGCTCGATGTCGAGGAGCTCGCCGAGTTTGTGGCCGCCGAGGTACGCCAGCTCGGGGATGTCCTTGTGGCGCGATGGGATCGCGACATCGGTCCCTTCGTCCTTCACCGAGATGAAGGTGATGGTCTTGTCCGCCGGACCTTCCATGAACAGCTGGACCTGCGCGTGCTGGTCGGTGGCGCCGAGGGCGGCGATCGGCGTCGGCCCGACGTGCGCGCCGTCGGACTTCCGCGCCTTCCCCAGCGACTCGGCCCACAGCTGGACGAACCAGGCGGCGAAGTCGCGCAGGGCGTCGCTGTAGGGCATGAGGACGTCGACGTGCTTGCCTAACGTCGAGTCGGCGAGGAACTGCGCCATCGCGAAGACGCCGGCCGGGTTCCTCGAGAGCTCGGCCGTGTCGCAGCGCGTGCGCATGTCGGCGGCACCCGCCAGCAGCTGGCCGACGTCGATCCCCATCAGCGCCGCCGGGAGGACGCCGACCGGGGTGAGGACGCTGAACCGGCCCCCGACGTTAGGCGGGATGTCGAGCACCCGGATCTTCTCGGCGCGGGCGATCGCGCGCAGCGCACCCTTCTCCGGATCAGTGACGAGGACGATCCCGTCCTTGCCCTTCTCCGCGCCTAACGCCTTCTCGAGCCGGTCGCGAACGACGAGATACTGCGCCATCGTCTCGGCGGTGCCGCCGGACTTCGACGTCACGACGAACAGCGACCGGGCGAGATCGAGGCGGCCGAGCAGCGCGGCGATCGTGACCGGATCGACGTTGTCGAGAACGTGCAGCCGTGGATTCCCGCCGCGCGCGTTCGCGTCGAGCATGTTCCACCCCGACGGGCGGAGCGCGGTGCGCAACGCGATCGGCCCGAGCGCGGACCCGCCGATGCCGAGCACGACGACGTCGGTGAAGCGAGCGTGGACGTCGGCGGCGAACTTCGTGCTCTGCGCCGCGAGCGCCGCGTTGCCGGGCAAATCGAGAAAGCCGAGGACACCGTCGGCGTACTGGCGCTGCAGCGTGGCGTGCGCGGTGGAGAACCGCGCCGCCGCAGCGGCCCAGGCGGATTCGGGGATCGCCGACTTCGCGGCCGGCTCCTTCGCGCCGGGACGGGCGATCATGTTGGAGAAGTCGAGGCTCAGCATCGGAACGTTAGGCGATTATGGGGAGTCAACTGCAACTGCTGTTGCACCGCTGAGAACTGCCGCCCGCAGCGCGCATTTCACTCGACCCTCACCGTCAGCCCATCGAACGCGGGCGCGATGCCTCGGGGCAGTTCGGCTTCGAGGTCGGCGTGCAGGTTGTCGTGCGTCAGATGCGTGAGGTACGTGCGCTCGGCACCGATCTCCTGCGCGACGCGAATGGCCTCCGGGACACTCAAGTGCGTCGGATGCTCGGTGCGGAAGAGCGCGTTGACGACGAGGACCTTCGCGCCGCGCATCAGCGCGATCGCCTCGGCCGGGAAGGACTTGGCATCGGTGACGTAGGCGAGCCCGCCGATGCGGTAGCCATAGACGTTGATCATGCCGTGCGGCAATGCAGCCGGGATCACGTCGGTGTCGCCGACGGTCGTCGCGACGCCGGGGTGAATCGGGTGCAGCTTTCCCTCGGGCTTCGACGTCCCGGGGAGCGGCCGCATGTTGTCGTCGAAGATGTAGGGAAACTTCCGCGCGATTCGCTCGAGCGTATCGGGAGCACCGTACATCGGCAGCGGACCGTCGCGCCTGACGCTGATCGCGCGCAGGTCGTCGATACCGTGCAGGTGGTCGGCGTGATCGTGGGTGAACAACACCGCGTCGACGCGGTCGATCGCCGCGGCGACGAGCTGCAAGCGGAGCTCCGGCGGCGTATCGATCAGGATGTTCGTACCGCCGGCCGTCTCGAGAAAGGCCCCGACCCGCGTCCGCTTGTCGCGCGGGTCGGGCGACCGGCAGACGTCGCAGCGGCAGCCGATCTGCGGCACGCCGAAGCTGGTGCCGGTCCCGAGGAAGGTCAGCCGCACGACGCGCTCATGACGGCGGCTGCCTGACGCGCGCGCACCGCCTAACGTTCATCAGACCTTCTCGACCTTCATCAGGTTGGTCGCGCCGGGGGTGTCGAAGGGCACGCCGGCGGTCACGATGACCCGGTCGCCCTTCGCGCCCAGCTCGCGACGCCGGACGGCGGCGAGTCCGTGGTGCACCATCTCGTCGTAGGTGTCGCAGTGCGGCACCAGCTCGGGCACGACTCCCCATACCAGCGCGAGCTGCCGATACGTGCGCTCGGCGTCGGTGAGCGTGAGGATCGGGACGCTCGGGCGGAACGAGCTGACCACGTTCGCCGTGAAGCCGCTCTTCGTGAAGACGACGACGCAGGGCGCGCCGATCATGCGAGCCGCCGCGGCGGTCGCGGCAGCGATCGCGTCTTCGGTCTTCGTCGCGCCCGCCTTGCGCATCTCGTCGGCGATCTCGCGGTCGGGCGCAGCGGCCGCGCTTGGCCGCGTGTGCGTCTCGACTTCGCGGATGATCCTGTTCATCGCCTCGACCGCGAGCCGCGGAAAGGCGCCCGCGGCCGTCTCGGCCGACAACATCACGGCGTCGGTGCCGTCGAGGATCGCGTTGGCGACGTCGCTCGCTTCGGCGCGCGTGGGGCGCGGGTGCGTGACCATCGACTCGAGCATCTGCGTCGCCGTTATGACCGGCTTGCCGAGGCGATTCGCGACCTGGATGATCTTCTTCTGGGCGAGCGGCACTTCCTCGAAGGGCAGCTCGACACCGAGGTCGCCACGCGCGACCATCACGCTGTCGGTCGCGGCGGTGATCGACTCGATGTTGCGGAGCGCGACGTCCAGCTCGACCTTCGCGACGATGAGCATGTTGCGCGGCACCAGCTTCCGCAGCGCGACGATGTCCTCGGCGCGCCTGACGAAGCTGAGCGCGAGATACTCGAGCCCGTGCTTCACCGCGAACTTTATGTCGTCTTCATCCTTCTCGGTGATCGACGGCGCGCTGACGTCGATCCCGGGGAGGTTCATCCCCTTGTGGCTCTTGAGCAGTCCACCATGCACGACGCGGCAGCTCACCCGGCGATTGGTCACGTCGAGCACCATCAGCTCGAGCAGCCCGTCGTCGAGGAGGATGCGATCGCCAACGTGGACGTCGGTGGCCAGGCCTTCGTAGGTGACGGGGATGTCACCGGCGCGCGCCGCATGCTCGTGGACGAGCACGACGTCGCTCCCCTCGGCGAGCGTGATCGGCGAAGCGAGATCGCCGACGCGAATGCGCGGGCCCTGGAGATCGCCGAGGATTGCCACCGGGCAATTGACCTCGCGCGCGACGTCGCGCACCGTCTCGATCAGCGTGAGGTGCTGATCGTGCGTGCCGTGGGAGAAGTTGAGGCGGGCGACGTTCAGCCCTGCTTCCATCAATCCGCGCAGCTGCTCGCGGGTGCTCGACGCCGGGCCGAGGGTGCAGACGATCTTGGTGCGGCGGGTATGGCGGTTCGACACGGGTTCGGTGGTTCCTCGGGGCGTGCGGGCGGGCGGGCGAAGCGAATATGTATCGGGACGCATTTTTCAGGGCAAGACGTGCGCGCGGTCACGCGACGCACCCCGGGCACCGGATGATATTAACGCGCGCCGCACGGGGGCGTCCCATGGGCACGCAACCTGGCGACTACGTCAATTCAGGAGATCCGATCATGATGTCCCGTTATTCCGCCCGATTGGTGTTCACCGCAATCGTCGTCGGAGCTGCCGCGTGCGCGGACTCGACCGCCCCGAGCGCACAGCTCACCAACCTGCAGATCGTCCGCGATGTAGCGAGCGACGCCGCGGACGCGACCGCGCAGGACATCGGCGAGATGGTCGGCACCGAGGTGGCCGTTGGACTTCCGATGGCATCGTCACCGGCCGCGGGTGTGCCGGCCGGATGCGCGTGGTCGGCGGCGAGCAGCCGCTTCGTCTGCGCGACGATCACCAATGCGGACGGCTTGAGGCTCGACCGCTCGTTCGCGTTCTACGCCGGCGGCAGCGCGCAGCAGAGCTACGACGCCACGGCGACCGACTCGATCAACTTCCAGGGCGCACTCGAGGGAACGCTCGTCGGGGCGGCGCGGACCGCCTGGCTGAAGACGAACCGGACGATGACAGTGAGCGGCCTCGCCGGCGCGGAGACCCAGCGATCGTGGACCGGCACGGGGACCCGGACGGACAGCATGCAGGTCAACGACGACGTCTCGCGCCGAACGCGGATCCATTCGGTGGACCAGGTGTCGGCCGTCGTGTTCGCGCTTCCACGCTCGACCAACCCGTGGCCGAAGTCGGGGACGATCACGCACGACATCGAGGTGAGCTCGACCGCCGACAACGGCGCGGGCACGAGGAGCCGGAGCGCGACGCGGCACGTAGTGGTGACGTTCAACGGCACCCAGTTCGCGGCGGTGCTGATCGGGACGACCCCATGCACGCTGGACCTCGCGGCGCGTCACATGAGCTGTGGCGGGGCGATCGACCACGTGCAGTAGGCAGCGGCAACCGACGATGAGGAAGCAAAACGGCGTTGAGGATACCATCCTCAACGCCGTTTTGCTTCCTGCCTGCAGCTTATCGCTTACCGCGTCCGATCGCCTTCAGCATGCCGTCAGGCCTAACGCGCGGCGACCGTCGCCCGCTTCTCGAGGTTCGCCAGCAACCCGTCGAAGCTCTTCTGGAAGCTGGCGATGCCGTCCCTGAGCAGCTTCGCCGTCACGTCATCGAGCGAGATTCCGGCGGCGGCGAGATCGGCGATCACCTTGCGCGCGGCATCGAGGTCGCGGTCGACCGTCCGCTTCACCTCGCCGTGGTCGCGGAACGCGTCGAGCGTCGCCGGCGGCAGCGTGTTGACCGTATCCGGCCCGATCAGCTGCTCGACGTACATGACGTCGCGATAGGCGGGGTTCTTGGTGCTCGTGCTCGCCCAGAGCGGGCGCTGGACGCGGGCACCCTTGGCGACGAGCGCGTCCCACCGCCCGCCAGTGAACTTCCGCTGGAAGAGTGCGTAGGCGAGCTTGGCGTTCGCGATCGCCGCCTTCCCCTTCAAAGCGCCTAACGCTGCGCCCTTCGACGGGTCGGCGGCGACGATCGCGTCGATCCGCTTGTCGACCTCGCTGTCGACGCGGCTGACGAAGAAGCTCGCCACCGAGGCGACGCGCTCGATCGGCTTCCCCGCCTTCGCCCGTTCCTCGAGGCCGGCGATGTAGGCGTCGATCACGCGCTCGTGCGCCTCGACGGCGAAGAGCAGCGTGATGTTGACGTTGATCCCCTCGGCAATGAGTCGGCGCACGGCCTCGGCGCCCTTCGCGGTGCCAGGCACCTTGATCATGACGTTAGGCCTGTCGACGGTCTTCCAGAGGCGACGAGCCTCGTCCACCGTGGCATCGGTATCGTTGGCCGAACCCGGCGACACCTCGATCGAGACGTAGCCGTCGGCGCCCCTGGTCGCGTCGTAGACACCGCGGAAGATGTCGCAGGCGCTGCGGACGTCGGTAGTCTCGACGAGCTCGAAGCGCTGCCAGGGCGAGAGTCCCGCCGGCGCAGCGCCGAGCTGCTCGTCGTATGCGGTCCCCTCGGCGAGCGCCTTCTCGAAGATCGTCGGGTTCGACGTCATTCCGGTGAGCGCGTCCTCGCGAATACGCCGTTGGAGGTCGCCGTTCCTGAGCATCGTGCGGTCGATGTAGTCGAGCCAGAGCGATTGTCCGGCATCGTGGAGTGCCTGCAGTCGTGATGACGTCATGGTCGGATGAGGGCTGGGATGGGCGCGACGCGGCGATCAGCGACTGGTGCGCCAGTTCGGGACGGCGTTCCACGCGCGGGGATCGAACACCGCGTCGGCAAGCGGCGGATCGACGCGGATGTCCTCGTACCGTTCGATGAAATTCGGCTTGCCGTCGACGAGAAAGACGACTTCGGGTGCGATCCAGCCGCCGCCGAGCTGACGGTAATTGTTGAAGCGGATCTCGCTCGTCTTCGTCGAGTCGCGATCCGGCTGCAGCAGCCGGACGAACACGAGGCGCTCCCGGTCGATCCAGAACTGCCGCTTGTGCAGGTCGCCCGCGCCAGCGCCGACGACGTACACCGGCCGTCCCTGCCACGTGTCCTCGTGCATCTTCGTCATGTCGAAGCCGAGCGACTTGATGCGCGCCAGCGTGCGCTCGGGCGCGTCGGCATACACGTCGAAGCCGAGCACCATCAGCGGGTGCACACTGGCGATCGCACGGGTGAGCTGCCCGGCACCGATGATGAACTGCGAGTCGCGAACGAAGAGAATGCCGTTGCGTTGCGCGACGGGCTCGATGTCGATGCGGAGCGCGCCGGGAACGCGGATGGCCTCGAGCCACGTCGACGTATCGGCCGCGCCCGACGGGACGTACCGGGTGTTGCGCTGGACGAATGTCGCCGCGTGGAACCACGACCCGGCGTACTTGTCATGCATCGCGCGAACGAGTCCCTGCGCGGTGGTGATCGCGGCCGGCGCAGGGGTGGTGCGGGGCTTGGTGGCCGAAGTCTTCCCGCACGCGGCGAGCAGCGCGGCCGCAGACGCCGCGGAGAGAATTCGAACGAGCGTGGTCATGATGGCGGACGAGTCGGGGACTGATGAAAAAGATCGTCGGGACCGCCGCGGAGCAAGCACGACGGATGCCTGGCTGCTGTCGCTGCGCCGGGCGTCGCGAGTTAGACTAGGTCATGAAGGTTGCCCCGGAGGCACTCGTTCGCGGCGGCGACGTCCTCGCGATGCTCGCCGCCACGGGCGCTTTCCGGAAGACCGCCGAGCAGCTGCTTGCCGGGCACGGCATCACGGCCGTAGCTCCCGACGAGTGGTACTCGCTGCCCGATTACGCATCGGTCATGCACGACCTCGAGCACCGCATCGGTCCCCAGGCGGTATTCCGGATCGGGAAGGAGATCCCGAACCACATCCAGCTCCCGCCGGGACTCGACAGCTTCGAGAAGATCGCGAGCGCGTTCGGGCCAGCGTTCGCCATGAATCACCGCAATGCCGCGAACGGTGGGATCGATTACGAGGTCACGGGCCCGGGGGCCGCGACGATCGTCTCGGGCACGCCCTACCCGTGCGACTTCGACCGTGGCGTCATCCTCGGCTTCTTCCAGCTGCTGCTGCGCGTGACGCCGCATCACCAGCACGACAACCTGCTCTGCAAGAAGAAGGGAAGCGCCGCCTGCGTCCACTACCTCTCGCTCGAGACGACGCCGCAACGTTAGGCAGCCCGGTCAGGGAACACCGCTCGCCGTGCCGGCGTCGGCCTGCACCGCCGAGATGATTCCGCGCTCGACGTAGATCGGGCGCACCAGCTCGCGAAGGCCGCGCAGCCGCAGCGCGAGCCAGATCCCGCCGGCGATGCAGGCGACGCCGCCGAGCACGATGGTCGGCGACGCACCGACCCGGTTGGCGATGATGCCGGCGAGCAGGCTTCCGATCGGGGCGGTGCCGAGGAACGCCATGGTGTAGAACGCCATGACGCGACCGCGCAGCTCCTCGCTCACCACCGTCTGGAGGATCGTGTTGGTCGCCGCCATCTCGATCATCATCCCCGCGCCGACGACGGGCAGAACGAGCAGCGCCACCCAGAGAATCCGCGCCTGCGAGAACGCGACGAGCCCGGCGCCGAACGCGAGCGTCGCGATCACCATGATGCGCCCGAGACCGACCACCGACCGGCGCGAAGCGAGGTAGAGTGCGCCGCCGACCGCACCGAGCCCGGAGGCGGTCATCAGGAAGCCGAGTGTGTGCGCGCCGCCGTGCAGCGTCTGCGTCGCGATCACCGGCATCAACACCGTGTACGGCATGCCCATCAGGCTGACGAGCGCGAGCAGCGTGAGCGCGGTCCGCACGGGCGCGAATCGCGTCACGTACTCGAAGCCGGTGCGCAGCTCGTCGAGCATCGCGCCGCCGCGAGGCCGGCGCGGCAGCGGTGGCAGCCGCATCGCCAGCAGCGATGCGATGACCGCGATGTACGAGACCGCGTCGATCATGAAGCACCATCCCTCGCCGACCGCGGCGATGATCAACCCGCCGATCGACGGACCGATGATCCGGCTGCCGTTGACCATCGTCGAGTTGAGGGCGATCGCGTTAGGCAGGTCCTCGCGGTCGTCCACCATGTGGATCACGAACGCCTGGCGCGCCGGGGTGTCGAAGGCATTGATCAGCCCCTGCACCACCTGGAGCGCGAGCACCCAGCCGACGGTGATCCTGTTGGTCAGCGCGAGCAGCGCGAGCGCCAGCGATTGCAGTGCCGAGAACGCCTGCGTCCAGACGAGGATCTTGTGGCGATCCCACCGGTCGACGAGCACGCCGGCCACCGGCGCGAGCACCAGCGTCGGGATCTGTCCGCAGAAGCCGACCAGCCCGAGCAGCATCGCCGAGTGCGTGAGCCGGTAGACCAGCCAGCTGGTGGCAATGCGCGTGATCCATGTCCCGATGAGCGAGACGCTCTGCCCGCTGAAGAAGAGGCGGAAGTTCCTGTGCCGGAGCGCGCGGCCGATTCCCGCGTGTCGGCCTTCGTCTGCAGTCGACATTCCGGCGTCCTCCGGGCAACAACGGGGCCGCGCAGGCGATGGACAGCCGTCGCGGGGCGACGCACTTTCGGTCGACCATCATCACGAGGGCAGACGATGCTCGGCAACCGCACCAGCGAAGAATGGATCGCGCAATACTCCACAAGCCACCAGCATCCGCTCAATCGCTTCTGTCACACTGTGGGCATCCCGATGATCGCCGTCTCGTTGCTGCTGTTCGTCGCCGCGATCTTCGTCAGCGGGCTCTGGAAGCTGGCGCTGCTGCTTTTCGTCGTCGGCTGGATCTTCCAGTTCGTCGGCCACGCCGTCGAGGGGAAGCCGCCGGAATTCCTGCACGACTGGCGCTTTCTCTTCGTCGGGCTCCGCTGGTGGCTCGCGAAGATTCGCGGACGCGCCTGACCGTTAGGCGCGCCGCGCCCGCCATGCCGCAACCTCGCGGCTGACGGACGACGTCACCACCGCCGCGCTCCACGCCAGCAGCGCGGGCACCGCGAGCGTCAGCAGGACGAACGTCCATCCCGGCACCTGGAATATCCCGCCGAGCAGTGAGAGGAGCCGGGCGTCGCTCACCGACGCCGAGCCCCAGAGGAGCAGCAGCGCCCACGACGCCGCTGCCGCAAGCGCGAGGTGCAGCTCGCGACGGCGCTCTGCAGTCGCGAGCGTCGACCACACAGCCGCGGTCACCGGAACTGCAAGCCATCCACCGGTAGCGGTGACGAGCGCGAACCCTGTCGTTCGCACGATGAAGAGCAGCACGTCGCGACCGTTCATTTCGGCGGCATCACGGTGAGCGACGCGCTCACCCGCGTTCCCGGGAGCTCCTGCGCCCGTCGCGGGAAGCGCAAAGTGTCGAGGGTGCCGGCGGCCCAGCTGGCGATGCGATCCTCGTAATGACTGCTGAGCGGATTTCCCGACTGTCCCCCGGGATACGTGCCCCAGCCGCGCGTCTCTGCACCCAGCTCGACGACCATGCGCCAACTCGCGCCGTACGCCGATCCGGCCGACGGGTTGAGCGTGGACGGTCCACCCTGAATCGGTATTCGTCGCGCCGACAGCGCCGGGATGCGCAGCAGGTGATTCACACTCGCTGTCGACGCACGATCCCAACGCCAGCGCACGTCGTCAGGCTGGCCGTAGCGCTGCTTCGTTCCGGCGAGCGCGCTCTCGAGCGCGTTGCACACCAGGTCGTCGCGGTGCTCGACCGCGGAAGTGCGGCGATCGTCCCACCATGCGTTCGCGCTATCGGCGGTGAGCTCGAGCAGCACCTGATCGGCCGGACGCTCCGCCGCCGACCCACCCAGCTCGTCCCACGTCTGCGCGGCGAGCTCGCGCATCGCCGCCTCGAAGAGCACGGCTCGCGTGTTCTCGCGCGTGTACCGGCGCGACCACTGACCGAGCAGCCGCGCGCCCTCGGCGCATTCGGCCCGCGTAGGGCGGGCGCGCGATGCAGCGACGAACACCGGCACGAACAGGTCGGCGCGCGCGCTCCCCGGATCGGTCTGCATCCGCGCCATCAGCTCGGGAGTCATCGGCGGCGCGGCGCGCAGGAGCGCGTTGATGCGAAGTGCCCGCCATGGCGAGAACCATGACGTGCCGAGGTACGCCGGCTCGACGTTAGGGTCCACCGGCTGCTGGTTGGCGCTGGCGAGAAAGCCCTGGGCCGGATCGACGGCGGCGGGGTAACGCGCGAGTGGCCAGTCGCCCTGCCAGTCGTTGGCCGAGTGCGAGCCGTCGCGTACGACGTCGCCGCGGCCATCGCCGCCGCGGATGGGGAAGCGCCCGGTGGAGCGGATCGCGATGTGCCCGCCGCGGTCGGCGACGAGCATGTTCTGCGCGGGCGCGGCGTAGACATCGGTCGCCTGGCGGAACTGCTCGGCGCTCTTCGCCTTCTCGATCGCCCCGAACGCGCCTAACGTTGCGCTGGTCTCGAGCACCGTCCAGCGCAGCGACAGCCAGCGGTCGCCGCTCTGCCGCATCGGGCCGCGATGGGTGTACCGCACCGTGTCCACGGCGAGCACGATGCCGTGCCGCCCGCGATAGGTCTCGACGCGTTGCTCGATCGGCTTCCAGGCACCGTCGACCATGTAGCGCGACGGATGCACGCTGTCGTCCACCGTCTCGGCGAAAGAGTCCATCACGTCGGCCTGCGTATTGGTGAACGTCCAGGCGATGTCGCGATTGAAGCCGATGATCACCCCGGGCGCACCGGGAATCGTCACGCCGTAGACGTCCACTGCGCCGGGAACGGTGATCTGCGTCTCGTACCAGATCGACGGCAGTGTGAGCTCGAGATGCGGATCGCCGGCGAGGAGGGCTGCACCCGCCGCGGTGCGGCGCGGCGCGACCGCCCAGTTGTTGCTGCCGAGCGCGTCGCCGGTGCCGGGGTCCGCGCCCGCGTGCCTCCCGGCACCGGCGCTGCGCAGCAGCGAGAGCAGTGCAGCCGCGGCGGTGTCGGGCGCGCCGGGCGGGGGGAGCGGGGCAAAGTCGAAGCGTGGCCTGGTCTGACCGTTAGGCTGGATCGGCTCCTGGATCGGGCTGCGCGCCGGAAACAGGGCATCGGTCGCGGCGTCGCCGATCCTCGCACGCGTCGCGAGGCGGGCGAGATCGTTCTCGTACGCCAGCGTCCAGCCCATCCGCTCGAGCAGGTGGTACGTGTTCACCGGCCGCCATCGTTCCGGCGCGATCCCGAGCAGCCGGAATTCGAGCGGTACTTCGGCTGGCGACATCGAGTCGATGTACGCGTTGACTCCATCGGCGAACGCCTCGGTCGCGACTCGTGCCAGAGAGCCGGCCGGTACGCTCGCCCACGCCCGCTCGGCCGCGCGCGGCATCCCGAGCTCGCGCATCTCGCGATCGGCGCCGAGCAGAGCGCGCCCGCCGATCTCGGTCAAGCGACCGGAGGCGGCGAGCGTCCCCATCTCGAGCTGAAAGAGCCGGTCGCGGGCCACGACGTAGCCTAACGCGCGATAGGCATCAGCCTCGCTCTCGGCGAAGATGTGCGGCACGGCGCGATCGTCGTAGAGGACGGTGACCGGCGCGCGCGTGCCCGGCACGGTGACCTCGCTCGTGCGCGGGAGCTCGGCCACGGCCGGCATCGCCCAGATTCCCGTCGATGGGTCGACGAGTGGACCGAGCGGCGGGACCGGGCCCACCCCTCGCGCGCATAGCACGAGCATCACCACGAGTACGAATCCGCCCGCCGCCGCGCGCAGCGTGGTCCGCACGCGACTTCGCTCTCGCATCGGCTCTGTGGCGCGCCCGCGCGCGGCGGCAATCACCGCTGGCGTAGCGACAGATCGGCGCCCGCGCCGCGCGAGGCGGCGAGCGTGTGCAGCGCGTCCCCGCTGACGCGGTTCATCGTCCAGTCGGTCATCCCCTCGGCGCCGACGCTTCGGTAGAAGCGGATCGCGTCCACGTTCCAATCGAGAACGCTCCACTCGAGCCGCCCGCCGCCGCGGTCGATCGTGATGCGCGCGAGCGTCGCGAGCAGCAACCGCCCAAGCCCACGACCGCGAAAGCGCGGAAAGACGAACAGATCCTCGAGGTACACACCGGGGCGCGCGAGGAAGGTCGAGTAGTTGTGGAAGAACAGCGCGAACCCCGCCGCCTCGTCGCCGTCGAACGCGAGGATCACCTCCGCGGCGGGACGCGCGCCGAAGAGCGTATCGCGAAGCTTCTCCTCGGTCGCGACGACTTCGTGTGCGAGCTTCTCGTACTCGGCGAGCCCCTTGATGCAGGCGAGGATCACCGGCACGTCGTCAGGCGTGGCGGAGCGGAGCGTGAATGACGAACGCTGGGACATCGGAAGGATCGGTAGTGAGCTTCCCGCCACGGCAGTCCGCCCGGGAAGAGCGCCCAACATCGACTGATGTTCCCTGCCTGTCAACACGCGGCGCGCCACGGACGAGCGAGTCGTGCAGCGGATCAGTGCGCAAAAGGAAACGGCGCGAGAGCACTCGCGCCGTCTTCCATTGCTTCAGCGAACTGCCTAACGATCGTCCCGCTGCGTCGCCGCCCGTCGCACCTGGCTCATGATGCGCTCGAGGTCCGCTTCCGCCTGCGCCCGGGACTCGGGATCGTCCGGCGCCTCACGGGCAACCTGGCGGATCTGGTCCATCATCTCGTCAATGAGCGCGCGAAAACGGGGGCGCAGCCGCCGGTCGCGATCGGATTGTTCGGACGTCGTGGTCATCGGGCGGTGTCTCCCAGTCGGATTCTCGGCACAAAATTGTACGGCGACCCGCGTTGCGCCAGAGCGGAATTCGCCTCAAAGCAGCAGCTCTGTGCGCCCGCTCACAGCGAGCTGCGCGACCGCGCGCCCGCAGAGCGCGCCGACGACGTTCCCGGTCCCGTTGTACGCGCCGGTCGCCCACACCCCCGGACGAACCTCCTCCACCACGGGCAACCCATCGGGCGTGTACGAGACCAGTGCCGCCCACCGGTGCGTGATCGGCGCGCGCGTCCGGACACGCTCGCGCAGGCAGCGCTCGATCGCCTGCTGCACCGCGTCGCTCGGCCGCGCGTCGTGCGTCCACTCGTCGTCGCCGCCGACATCGCGGAAACCGCCGAGCGCGATGCGGCCGTCGGCGAGCTGCTGCCAGTAGTCGAGCCCATAACGCGAGTAGACGGGACGCTCGTAACGCACGTCGGTCGCCGGCGCCGTGCCGGCCATCTGCAGCCGGACGGTGCGCACCCGCCCGACGAGCTCCGGCAGCACGCGCTCGAGCCCGCCATCCACGGCGATGATCGTGATCGGCGCGCGGACGCGGCCGTTAGGCGTCGTCACCACGCCGTCGCCGATCGAGACGGCCGGGGTCTGCTCGAACAGCCGCACCCCATCGGCGATCGCGCGCCCGGCCAGCTGGCTGCAGCGGAGCATCGGCTGGAAGCTCCCGTCGCGCGGGAAGAGCAGCCCGCTCCCTTCGACGCCGACGTACCACTCCACCGGGAGCCCGTCGCGCGCCATCGCCGCCAGCTGCGCCTTGCAGTCGTCCAGCTCTTCCTCGTCGATGGCGATCCGCAGCGTCCCGGTGCGGCGGACCGCGTCCGGTGTCTCGGCGGCGATGCGTTCCAGCTCGGCGAGCGTCAGGCGCCACGCTCGCGCGGCGCGCTCATGCCCGTGCGTGTCCGCGGCTTCGTGGTGGAAGGCGGCGATCCCTGCGAGGAGGAACCCGCCGTTCCGGCCGGCCGCGCCGCCCCCGACCGATGCCGCGTCGATCCCGACCACCGATGCACCGAGGCGACGAAGTTCGCCGATGCAGGACAACCCGCTCCCGCCAAGTCCGACGACGCAGACGTCGGCGTCGATCGTCCCCGCCAGCGGCGTCAGGCCTAACGGTGGAACCCCGACCGCCCAGACCGGCGCTTCGACCGTGACCGGCGCACTTTTCGCGCGCAACGACTCAGACACGTCGCGTCTTCCACGCGCCACGGCGGAACAGCCAGCCGCCGGCGAAGGCCATCAGCGAGAACGCCGCCGTCATCGCGATGAACGCGCCGCGCGGTCCCATCCCGAACCGGTCGGCGAGCAGCCAGGCCAGCGGCAGCTCGAACATCCAGAAGCAGAGCAGGTTGAGCAGCGTCGGCGAGCGGGTGTCCCCGGCTCCGTTGAACGACTGCGTGAACGTCATCCCGTAGCCGTAGAACAGGAAGCCTAACGCGATCGTGCGCAGGCACTGCGTCGCATACCGCGCGACGTTCGGATCGTGCGTGAAGATCGCGACGATCTGGTTGGCCAGCAGCACGAACGCGACCCCGATCGCGCCGAGGAAGACCGTCGCGTACCCGCCGGCCACCCAGACCGCGCGCTCGGCCCGCTCCGGCTTGTGCGCGCCCAGCGCCTGGCCGACCATCGTCGCCGCCGCATTGGTGATCCCGAACGCCGGCAGCAGCGCGAAGATGATCACCCTGAGCCCGATCGTGTACCCGGCCACCGCGTCGCTCCCGAATGCCGAGATGATCTTCACCAGTCCGAGCCAGCTCGCCGTGCCGATGAACACCTGCACCGTCGCGCTCGACGACAGGTTGACGATTCGTCGCACCAGCGCCGGGTCGAACCGCCAGTGCGGACGACGGACGACGAGCCGCCCGCGCCCGTTGAGCAGCCGCGAGAGCGCGAACAGCACCCCGATCCCGCGCCCGATCGTCGTCCCCACCGCCGCGCCGGTCACGCCGAGCTTCGGGAACGGCCCGACGCCGAAGATGAGGCACGGCGCCAGCACGATGTTCAGCGCGTTCGCCAGCCAGAGTACGCGCATCGCGATCGCCGCGTCGCCCGCACCACGGAAGACCGCGTTCACGAGGAACAGCATCAGGATGCTCACGTTCCCGGCGAACATCATCCGGGTGTAGCCGCTCCCCGACGCCACCACCGACGCCGACGCTCCCATCGTCGCCAGCAGCCGCGGGGCGAGCAGCGCGCCGGCGAGGCCGATGACCAGCGCCACCACCAGCCCGAGCCCGAGCGCCTGCGCCGCCGAGTGTGCCGCGCCCTCGCGGTCGCCCTCGCCATAACGGCGCGCGACCATCGCCGTCGCGCCGATCGACAGCCCGATCGCGATCGCGTACACCGCCGAGAGCATCGACTCGGTGATGCCCACCGTCGCCACTGCGTCCGCACCGAGCCGCGCGACGAAGAAGACGTCCACCACCGCGAAGACGCTCTCCATCACCATCTCGAGCACCATCGGCACGGCGAGGATGAGGATCGCCGTGCCTAACGGTCCGCTGGTGAAGTCGCGGTGCGAGCCGCGCAGCGCCTCTCGGACCGCGGCGACGAACCCTGGCGGCGCGCCTTCAGGACCGTGCTCGTCGTGCGCGGGCGTCAACGCGCCGCTGGGGGCCGCTGACCCGGTTTCTGCTGGAGACATCCGCCCAATCTATCGATCAATCGCTGCGCCGCCCAACTGACGGCACTTGGCTGGGTCGGCACCGCCCTGCTTCCCGTCATTGGTCGCGCCCGCGACATTCAACGAGTGCCACCGCTGCCGATCGAGCCTGCCCTCCCCGCCCTCCGCACCGCCCTCGCCGATTCCGGCGCTGCCGTGCTGGTCGCGCCACCCGGCGCGGGAAAGACCACGCGCGTTCCGCTGGCGCTCCTCGACGCCCCGTGGCGCGATGGGCGGAAGATCGTGATGCTCGAGCCGCGACGGGTCGCCGCCCGGGCTGCGGCCCGGCGCATGGCAGCGATGCTCGGCGAAGAAGTGGGTGCGACCGTCGGCTTCCGCGTGCGCGCCGACACGCGCGTCGGCCGCGACACTCGCATCGAAGTCGTCACCGAAGGGGTACTGACGCGGATGCTCCAGGCCGACCCGACGCTCGACGACACGGCGCTCGTGATCTTCGACGAATTTCACGAGCGGTCGCTGCACGCCGACCTCGGGCTCGCGCTCACCCTGCACACCCGCGCCGTCGTGCGCCCCGAGCTTCGCGTGCTCGTGATGTCGGCGACGATCGATGGCGCCGCCGTCGCCGCGCTCCTCGACGACGCGCCGGTCGTCGTCAGCGAGGGACGCGGCTTCCCCGTCGAGACGCGCTGGGTCGGCCGCGCCCCCGATGATCGCGTCGAACCGGCGATGACACGCGCGATCCGCGCCGCTCTCGCCAACGATGCGGGTGATCTGCTCGCCTTCCTTCCCGGCGCCGGGGAGATCCATCGCGTCGCGTCGATGCTGGCTGGGGCGTCGCTCCCGCGCGGCGTCGAGGTCGTCCCTCTTTTCGGTGCGCTCGCCGGTGCCGAGCAGGACCGCGCACTCGCCCCGCTGCCTGACGGTGCGCGCAAGGTCGTTCTCGCGACGTCGATCGCCGAAACGAGCCTGACGATCGATGGAGTCCGCATCGTCATCGACAGCGGACTGTCGCGGCTCCCGCGCTTCGACCCCGGCGCCGGGATGACCAGGCTCGAGACGGTGAAGGTCTCGCGCGCTTCAGCCGAGCAGCGCCGCGGCCGCGCCGGCCGCACCGCACCCGGGGTCTGCTATCGGCTCTGGGCCGAGCACGATCATCATGGTCTCGTCGCCCAGTCGCCACCGGAGATTCTCGCCGCCGATCTCACCGCGTTCGCACTCGAGCTGGCGGTAGCCGGTGTTCACGATCCCCGCTCGCTGCGCTGGTTGACGCCACCACCCGACGCCGCGCTCGCGCACGCCCGCGAGTTGCTGCAACAGCTCGGCGCGCTCGACGTTTCCGGCCGCGTGGCGGCGCATGGACGCGCGTTGACCATGCTCGGCACGCACCCGCGGCTCGCGCACATGCTGCTGCGCGCCATGGACACTGGTGCGCTGGATGCCGCTGCCCGCGTGGCCGCGCTGCTCGCCGACCGCGATTTCATACGCACGCAGCGCCCGGGCGCGGACGTCGACATCGCCGCGCGCTGCGAGCTGCTGGCCGGCGACCACGAGCAACCGTTCGCGCCCGGCGCGACCGTCGATCGCGACGGGCTTCGTCGCGCCCGCGCTGACGCCCGCCAGATAGCGGAGCGCGCGATGGCATTGGCGCGCCACGCGCGCAATTCGCGCCCTTCGCCGCCGCCGGCCGGGCCGTTAGGCACGGCGGCGCGTTCCACATCCGCCGACGAGGGCGCGCTGTCGACCGGCGCCCTCGTCGCTCTCGCCTACCCGGACCGCATCGCTCGCCGTCGCGACGGGCAGCCCGGCCGCTACCTCCTGCGGTCGGGCGCCGGCGCCGTGCTCGCCGAGCAGCAGGCGCTGACCGCGAGCGAATGGCTCGCGGTCGCCGAGCTCGATGGCCGCCGCGGCGAAGCACGCATCCATCTCGCCGCGCACATCGACGAAGCAGATGTCCGCCGGCTGTTCGCCGACGATATCGTCCGCGACGAACGCGTCGATCTCGATGACCGCGCCGGCGCGGTGATCGCGCGTCGGCGCGAACGCCTCGGCGCGATAACGCTCGACGAGGTGACGGTCGGTGATCCCGATCCCGCGCTCGTCGCGGCCGCATTGGTCGGCGCGGTCGCCGCGCGCGGGATTGCGGCGCTCCCGTGGTCCGACGCGGCGCGTCGGCTCCGCCAGCGGCTCGCCTTCGCCCGCACGCTTTCGCCCGACTGGCCGGACGTATCCGACCACGCGTTAGGCCTCACGCTGGACGAGTGGCTCGCGCCGTCGCTGGCCGGTCTCCGGCGGCTCGACCAGCTGCGCGAGCTAGATCTCGGCGCACTGCTCCTGTCGCGCGTCGCCTGGCGCGATCGCGAGCGACTCGACGAGATCGCGCCGACGCACGTCGTCGTCCCGACGGGCTCGCGCATCCCGGTCGATTACTCCGATCCCGCTGCACCGGTGCTCGCGGTCCGGCTGCAGGAGCTGTTCGGCCTCGAGGAAACACCGCGCATCGGCGGCGGCCGCGTGCCGCTGACGCTCCATCTGCTCTCACCTGCCCACCGTCCGGTGCAGGTGACTCGCGATCTCGCCGGTTTCTGGCGCACGAGCTACTTCGATGTGCGCAAGGACATGCGCGGGCGCTACCCGCGCCATCACTGGCCGGAGAACCCCCTCGACGCCGAGCCGACCCGGCGCGCGAGGCCCCGCACATGACGCAACGCATCGACGAACCGACGCCGGTCGAGCCGGTGACGCCGACGCCGGTCGAGCCGCTTCCGGCCGCGCCAGGCCGCCGCGGCCGCGTCGCTCGCTGGATCGGGCCGCTCGCGGTGCTCGCTGTCGTCGCGCTGGCACTCGAGGTCCTCCGCGATGCGCTGCGTCACTATCGCTATCGCGACCTGGCCAGCGCGCTCCACGAGATCCCCAACGACCAGATCGTCCTTGCGACGCTGCTGACCGCGCTCGCCTATGCCATCCTCCCCGCCTACGACGCGCTCGCACTCATGTACGCCGGCCGCCGCGTCCCGCTGCGCCGGGTGGCATTCGGATCGTTCATCGCCTACGGGCTGAGCCAGACGTTAGGCTTCGCCGCCCTGACCGGGAACGCGGTCCGCTATCGCTTCTGGTCATCGTGGGGACTCTCGACGTCGGAGATCGCCCGCGCGGCCGCCTTCGCCGGAACGACGTTCGTGTTCGGCGTCGTCGCGATCGCCGGCGTCGTCCTCGTCGTCGAGCCGGTCAGCACCGTCGAGCTGCTGCACGTGCCGCTGCTGGGCGCGCGCGTGGTCGGCGTCATCTGCATCGCCGTCGTCGCATCGTACCTCGCCTGGAGTGCGCTCCGCCACGAGCCAGTGCGATTCCGCAGCTTCGAGATCCCGGTTCCGCGCTTCACCACCGCCGTCAGGCAGCTGCTGATCGCGATCGCCGACTGGAGCGTTGCGGGCGCGGTGCTCTACGTGCTGCTCCCTGCTGGCGCGCGCCCCGCGCTGCTCCCCTTCCTCGGCGTCTTCCTGCTCGCGCAGTTCGTCGGGCTTGTCAGCCACGTCCCCGGCGGCCTCGGCGTGTTCGAGGCGCTGATGGTCACGCTTCTCGCGCCGACGCTCGGCGCTCGCGAGGTCGTCGGCGCGTTGCTCGCGTATCGCCTGATCTATTACCTGCTGCCATTCGTGCTCGCGGTCCTCTCGCTCACCGCGCGCGAATCACGCATTCACGTACCGCTGCGCGTGGCCGGCCGCGCCGCCGGGCGGTGGATGCCGGCGATCGTGCCGCACGCGCTCAGCATCTTCACCTTCGTTGCCGGCGCGATCCTCCTCTTCTCCGGCGCGACGCCGTCGGTCCGCTCGCGACTCGCCCTCCTCCACGACGCGCTGCCCCTCGCGCTGATCGAGGCGTCGCACCTCACCGCCAGCCTCACCGGCGCGGCGCTGCTCGTGGTCGCCTGGGGGATCCGCCGCCGGCTCGACGCCGCCTACCACATCACCATCGGGCTGCTCGCGTTAGGCATGCTCACGTCGCTGCTGAAGGGGCTCGACTGGGAGGAAGCGCTCGCCCTCGGGCTCGTACTCGCGGTGCTTGCTCCGGCGCGGCCGGCGTTCTACCGCCGCACCCGTCTCCTCAACGAGCCGTTCACGCCGCAGTGGATCGTCGCCGTCACGACCGTCGTCGCCGCCAGCATCTGGCTCGGTGCCATCTCCTTCCGCCATGCCGGCGTCACCAATTCACTCTGGCTCCGCTTCGCGCCCCACGCCGACGCCGCGCGCTTCCTTCGCGCCAGCGCCGGTGTCGTGCTCGCCCTCGCCGCGTACGCGGCGTTGCGCCTGCTCCGCATCGCGCCACCGGAGATCGACGCTCCCGACGACGACGCCCTCGCCCGAGCAGCCACGATCATCGCCGCGTCCCCCGACACCACGGCGAACCTCGCGCTGCTCGGCGACAAGCGTCTGCTCTTCAGCGACAGCGGACGCGCGTTCATCATGTATGGCGTCGTCGGCCGCAGCTGGATCGCGTTAGGCGACCCGATCGGCCCGCCGGGCGAGCGCGCCGAGCTCGCCTGGAAGTTCCGCGAGGAGGCCGATCGCCACGACGCATGGACGGTGTTCTACCTCGTCTCCACGGAATCCCTTCCACTGTGCATCGACCTCGGCCTCTCGCTGGTGAAGGTGGGCGAGCGCGCAATCGTCCCGCTCACCGACTTCTCGCTGCAGGGGAGCTCGCGCAAGCGCCTCCGCCAGGCGATGCGCGACGTCGAGTCCGCGGGCGCGACGTTCAGCGTGACGCCGCCGGCGGAAGTGCCGGCTCTCCTCCCGGAAATGCGCCGCGTCTCCGACGACTGGCTGGCCGCGAAGAACACGCGGGAGAAAGGGTTTTCCCTCGGCTACTTCAACGAGCGATATCTCCGCGCGTACCCCATCGCCTGCGTGCACGTCGCCGGACGGCTCGTCGCGTTCGCCAACCTCTGGCAGGCCAACGACCACGGCGAGATCTCCGTAGACCTCATGCGCTACTCGTCGGATGCACCGGCGAGCGTGATGGACTTTCTCTTCGTCTCGATGATGCTCTGGGGACGGCAACAGGGGTACGCCACATTCGATCTCGGCATGGCGTCGCTGTCGGGGATCGAAGGGCGCGAGCTCGCCCCGCTCTGGAATCGCGCCGGCTCATGGTTGTACCGGCACGGCGAGCACTTCTACAATTTCCAGGGACTCCGCCGCTACAAGTCGAAGTTCGACCCGCAGTGGGATCCGCGTTATCTCGCTTCGCCTGGTGGCCTCGCGCTGCCGCGGGCACTCGCCGGCGTCTCGATCCTGATCTCGCGCGGGCTGCGCGGCGTGGTCGCTCACTGACCGCTGTGATGCGATCGTCATTTGGTGTAATGCGCACGACTTTCCCGATCGCGCTTTCGCTCTCGGCGCTGATCGCTGCGCCCACTGCCGCGCCGGCTCTTCGTGCGCAGACGGCGGCGGCCGCCGCCGGCGACACCGCGGTCCACGGGCTGCCGCTCATCGAGGTTCCCGCACATCGGACGGGCGACGCGATCGCTGTCTTCCTCACCGGCGACGGCGGCTTCGCGGAGCTCGACAAGCAGGTCGCGAATGTGCTCGCCGACAGCGGCATCGCGGTCGCTGCTCTCGACACGCGCGCGTACCTCTGGCGCAAGCGCACTCCCGATGAAACGGCCGCGGACGTCGCGCGGATCGCCCGCGCCTACTCGGCGCGCTGGCACCGCCCGCGCATCCTGCTCGTCGGCTACTCGCACGGCGCAAATCTCATCCCATTCGTCGCCGATCGCCTGCCGGCGGACGTCGCGCCACGTGTCACGCTGCTCGCGATGCTCGGCCTCAGCCGCGGCGCGTCGTTCCAGTTCCACTTCGCCGATCTCTTTCGCGACATCGTACGCAGCACCGACCTGCCGATCGCGCCGCAGCTGGTGAAGCTGCGTGGGCTCCCGATGCTGTGCATCTACGGGCGCGACGAGGACAAGTCGCCGTGCCCGCAGGCCGACAGCGCGGTGATCGCCCGGCACGAGCTGCCGGGCGATCACCACTTCGACCGCGACTATCGCGCGATCGGCAACATCATCGTGAACGCGGCCAGGCGTTAGGCAGTCACGCCCCCTTGTGCCCGCCGACGACCGGAATGACCTCGCCGGTGATGTAGGAGGAGCACGACGGCGCCGCGAGGAAGACGTAGAGCGGTGAGAGCTCCTCCGGCTGCGCCGCCCGCTTCATCGGCGTTTCCGATCCGAACTCCGCGACTTTCTTCGCCGGCTTGTCGGCGGGGTTGAGCGGTGTCCACACCGGCCCGGGCGCGACAGCGGTCACGCGGATCCCCTTCTCCAGCACGTTCTCCGAGAGCGAGCGCGTGAAGGCGTGGATCCCACCCTTGGTCGTCGAGTAATCGAGGAGGTCCTTGTTTCCCTCGAGCCCCGTCACCGATCCGGTGTTGATGATCGAGCTCCCACGCTTCAGGTGCGGCAGCGCCGCCTTCGCCATGAAGAAGTAGCCGTACAGGTTCGTCTTGATCGTCCGGTCGAAGTGCTCGGGCGTGATGTCCTCGAGCGAGTCGGCGTGCTCCTGGACGCCGCGTTGTTGACGAGGATGTCCAGCTTGCCGAACTCCTGCAGCGTGCGCTCGACAACGTCCTCGCAGAACTCGAAGTCCGAGACGTCGCCCGGCAGCAGGAGGCAGCTCCGGCCCTCCTTCTCCACTGCGCGCCTCGTTTCCTCCGCGTCGTCCTGCTCCTCCGGCAGATAGACGATCGCGACGTCAGCGCCCTCGCGCGCGTAGAGCACCGCGACCGCGCGCCCGATCCCGGAGTCGCCGCCGGTGATGATCGCCACCATGTCCTGCAGCTTCTCCGATCCCTTGTACGACGGCGCGAGATAACGTGGCCGCACCTCGAGCTCGGATTCGATCCCCGGCTTCTCCAGATGCTGCTTCGGGAATTTCTCCGGTTGCTTCCGGTCGCCGGCGTGCACCGCGCCCTTCTTCTCCGACTTCCCCTTGTCGGGTTTCGCCTTGTCTTTCGCGTCGATCGATTGCTGGATCTCGCGATACTGCGCGCCCGTGCCCGCGGCGCGCCGCGCCGATGGCTCGCGATCAGTCGGCTCGCGGTGCGCTCGCTCGTTGTCGCTCTTCTTCTTCGCCACGTTGCCTCTCCTGTTCTGCATGTTCGCGCTGTCCGGACTGCCTCACGCTTTGCAACCGCCGGACCGCGTGAATTGCACTCGCTGGCACCGCCCCTGCCAATTCAGCCCCGCGGTCGCGCGCAGGCACGCGCGCAAGACGGCCTCGACGGGAGCAGCGAATGGCAAAGCACAATGGGAAGCAGAAGCAGCCGACGGTGTCCGACTTCGTCGTCGACCGGCTGCGGCAGTGGAACGTTAGGCGCGTCTTCGGCTTCCCCGGCGACGGCATCAATGGCGTCCTCGGTGCGATGAACCGCCGCGAGGGCGCAATCGACTTCGTGCAGGTCGCGCACGAGGAGCTCGCGTCGCTGATGGCCACCGCGCACGCGAAGTTCACCGGCGAAGTCGGTGTCTGCCTCTCCACCGGCGGGCCAGGTGCGATCCACCTGCTCAATGGCCTCTACGACGCGAAACTCGATCACCAGCCGGTGGTCGCCATCGTCGGTCAACAATCCCTCGCCGGGATGGGCGGCAGCATCCAGCAGGAGACGAACCTCTACTCCATCCTCGAGGACGTCGGCAGCGAGTACATCGCCGTCGTCGCCAAGCCCGAGCAGGCGCGTCATGTCATCGACCGCGCCTTTCGCGTCGCCATCGCCGAGCGCGCGGTGACCGTCGTCATTCTCCCCCACGATGTGCAGCAGGCGCCGGCTGTCGCCGAGCCGCCGCAGGAGCATGCGATGCAGCACTCGTCCGTCGGCGTCGTGGTTCCGCGCCTCGTGCCGGGGGAGGCCGAGCTGCGCCGTGCTGCCGACGTCCTCAACGCCGGCAAGCGCGTCGCCATCCTCGTCGGCCAGGGCGCGCTCGGCGCCGGCGACGACGTCGCCGCCGTCGCCGAAGCGTTAGGCGCCGGCGTCGCCAAGGCGCTCCTCGGCAAGGCCGTCCTTCCCGACGATCTCCCGTTCGTGACCGGATCCGTCGGCTGGCTCGGCACCGCCGCGAGCAACTGGATGATGGAGGAGTGCGACACGCTCCTCATGGTCGGCTCGTCGATGCCGTACACCGAGTTCCTGCCGAAGGAAGGTCAGGCTCGCGGCGTCCAGATCGACATCGCGCCGAAGTCGCTCGGGCTCCGCTACCCGATGGAAGTCATGCTCGCCGGCGACAGCGCCGAGACGCTCCGCGCGCTGCTGCCACTCCTGAAGAAGAAGAGCGACCGGTCGTGGCGGGCAACCGTCGAGCAGCATGTCGCCGACTGGTACCGCACCGCCGAAGAGCAGGCACATGCACCGGCGAATCCAGTCAATCCGCAGCTCCTTCTCTGGGAGCTGTCCAGCCAGCTGCCTGACGATGCGATCCTTACCGGCGACTCGGGGTCGGGCGCAATCTGGCTCGCGCGCTTCGTGAAGATGCGGCGCGGGATGAAGTTCTCGCTCTCCGGCGGTCTCGCGACGATGGGCTCGGGATTGCCGTACGCGCTGGCCGCGAAGATCGCCTTCCCCGATCGGACGGTGATCGCGGTCGTCGGCGACGGCGCGATGCAGATGAGTGGGATGAGTGCGCTGATCGACGTCGCGAAGTACTGGCGGCGATGGAAGAACCCTCGGCTGATCCTCCTCGTGCTGAACAACCGCGACCTCAGCTACGTGAGCTGGGAGCAGCGCGTCATGGAAGGCGAGCCGAAGTTCCCCGCCTCGCAGGACCTCCCCGACGTCCCCTACGCGCGCTACGCCGAGCTTCTCAGTCTCGCCGGAGTGCGCGTCGAGCGACCCGAGGACATCGCCGGCGCCTGGCGCAGCGCGCTCGCCGCCGACAGGCCATTCGTCATCGATGCCCGCGTCGACGCGAACGTTCCGACGCTGCCTCCCCGGCTCGAGCCGAAGCTCCAGGAGAAGCTGGCCAGGGCACTCGACGCCGGCGATCCCGATGCCGACGCAGTGCGGCAGCAGCTCGTCGAGCAGGGGATCGAGGGCGCCTGAACACGAAGCAATCCCGGGAACCCCTGCGGGGGCGGCGGAGTTAGTGACCTTCGGGTCACTAACTCGTTAGCTTGCGTCGCGCCACCCGCGACTGATTCCGTCCTTTACTACTCGATGAGCACTTCCGCAGAACCCGCCGCGCCCGAAGCAGCCGAAGCACCGCCGCGCCCAGCCGCCCCGACTCCGCGCAACACGGCCGCTTTGCGCGCCGCCGCGGCGGCGCACGTGGACAAGTATCGGTGGCTGATCCTCCTCGGCCTGATCACCGCCGCGATCATGGAGGTGCTCGACACCACCATCATCAACGTCGCCCTCCCGCAGATGGCGGGAAATCTCGGCGCGACGCAGCAGGAGATCGGCTGGGTCAGCACCGGCTACATCCTCTCCAACGTCATCTTCCTGCCGATGACCGCGTTCTTCACTGAACGCTTCGGCCGGCAGCGCTATCTCGTCGTGTCGATCATCCTGTTCGCCGTCGCCTCGTTCTTCTGCGGCACGTCGCACTCGCTGGTGGAGCTCGTCTTCTGGCGCATCGTGCAGGGCGCCGGCGGCGCGGCACTCCTCTCGACCGCGCAGGCCACGCTCCGCCAGATTTTTCCCCTCGAGGAGCAGGGGCTGGTCCAGTCCGTCTTCCTCCTCGGCATCATCGTCGCCCCAACGTTAGGCCCGACGCTGGGCGGATGGATCACCGACAACTACACCTGGAACTGGTGCTTCTTCATCAACGTCCCGATCGCGATGGCGTCGGTGTTCCTCGTCGGCAGCTTCCTCCAGGATCCGCCCGACCAGCAGGCGAGGAAGGGCGACGTCGACTGGCTCGGCATCGGCCTGCTCACCGTCGGCGTCGGTGCGCTGCAGTACGTGCTCGAGGAAGGCAGCCAGAAGGACTGGTTCTCCGATGACCTGATCCTCCGGCTCGCCATTCTCTCCGCGGTCTGCATCATCGGGATGCTCTGGTGGGAGATGTCGCCGCGGAACAAGCACCCGGTGGTGAACTTTCGCGTCCTGAAGAACCGTCAGCTCGCGGCGTCGATCTTTCTCTTCGTCTCGCTCGGCTTCGGGCTCTACGGCGGCGTCTTCATCTTCCCGCTCTTCTCGCAGAGCATCCTCCACTTCAGCCCCACCGAGACCGGGCTGGCGATGCTTCCCGGCGGCCTCGCGACCGGTGCCACCGCGCTCTTCTCGGGGTTCATGCTCAACGGCAAGAAGCCCAAGGCCGACGCGCGTGTCCTCATCGCGATCGGCATCACGCTGTTCCTGGTCTCGATGTACAAGCTCGGCCACCTGACGACACAGGCCGGCGAGTCCGACGTCCGACTCGCGCTGATCATCCGCGGCTTCGGCCTCGGATTCCTCTTCGCGCCGATCAACAACGTCGCCTACGCCAGCCTCAAGCCCCAGGAAGCGCAGCAGGCGTCAGGGCTCATCAACCTCTCGCGCCAGCTCGGCGGATCGTTCGGCATCGCGATCCTCGCGACGTATGTCACGACCCACATCCAGATCCACCGCGTGGACCTGGTCAGCGACATCGTCGTCGGCAATCCGATCACCGATCAGCGGATCCAGATGCTGACGGCCGGATTCATCGGCCGCGGGATGGACGCGCTCACCGCACACAGCTCCGCGCTCGCGGCGATCAACGGCCAGGTGATGCAGCAGGCGGCCATGCGCAGCTACAACGACGCGTGGATGCTGATCCTGATCAGCTTCCTCTGCGTCTCTCCGTCGGTGTTCCTGCTGAAGCGTCCGAAGCCCGGCGCCGCCGTCGTCGACGCGCACTGATGACCGCTGCGGCAGCTCAACTGCGGAAGTAGAGAAACAACGAGGGGGCGCCTAACGGCGCCCCCTCGTTCATTTCTCAGCGAGGCTCAGTACTCGCGACGTCCGCGACCACCACCACCGCCGCCGCCACCACCGCCACCGTAGCCGCCACCACCGCCGCCGCTGCCGCCACCGCTCGATCCGCCACCCATCTTCGTGACGTTCTCCGCGGCTGGGCCCTTCTGCCCCTGCACGACGTCGAATTCGACCTTTTCACCCTCGGCGAGCGACTTGAAGCCGCTCCCCTGGATGGCCGAATGGTGCACGAACAAATCCTTTCCACCATCCTCCGGCGTGATGAAGCCGAAGCCTTTCGCATCATTGAACCACTTCACTGTCCCGGTCGTGCGCATCGTGCTGTCTCCGTGCAAGAGCGTTGGCGTACTGCTGTGATCTACCTACCGCGTTGCGTCGTCTGGCCTGCTCAGGCCTGGTGTCCCGGCGCAACGGCCGGCAACTGCGGGTCGGTCGGGTGTCCCCATGCAGCTTTCGATCCAGACCCGACGTATGGGGCTGGCGTTCGTGCCGCGTGCCCCTGACCAACCCGCGTTTCGGCAAGGTAGCACCTTTTGGCCACCGGCGCAGCAGCACAATTGCGCGCCAGGCATCCCGCGACTGCCGTCCCCTTCGGTCTCCGCTATCCGTTTCCCTTGCCCTGATCGTGCGGGACGGTGATCGTCGCGTATCCGGTCGACGCGTTTCCGGCTGCGTCGGTGCAGGTCGTCCCGATCGTGTACACCCGGCCAGTCCCTGTCCCTGATCGCTCAGCGCGCACCAGCAGTGTCGACGCGCCCGTCACGACCCAATCGGGCGCCGTGTCGCCGTCGCCGAGGCCATTCACCGGCTCGTTGCTCGACACCGACGAGATCGCGCATCGCGGCGCAGCGTCGCAGTCGTCGCTGACCGTGGTCGCGATTGCCGCGGCGACGAACTTGTGATTCGGCGGCCAGAGCGTATTCGGGTTCGCCGACGTCGACGCTATCGTCGGTGCGACAACGTCCGGCGAGCAGCTCGCCGCGGCGCCGAACGCGCCTCCCCCCGCGTCGCTCACCGAGCTCGGCGACGTTGGGTTCCGCGCCGCATCGGCGGCGCACGCTCCGATCGCGACGCTCACCGCCAGCGCCACGACCGCATTCACCGTGAATCCTCGCATCATTCCTTCCTCCTTCGTCAGCGACACCAAAAGTCTCGAGCAACACCTGTTAGCCGGCGCGCAATCGGTGTGCCCTCGCGACGCAACGCGGCGATCCTCAGCTGCCGCGCCGCTGCCTTGCGCGTCGCAGTGATCTTCGTCACCAGCCACCGTGCGGCCTAACGGCGCACCCCGCACGTCGTCGGCGGCATGCGCAGTAGAAAGGACTTGCCCGCGAATGCGCCCCGCGCGGCTCGCGGTCCGGGTGGTTCGTCGTTGAAACGACTAACGGCGCCAGGCTTCATGCCTGGCGCCGTTAGTCGTTTCATTCTCCGCGCGGCGTGCGGCGGACCGCTTACCGCCGGAGCATCACCCGCACTCCGAGAATCCGCAGACGTGGCACTTCACGCACCCCTCGGCGTACTCCATCTGGCTCCCGCAGTCCGGGCATGTGCCCATGAAGCTCTGCGCCCCGCTGTCGAACTCGAACCCCGACATCGGCTGCGCACCGCCCTGCGCCGCGACCGGCGACGGCTGCACCGACACTTCACGCGGCGCGCTCGGACCGCTGCTCGCCAGCAGCTCCTGCTGCACCCCCTGCTTGTCCTGCCACCACTCGTAGAGCGCGATACCGATCGCGTCCGGCACCGACAACACCTTGCTCGGGCCGAGGCCCACCGCGCGATCCGACGAGATCCCACGCAGCTGCTTGTGGATCTCCATCATCGGGATCCCCGAGCGCAGCGCCAGCGAGATCAGCCGCCCCATCGCCTCGGCGTCGGCCATCGCGCTGCCGCCGGCCTTGCCTAACGTCACGAACACCTCGAACGGCTGGCCGCGGTCGTCCTCGGTGATGTTCACGAACATCGTGCCTAACGGCGTTTCCTTGCGGATCGTCGTCCCGCGCAGGCGGTCGGGGCGCGCCCGCTTCGCCCGGCGCTGCAGGTTCTCCGCCTCGCTGTCGAACAGCGCCTTCCGCAGCCGCTCGATCTCGTTTTCCTTCTCGGCGATCGTCCCCGCGAGCTCGCCGAGCTGCCGCTTGTCCGACGGTGCGCCGTCGCGCTGCGCCGCCGCCTTCTCGGTCGCACCGGTCGACAGCACCTGGTTGTCGCGCGAGCCGTCACGGTACACCGTCACGCCCTTGCACTTGAGCTCATAGGCGAGCTCGTAGATCGCCCGCACGTCCTCGACCGTCGCGGTGTGCGCGAAGTTCGTCGTCTTGCTGATCGCCGAGTCGCAGTGCTCCTGGAAGGCGGCCTGCATGCGCACGTGCCATTCGGCCGGGATCAGGTTCGCCGTCACGAAAACGCGTTGCCACTTCGTCGGGACTTCCGGATGCTCGACGCTCCCCGTCTTCGCGATCCGCTCCATCAGCTCCTCGCTGTACCACCCTTCCTTCTGGGCGATCGCGACGAAGTCCTCGTTCACGTCGGGCATCATCACGCCCGCCTGGTTGCGCATGAACGCGACCGCGAACAGCGGCTCGAGACCACTCGAGCAGCCGGCGATGATGCTGATGGTCCCCGTCGGCGCAATCGTCGTCACGTTGCAGTTGCGGAGCATCTGCATCGGGCGGATGCGCTTGCCGTCGGCATCGCGCGCGCACGTCTCGTCCGGACCCCAGATGCTGCGCGCCCATTCCGGAAACGCGCCGCGCTCCTTCGCCAGACGCTCGCTCTCCTTTTTGCTCTCGATGTCGAGGAACTCCATCACCCGCCGCCCCATCTCGACGCCCTCGGCCGAATCGTACGGGATGCCTAACCGCACGAGCATGTCGGCGAAGCCCATCAACCCGAGCCCGATGCGGCGGATCCGCTTCGACAGCGCGTCGATCTCCGGCAGCGGGTACTTGTTGACGTCGATGATGTTGTCGAGGAGGTGCGTGCTGAGCTGGATGTCACGGCGGAACGCATCCCAGTCCATCACGCCGTCCTTCACGTACAGCCCGACGTTGATGCTGCCGAGGTTGCACACATCGTAAGGCAGCAGCGGCTGCTCGCCGCACGGGTTCGTCGCCTCGTAGGCGCCGAGATGCGGCACCGGGTTGTAGCGATTCGCCTCGTCGATGTAGAAGCATCCCGGCTCGCCGGTCCGCCACGCGCCAAGGATCATCTTGTCCCACACCATGTTCGCGTCGAGACGCGCGACTTCCTTCCCCGTCTTCGCGTCACGGAGCGGATAGTCGGTCTTCGCCTTCACCGCGTTCATGAATTCGGTCGTCACCGCGACCGAGATGTTGAAGTTGGTGATCTGGGTGAGGTCTTCCTTGCAGGCGATGAACTGGAGGATGTCGGGATGATCGACGCGGAGAATCCCCATGTTCGCGCCGCGCCGCGTTCCACCCTGCTTCACCGCGTCCGTGCTCGCGTCGTACAGCTTCATGAACGACACCGGGCCGCTCGCCACACCGGTCGTCGAACGGACCATCGCACCGTTCTGGCGCAGCCGCGAGAACGAGAAGCCGGTGCCGCCGCCGCTCTGGTGGATGATCGCCATCGACCGCAGCGTGTCGTAGATGCCGCTCTGTCCATTGGACAGCGCATCTTCCACCGGCAGGACGAAGCACGCCGACAGCTGGCCTAACGGCCGGCCGGCGTTCATCAGCGTCGGCGAGTTCGGCTCGAACCGGCGCTGCGTCATCAGCCCGTAGAACTGCTCCGCCACCTCGTTGACCGCGCCCTCACTCGCCCCGTAGCGGCGATCCGCTTCGGCAACCACTGTCGCCACGCGCCAGAACAGATCCTCGGGACTCTCCACCGGCTTTCCCTTGTCATCCTTGACCAGGTATCGCTTCGCCAACACGGTGCGAGCGTTCTGGCTGAGGGTGACGGGACCGCGCGGCGGATTCGTGGGGAGGGGCATCTTCAACACCTCTACAAGTGAAACGATGAAAAAGACAGCGGCCGGGGGGCCACAGGTGAAGCTTTACTCGGGTCGTCCTCTTGCCGCGCACGCAGGCCGTTCGACTCGTTCGAAACGAGCGGCGTTCGGAGGCGGGCGCGCAACGTAGCGGTGTTCGTGAATCCGCGCCAGTGTTCTCGTAACCGATTACTGCATACTATCTTACGTTATCAACATCACGAATGTCGTGCCGGTCTCTTCTTTCCACGCAGCCGCGAATGTGACACGCGTAACAACGCGCCACCGTCAGTCGACAAACGACGAGTACCACCGGAAACGTTCCGGTCGGAACCCGTAACTTCATACCTGCGCTGGTGTTGGAAACAACTGGCGCCGCGCGTTGCATCCGCGCGCCCCTCGGCGGCCGTCGGAGCCGTCGAAGCGGGGTCCCACACGCCGCGACAAGCCTTGCCCACAAACACGTGGAGCATGCGCTGTGCCGGGTGCCGATCAGGAACCGAAGCCGCCGGTCGAGGCCGGCGGCGCGAGCGTTAGGCGCTCGCGCCCGCCCCTCGACCAAAGCTATCACATCCGGCCGCGGTCGGCATCACCCCCGGCGGCTCGTCCGGTGGTGGGCGTGTGCCAGATCGGGCTCCGCCATCAGAACGCGTGTCCGGCCGAGATGTACAACCCGGGCGTCGCCACCTTGCTGCTGCGCAGCGCGCCCACCGGCACCGCCACGCCGATGCCGATCGACAGCGGCGAATCGTATGCGATCGCCAGGTCCGCGATGAACTCCGCACCGATGGACGCGATCGGCGTTCCCGGACGCCGGCGCGATTCACATGTCCCCGCGGAACGCGCGGGGCCGCCGCACCAGGCCGTGGCCGCATCTCCGAACACCGCGATCGAGGTGCGATCGAAATAGAGAAAACCAAGCCCGCTCGTCGGCATGGACACCGGTGCCCGGTATTCCGCGGACGCAGAAACGGCTCGCGTGCCCGCGAGCGTGCCGGAGCTGTAGCCGCGTACCGGGAAGTCGCGCGTTCCGCCGATGGCCAGCCCGGTGCTGCCTAACGCTCCACCCGACCCTCCACCCACCGACAGGTCGCTGCCGTCCTCCGAGTCGGTCCAGCCGCCCGTGGCACGCAGCGCGAGGACGTGGTGCGCATAGCCGGGGAGGTCGAGTGACTTGTAGCCCGCGAGCGAGCCGATCCCGCGCACGTGTCCACCGCGACGCTCGTCGGGATCCCACAACCGCTCGCCGCTCACGCTCGCCGTCACGCCGTCTTCGGCCGAGAAGCTGCGCGCTGGCCGCTGCACGTTCGAACCGGCGAGATCGAGCACCGCGAACGGCCGGCGATGTGTCGTTCGGAAGTAATCGGTGCGGAGCGCGTCGAGCAGTGGCCGCGGGTCGGTTGCGTAGTCCCGAAGCTCGATCCCGCCGCTCGCACTCGCCGAGAAGAAGGTGCGCGTCCGCGGCCTCGTCGCCGAGAGCCCCCCCTCGACCACCCGCGTTCTCCGTCGCAACGAGCCGAGCGGCGATCCATCGCTCGCGAAGATGGTCCCCGCACCGTCCCATCCCTGTGAGAGCGCCAGTTGAAGCACTGGCTGCCCCAGCCCCGCCCATGCGTAGCCGAGTGCGCCGCCCTGCTCGTTGCGTCGGGTCGACGCCTCGACGCTTGCGCCGTACGAGTGACGCCTGACGACGTCGCTGCTCGACGTGCTCGCGCCGAGGACGAGCGCGCGATCGGCGGTGTAGAGCGTGGGAATCCAGTACCGCGGCACCAGCTGGCGCGCGGCGCGATAAGGCTGCGACGGCGAGCTGTCGCGCCGCGCCGCCGCTGTATCGGGGATCGTGACCGCGACGGCGCGGTGAACGGAATCAGGGCGCGCCGCGGCGGTCCCGCTGCCTAACGTGACCCCATCGGCGCGCAGCCACACTGCCGCGACGCTCGGCTTGCCCATCGCGCGACTCGGCTCCGGATCGCTGAGCGCGGTGAGCGCGGTGCTGACCCGCACCGCGGGGCCACCCGTCACCGCCGCGACGTACACCTCGCTCGTGCCGCTCCGGTCGCTGGTGAAGTAGACCGAGTCACCATCCGTGCTCCACGCCGGTGCGGCACTCACCGAGCCCTGTTCGTCGGCGACGATCGCTACCATGGCGCTCGTGTCGATGGTCACGACCTGCGACCGTCCACCGCGGATCAGCCTGACCGCAGCGATCGCGTCGCCGTGCGGCGACCATCGCGGCTGGGCCCATTGCGTGTCGAGGCTGGCGATCGTGATCGGCCGGGTTTCCCGTCCATCTCGCGCTACGCGGACGAGCCTCGTCGTCCCCGGCTCACCCTGCACGGCGACGATCTCGCCGTCGGCGCGCGCGTCCGGCGCCGTCAGGCGCTGCCCGTTCGTGAGGCGTTGCAGCCGCCGCCCGCGCTGAATGTAGAGGTCGGAACGGATCTCGAACGGGCCCCGGTATTCGAGCTGCGCAGTGAGCAGCGAGCCGTCCGCGAGCGGAACGTTAGGCTCGACACCGATGCGGCGGCCGAGGCGGTGCAGCGTATTGGTCGCGTCCACCTCGTACGCGGCCGTGGTCTCGCGTCCGCGATCACCGGCGAACACGATCCGGCTGCTGTCGCGCCAGCGCGGCGCGCGGATCAGGTCGAAGCCGGTCGCCCGTTCGTGCCAGTCGTCGAGCGGGACGCCGCCACCGGTGGCTGTGACGCCCGCTCGCGCCGAGTCGCGCACGGCGCGCAGCAGGTCGGCGAACGATTCGCCGAACTGCCGTCGCGCGGTCCTGTTGTAGAAGAATGGGATCGCGCTGCTGCTACGCTCGATGAACGCCGGCACGCTCGGCGCGCCCTCCTCGCGCGCGAGCTCGTCGATCAGCAGCGAGCCGTAGATGTACACGCTCTCACCGCCGGGAAAGCTCGTGCGAGTCGTGCTCAGGCTCGCGAGCGATGGCGACCGTCCGGCGGCCGCGGCCGCGCGGGCGATCGCGCGGTGCGCTGTCCCGACGATCCGCCCGCTCCCGGTGATTCGCGATTCATAGTAGACCGCGATCCCCTCCGTCATCCACCTCGGCTCGTACGCCGCCGGAAAGAGGAACGGGTTCCGGCCGAAGATGTGCTGCAGTGCCGCCCAGCCTCCGCGCGAGCGGTCGAGCTGGAAGACATGCGTCAGCTCGTGCGTGACGACCAGGGTGATCCAGTCGCTGTAGTTGCGCAGCGACCCTTCGTCGACCGGCGGTTGCGCGTAGATGACGATCCGGTTCGTCGGGAAGGTCGTCGTATAGCCGTTCGAGAAGTCGACGTCGTCGCTCACGACAAGCTCGATCAGCCCACGCGGCGCCACGAGCTCCCGCGCCAGCGCCGCGTACGCCCACTCGGCGCTCGCAGCCGCGCGCCGCGCTACCTCCTCGCTCTCCGGGGCGAAATGGACGCGGAAGTGCGGCGTCGCGATCGTCCGCCAATGCGCGTCCGGGCGCTGCGCCTCGAGCGCGCGTGACGTGGCCATCAGCCCCACGACGAGCGCGGCAGCAACGGCTAGCGCGCGTCGCGGTCGCCTAACGTTCGTCACGCAGCGCACGGAAATACTCTTCGATTCCGTCGGCGATCCCGCGCGCGTAGGCCTCCTGGAACTGCGGCGTCCGCAACCCCGCCTCCTGGTCCGGCATCATCAGGAATGCTCCCTCGCAGAGGATCGAGGGCATCCAGGTCGGTCGGGCCAGCGCGAGGTTGTCGTAGTACACGCCGAGATCCGGCAGTTGCATGCGCGCGACGAGTCCGCGCTGCACTGCCCGCGCCAACGGCTCGGCCTGCGCGTGGAAGAAGTAGGTGCCGCTCCCCTGGGCCCGGAACGGGTTGATGCCATCGGGGAGCGCATTGAGGTGGATCGAGACGAGGAGCTGTGCATTGGCACGGCGGGCGATCGTCGGTCGGTCGCCTAACGCTACAGGGTCCATCGTCGTGCGGGTCATCACGACGTTGGCGCCGCGCGCACGCAGCATCGCCGCCAGTCGCTCGCCGACCCAGAGCGTCGCCTGCGGCTCCCAGAGCCCGGTCGGTCCCGTCGCGCCGATCGGCGGGTGCCCCGGGTCCACGGCGATAGTCAGCCCGCGCAGGGGATTTGCCGCGTCGATCACCGGCGGCCGCCGCAGCCGCAGCACCAGCTCCCCGTCGTTCCACAACACGAGGTAGCCGAATGGCCGCTGGCGAAGATGCACCGTGTATCGCGCCCGGTCGCTCGTCTCCTGCATCCACTCCACCGTCCGGACGGTCGGGTCGTTGCCGCGATAGCCGATGATGTCGGTCGTCGCGCGCGTGCCGTACAGGGTGAGAATGACGTCGCTGCCACTCTCCTCCACTGCGTACGCCGGCCTCGCCTTCATTGGAAGAACGAGATCGATGTAGTCCGCTCCCGGCACCACTCGCGCGTTGCCGACTACGCGCGCCGGCTCCGTCGTCCCGGGCGGAAGCGCAACGACGTCGGACGCAGCCACCCATGCATCGAGTGCCGCATCGAGCCGCACCCTCAGGAAATCACCATCGCGCCCCTGTTGTCGCAGCACCGTCCCCGGGAGGAAGAACCACTTGTAGGTTCCGCCCGGGATCGGACGACCGATGATCACCCGATCGGTGTCGGCGATCGCCGAGTCGGGTTCGGCGCCGAGCGCGACGTACACCGGCGTCGTGTCGCCTGCCGTTAGGCGCGCTGCCGTCGTGTCTCGCACGGGAATCGTGTCGGCGCGCACGCTGTCCACTTGCGCCGAGTCTGCGGTCGTGCTGTCGCTGACCGCGATCGGCTGCGGCAACAGCCGGACGGGATACGACAGCCGCGCAGTGTCTGCGCCTGCCGATGCGACCAGCTCATAGCGCGGCGCGTCGGCACCTGGAATCGGCAGCCAGGCGAGGTAAGCCCCGTTCGGCCAGACATGGACCGGGGCGCCGTTGATGGTGAGCGTCGCGCGACCATTGCCGATCGAGCCGAAGATGAAGTTCGAGTCGCGCGACTGGATGACGGCGTTCGGCGATGGATACACGACCCGCGGCGCGAGCGCTCCGGTCATGAGGGGCACAGGTGGAAGCACGGGTGAAGACGGTGCCCCGGCCGCGAGTGCCTCCGGCGTCGGCTTGGAGGGAACAGGCGCGGCAGCCGGTGGCATCGGCGTGAGCCCGCTGCCGCAAGCGGCGAGAAGAAGCATCGCCGCGATCGATGTCAGGCGCATGCGCGGAAACTAACTTCTGCCCTCACCCGTGCCACCGCCTCGCGGATGCCGATGCGGAGTCAGGCGATCGGCCCCTTTCGCCAGGGCGAGATCGTTTCATAATGAGGGCGTAGATCGTCCCACTATGTCTCGGCGTCCGCCGGGCGCCACCACGGTTCGGAGTGTACGTGAGCGCGACCAGGATCTGCCCGCTGTGCAACACTCAATACGAGGACGACCAGCGTTTCTGCCAGCGGGATGGCTCGACGCTGAAGTCGATCGCGGGCACGGCCGATCTCATCGGGTCGATCATCGCTGACCGCTATCACGTGATCAGGAAGCTCGGCGAGGGCGGCATGGGTCAGGTCTATCTCGCCGAGCACGTGCGGATGGGGCGCAAGAGCGCGGTGAAGGTGATGCGCGCGGGAATGGTGAACGACGCTGACGCGGTCAGTCGGTTCAACCGTGAGGCGGCGAACGCATCGCGAATCAGCCATCCGAACGTGGCCGCCATCTACGACTTCGGCGAGACGAGCGATGGGCTCATCTACCTGGCGATGGAATTCATCGAGGGTGCGCCGCTCACGAGCATCATCGAACGGACAGGCGCCCTTCCGCCGGCACGGGTGGCGGGCATCGTCCGGCAGACCGGCGAGGCGCTCACGGCCGCTCACGAATTCGGGATCGTGCACCGCGACCTGAAGCCCGACAACATCATGATCGCGCGGAGCCGCGACGGATCCGATTGCGTGAAGGTCGTCGACTTCGGAATCGCCAAGGCTGCAAACGTCGAGACGCAGAAGGTGACGCGCACCGGCTTGATCGTCGGCACCCCGGAATACATGAGCCCCGAGCAGTTGGCCGGCGATCCGCTCGACGGTCGCAGCGACACCTACTCGCTCGCGCTCGTCGCCTTCGCCGCGCTCACCGGAAGTCTGCCCTTCCCGAGCGAGACGGCGCAGGAGTCGATGATCATGCGACTGACCGAGCGCCCGCGATCGCTCGCCGAAATGAAGCCCGGCGTGCACTGGCCGCCCGAGTTGCAGGCGGTCATCGACCGCGCCCTCTCACGCGATGCCGCCGGCCGTTATCCGAGTGCAGAGCAGTTCGGACGCGAGTTTGCCGCCGCGGTCGATCGCATGCCACCGATGGTCGATACCGACGCCGCCACCGGCGTCATGCTCAAGCCGGCGATTCCGGCGACGGCGGTCACGCCGGCTCCGACGACCATCGTCGAGACGACGAACCCTCGTCCCTCGCCTCAGGCGAGCCGGCGCTCGCGTGTACCGCTCGTCGTCGGCGGGGCGGCGGTCGCGCTCGGCGCAGCGATCGCCTTCGCGATGCTGCATGACAACGGCACCGCGCGACAGCCCGGCGATTCGACGGCGCTCACCGATTCGCTGCCTAACGGCCCGGCGGCCGGTCCCGGGGCGCTCACGGCCGGCCCCGCGGCAGCGACTCCGGCGACTTCCGCAAGGCCGCTCGACCGGAAGTCGGCACCAACCCGTAGCGCCTCTGCCCTGTCGCCGGAGGCGATCAGGACTGAGATTACGGCGATCAAGGACCTGGCACTGGGCGACCGGACGGCTGCGGAAGCGATTCGCCGCGCCGACGCGCTGCTTCCCAGGCTCCGAACCGGAAACGACAGCGCCGAGGTTCTTCTGCACGAGTCGGACGCATACACGACCCAGGGTGACAAGACCGGTGCCTGCGACGCGCTGAAGCGAATTGGCAGGCGCGGAAACTCGATCGTCCGTGAATCCGTCGTCTCGGGACTACAGATCTGCTCCGCCACGTGACATCTCCGCGCCGCTTCCCTCCTCTCCTTCCTGCATGACCGCCCCCCGATCGCCTAACGGCGGCGTGATCGTCAACGTCTTCGCCCGCACCGATGTCGGGCGGACCCGCGAGCACAATGAGGACGCGTTCCTCGTCGCCGAGCTCGCGACCGGCCACTCGTCGCTCGACGACAAGCTCGAACGGCACGTCGCGACCGGGCACGGCACGCTGTTCATGGTCGCGGACGGAATGGGCGGCGCCGCAGCGGGGGAGATCGCCAGCGCGATGGCCGTCGAGACGGTGCTCGACGAGCTGCGCACGCGCTGGGTCTCGAGCGATCGCAATGATCCGGAAACCTTCGCGGCCGCGCTCAAGGTCGCGACCGACGTCGCGAACGCACGAATTCACCGGATGGCTGCCGAGCAGCCGGAGTATCGGGGCATGGGCACCACCGCGACGATCGCCGGGCTCCTCGGCGATACGCTGTACGTCGCACAGGTCGGCGACTCGCGGGCGTACCTTATCCGGGATGGAAAGGCGCGTCAGATCACGAAGGACCAGTCACTGATGCAGCGGCTGATCGACGCCGGCGAGATCACCGAGGAAGAGGCCGAGCACAGCGAGCGTCGCAACATCATCCTCCAGGCGCTGGGGCCCGAGCCGTCGATTCGCACCGAGATCACGCACCAGCAGATCCGGAAGGGCGACACGCTGGTCCTCTGCAGCGACGGGCTCTCGGGACTCGTGCGGCCGGACGAAATCGCGCGCATCGTCACGGACGAACGGGATCTCAAGGTCGCGTGCAAGCGGCTGATCGATCGCGCCAACAACAACGGCGGCCCGGACAACATCACCGTGGTGATCGCGCGCTTCGATGGCGACGCGCTCTCGAGCGCGGCCGCTGACGATGCTGTTGGCCACCAGCCGTTCGGGAATTCGGGCGATCCGACACCGACGCTCCCGATGGAGCCGTTCCGTCGTCCCACCGGAACGCCGCCGGCAAACCGCGGGCTGATCACCACCGGCGAACGTGCGGCGATCGCGCGGCCGACGACCGGTGAGATGGCGGTGATCACCCGGCAGCGACGCACTCTCGCGGTCCTTCTCATCGTCGCGGCGCTCGCCGCGGTCGCCTGGGTCTTCCGCGACCGGTTGCCATTCGGCCAGTGAGCCCGCGGCTGGCGATCCTCACGGGGACGCTCGCTGGTCAGACGCACGCCCTTGGTTCAGCGCGCCTCTCGCTTGGCCGGGATGCGCGCTGCGATGTGCGCTTCGACCCGACCGCGGACCTCGATGTTTCGGCGCGTCACGCCGAGGTTCGAGTCGAAGATGGCACCGCGATCGTGCACGACAGCAACAGCACGAACGGCGTCTACGTGAACGGGACGCGCGTGCGCGGCGAGCAACGTCTCAGCGGTGGCGACGTCATCCGGCTCGGCGCGCACGGGCCGAAGATCCGTTTCGACGCCGACGACCAACCGGTGACGAGAGGGTCGACCACCGAGCGAGTCGCTGTCGCCGT
>JBJMNK010000122.1:0-35417 GCA_045804265.1 Gemmatimonadaceae bacterium | reverse complement strand
TCGGTGATCTCCTTGAGCACCGCCTTGAGCCGCTCCTCGAACTCGCCGCGGAACTTGGCCCCCGCGATCAGCGCACCGAGGTCGAGCGAGACGAGCTGCTTGTTCTTGAGTCCCTCGGGGACGTCGCCGTTGATGATGCGCTGCGCGAGACCTTCGACGATTGCCGTCTTGCCGACGCCGGGCTCGCCGATCAGCACCGGGTTGTTCTTGGTGCGCCGTGAGAGGACCTGGATCACGCGCCTGATCTCTTCGTCGCGACCGATCACCGGATCGAGCTTGCCGGCGCGCGCCGCCGCCGTCAGGTCGCGGGTGTATTTCTCCAGCGCCTGATACTGGTTCTCGGGCGTCTGGTCGGTCACGCGATGCGAGCCGCGCACGCCTTCGATCGCCGCGAGCAACGTCGTGTGGCTCGCGCCGGCACGCGTGAGGATCGCGTTCGCGTCGCCGCCCTTCGTGGCGGCCAGCGCGAGCAGGAGATGTTCGGTCGAGACGTATTCGTCGCCGAGGTCGCGCGCTTCTTCTTCGGCGCGATCGAGCACCTGGTTCAGCTCCCGCGCCATCGACGGCTGCCCCGAGCCGCCGCCGCTCTGCTTCGGGTAGCGCGCTGCCTCACGTTCGGCCTGCTCCCGGAGCTGTGCAACGCTGGCTCCTACTTTCTGCAGCACCGGGACGACGATGCTCTCCTGCTGGCCGAGCAGCGCGAGGAGAAGATGCGTGTCGTAGACGAGCGGATTGCCGGCGCGGCGCGCCATGGCGACGGCCTCGTTGACCGCCTCCGCCGACTTAACTGTGAGACGTTCCGGATTCATCGTTCGCTTGTCCTTCCGAATCAGGGTCGCTTCAGGGCTTCCGTGTCGAGAGGTCCCGCCGGGCGCGGGTCGCGAGATCGGTCACCACTTCGCTCGCGAGCGCGCTCAGCGTCTGCACGATGCCCGACATGCTGGTTGACTGCGCACGGCGCTCGAGTCGCGAGCTGCCCGACCAGAGGATGCTGTCATCCTCGGCGCGGACGATGCGAAGGTCGATTCGCACCGCGGCGTGGACCTCGTTTCCGCGGTCGACTTCCTCGAACTCACGCACCGTCCCTCTCCAAATGTAAGTCTGGGAGCGGCGCGAGGGAGGGTCGAAGACGGCGTGCTCCGCCGTCAGCGGCACACGGGCGAGCACGCGCTCGGTGAGCACGCCGAGCTGGTCGCCGAGAGGCACGGCCCACTCGCGGTCATGATTGGACGAAGAATAAGACCCGTACTGATTGTCGTTCACGCGGAAAACAATCGACGGGTCGCCGTAGATCCCGGGCGTCGCGTACTCTGTAATCGCGAGCGTGCCAGGCAGCGGCGGGGCTTCGCCATCTGTCGCGTTCACCGTGACCGCGCTGAAGGTGCTCGTGTCGGGCAGAGTCAGGCGATAAAGCTCGCGCGCCGGAATGTGACCGCGGAACGGCCAGCACGCACCGACGAATAGCACGCAGGCGGCCGGAAAAAGCAGTCCGCGCATCGTTAGGCCTGACGACATGCCTCGCCGATCACTCATTGGCCTTGGGGCCGACGACCTTCTTCGGAGCTTCACGTTTCTTGAGCACGCTGGTCGGGTCCCGCTCGAGCCGTGTGGTGAGGCGGTTGAGGTTGTCGGCGGTCGCCGCCAAATTACGGACCATCTCGTCGGCGCCGCCCCCTTCGTTGAGCGCGTCGCGGAGGTCGCTGACCAGCGTGCGCATCTCGCGCAGCGTCGCCACCGCCTCCTTCTGCGTACTCGCCAGCTCTGGGCCTGACGTCTTCACCGCGTTGTCGAGCTGCGCGATGAGGCGGTCGGTACGATTGAGTACCTCGCTCAGCCGCTGCGTGGCGGTGTCGAGCTGCCCGAAGATCTTGTCGGTGCCGGTGTTCGCCGTGTTCACGAGATGCTCGACCTGCGTCAAGGTGCGGTCGATGCGGTCGAGCGGCGACGAGTGCGCGAGTCGTTCGGCGCTGTTCAACAGCGTGTCGGCCCGCTCGAAGAACGACGCCAGGCGCGTGAGCGCGTCCTGGAAGTTCATCTGATCGACGCTCGCCACTCGCGATCCCGGCGGAAGCGGGGGCGAGTCACTCCGCCCCGGCGTCAGGTTCAGGTACGGCGCGCCGAGAAATCCGACCTGCGTGATCGACGCCTTGGTGTCGGTGCGCATCGGCGTCTTCCGCCTGACGCGGAAGGTGACGACGATCTGCGTCGGATCCTCCTCCGACAGGTCGAGCTTCGTCACCTGGCCGACGAGCAGTCCGCCGTAGCGGACCTCGTCGCCGACATTCAACCCGGCGACGCTGCCGAAGATCGAGTGATACTCACGGCCGCGATTGAAGACGGCCGGATAGTTCGAGAACAGGATCAGCCCCGCCAGCGCGAGCGCGCCAGCGCCGAGGAAGGCAATGATCCCGAACCGCTGTTCGCGCGCGAGCGGCGTCACGCGGCCGTCCCCCGACGATGCAGGAGCTGCCGGACGACGTCGTTGTCACTCGCCGCGAGCTCGTCGCGGTCGCCCCGCGCGATGATGCTGCCATCGGCCATCACGTAGATCTCCGTGGCCATGCCGAACGCATGTCGGACTTCGTGTGAGAAGATCAGGATCCCGAAGCCATATCGCTGCTGCAATTCGCCGAGCAGGTCGTCGATGTCGTGCGCGGCGCCGGCGTCGAGCCCTTGCGTCGGCTCATCGAGCAGCAGCACCGCGGGCCGAAGCGCCAGGGCGCGCGCGATCGCGATGCGCCGGCTCCCCGAGCGGGGAAGATCGTCGGCCGACGCGTCGCCTGCGTCCGCCATACCGACCTCGGCAAGCAACTCTCGCGCCGCATCACGTGCTTCCGCCGGCGACGAGTCGCTATGCTCGAGCAGCGGCAGCTCGACGTTCTCCACGGCGCTGATGCGCGAGATCAGCGCAGATCCCTCGAACACGACGCCGAGTCGCGAGCGAAGCCGGCGCAGCTGCGTCTCGGAGTCGATCGCATCGTCGATGCGCGCGCCCTCGAGGTAGATGCGGCCGCTGAGCGGCTGCTCGAGCCCGACGATATGGCGCAAGAGCATCGACTTGCCGGCGTGGATCGGTCCCATCACGAGGTGCGTCGCACCACTCGGCACCGCGAGCGACACGTGATGAATCACCGGCGCGGTGATCGGGCCAGTGAGGTTCTCGACGCGGAGAACTCCGCCCCGCTCAGATGAGGCCAGGGATGAAATAGAAGATCGCATTGACGAAGGTATCAGCGCCGAGCACGAGAATGAGTGAGTAAACTACGGCGCGTGTCGCGGCCTCGCCGATGGCTGACGCACGACGATCGGCGCTGAGCCCTTCATCGGAGGCGATGACGGCGATCACCAGCGCGAAGATGATCGACTTGCCGATGCCGACGCCAAGGTCGCGGGAGAGGAACGCTTCGCGGATCTGGCTGACGAAACGGTCGGTCGAGTAGCCAAGGAAGACCGTGCTGCCGATCCAGACGCCGACGAGGATGAGCGCGTCGGAGATCAGCGTGAGTGCAGGAAGCACGATGATCACGGCGAGGAGCTTCGGCGAGACGAGATACTTCACCGGATCGAGCCCCATCGCGCGCAGCGCGTCGATCTCGCCGGTGACGTTCATCGACGCCAGCTCTCCCGCGATCGCCGCCGAGCTGCGTGCGACGAGCAGCATCGCGACGACGACCGGCCCGAGCTCACGCGCGGCGAACCAGGTGACGACGCGCGGCGACACGGGCTCCGCACCGTAAGGCGCGAGCTGCGTGGCGACCTGGAAGATCGCGATCAGTCCAACGAGCAGCGACGCGCTCGCGACCAGCCGCAGCGCACCAATGCCGAGCGCATAGACCTCACGCTCGACTCCCGACGTCACGACAGAGCGACGCGAGAAGGTCAGCCAGCCGAGCCAGTAGAGCGCGCGCGCCGCGAGCCGTCCGCGACTGATGAAGCGAGATTGCGTGCTCCGACCCGGTGTCTGCGGCGGCGACGCGATCGGGGTGGATAGCGTCACGCCGGCTTGACCTCACCGCGCGTCGACGCTAGCCTTGCGCGCCAATGCAGCGATTCTCTCATGTGGTCCTGGCCCTCGCCTGCGCGATGGTGGGTTGCACCCGAGGCGACATCGTGCCCGGCGTGAGCGACTCGACGTTCGTATCGACGATGGCGGAACTGCGTCGTGCCGAGGGCAGCACGACCGACACCGCCGCTCTCGGCGCCGCGCGCCGGCGAATCTTGCAACAACGGGGCCTTACAGTCGAGGTGATGGATCGCGCGGCGCGCGCGCTGGCCAATGATCCGAAGCGCGCCTCCGACCTGTTCGACGCGATCGAGAAGAAAGCTGTGAACGCACCGCCGGCCGCACGGGGCGCGCGCAGCGCCGACAGCGCCAGGGTTCCGTGACTCCGTAACGTCAGGCACGCCATCCGCGAAACGCACGAGGGCGCGGTCGCAACGCGACCGCGCCCTCGTGTTTCCGCCGCGCCGCCGGACCGGGCCGGCGACTCAGCGTCTACTTCATGACGATCATCTTCCGGACGAGCATCCTGCCGTCCACCTCGAGCCGGTAGAGGTAGACGCCCGACGCGACTTCGCGATTGGAACGGAGATACATCCCGTCCCAGTACGCCGTGTACTGACCGCAGCCCAGCGAAACGTTCTCGAGCGGCTGCCCCGCGTTCCCCGTCGTCCCTTGCAGGATCGGGATCGCGACCAGCTGAGCGAGCACGTTGTAGATCCGCAGTGTGACGCGATGAATCCGGCCCTGATCCGAGCACGTTGGCGCATCGCCAACCGTGAACGGGATCGTGGTCGTCGGGTTGAAGGGGTTCGGAAAATTCTGGCCCAGCACGGCGGCGGTGCTCTTGTCGCCTGATGACGCCGTCCCCTGTCCCGATGCGTACTGCGGCATCCCTACGCTGAGGGTCAGCACTGTGATGAGTGCTGCCCAACGAAGCTTCATGAAGCTACTCCGAGCTGACGAAGAAGGATCGAGCGCGAGACTCCTGAAACGGGTGGACACCAGCAACGCGGATTCTCACCGCGGACGACTCTCACCGCGAACATATGAATCAAGTCGGTCCAATGTCAAGCAATGTGTGTCACAACGTCGTTCCCGAACGGCGACGCCCGGGTCCGTCACGCCAAGCTGCGAGTTACGTGCCGTTCTTTTTTCGCCCATTCTCCTGCCGGACGGTGATGCCACGCCGGTCACAGTATTCGAGAAATGGAATGAGGTACTTTCGCGAAAGTCCAGTGATCTCACGCAGTTCCGCCGGTGAGTAGACACGACCACTCGACATCCCCGTCCTGAGAATCTCGACCAGCGCATCGAGCTCGGACGTCAGGTAATACCGGTCGTCGGCGACCTGCGCCACCGTTCCGATCCGCTCGAGAAACCGGAGGACCGGGAGCGGATCCGTGCCGAGCGCGACAGCGAGCTCGGGTACCGAGGGTGGCTCGCGCCCGGCGGCCGCGAGGCGCGCCTGAACCGCCGACGACAGCGCCGCATCGCTTCCGGCGAGCGTCGGCGTCCAGCCGGCCATGCTCGCGGTTGCCCCCTCGATGACGAGGGTGCCCGCCGAGCTCAGTCGTGATACCACGAGGTCGACGACGCTCGCCCCGGCCGCGAGTGCGCTCCTCAGGGCGGCCAGCGGCATCCCGACGTCGAGCGGCGACGCACGGTGGTAGTCCGCGACCAGCGCCCTGGCCCGCTCCACTGCCGCATCGACGACGGCGGCGGCGAGGAGCCGGCCGTCAGCCGCGGTGACGAGATTCGCCTGCGAGGCGGCGAGGCTGGCAGCCGCGCGCGGCGAAACGCCGAGTCGGACCGCCAGCGTTCGCGGGGAGATTCCGTGTGCGCCCGCTTCGGCGAGGAGTGCGTCGAAGCGCTCCTCGACGGCCATGTTCGGCGCCCACGGGCGCGGCCGAGCGACCCCCGGGGATGGGTCGGCAATGACGCCCCCGCCGATCGTCGCCGCCGGTGAGGGCATGCGCAGCACGAAGCGATCGCCGGTGCGGGCGAGCACCGGCTCGTCGAGCAGCACACGTGCGCCGCGGATCGCGCCGGGAGCAAGGGCGCCGCCCGCGGCTACGATGCGGGCGCCGACGTCCTGCGTGCCGAGGTGGAATCGCACCCGCGTTCGCGGACCAAGCGGCGCTGCGTCCTCGAGCAACGCGACGTCGGCGCGGAGCATCCGTGTCGCGCCCCACTCGACGTCGCTGATGATCCAGCTTCCCCTCGGCACTTCGTCGCGTTCGACGCCGGCGATCGAGAGTGCGACGCGCGATCCCGGTGCGGCGCGCGCGGCGGGGGCGCCATGCGACTGGATACCGCGGACTCGCGCGGCGCGGCCGTGGGGCATGATGCGGATCGCGGCGTCCGACGCGAGGCTCCCGGACCACACCGTGCCCGTGACGACGGTGCCAGTGCCCTTCACCGTGAACGAGCGATCGACCGGCATCCGGAAGAGGTCATCCGGGTCGCGCGCCGGGAGGTGCGATGCGGCCTCGGACAGCGCGACCCGCAGCGCGTCGAGTCCAGCGCCGGTTTGCGCCGAGACGGGAACGATCGGCGCATCCGTGAGGGGGCTTCCGGCGAGCACGCCACGCACGTCCTCGGTGACCAGCGCGAGCCACTCGTCCTCGACGAGGTCCGTCTTGGTGAGCGCGACGACGCCCCCGCGCACCGCGAGCAGCGTCAGGATCGCGAGATGCTCGCGGGTCTGCGGCATGATCCCCTCATCGGCGGCGATGACGAGGAGCGCGAGGTCGATCCCCGTCGCACCGGCGAGCATGGTGCGCACGAACGCCTCGTGCCCGGGAACGTCGACGACGCCGGCGACGCCGATGCCGGGAAGCTCGAGCGGCGCGAACCCGAGCTCGATGGTGATGCCACGCTTCTTCTCCTCGGGGAGGCGATCGGTGTCGACACCGGTGAGCGCCTGGACGAGCGTCGTCTTGCCGTGATCGATGTGGCCGGCGGTGCCGATGATCACGCGTCCGGCTCCCGCCTAACGCTTGGCTCCAGAGCGGCGCGGACCATCACGCCTCGCTGCCCGCGGTGGCCCAGGCATCGAAGGCGCGGACTGCCCGGCCGTCGGCGAGGTGCTCGCGCACGAACTCGTGCAGCAGCCGCTGGTGCGCGCGTCCCTCGCGCGGCCCGAGCGCCGGCGAGTCGCCGCCGCCGAGCCAGGCGCGGAGGGCGTCGAGCGCTTCGCGCGGGATCGCCCGACCGCCGCCATAGCTCGCCGCGCAGCGGTCGCAGAGGATCCCGCCCGCGCGGTGATGAAAGAGCACCGCATCGCCGACGGCGACCGGTGCATGACAGACGCTGCAGTCGTCGAGCGAGGGCGCGAAGCCTAACGCTCCGACGATGCGCCAGATCCCGCCGATCGTCCGCTCCCGCGCCGTACCCGGCGGCGACGCGGCCACGTCGTCGAGTGCATGCTCGACGACGTCGAAGAACTCGGGGCCCGAATCGTCGTGCGCGAACCGAAGGACGACCTCGGCGATCGCCGCGGCGCCGTTGAATCGGCCGAGATCCTCGGCGAGCGCGCCGCGCGCGCGCACGACGTCAAAGCCAGTCAGTGTCTGCAGGTCGCGGCCGGGCTTGAGCAGCAGCTGCGCGCTGCCCTGCGCGAAGAGGTCGAGTGCCGCCCCGAACTTGCTCTTCGGACGGCGCGCACCCTTTGCGATCACCGACTGCACGCCGCCGTCACGCGTGAGCATGCGGAAGATTCGCGATGACTCGAGGTATTCCATGCCGTGCAGCACGATCGCGTCGGTGACGAGGAGCGCCATGCGGGAAAATTACTCCGCTGCGCTCCCCGACGCCTCGCTGCGCGATCAGTCGTGCAGCCGCGCACCAACGAACACGACGCGTCCGGGGGTACGGAAGCCGTAGACGTTCTGGTAGCTGGCGTTGCCGAGGTTCTCTCCGCGCGCGGTGAGCGCCACGGTCCAGCCGCGCTCGCGCAGCGCGAGTGGAAGCTCGATCGCCGCGCCGACGAGGGTGTAGGGATCGAGGCGCACGCGCCCGCCCGGTGTGTCGAACGAGTAGTCATCGCGCGCTCCGACACGACTGGCGGTGACGCCGGCGGTCGCGAAGTGGCCGCGATACACCGCGTCGACCGCCGCGCTGCGACGCGGGCGACGGAGCAGCGGCTTTCCATTCGCGACCGCGCCGAAGCCGCCGTTGCCTTCGTTGGTGACTTCGGTGTGGAGAAACGAATAGCTGCCGTGCAGCGTGAGCGCCGTGAGCGGCATGGCGCGCCCTTCGATCTCGAGCCCGCGCGATCGCGCGGCGACGACGTTGTAGTAGTCGGGGGTGGTGGGGTCGACGCTATGATCGACCAGGCGGTACTGAATCAGGTCGGCGAAGCGCTGGTCGAAGAGCGTCGCACCGAGCGCCACGCGCCCCCCTGGCAGTCGTGATTCCGCACCCACCTCGCGCGAGCGGCTGCGCTCGGGACGGAGATCCTTTGCGCCAATACTGAAGGGACCATCGAACATCTCGTCGAGTGCGGGCTCCTTGAAGGCGGTCCCGAGGCTGGCGCGGAGGACCACGCCGGGAACGAGCTCCGAGGCGAGACCGACGCGGCCCGTGTTGGCGAAGCAGCCGTTCGAGAGCCGCTCCCTGCGTCCGCCGGCGTCGGCCGCTAGCGACGCGCGGCCGGCGTTGACCTGTGCGTATACGGCGCGATTCGTCCGCGTCGCCGAGAAGGTCGTGACGGACGGATCGAAGCTCTGGAACTGCGACCAGCCGCGCGACTCCATCCGCTGTCCCTCGATCGCGCCACCTAACGTTGTGACGACCGTCGCCGGACGCGTCGCCACGAGTTGAAGGTCGGCGGTGTTCCGGATCGCGCGGCCGTGGGAACGGGAGTAGAAGCCAAGGGTGTCTGCCGGCGAGTCGCGACGATCGTCGGAGATGCTGTGCGTGTCCGCGCGTCCGAGCTGCGCGTGAGCGGCGAGCCGATCGGTCGCGTGCCAGCTGCCGCTCGTCGCGAAAGTCACGCGCGTAGCGCCGGTGTAGGCGTTCGAGTCGACGGGCGTCCCGCCACCCGTAGTCGGGTAGTGATAGCGCGAATCGCCGAAGGTGGCGCTCGCGGTGACGTCACCGCGAGCCCCGGCGGCACCGACGAGCGCGTTGGCGGTCGAGTTCCGGAACTCGTTGTTGAACGGGAGGAAGCCGTTGCCGTGATGCAGCCCGCCGCCTAACGCGCCGCGCAGCCGGGTCGAGCCGCCCAGCTGTGTGCTGTGCGCAGTGCCGGCGACGACCTCGTACTGCCCGTCACGATTGCCCGCGCTGGCCGCGACGTTTGTTCCGGGCTCGCGCCGGGTGAAGATCTGGATCACGCCCGTCATCGCGTCGGAGCCGTACTGGACGCTGGCGGGCCCGCGGAGAACCTCGATCCGGTCGATGTTGTCGGTGGTGAGCGTCGAGATGTCGAGGGCCCCACCGGGCGCGTTCACCGGCACCCCGTCGACGAGCACCTTGGTGTAGTTGCTGTTGCCGCCGCGGAGGAAGACCGAAGCCTGCGACCCGGGCCCGGCGGTCTGGCCGAGCGCGATGCCGGGGACGGTCCGCAACGCGTCGACGAGTGTGACCGCGCCGCGCGCACGTAGCTCGCTGCCGGTGATCACGGTCGTCGCGGCGGTCGAGATGCTCGTCGGCACGGCGCTTCGTGTGGCGGTGACGATGACCGGCGACAGCGAGGTGGTATCAGGAACGGTTTGCGCGCGAAGCGCGGCGAGTGGAGCGGCCGCGGCGATCGTCAGGCAGGCAGCGAAGAAGCGCATGGTGGAGTATTCGGGAAGATTGACGTTGGACATCGGTGGCCAGGAATCGATCAGGAACGGCGGCCGCGAAGCGGCACGAGCGCGGGAGCGCCGACGGCGGGATCGCGCGTGACGACGACCGGCCATTCGTAGACTTGCTCGAGCACGTCGCCACGCATCACGTCGTCGGGCGGGCCGGCAGCGGCGACGGTGCCGCGATGGAGCAGCACCATCTGCGACGCGAAACGGGCGACGAGGTTGAGCTGGTGACTCACGAGCAGCACGGCGATCCCGTCGCCGGCGAGCTTCGCCAGCAGCTCGAACACGCTCATCTCGTGCGCGATGTCGAGGAACGTCGTCGGCTCGTCGAGGACGAGCGCCGGCGCGCGCTGCGCCAGCGCCCGTGCGATGCGTACACGCTGCCACTCCCCGCCGGAGAGCTCGTCGCTGCTCCGCTCGACGAGGTCGCCGACGCCGGCCTGCTCGACCGCCGCGGACACCGCGTCATCATCGGCGGCGCGCCAGCCGGCGAAGCCGCTGAGGTGGGGGTGTCGCCCGAGCGCGATCATCTCGCGAACAGGCAACGGGAAGGCGGTGCTCTCCCGTTGCGGAACGACGGCGACGCCGCGGGCACGCTCGCGGGCGGCGAGCGTTTCAATGCCGGCACCGCCAATGGTGATCGTGCCCCGCTCGAGCGGGATCCGGCCGAGCAGCGCCCGCACGAGCGTGCTCTTCCCGCTGCCGTTAGGCCCGACGACGGCGGTGACCTGCCCCGCCGGCGCCGATAGCGTGACTCCATCTACCGCCAGGATCGGCTGGCGGGGGTACCGCGCGGCGACGGCGTCGAAGGCGATCATCAGCGCAGCGACCGGAGGCGGGTGAGGAAGAACGGCACGCCGACCAGCGCCGTCACCGCGCCTAACGGCAGCTCGGCCGGCGGCATGGCGACGCGAGCCACGATGTCGGCCCCGATCACCAGCGCGGCGCCGAGCACTGCCGCCATGGCAAGGATGGCGCGCTGCGAGCGGACGCCGGTCGCTCGCGCCAGGTGCGGCACGACCAGCCCGACGAAGCCGATCAACCCAGCCGCGCTCACCGTAGCGGCCGCGAGCAGCGCCGAGACCAGATAGACGAGCCGCGTCGTCCGCTCGACGCGGACACCGAGCGCCGCGGCCGGCTCCTCACCCAGCGTCAGCACGTCCACATCGCGGCCGTTCGCCCAGAGAATCCCGCCGCCGATCGCGACGTAGATCGCCAGCGCGCGGACCGTGGTCCACTCGGCTCCACCGACCGACCCCATCATCCACCACGTCGCATTGCGGATCGCGTCGGCCGGTGCGTTGGCGAGGACGACCATGATCGCCGCATTGGCGAATGCGCCGACGACGACGCCGGCCATCAGCAGCACGCGCCCGTCGGCGCGACCACCCGCGGCGCGCGCAACCAGCAACGCGACGACCACCGCCACGACCGCACCGGCGAATGCGGCGAGCGGAAGGAGCGCGACACCGGTGAGCCCGGCGACGACCGCGAGCACGGCACCGACTGCCGCGCCGCCCGACACGCCGAGCAGATACGGCTCGGCGAGCGGGTTGCGCAGCGTCGCCTGGAGCGCGGTACCCGACATCGCCAGCCCGGCGCCGACCAGCGCGGCCAGCGCGACGCGCGGGAGGCGCAGGTCGCGCACGACCGAGACGACGAGCGGATCGCCGCTCCCGCCGAGCGCCCGCAGCACCAGCCGCGGCGCGAGCGGGATCGTGCCTAACGCGACGCCGGCAACCGCCACGAGCAGCAGGAGCACCGTCGCCAGCGCGAACAGCGGAATCGAGCGCAGCCTCACGGGCCGTCCCATCCGGGGTGAAGGGCGCGGGCAAGCGACAAGGCGGCCATGCCTAACGTGACGCCGGGGCGGTTGAGCAGCGCGTCGTCGACGTCGACCAGGCGGCCGGTGCGGACGGCGGTCACACCCTGCCAGCGCGGGCTCGCCCGCAGTGCAGCGGCGCGGCCCGGATCGAGCAGGATGACCTCGGGATTGCGGCGGAGGACGTCCTCGAGCGAGACCGTTGCCGCGGGCTCGGGGCGGTCGGCGTAGACGTTGGCGCCGCCGGCGATGGCCAGTAGCTCACTCTGGTAGCTGCCGTTGCCGAGCACGAGGATCGGGTTGTCCCAGAGGTGCCAGAGCACGCGTGGATGGGGGAGCGATGCCGTCGCGGCGCGAATGCGCTCGAGGCTGCGCTCGACGGTGTCGACGGCGTAGCGCGCCGCCGCGCTGTCGCCGGCGAGTGCCCCGAGAATGCTCGCGGCACGGCGAAAGTCGGCGATGCGGTCGATCTTGAATCCAACGACCCGAATGCCGGCCGCACGAAGGGCGCGCGCGGCGCCGCGGTTGTCGTTGGTGGCATAGAGGACCACGAGATCGGGACGCGCGCCGATGATCTTCTCGACGTTAGGCGCGATCCCGGGGCCGAGGTCGGGGAGCGATTTCGCCGCCGCCGGCCACTCGTCGTAGCTGTCGCGCCCGACGAGCTTCGCGCCGGCGCCGATCGTGAAGAGAAACTCGGTGGTCGTCGGGTTGAGCGACACGATGTGCGCTGCGGGTGCGAGCGAGACCGTGTCGCCGAAGTCGTCGATGATCTCGCGAGCGGTCGCTCGCTGCGCGGCGGGCGTTGCGCGGTCGCCGCGGGAGCAGCCCGCGACGAGCATCACTCCACAAACGAGAACAACGACAACGCGCATGAACGACAACGGGCACCTCGCACGAATGGCGGAGGCGCCCGGAACGATGCACGACGCACCCGATGAACCACCGACGGCGTGCGCATGGTCGCCACGATTCCTCCCCCGAGGATCGATAGTGGCGCGGACGAAGAGTCGTCTCCTGGCTCCGGGCCGCGTCGCTCGCCTTCCCGACCGGAGTCAGTGGCGTGTGAGCGTGCGTGAGTGCCCGTTACAGTGGCGGGGCCGCACCGGCGTTGCACCGGTTTCCGTGGCTCCCGTCCGCGAATTCAGTTGTGCGTCGAATCTACTCGGCGCTGCCGCGCCGCGCAATCGCGTCGGCGAGACGCGCCTTGAGGTCGGCGCGCTTCAACTCGTAGGTCTCGCGCGCCTCCGGCGCCGGCGACGGTACGCGCTCGAACTCGGCGTCGAGCGCGGCGATGCGGCGGGCGAGTGCGTCGGGGTCGCTCGCCCATGGCGGCTCGTAGTGCGTGCTGCCGCCGCCGCGACGCCCGCGCCAGGTCGTGCGAGCCAGCACCACCAGCATCGCCGCGCCTAACGCGAGGGCGACGATGGCGATGAACGCGCCGCGCGAGATCCGCGATGGGGTGGCGATGACGACGCGAACGACGGTCGACGGTGCGACGTCGCGGGCGGTGAATCGCCGGAAGTGTCGGCCGTCGACGTTCACCGGATCGACCTCGGTCAGCCCCGCCCCGCTGGCGACGCCGAGGCTGTCCTCGATCAGGACCTCGAGCACGTCGGTGTGATGCTCGCCGGGAATGCTCAGCGGGAACGCCTTCGCCGGCAGGTCGTACGAGAATGACAGCTGCTTGATGCCGGGGGCGAACGGAGCGACCACGTCGACGCGCGCATCCTTCGCCGTGACTGCGTCGGCGGAGATGTCGCCGTCGCCGACGTGGAAGTCGGTGGCGCTCGCTGGAATCCCGCCACTCCACGTGCTGCCGTCGGGCGGTGCGATGCGCGTGACCGACGTGTCGTTCGACAGCTCGAACACTTCGATCACCGACCGCGACCCGTTGGCCGCCGCCGCCGAGACGACGATGTGGCGGCCGCGCTGGGTGATCGTGACCGGGCGGCTCGTCGTGTCGAACACCGTCATGTCCGCGTCTTCGCCGCGGACGATGGGGTTGCGCAGCGGCGCGGAAAAATACGTGATCCCGGCGTACGCGACGGAGACGAAATGGATCGCGGTGCTGTCGGCGGGCGCGGGGTAATGGAACGAGAAGCGCCCGGCGCGGTCGGTCATCATCGAGTCGAGCGGGTGCCCGCCGGCGCGCGTCACCTGATGCAGCGTGACCATGATCGACGGCACGGGGAGCGGATCCTGCTCGTTCGCGTGCGGGCGCATCACGCGTCCTTCGACGATGCGCGTGCCGCGCGCGGCAGCGGGCGCAGGCGCCGATGGCGCGCGTTGCGCCCGCGCGATCGCTGGAGTGCCTAACGCGCCGATCGCGAGGGCGGCGAGCAGCGTCAGGCAGCGCGCCACCCGCGCGGTCGTGCCCGGGCTCACGGGTTGAACTTGCCGAAGTCCTCGGGTCGAAGCGCCTCGAGATAGCGCTTCAGCTGTTCCGCGCTCAGCTCGTCCGCGGTCTCGGCCGGCGTCGGGAACGAAGGCGAATCTTCGTCTTCGTCCTCCTCTTCGTCCTCGTCGCGCAGCAGCGACTCGTCGACGTAGATCGCCGCGCCGAGCCGGAGCGCGACGGCGATGCTGTCGGACGGGCGCGCATCGACGCGCACGATGTCATCGGCGCGGAAGAGGTGCATCTCGGCGAAGTAGGTGTTCTTCTCGACGCGGGTGATCTGCACTCGCCGCAGCACGCCGCCAAGGCCGATGATGATGCTCTTGCAGAGGTCGTGGGTCAGCGGGCGCGCCCGCTTGATGTCCTGCATCTGCATCACGATCGACTCCGCCTCGGGCTGCCCGATCCAGATCGGAAGCAGCCGCTTCCCTTCGCGCTCGCGAAGGATCACGACGAACTGGTTGCTCTGGTCCACGCCAAGGCGCGCGACGACGACTTCGACCATCATGCGTGAAATCTAACCCGTTGCGCAGGGAGAGTTCCGGTGTCAATTCCGCGGTAAGCGATAAGCTACAAGCAGTAAGCGGACGGCGTCACCGCATTTCGGTTCACGCCGTCCGCTGCCTGCTCGCCGCGTACCGCTTACGGCCAGGCCTCTATCGGACCGCCTTCTTCAGCGCCGAGGCGCGGTCGGTCTTCTCCCAGGTGAACGTCGTCGCACGGACACCGTTGAACTTTCCCTTCTCCGGGATGCGGCCGAAGTGGCCGTACGCGGCGGTGGCCGAGTAGATCGGCTTGCGCAGGTCGAGCGCGCTGGTGATTCCACGCGGCGTGAGGTCGAATACTTCCATCACCGCGTCGGTGATCACGCTCTCGGGAACTTCGCCGGTGCCGAACGTGTCCACTGACACCGAGACCGGCTCGGCGACGCCGATCGCGTAGGCAACCTGCACTTCGCAGCGCTTGGCGAGACCGGCGGCGACGATGTTCTTCGCCACCCACCGCGCCGCATAGCACGCGGAGCGATCGACCTTGCTCGGATCCTTGCCGCTGAACGCACCGCCGCCGTGCCGGCCCATCCCGCCGTAGGTGTCGACGATGATCTTGCGGCCGGTAAGCCCCGCGTCGCCCTGCGGTCCGCCGACGACGAAGCGTCCGGTCGGGTTGATGTGCACCGTCATCTTCTTCTTCGGGCGGAACTCATCGGGGATCGACGGCTCGATGACTTCCTCGGCGATCTCTCGACGCAGCTTCGCGGTGGAGATCGAGTCGGCGTGCTGCGTCGAGAGCACCACCGTATCGACGTGCACCGGAATGTTGTCCTCGTACAGCACCGTCACCTGCGACTTGCCGTCGGGACGCAGCCACTCGAATCCCTTCGTGCGGCGAACCTCGGCGAGCTTCTTCGTGATGCGGTGCGCGAGGACGATGGGGAGCGGCATCAGCTCCGGCGTCTCGTCGGTCGCGTAGCCGAACATCATGCCCTGGTCGCCCGCGCCGCCGGTATCGACACCCATTGCGATGTCGGGCGACTGCGTGCCGATGCTGTTGATCACCGCGCAGGTGTTCGAGTCGAAGCCGAACGTCGCGTCGGTGTAGCCGATACGTTCGATCGTGCCGCGGACGATTCGCGGAATGTCCACGTACGTCTTGGTCGTGATCTCACCAGCGACGCACGCGAGCCCGGTCGTCACGAGCGTTTCGCAGGCGACGCGTGCGGTCGGGTCGTCGGCGAGGATCGCATCGAGGATCGCGTCCGAGATCTGGTCCGCGATCTTGTCCGGATGTCCTTCGGTGACGGACTCGGAGGTGAACAGGCGACGTACGGGCACAGCGACCCTCGCGTGATGAGAAGAATGAAAGCGTGACAGCCGCGCGGCGATGTGCCGCAGCGGCTGTCGAACCTGCTGAATCTAGATGGAGTGGCTCATGCCGAGCAACCCGTCGGCAGGCGTCGACGCGTTGGCGAGCGCGGCGGACAACCCGCGACGGATTTCCATCTCGGCCAGCGCCGCGGTGGGCGACGCGAGCGCGACGACCGCAGCGCGCGATGCGTCGTCGATCCGCATCGCGCGCACGATGCGCTTGATCAACGGCACGCCACGCGGCGACACACTGAGGCTCCGCACACCGAGCCCCAGCAGCGCATACGCCATCAGTGGCTGCGACGCCATCTCGCCGCAGACGGAGACATCGAGCCCGTTCTTCTCGCCGACGTTCACCGTGCGGTGAATGAGCTCGAGCACGGCGGGGTGCAGCGCGGTGAACCGCGAGGCGAGATTCGCGTTGCCGCGATCGACGGCCAGCGTGTACTGCACGAGATCATTCGTGCCGATGCTGAAGAAGCTGACATCCTTCGCCAACGTGTCGCTGGCGATCGCCGCGGCCGGCGTCTCGATCATGACGCCGAGCGGGACGTCGGCGCGGAACTCGGCGCTCCGCCGCACGAGCTCCTCGACCGCTTCGCCGAGGAGCGTGCGCGCCTGCTGCACTTCGTCGCGGGTGACGACGAGTGGCAGCATGATGCGAACGTCGCCGTGCGCGGCGGCGCGAAGCAATGCTCGCAGCTGTGTCTTGAACATCTCCGGCTGGTCGAGACACATGCGGATCGCGCGCCAGCCGAGGAACGGGTTCGCCTCCGAGGGAAATCCGCCGACGGGAAGCTTGTCGCCGCCGATGTCGAACGTGCGGATCACCACGGTCTGCCCGTGGAATGCCTCGACGACGCGTCGGTACGCGCGATACTGCTCATCCTCGTCGGGCATCGTCGTCCGCCCGACGACGAGAAACTCGGTGCGCATCAGCCCGACCCCGTCGGCGCCGCTGCTCGCTGCCGCTTCCGCTTCGTCAGGCAGGTCGACGTTGGCGCGGATGGTGATCTTCACGCCGTCCTGCGTCACCGCATCGACGTGCGCGAGCGCGCGCAGCTCGTCGTCCTCCTGCACCTCGCGCAGCGCGCGGGTGCGATACGTCTCGATCTCCTCGGGGGATGGATCGACGACGATCATTCCCGCGGTCCCGTCGAGGATCAGCTTCTCCTTCCCCGTCAGACGTGAGGTGACGTCGCGGAGCCCGACCACGGCCGGCAGGCCTAACGATCGGGCGAGGATGGCGACGTGGGAAGTCCGCGTGCCGGCGTCGGTCGCGATCGCGACGATCGCTTCACGATCGAGCTGCACCGTCAGGCTCGGCGTGAGGTCGTGCGTGACGAGGATCGCCCCCGATCCCTTCGGGAGATCCACCGGGTCGTGGTCGGGAAGGCCAAGCAGGATCGAGAGGACGCGGATGTGCAGGTCGGTGAGATCGCCGACGCGCTCGCGCAGCATGGACGACGTCGCGCCGGCGAAGTGACGGCGCCAGTCGAGCATCACCAGGTCGAACGCCTTCTCGGCGCCGAGGTTCTGCCGGATGTACGCCTCGACGGCGCCGATCAGCTCACTGTCCTCGAGGATCGATGCCTGGACATCGAAGATCGCAGCTTCGTCCGTCCCGGCATGGCGCTCGGCGCGCTGCCGCACCTGGTGGAGACGCGCCTTGGCGCGCTCGATCGCCTCGTGCAGGCGGCCGATCTCGTGCGGCACCTGCTCGTCGGTGATGATGCGATAGCGCACCTCGGGCACCTCCCAGCGCAGGAGGTACACGGGGCCGACGGCGATTCCCGGCGCGGCCGGGATACCAGCGAGGGTGCGCTCCACTAGTGCTCCCCGAACTTGTTGGCGATGCAGGTAGCAATCGCATCGACTGCGGCGTCGGCGTCGTCGCCGTTGGCGCGAATGGCGAGCGTCGATCCGAACTCGGCGGCCAGCATCATCACGCCCATGATGCTCTTGCCGTTGACCTCGAGGTCATCGCGCACCAGCACGATCTCGCTCTTGAACTTTGCCGCGACCTTCACGATCTCGGCGGCCGGCCTCGCGTGAATGCCGTTGCGGTTGGCGATCCTGACGGAGCGTTCAGCGGTCATCGGGCCACCGTATACGTTGCGAGCGAGTAAGCGATCCAGATCGCGAGCACTCCGAGCGCCAGCCTCCACCCCTGCAGCCAGGCGGGGAGCCGCGCCGCCAGCGCTCCCATCACCGCGACGACCACCACCACGCCGCCGAGGATCGCGCGCCCCGGCCCGATCGCCCTGCCTAACGCGAGCGGGAGCGCGATCCCGGCCAGCATCGCCGCGGCGCGCGCCAGGTGCGCCGGCCCCTCGCGGAGCCACGGCGTCGCCAGCGACCCGGCGACCCGCATGCCGTTGCGCCATCCCACCGAAAGCCCCCAGGCGCGCAGCGACACGTGCCCCACGTTGTACAGACCGAGGAAGAGCAGCAAGACTGTTACTGGCCCGGCGCCGAGGCCATACGCGGCCAGCGCGAGCAGCGAACAGAATGGGAGCCATCCCGCCCACACCAGCCGGTCGCCGACGCTGCCCAACGGTCCGCAGAGCGCGGTGCGGAATCGCTCGATGCGCGCCGGCTGCGCACCTTCGAGCTCGGCCCGCGCCAACGCGCCGACCGCGACCGCCGCGAGGTACGGGTGCGCGTTGAAGTACTGGCTCTCGCGGGCGAGCGCCTCACAGTAGGCAGGGCCGCCCTTTCCCCCGGGCAGCAGCCGCAGCGCCGGCTCGATGCAGAACCCGACGCCGTTCCCGAGCAGCAGCTCGTAGTTCCATGCGCTCTGGATCATGAACAGGCGCAGCGCGATCTGCACCCGCGTCGCGACCGGCAGCGCCGGGGCGACCCAGGCGGGGGTGCCCCGCGGCGTCGCACGATGTGGCACCGTCATGAGAGCGTCATGGCGAGCAGTCCCAGCGCGAGCCCGCCGAGCAGGTACCACCGCGCCCCCGACGTGCTGCGGAAGAGCTTCCAGACAGCGCCCGACGCCACCGACGCCGCGACCGCGACCGACACGGCGCGCGAGTAACGCGGGTTCGCGCCCCACACGCCTAACGCTGCGCGCATGAGCGGGTTGAACGCGAGCAGCGCGAGCAGCGTGAGCACTCCGCCGCGCACGAAGTCGGCGAACATCCCGGCGAACTGCAACCCGACCACCGCGTTCGGGCTGCCGGCGTTGATCGCCGGGCGGAACCGCCTGGCCATCATCGCGTTCACACCGCGCAGCTGCACCATCGTCCATCCACCGATCCAGCCGGTGGCGATCGCGGCGAAGAGCGTCACCGACAGCGCGCCGGCCGAGGTTTGTCCGTAGCTGCCGATCAGCCCACCGGCCACCACCGACGCCGATCCCCACTCCGGGTAGCGCGACGCGCCGACCGGAAGCGTCTCGAGCGCGACCAGCTCGAGCGTCGCGCCGGCGAGCAGCCCGGAAAACGCGTCGCCGACGACCGCCCCGCCTAACGTTGCGGCGACGATCGGCCGCGACAACATCGCCTGCGGAAAGCTGACCGCGTCGAGCCCGAGCACCGCGCCGAGCAGAACGAGCAGGGTCAGCGGAAGGTCGGGCATCACTCGCCCTTCCCGTTCAACACGTCGGCGAGCGGAATCGGCCGCGCGCCGGGAACGTCGCGCGCCGTCACCGCCACGCCCTGCGCCTCGAGCGCGCGCAGCGCGCGCTCCTCTTCCGGCGAGAGGAAGACGTAGCGAAGCCGCTGCACCCGTCCGTTCTTGTGATGAATCCCGCCAAGGTTGACCTCGCGCAGCGCGGTGCACATCCCGACGAGCCTGACCATCGACTCCACGTCACCGGTGAGGAGAATGCCGGGTCGCGGATCTTTCTCGAATTCAGCGAGCCTCGTCGCGGCGCCTTTCACCGTCTCGAAGATCACATCCACTTCGGGCGGGACACCCATGCGGTACAGCTCGCGCTCCCACTCGCTCTCGGCGACTTCGTCGTCGACGAGGACGATGTATCCCAGGCGCATCTGCTGCCCCCACCCCAGAACGACCTGCCCGTGAATGAGCCGGTCGTCGATCCGGCACAGCTCAAGCGGCACGCGGACCCCCGCCGACGGCGCCGATCGCCGCACGCGCCCGGTCGACGCAGGCGCGCGCACCCGCCGCCGGATCGAGATCGTCGCGCATCACGAACTCCAGGAGCGCCGCGAGGTTGACGCCCGTGACCAGCACGACCTCCTCGTTGCCGCGCATCGCTCGCCGCGCGGCCATCGTCCAGCTCCCGCTCGGAAGGTCGGTGAAGATCGCGCGAATGCCGTCGCGCTCGAAGCGCTCGCGCAGCGTCGCTTCCATGTCGTCGGCGCCGAGCCCCGCGTTCGTCAGGGTGGCGAGCTCCGACCCGCGACCGGTGATGCGCTCCACCGCCGAGACGAGACCGGCAGCGAGCTCGCCGTGCGCGGCGACCACTGCACGAACGGCTGCGCTATTCATCGTCCTCCATCAGGTAGTTCCTGACCGATACGCGGCCGGCACGCGTTCCCGGTGCGTTCGCCGGTGTGGTCGATCCTGCGTTTCCCGCGTTCATGCGCGCCATCAGGCGCTCGTTGAACAGCTCGGCCGCGTTGATCCCGCTGTAGCGGAGGAGGAGATTGAGCGCGATCACTTCGGCGAGCACGGTGATGTTCTTCCCCGGGTTGAGCGGGACGCGGATCTTCGGCAGCTCGACATCGAGGATGCTGGTCGTCTCGTACTCGAGTCCCGTCCGATCGACGATGACGTCGTGCGACCATTCTTCCAGCTGCACCACGACCTCGATGCGCTTCTGCTGCCTGACGGAGCGGACGCCGAAGATCGCCGGCACGTCGATCAAGCCGATGCCGCGCACCTCCATGTAGTGCCGCTGCATCTCATGACCGCGCGCGATCAGCACATCGTTGCCGCGTCGCTTCACCATCACGACGTCGTCCGCGACGAGCCGATGGCCGCGCTCGACCAGGTCGAGGACGCATTCCGATTTTCCGATCCCGCTCTTGCCGATGAACAGCAGGCCGACGCCGAAAACGTCGGCTAGCGAGCCATGCAGCGTCGTCTGCGGCGCGAATTCGTCCTCGAGCCACGGCTTGAGCCGGCGATAGAATTCGTTCGTCTTCAGCGGCGAGCGGAGGATCGCGACGCCGGCGCGATTCGCGGCGTCCAGGAGCCCGGAAGGGAGCTCCTGTCCCTTCGTCACGAACACCACGGGTACCGCGAACGAGAAGAACGCGTCGACGACGCGATGGCGCAGCTCACGGTCACGTGACGCGAGGTAGCTGATCTCCGTCTCGCCGAGCACCTGGACACGGTTAGGCACGAACCGCTCGACGTAGCCGGCGAGCACCAATCCCGGGCTCGACGCCTCGGGGCTGACGATCTCACGGGAGAGTCCCGAATCGGTACCCAGCAGCTCGAGGCCGAGCCGCTCGCGGAGCGATTCGAAAAGTCGCCCGACGGTGACCGGAGCCGTCACGAGGCGTTGGCGAGGGGGAGTGCCGCCGAGTCGCGCGAGCGCTCACGGCGGGTGCGCTTGACATGCTCGCACTGCGCGCGCAGGCTGGCGCCCGCGTGCGCGAGCGCCGGCCCGAAGTAACGTCCCGTGCCGACGGCGACGATACGACGTCCGCCTGCCGCATGCACCTCGATCTCGACGCGGCGCAGCGGCCCGTCTTCGGCGAATCGCACCGTCGCGTCGACGACGCGGCCGACACGCGGCGCGAGGCGGCGCACCAGCCGTTCGGCCCGGTCCCTGATCACGTCCGACACGACGACGTTGTGCGAGTGCAGTACGAGCTCCATCGTCCATCCTCCATCGTGCTCGACAGGTTCGGCAACTACGATCGCGGCCGCGCGACGATCTCCTCGAGATACGCCAGCGTCTCGCTCGCTGCGCGGTCCCACGTGAACGTCTCGGCGAAGCGACGCCCCGCCGCTCCAAAGATATCGACCAGCGCGCGATCACCGGCGATGCGCGCCATCGCGCGTCCCATCGCCGCCCAGTCCCCGTGCGGAAGGAGAATCCCCGTCTCGCCATCGCGCACCGACTCACGCAATCCCGGCGAGTCCGATGCCACGACCGGTGTTGCACAGGCCGCCGCCTCGAGGTTGGTGATTCCCCACCCTTCCTTCGGCGAGGCGAATGCCAGCGCCCACGCGCGGCGCAGAAGCGCCAGCTTCTGCTCCTCGGTGACGAAGCCAAGAAACCGCACGCGGTCGCCGAGGTCAAGCGAACGCGCCAATGCCTCGAGCGCCGGGCGATAGTCGCCGCTGCCGGCAATCTCGAGCGTCGCATCGCTGCGCGCGAGCGCGGCGAACGCGCGAATCACGATGTCGACGCCCTTGTATCGCTTCAGCCGGCCGAGGTAGACGAACAGCGGCGTCGGTGACCGGAGCGTGGGGGCGGGCGTGTAGTACTTCCAGTCGATACCGCAGTAGATGACGCGGACGCTGCTCGCCGGAATACCTCGCGCCGCAAGGTCGTCACGCGTGCTCTCGCTGATCACCTCGAACGGCGTGCCGCGGTAGATCGACGGAAACGGACGCTCGGCCAGCCACACCATCGACGCCATCGGCAGCGGCGCTTCGCGGAAGACGGTGGTACCCATGAGGTGCGGGACCACCGTGAGCGTGCGCCGCGCGCCCCAGAGCGGCGTGTAGAGCGGCACCTTGTTCACGTCCTCGATCAGGACGTCGTGCGCCTTGGCGGCGAAGTGTCGCTTGTAGTAGCGGTGGGCGAGAAACTGGAAGGTGTAGCGTGTCCCGACGCGATGAACGTCGATGCCGTCGAGCACGACGCGCGACGGTGCACCACTCCACCCCGAGCAGAGCAGCGTCACCTCGTGCCCGCTGCGCGCGATGCGGCCGAAGATCTCGTGGAGGTGGAGCTCCGCGCCGCCAGCCTGCGGATTCTCCCGATCCTGCCAGTTCACCACGAGAAGGCGCACTAACGCGCGCTCCGCGCCATGGTCGGTGCGACGGTCACTGGAGGCGGCCCATCCGTCGCGCGAGCGCGTCCACGATGCCGTTGACGAAGCGCGCGCTCTGCACCGAGCCATAACGTTCGGCGAGGCGCACCGCTTCCTGGATCACCACCTTCGGCGGTGTCTCGCCAACGGAGAGCTCAGCGGCGGCGAGGCGCAGCACGGCGCGATCGATGGCCCCGAGCCGCTCGAGGCGCCAGTTGGTGGTGACGGCTTCGAGCTCGCGGTCGATCTTCGCGCCGTCGGCGATGACGACGCGGACGATGCGCGATGCGATCGCGCGCTCCTCGGGGGGGACGGAGAGATCATCCCAGACGGTGACCGAGACCCGATCGAGCGCCTGCCCCGGGCGCATGTCCCAGGCATAGAGCGCCTGCAGCGCGCGCGAGCGCGCGCGCGATTCAATCCGCATCTTCGCCCGCGTCGAGCCGGTCGAAGAGGTCGGCCATCTCGAGCGCGGCGAGTGCCGCGTCCCATCCCTTGTTGCCGTGCGCGCCGCCGGCGCGCGCCTCGGCCTGCTCGACCGTGTCGCAGGTGAGGAGACCGAAGCCGATCGGCTTGTCGAACTCGGCGCTGGCGTCGGCCAGCCCGCGCGAGGCCTCCCCGGCGACGAAGTCGAAGTGTGGCGTCTCCCCGCGGATGACCGCGCCGACGGCGACGATCGCGTCATAACGGTCGCTGGCGAGCAGCCGCCTGACGGCGGCGACGAGCTCCCACGCCCCCGGAACCCAGACCATGTCGACATCGTCGAACGCGGCGCCGTGTCGCGTCAGGGCATCGACCGCGCCCGAGGCCAGCTTCTCGGTGATCTGCTCGTTGAAACGGCTGGCGACGACAGCGAAGCGCCGCCCCGCGCCGTTAGGCTCCCCGCTGAACTCGGCCATGCTCTCTTGTTCCAGGACGCGTAGTTGTCGCACGACGATCGGATGTAAAATAGCGGGAAAGCGGGGGAGAAGCGGTGAAGGCGGGGGGAAAATGCGTCGGAGTTATTTCAACCGCGTGGGCTACTCTCGAGGGAAGGTCGTAACAGCTGAACGACAATCACACGGATGACGCGGATTACGCGGATGCGACGCTGAAAAATTTTCAATGCCGCACCCAAAAACACGACCATTCCCGCTAGCGCATGGAGGAGTGCGTGCCCTAGGAACGATCCGTGAAATCCGCGCAATCCGTGTGATTGTAGTTCATCAGTTAAAACCATTGCGGCGCTCCCTGGAAGTCACGACGCGAGCAGGTGTCCGAGCTTGTCGCGCTTGACGCTCAGGTAGGCCGAGTTTTCGTCGTGCGCCGGCTGGACGATCGGCACACGCTCGCCGACGCCGATGCCGTAGCCCTCGAGGCCGACCAGCTTGCGCGGATTGTTGGTGATCGGGCGGATCGACTTGATGCCGAGATCGAGGATGATCTGCGCGCCGATGCCGTAGTTGCGCAGGTCGGGCTTGAAGCCGAGCTGCTCGTTCGCCTCGACGGTGTCGGCGCCGGCATCCTGGAGCTCGTACGCCTTGAGCTTGTTGAGCAGACCGATTCCGCGCCCTTCCTGGTCGAGGTAGACGATGACGCCCTTCCCCTCGCGCTCGATCATCGCCATCGCGGTGTCGAGCTGCCAGCCGCAGTCGCAGCGCTGGGAGTGAAAGACGTCGCCGGTCAGGCACTTCGAGTGCACGCGCACCAGCAGGTCCGTGCCACCGGTGACGTCGCCCTTCACCAGCGCGACGTGCTCGTGCTTGTCGACGTCGTTGCGATAGCCGATGATCCGCCAGTTTCCGTGCTCGGTCGGCAGGCGGGCATCGGCGACGCGGTGCACCAGCCGCTCGTTCTTGAGCCGGTACGCCACGAGCTGTGCGACCGTTATGAAAGTCAGCCCGTGCTCTTCGGCGAACTGCTCGAGCTGCGGCCGCTTGGCCGTCGTGCCGTCCTCGTTGAGGATCTCGCAGATGACGCCGGCCGGCGCGAGCCCGGCGAGCCGCGCCAGGTCGACCGCTGCTTCAGTGTGGCCGACGCGCTGCAGCACGCCACCCTCGCGCGCGCGCAGCGGATGCACATGACCGGGGCGTCGGAGGTCGCTCCGTCCCGTGTCCGGATCGACCGCGACGCGAATGGTCGTCGCCCGGTCCTGCGCGCTGATCCCCGTCGTCACGCCGAAGCGCGGCGAGGCGTCGATGCTGACGGTGAACGCGGTGCGCATCGCATCGGTGTTCTCCGACCCTTGAGGATCGAGTCCGAGCTGATCGACGCGCTCGCCGGTGAGCGCGAGGCAGATCATCCCGCCAGCTCGGCGGATCATGAAGTTGACCAGCTCGGGCGTCACCTGCGCCGCGGCGCAGATCAGGTCACCCTCGTTCTCGCGATCCTCGTCGTCGGCGACGATGATCAGCTTTCCCGCCGCGATGTCGGCGATCGCCTGCTCGACCGTTCCGAATGTCGTGTGGCTCGAGTCCATGGTACCCGCCTCTATGTGAGGGCCGCGCGCTGCGCGGCGAACAACCGCTGAACGTGCTTCGCGATGACGTCGACCTCGACGTGGACGCGATCGCCGATGCCTAACGCTCCGAGCGTGGTGTGGCGCTCGGTGTACTCGATGATCGACAGCTGGAAGAGCCCCGGCGCCGGCAGGTCGTTGACCGTGAGGCTGACTCCGTCCACGGTGACCGACCCGTGCAGCACCATCAGCTGCGACGCATCATCGGGCACGACGACATCGATCAGCAGTGCGTCGTCATGTCTGACGATTGCGACCACGTCGCCGACGCAGTCCACGTGTCCCTGCACGATGTGGCCGCCGAGGCGGTCGCCGACCCGCAGCGCCCGTTCGAGGTTCACCGTGGTCCCGGCTGCCCAGTCGCCGACGGTCGTGCGCCCGAGCGTCGTGACGACGGCGGCGACGGTGAACCACCCCGCGCCGTGCTCCCGCACCGTCAGGCAGGCGCCGTTGAGCGCGATGCTCTCGCCGTCGGCGAGGTCATCGTAGCGGCAGCGGACGCGCAGCTCGCGACCCGCTTCGGTCTCGAGCACCCGGTCGATCGTGCCGACGTCGTCAACGAGTCCTGTGAACACTCAGAGCGGTGCGTAGATGGTCATGTCGTCGTCGCCGAGCCGCCGGTGCCGTACGAGCCGGAACCGCGGCGCCGCCTCGACCGGCGATGCGGGCGCCTCACTCAAGCCGTGCAACGCATTCGCGCCAAGGATGACAGGCGCCCGGAAGATAATCAACCGGTCGACGACTCGACTGCCCAGCAGCGCCCCGGCGAGCCCGGCCCCGCCCTCGGCGTACAGCGAATTGATTCCCATCGTCTTCAACGCACGAAGCGCGTTGGCCGTGCCCGCGACGCGAAGAATCGTCGCGCCCGCGCGCTCGAGCGCGATCTCGCGATCAGGCGCCGATCCATTCGTGACGATGACCAGCCGCGCGTCGCCGATCGACTTGACGAGGTGCGAATCGAGCGGCAGGCGGGCCCCGTGGTCGAAGATCACGCGGGCCGGCGCGATGCGCGGGCGCGGGACGCCGCGAACGGTCAGCTTCGGATCATCGGCGAGCGCGGTGCCGATGCCGACTGCTATCGCATCGGCCGCGGCGCGCTGGCGATGCACCTCGCGTCGTGCCGCGCTGCCGGTGAGCCACCCCGACTTCCGGGATTCATCGGCGATCGCCCCGTCGAGCGAGAGCGCGAGCTTGAGCGTCACCCATGGGCGATCGGAGGTAAAGCGATTGAAGAACGGCGCGTTGAGCTCGATCGCCTCGTCCTGTCCGAGGCCGACCGCAACGTCGACGCCCGCCGCGCGCAGTGCTTCCACGCCGCCGGAGGCGACAGGGTTCGGGTCGCGCGCCGCAATCACGACGCGGGTGACCCCCGCGCCGATCACGGCGGGGACGCACGGCGGGCGCTTCCCCTCGTGCGTGCAGGGCTCGAGCGTGACATACAGTGTCGCGCCACGCGCACGGTCGCCGGCGGCGGCGAGTGCCGCCGGCTCGGCGTGTTCCGCGCCGAAGCGCGCGTGAAATCCTTCGCCGATGATCGCGCCGTCGCGCACGACGACCGCGCCAACCATCGGATTCGGCGAGGTCTGTCCCCACCCGCGCATCGCGAGCGCGAGCGCTCGACGCATGAACCCGACATCGGCGTCGCTCCAGGGCGCCGTCTCGCTCACTCAGTAACCGTAAGTGAAGTGGATGGCCCGCAGGTCGCATCGACGACCGTCGGCGGAAGCAGCAAAGCGCATGATCGGCTGATGGACAATGGAGCACTGCGAAAGCGGCGCCGCCGCCCGGACTGTCCGGTGCGACGACGCCGCTCAAAAACTATCGCCGGTCGAACTCCGGCGCGAATTGCGTCAGATGCCGATGCGGAGACCGGCTGATGCGAACAGGCGCGACGCATCCGCCGCGGTGCCCTTGAAGGTGTTGTAGGTCGGGATCTTTCCGCCCTGAACCATTCCAACTTCGGCAACGAACTTCGCGACCATCATGTTCAGCGAGAGGTCGGCGAAATAGTTCGTGCGGGTGATCGACTGGCTCACCGTCGCCGACGACGCGACCGGGACGACCGTCGTCGAGACGCGGATCTGTGCCTTCGAATCGTAGCTGTCCTGGCCGACACCGAGGGCGAGTCCGAGCGTGAGGAGCGACTTGCTCGCGGTCGCGCGCCAGCTCGTCGTCTTCACCGACAGACCGTTGACGTCGAACTGCCCGCCGAGCGTTCCGGTCTTCGCCGAGAGGTCCACCGTCGGCAGGTCGCGCTTCATGTAGCTGAAGCCGATGCCCGGCGTGAGGAGTCCCTCCTGCAGCAGGCCGATCCGCGCCCCGTAGCCGACCTTCAGCGAACCGTTAGGCACCTTGACGCTGACGCCGCTGCCGCTGTATGCCGGGATGTACGCACCGCTCAGGAGCAGGTCGAGGCCGCCGACCTTCGTCACGCCGAGCGGGAGCCCGCCGAAGACACCGACCGCCGCGTCGACTGCCGGCAGCCCGAGCGGCTGGTCCTTGGTGTCGAGCGTGCGGCTGCTGCTGCTCGGATCGTACTTGTCGACCTGCGGCAGCGAGCCCTTGAGCGCATTCCCGCGCACCGTGACCGCGACGTGCGGAAACCCGCCGAGCGATCCACCCTGGCCTAACGTCGTGTTGCCACCGACGATCGACGCGCCGAGCTGCGGCGCCATGTAGTTGAACAGGTCGATCGCGGTGTTGCACGCGTTCGTCTGCGCGGTGAACGTGCTGGCGCACTGCGGACTGCCGGCTGCTCCCTGCGCCTGGGCCGAGACCGCGCTCACCACCAGCGCGCCGGCGATCATGCCAAGATTGCGCTTCATTCGCTGTGCTCCGAGTTAGTTGAGAATGACTCGCCCGGCACCAGCGACGATTCGTCCCATCGGCCAGGCAGCGACGCCTGCCGCCATCGCCGCCGCGCGCACGCGGTCGGCCGACGAGGGGTCGGCGATCACTACCATACCGACGCCCATGTTGAACGCGCGAAACATCTCGGACCGTTCGACGTTGCCCGCGCGCTCCAACTCGCGAAACACGTCGGGAATCGTCCAGCTTCGCGTGTCCACCGCGGCATCCATCGTACCCGGCAACACCCGGTCCAGGTTCCCCGGCAATCCGCCGCCGGTGATGTGCGCCATCGCGTGAATGTGATCCAGGACGGGTCGTAACGCGCTCACGTACGAGCGGTGCACCGCGAGCAGCACGTCGGCGACGCTTGCATCGGTTCCCGGGAAGCGGTCGTGCATGCCTAACCGCATCCGGTCGGCGACGATCCGGCGCGCGAGCGAATAGCCGTTGGTGTGCAGCCCCGAGCTGGCGAGGCCGATCAGGACGTCCCCCTGCCTAACGCGCTCGGCGCCGAGCACGCGCGCCTCCTCGACGATGCCGACGATGAAGCCGGCGAGGTCGTAGTCGGGGGGCGTGTAGACACCGGGCATCTCCGCCGTCTCGCCACCGATCAGCGCGCAGCCGTTTTCGCGGCACCCCGCGGCGACGCCGGCGACGACTCCTTCCACCACCGCCGGCTCGAGCTTGCCGAAGGCGACGTAGTCGAGGAAGAAGAGCGGCAACGCGCCCTGCACGAGGATGTCGTTCGTGCAGTGGTTGACGAGGTCGTGGCCGATCGTGTCGTGGCGGTCAGCCTCGATCGCAACCTTGATCTTCGTCCCGACGCCGTCGGCGCTGGCGACGAGGAGCGGCGCCTGCGCGCCTTCGGGGACGCGGAACATCCCGCCGAAGCCGCCGAATGCCCCGCGCGCTCCAGCGGTGAACGTGCTCTCGACCAGCGCCTTGATGCGCCCCTTCGCCTCGTCGGCCGCGTCGATGCTGACACCGGCACCGCCGTAGGTCATCGCCCCGCGCATCCGCTCCGGAGGCGATCCGGATCCGCTCATTACAGCTCCGTCTCGAACGCGACCAGCTGCCGGAACTCGGCGACCCGCGTCGCGATGTCAGCCGGCGTGACCTCGAGCAGCCGCTGGATGCTGAACTTCTCGACGGCGAAGCTGCCTAACGCTGCGCCATAGATCATCGCGCGGCGCATGTTGGCCTCGCTGACGTCGCCGGTCCGCGCCAGGTAGCCCATGAACCCGCCGGCGAACGAGTCGCCCGCGCCGGTCGGGTCGAACACCGACTCGAGCGGGTACGCGGGCGCGAAGAACACCGATTCCCTGGTGAACATGAACGCGCCGTGCTCGCCCTTCTTGATGATCACGTAGCGCGGGCCGCGCTCGAGGATCCACTTCGCCGCGCGGACGAGGTTCGCCTTCTCGGTGAGCTGTCGCGCTTCGCCGTCGTTGACGGTGATCAGGTCGACGTGCTCGAGCAGCGCGAGCAGGTCCGAGCGGCGGCTCTCGATCCAGAAGTTCATCGTGTCGCACGCGACCAGCGTCGGCTTCTGCACCTGCTGGAGGACGTCGAGCTGCAGCCGCGGGTCGATGTTGGCGAGGAAGACGAACGGCGCATTCTTGAACTGCGCCGGGATCTTCGGGCTGAAGTGCGAGAAGACACCGAGGTGCGTCTCGATCGTCTCGGCGCTGTTCAGGTCGTGGCGGTAGCGGCCACGCCAGCGGAACGAGCTGCCATCGGCCTGCTCGACGCCGGTGATGTCGACGCCGCGCCTGGCGAGCGCCGTGAGCTGGTCCATGGGGTAGTCGTTGCCGACGACGCCGACCAGCTGCACCGGTGTCAGCAGGCTCGCGGCCGCCGAGAAGAACGTCCCCGATCCGCCGAGCACGTTCTCGGCCTTGCCGAACGGCGTCTCGACCGAGTCGAGCGCGACGGAACCCACGACTAAAAGTGGCGAGTCTTTTTTCAACACGGCGATCAGAGAAGAGAGAACGACGTCATGGCGAAGCGGTGCAATCTACATCCGATCGGGGGCGGTGATGCCGAGGATCGAGAGGCCGTTCTTCAGCACGATCATCGCCGAGCGGGCGAGGAGCAATCGCGCCCGGGTGATGTCCTCGGGCTCGTTCAGCACGTGCGCCTTGTGGTACCAGAGGTGGATCTTGCGCGCCGTCTCCAGCAGGTACGACGCGACGCGGTGCGGCTCGAGTGCGTCCGCCGCGCCGGCGACGAGTGCGGGAAAGTCGAGCAGCGCCTTCACGAGCTCCTGCTCCTCGGGGAGCGAGAGCAACGCGAAGTCGACATTGTCGCCGGTCACCGACTTCGGGTCGATCTCGCCGACGCGAAAGATCCCGGCCAGTCGGGCGTGCGCCATCTGGATGTAGTAGACCGGATTCTCCTCGCTCTGCGAGCGGGCGAGGTCGATGTCGAAGACGAGCTGCGAGTCGCCCTTCCGCATCAGGAAGAAGTAGCGCACCGCGTCGCGGCCGACCTCGTCGATCAGGTCGCGCACCGTGACGTAGCTGCCGGCGCGCTTCGAGATCTTCATCTCCTCGCCGCCGCGCATCACGGTCACCATCTGGTGGAGCACGTAGTCGGGGTACCCCTCGGGAATCCCCATGCCTAACGCCTGGAGCCCGGCCCGCACGCGCGTGACCGTGCTGTGGTGGTCGGCGCCCTGGACGTTGATCGCGCGCGTGAATCCGCGCTCCCACTTGGTCACGTGATAGGCGACGTCGGGCACGAAGTAGGTGTACGTGCCGTCGCGCTTCCGCATCACACGGTCCTTGTCGTCGCCGAACCGCGTCGTGCAGAGCCAGAGCGCGTCGTCCTTCTCGTAGGTCGCGCCGGCCTTCGTCAGTGCGGCAACGGTCTTCTCCACCTTGCCGTCGGCGTAGAGCGAGCTCTCGAGAAAGTAGGTGTCGAAGCGGACGCCGAACGCCTGCAGGTCGAGGTCCTGCTCGTGGCGCAGCGCCTTGACCGCGAACAACCGGATCGCTTCGCGATTCCGCCCCTCGGGATCCTCCGGATGCTCGGCGATGTACCGCCCGGCGATCTCGCGGATGTACTCGCCGTGGTAGCCGCCCTCGGGGATCTGCACCTCGCGGCCGGCGTGCTGCTGCACGCGGGCCTCGACGCTGAGGGCGAGGTTCGCGATCTGGACACCGGCGTCGTTGTAGTAGAACTCGCGCGACACCTTCCACCCCGTCCACTCGAGCAGCGCCGCGATCGCGTCGCCTAACGCTGCCTGCCGGCCGTGGCCGACGTGGAGCGGCCCGGTCGGGTTGGCCGAGACGAACTCGACGTTCACCGACCGCCCCTCGCCGGCGGCGCGGCGGCCGAAATTAGTACCTTCCGCTACTATTGCCGGCAGCCCGGCCGCCAGGTCCCCGGCCGCGATCCGGAAGTTGATGAAGCCCGGCCCCGCGACCTCGGCGCTCGACACCCCGGCCGCGCCGAGGTCCATCGCCGCGATCAGCGAATTCGCGACGTCGCGCGGCGACTTCTTCAGCGGGCGCGCCAGCGTCATCGCGAGGTTGGTCGCCCACTCGCCGAACTGGGGATCGCGCGGGCGCTCGAGCACCGGCTCGACCGGTTCGGGCGCGCCGAGGGCAGCAGCGGCGCGCGCGAGCGCACCGCGAATCCGGTCCGCGGCGTTCATTCAGCGCCCGGCTTCTTCTTGCTGCCCGACGATTTCTCCGACGAGCTGCCGCTCGTTCCGCTGCTTCCACTCGCCCCGCCGCCGGAGCTCGACGCGCCGCCCGACGCACTTCCCGACGAATTTCCTGACACGTTCGCCGCGGACGCTTGACCGGTTCCTGACGATGCGGAGGTATTTCCCGCCGACTTGTCGGTGCTACTGTTGGAGTCACCGGACGAGGAGCTCTCGCTCTTCGCGCTCTCCGTCGACGCCGGCTTCGGACCCTTGCTCGCGTGCGCGTTCTTGCCGTAGTCGGTGAGGTAGAACCCCGATCCCTTGAACAGGAGTCCCGCGCCGCCCGAGAGCTGACGTGCGGCGAGCTTGCCGCAGGTCGGGCAATTCACCGTCGTCGCGGCGCCGGAGATGGTGCGATAGAACTTCTCGAACTCGTGCCCCTCGGGGCAGCGATATTCGTAGGTTGGCATTCCGGATCGACTGGAGTGGAGGCGAGGCAGTGAATCCTAAGGCTCGCGAACAGGTCATTCAAGGCAACGACCGGTCTTGCGGAGCACCCGTCGCTGCTTCATTGTAGCCGGTCGTTCGCCGTCAGATATTCTACCCCACCAATCGTGCGTTTCACCCGTCGCATGCCCCGCCCTGTGAGTCGGGTCCTGTGGCTGTATCAATCACCCCGTCAGGAGGCAGGTCGATGAGACGACACTTGCTCAGTCGGAGCTGGGTCGGAGGACTCATTGCCGCGGCGTTTCTCGCCCCGGCTATGGCAGCGGCGCAGGGCACCGCGTCGATCAGTGGCACCGTCACCGACTCGGCGTCGGGGCGTCCCATTCCCTCGGTGCAGGTCGTCGTCGTCGGGACGACCCGCGGCGCGGTCAGTGATGAAGACGGCCGCTTCGCGATTCGCGGGCTGTCGGCGGGCACCTGGTCGATCCGCGCGCAGCGGATCGGCTATCGTCCCGACACCCGATCGATCGCTGTCGCTGATGGCCAGAGCGCGACGGCGTCGTTCACGATGACCGAAGTCGCTCGCGTGCTGTCCGAGGTCGTCAGCATGGGCTACGGTACCGACACCCGCGCGACCGTGAGCACGGCCGTGGCCACCGTGCGCGGTGAAGATGTCGCCGCCGTCCCCGTTCCCGGCGTCGATCAGGCGCTGCAGGGCAAGGCGGCTGGCGTGCAGGTCACCAGCAACGCCGGCAACCCCGGCAACGCGATCACCGTCCGCATCCGCGGCGCGGCCTCGCTCACCGCGAGCAACCAGCCGCTGTTCGTCGTCGACGGCATCCCGCTCAACAACGAATCGCTGTCGCAGCTCAACGTCGGCGGTCAGGACATCAACGGCGTCACGGGCCTCAACCCCGACGAGATCGAATCGATCACCGTCCTCAAGGACGCCGCCGCCGCGGCCATCTACGGCTCGCGCGGCTCGAACGGCGTCGTCATGGTGACGACGAAGCGGGGCAGCAGCGGCGCGGGGCGAATCAACGTCGACGCCTACACGGGCGTGCAGGACGTCGCGAAGCGATGGGACCTGCTGACCGGGAAGGAGTACCTGACCTTCCGCAACGAGGCATGGAAGAACGACCACCCGACCGACACGACCGCGTACAAGCACTACGGCAATCCCGCGACAGCGATCAACACCGACTGGCAGGACGAGATATTCCGCACCGCGCCGATCAACAACACCACCGTCGGCGCGACGGGTGGAACGGACCGCATCCAGTACTTCGTCTCCGGCTCGTACTTCAACCAGACCGGCGTCGTGATCGGCTCCGGCTACCAGCGGGCCAGCGGCCGCGTGAACCTCGACTTCAACGCGACGTCGAAGCTCGCGGTCAAGACGTCGGTGAACGTATCGCGACAGGACTGGACACGGTTCGAGAACGACAACACGATCGAGGGTGTCGTCACGAACGCCATCGCTGACGATCCCTTCCGCCCGGTCAAGCGTGCCGATGGCAGCTACACCGGTGACGAGCTCGCGTACCCGAACCCGGTCGCGATCGCGCTTCTCAGCTCGATCAATTCCCGCTCGCTGCGCACCCTCGGAAACCTCGAGGCGACGTACAACTTCACCCCGACGCTCAAGCTCACCGGCCGTGCCGGCGCCGACGTCGGGAACCTGCGCGACCTGCGGTGGGAATCGCCTAACGTCGAAGCCACCTACGCAGCAACGGTGAACGGCGTGGCCCGTCAGGGGAACAACACCTTCAACCGGTACGTCTTCGAGGGCTTCGCCAACTACGACGTGCCCTGGCTCGCCAACCGCGGCCAGCAGCTCAGCCTGACCGCGGGTTCGAGCGCGGAGTGGAACGGTCGCGAATACGACTACCTCCGCGGCGAGGGGTTCGCGTCGGAAGGGTTCCGCTATCCAGGCGCGGCGACGCGCATCACCGTGTATGACGGCGGCTGGACCGGCAACAACCTCGCGTCGTTCTTCGGACGAGCGAACTACTCGCTGCTCGACCGGTATCTCGTCACGGCCAGCGTCCGCACCGACGGCTCGTCGCGATTCGGCGCCAACAATCGCTGGGGTACCTTCCCCGCCGTCTCGCTCGGATGGAAGCTCACCGACGAGCCGTGGTTCAACGGCATGCTTGGCGAAGGCAACTCGCTCAAGCTGCGCGGCAGCATGGGCACGACCGGCAACCAGGCGCTTCCCCAGGACTTCGGCTCGCTCGAGCGCTACGCGCGCAAGAGCTATGGCGACGTGATCGGAATCGGCCAGGTCAGCCTCGCCAACCCGGACCTCCGCTGGGAGAGCACGCGTGAGTACGATGGCGGGTTCGACCTGTACCTGCTCAACACCCGCATCGCCCTCATCGGCGACTACTACTCGAAGCTGACGTCGAACCTTCTCGTGAACCGCCCGATCAGCGCGACGACCGGGCAGAGCACGGAGCTCAGCAACGTCGGCAACATCAAGAACGCCGGCGTCGAAGGCCAGATCACGACGCGGAACTTCGTGTCCGACGATCCGAAGGGCTTCAGCTGGACGACAGATCTCAACGTGGCGGCGAATCGCAACAAGGTCGTCTCGCTCTACAACGACGAGCCCTTCTCGGCGGGGTTGTACAGCATGAGCCGTGTCCAGGTCGGGCATCCGCTCGGTGAGTTCCAAGCGTTGCGCTTCCTCGGTGTCGATCCGCAGACGGGCAACGCCCAGTACAGCGACACCGCCGAGTTCATCGGATCGCCGCACCCGAAGTATCAGGGCGGCTTCACCAGCGACATGAGCTGGATGGGCTTCGACCTCCATGGCTTCGTCCAGTTCAGCCAGGGAAACAAGATCTTCAACGCCATCCGCGTCTTCGCGGATGACGCCGGGCGCTATCGGGACAACAAGTTCGCCGATGTGCTCCGCCGCTGGCAGAAGCCCGGCGACATCACCGACGAGCCGCGTGCGAGCAATCGCGGGACCTCGGACGCCGTCGAGATCTCGAGCCGGTACCTCGAGGACGGCTCGTACGTCCGGATCGGCGACGTGTCGTTAGGCTATATGCTGCCGAGCCGCTTCGCCGGAATGGCGGGGCTGCACTCGGCACG
>JBJMNK010000121.1:0-9329 GCA_045804265.1 Gemmatimonadaceae bacterium | reverse complement strand
TCGCGTCCCAGCGGAACTCCGGTCCGGTGGCGAAGGCGAAGTCGCGCACGCTGTCAGCGGTGAAGTGCCACGTGATCGTGCCGCTGGTGCGCGGGCGGGTCCGCGCTGCGTCGCCGGCTTCCGCGGCGGTAATGATCGCAACCGTCGTGTCCGAGCGGCGAGCGAGTGTCAGGCGCGACCGCTCAGCGGCAGTGAGCACCTGCTGCGCATTCCGCAGCTCACCGGTCGCGGCGACGATGTATGACGCCGGGACGGTGAGCGACACGTCGAAGCTGCCGTACTCGAGATAGAACTCACCCGCACCGATGTAAGGCTCGTGGTTCCATCCGCGAACGTCATCGTACACCGCCATGCGCGGGTACCATTGCGCGATCTCGTAGAGCGATCCGTCGTGCCCCATCCGCCCGGCACCGGACGCGGGCACCTTGAACGACCACGACAGCGCGAGGTCGGTCGAATCACCGGCAGCGAGCGGACGCGTGAGGTCGAGGCGCATCGTCGTTCCGTACACGGCGGCCGCAGTGACACGTCCGCCGACGCGAATGCTGTCGAGCGTGAGCCCGCCGGGGAAACCGCCGCACGAGAAGTCGAACGAGGAGCCGAGGAAGACGAGCGGCGGCTGATTGAGCTGGTTGGTGATGCTCTCGCTGGCACAGATGTTCTGCTCGACGAACATCCAGAGATACGGCAGCGCATCCGGCGAGTGATTGACATAGTGAATCGTCTCGCGGCCGCGAACCTCGTTCGCGGCTGGATCGAGCGATGCCCTGATCCGGTAGTCCACTCGCTGCTGCCAGTAGCGCGGCCCCGGCCGTCCCGATCCGGTCCGATACACGTTAGGCGCGGCGAGCGCGAGCGGCCGAAAGGGCGAGCTGTCAGCGACGCTGGCAATCGACTGCGCGGCGGCGGGGGCGGCGAATGCAGCGAGTGCAGCGGCGAGAACAGCGCGCGCGGGAAAGCGGGGGTGCATGGCTGTCGGGAGGAGGGGAGCGTAGAATGCGCGGCGGTCGGCCCTGGCCGCCTCCGGGAAGTTGTTCACGCCATGCGAAAGCGCCAGCCACGCAACCGGACGCCGTGTGACCCGGGGCCGGCGCGCGGGGTTCGAGATCCCGGCACGCAACCGTGCACCGATTCCGCCAACCGTTTCAAGCCGCTCACATGATCGCCCGTCGAATCCGATCGGCCACCATTCTCGCTCTCACGGTTGCAGTCGCCGCCTGCAGCCATGATGTCGGCCCGCAGCGGTCCGTCGCGGCGGTCGCGGGCATATACTCGCTCTCGACCGTGAACGGAGAGGAATTGCCTGTCGCCGACCCCTCGGCACCGATCAGCGGCATGATCTACCTCTTTCCAGCCGGGCACGCCGAGCGCGACATCACCTACCACTACAACGGAAACGACGATCGCCGGGTGCAGACGGGAACGTTCACAGTCGTGGACCACACCGTCGCGCTCGACCTCCGCGAGCAAGGCTCGCCTTACAGATGGAGTGTCGCCGGAACCATCGACAATACGATGCTCACCCTCAGCTATCCCGGCCCGGCCGACGGCGCGATCGTCGAGCGTTATCGCCGTCAATGATCGCGCCGCATAGGTGGTCGCCCCACCATTTCCCTCGCCCAACCCCAATGCTCCTCCGCCGCCTTTCGCTCACAGCGCTCCTGCTCGCATCGGTCGCCTGCTCGGCGAGAATGGCGACTCGATCGCGACCGCCCGTCGGGCCGGTCGACCAGCCACTCTCCGAGGTCGCCGTCGGCCAGGCACGACCGGCGTCGGTCGACGCGAGGCTCCTCGTGCGGCGGGCGGCGATGGACGTCGTCGTCGACGATGTCGCGCGGACCGCTGCCCGCGCCCAGTCGATCCTCGTCGGGGCGAACGGGTACGTCGAGCGCGGCGAGCGCTCCGAACGATCGGCATCATTCACGATCCGGGTCCCGGAAGCGTCGCTCGATGCGGTGCTCGACAGCCTCGCAACGTTAGGCAAGGTCGCCAGCCGGACGGTCTCGGCCGAGGACGTGACCGAGGAATCGATCGATCTGGACGCGAGGCTGCAGGCGCTGATCGCGACGCGTGACCGGCTCAAGCAGCTGCTCGAGCGTGCATCGACGATCACCGACGTCATGACCGTCGAACGTGAGGTGGCGCGGGTGCAGGGCGAGGTGGACAGCCTCCAGGGCCACCTGAAGCACCTTCGCGGCTCGGCGGTGATGGCGAGCGTCGAGTTGAGCGTGCGGCGCAAGATCGTGCTCGGCCCGCTCGGCTACGTCGCGCAGGGGATCGGGACGCTGCTCGCGAAACTGTTCGTCATTCGCTGAGCCACGCGCTGTAGCTCGGAGGGGCAAAGGCGCTTATCCTTGTGGCATGTCCGCCTCCCCCCAGGCGCGCGCCGTGCAACCACACCGCGCGTTGCGCGACGCGCTGCGAGACTCGTTGCGAGAGTCGCCGCGCGCGCGCGCGCTCGTTCCGGCGCTGCTGCTCGCGGCCCTGCTTCCGTGGCCCGTCGCGGGCGCGCAGGCGGCCGCGGTCTATGACGGACGCGCGCACCAGATCGACGTTCGCATCCCGCGCCTCGATGGCGATGCCATAATCGACGGACGACTCGACGACGCCGTCTGGGCGCAGGCCGCGCAGCTGACCGGCTTCTCCGAATACCGCCCTGTCGACAGCCGGCCCGCCGACGACTCGACCGTGGTGCTGGTGTTCTACTCGCCGACCGCGATCCACTTCGGCATTCGCGCCTACGAGTCGCATGGCAACGTGGTCCGGGCGACGCTCGCCGATCGCGACAACATCGCCGCCGACGACCGCATTCAGATCCTGCTCGACACCTATGACGACAGCCGGCGCGCCCTGCTCTTCGCCGTCAACCCGTTAGGCGTGCAGCAGGACGGCGTGCAGTCGGAGGGCTTCGATCCATCACAGTCGGCCGGCGGCCGCTTCGACGGCATCGTCGACATCAGCCCCGACTTCAACTTCGAGTCGCGCGGGCATGTCACGCCGTGGGGATGGGAGGCGGAGATCCGCATCCCGTTCAAGACGCTGCGCTACCAGGCCGTGGATCCGCAGCGCTGGGGGCTGCAGATCTCCCGCGTCACTCAGCACTCGGGCCACGAGGACACCTGGGCGCCGGCGGTGCGCGGCAATGCGAGCTTTCTCGTGCAGTCGGGGCACCTCACCGGGCTGACGCAGCTGCATCGTGGACTGGTCGTCGACCTCGACCCGGAGCTCACGTCGTCCGTCGCCGGGTCCCAGGGCGCGGATTCGTGGCAGTACGCGAACCCTAACGTTCGCGTCGGCGGCAACGTGCGCTGGGGAGTGACGCCGAACTTCACCCTCAACGCGACCGTCCGCCCCGACTTCTCGCAGGTGGAGAGCGATGTGTCGCAGGTGACGGTGAACGAGCGCTTCGCGCTGTTCTTCCCGGAGAAGCGGCCGTTCTTCCTCGAGGGACTCGAGCAGTACGACACCCCGGACCGCCTGATCTACACGCGACAGATCGGCGCGCCGCTGGCGGGCGTGAAGCTCACCGGAAAGCAGGGCGGGACGGCGATCGCCTACCTCGGCGCGGTGGACGACAGGCGTCTCTCGGACAGCGGCGATGAGGCGCCGGTGTTCAACATCCTGCGCATCCGCCGCGACATCGGGACCAGCTCGACGTTAGGCATCGTCCACACCGACCGCATCGAGGGGTCGGGGTACAACCGGGTCAGCGGCGCGGATGGCCGCGTCCTCTGGCGAAAGCTCTGGTACTCGCAGGCGCAGGTCGCGGGCTCGTGGACGCGCGATGCCGCCGGCGCGCGTACCGGCGCGCTCTGGGACGTCGTCCTCGCCGACCGGACGGGCCGCTCGTATGGCAACCACTACTCGCTGCAAGGGATCAGCCCCGACTTCGAAACGCGGAGCGGCTTCGTCCCGCGCACGGGGATCGTCGACACCCGGATGGCGAACCGCTTCAGCTGGTACGGCGCGCCGGGTGCGAAGGTCGAACAGCTGACGACGTTCCTGCTGGCGACACCACTCTGGCTCTACGACGAGTTCCCGAGCGGCAGCAGCTTCGAGGGCACGTTCTCGCAGCAGGTCACGGCGAACATGCGCGGCGGGTGGGTGTTGCGCGGCAACGTCGGCAATTCGTACCAACGCTTCGAATCCGGCGCCTACTCCGGCTATCGCTACGTGAGCGGCATCGACACGCTCACTGCAGCGACGCCGCATGGTGCGTATGGGCTGTGGTCCGGGCAGGTTGGCGGGAGCACGCCGAATCGCGCCCTCACGCTCAGCCTCGACATCGGCTATGGCCACGGCGTGATCTTCGCCGAGGCGGCGCGCGGCCACGCACGCAACGCGAACCTGACCGCGTCGTGGCACCCTAACGCTTCGCTGCGCGTCGAGGGCAGCGTCGTTCACCAGCGGATCGCCCGCGACCGCGACGGCAGCCGCTTCTCGACGGCGACGATCCCGCGGATCAAGACCGAGTACCAGCTGGCGCGCGCGATCTTCCTGCGCTACATCGGCCAGTACGTCGCGCAGGATCGTACGGCACTCGTCGACCCGCGCAGCGGGCTGCCGTTGATCGCGTCGCCAGCGGGGATCGCACGCTTCGGCCCGTCGGCCGCGCTGCTGACCAACGACTTCCGCAACGACTTCCTCTTCTCCTACAAGCCGACGCCGGGCACGGTGTTTTTCTTCGGCTATGGCGCGTCGCTCACCGAGCCGACCGCGTTCGCGCTCTCGCGCGACGCGCTGCATCGCGTGTCGGACGGATTCTTCCTCAAGGCGAGCTACAGGTACCGGCTGTAGGGCGTCAATCCATTTTCACGAGCCACGCCACGCCGAGCACGGCCATGGCGAGCGTGAGTATGGCAAACCAAAACCCGACGCGCGCGGCACGGTCTGCGGGAGCAAGCCGCAGCCTCATGAACGCGAGCCCACCGCCGGTGAGAGCGAGCGCACAGCCGATCGCCCCGGCCAAGAGGATCGCCAGCCATGCCATCCCGAGGTCGACGTCGCTGTGCCCGCTACCGCTGTTGCGCGTGACCCACGCCAGGAGGAAGAGTGCCCAGCCCGCGCCGACCATCGTGATGGATATCTCACCGACCGTGCTCCGTTCGGTCGCCACGGTCGCAATTGGAGGTGACACTGCAGGGACGGCGGCCCGGCGCGAGCCGGTGGCGAGGCGCGAGCCGACGGCGACCGGCCACATCGCGACGTTAGGCACCAGTCGGAGCGCGAGCAGGATGAGCACACAGCCGCCGAATATCGCGCCGACCAGCAGGAAAAACTTGCCCGACGGCCAGTGCTCGCGCGTCCAGACCAGCGGCGAACCGGAACGGTCGCGATCCGCGATGCGGTGGAAGCTCTCTGCTGCGAGGCGTGTCCCGTCGCCGAGCTCGGCCCACTCGTTGGCTCCCCAGCAGCCCGCCGTGCCTGACGCGAGGATCGTGCAGCCGTGGCCATCGCCTAACGTCACGCCGAGCACGTGCGAGAGCTTTTCACGCCGCACCGGCGTCGACGTGCAATCATTGCTTCCCGCGTAGCCGTTGGAGTCGAGGCACTGATCATCGGCGTCCGCCGCGCCGAGCCGTCCCCAGCACACGAGCGCGCCGTCGAGCGCTACAGCGCAGCTGCGCGTCGGTCCGGTGGCGAGCGCAAGAAATCGACCGCGATAGGCGATCGGAGACGGGGGCCACTCGACGTACTTGCGGTGATCGCCACGGTGGCTGCCTAACGCGGCGTCGGCGTCGCTCCCCCAGCACCAGACTGTCGAGTCAGCGGCGGCAATGGCGCATGCGTGCGCCGGCGCGACAGCAATCGCCGAGCACTGCTGCGCGCCGGTTGGTGTCGTGAACCCCTCCCTGAGCACATCGGGCCATACCCAGCAGCGAGACAGCCCGCCCTGGGTGAGGGCGCAGGCGCGCTGGCCGGCAGCGCTGAGCAGTACCACGGGCTCGTCGAGCGGAACCGCCACCGCCTCCGGGTGGTCGCGACTCCCGCCCCAGCACCAGGGATGCCCGTGCTTGTCGAGCGCGCAGGTGATGCCATCGCCGACCGCGATCGCCACATACTTGGCAACTGACGGAACGCGAAGCGGCGTGCGGCTGCACGGGACCGGCGGCAATCCCTTCCAGCCGTCTCCCTCCAGGGCGCACCGCTCGGGTGCCTCGCCCACTCCGAGCTGGTTATCCTGGTCGTCGCCCCAGCACCAGGCCGCCCCGTCGAGATCGATCCCGCAGGCGTGGGTCCTTCCCGCGGTGATCGAAGCAAATCGCACGTCGCCGGACACTGAAACCGGAACGCGCGAGCACGAGCCGCGAGAGACCAGCCCGTCGCCGCACACGTTAGGCGCGGCGGTGGTACCAAGCTGCCCCAGGTAGTTTGCTCCCCAGCACCAGGTATGGCCGTCGCGTGAAAGGGCGCAGGTGAAGTGCTCGCCCGCCGAGAGCCATCGGAAACGCATCGGCCCGACCACGTGGGAGGTATCGGGCGCGCCCTGGGCGAAAACGAGAGCGGCGACGAGGAGGAGGTGCACCACTGAAGACGCGCCGGCGACTCGTACTGTCACCGCAAACGTAGTCAGGAGTGCCGCCCAGCCGGAAAAGTCGAGACCCGGGAGCGACCGCTCCCGGGCCTTACGCATGCGCGCGTCGCTACGGCTGCGCAGTCGTTACGGCTGGCTCTTCGCCGCGGCGGCACCCTTCTTCGTCGTCACGCGGATGACGCCGTTCGCCGCCTCGGGCGCATCGTAGAGCGTCTTCGCCGTCGGACCCTTGATCACTTCGACACTGACGATGTCTCCTGGTGCCAGCGCCTGCATCGCTGCCTCGGTCACCCGAACGCCGTCGACGAGGATGACGCCGGCGAAGTTTTCGAGACGCCGCCTCGGAAGCTCGGCGGGATCGCCGACCATCGCTTCACCGTTGCCGCTACCGGACATCACGCGCTTGGTCATCATGAAGCTGTGCGTGGTGTCGCCCGCCTGGCGGGTCTTGATCGAGATGACCGCCTTCCCGTTAGGCGCGGCCGTGCCCTTGAGCACTTCGATCGACGCGATTCGCTCGGGAAGGATCGCGTTCGCCTCAGCCGCCGAGACGACGACGCCGTTCACCTTGTACTGCGAGCCCGCGGTGTCTTCCGACATCAGCGCCATCTTCTGCGCGCTGGTGGCCGCGCTGGCCGCGGTCATGTCGTTCACCTCGGTCTGTGTCGGAAGCTTCGCCTCGCAGGCGGCGACGAGCGCGACTCCGGCAATCGCGGCGGCAACCGACGCTCGGGTGATCGAGAAGGGTGACGTGCGTGTGGTCATGGCGATGAGCCTCTGCTGAAGGTGGGATGATTCGTCGGCGAGCGCAGGCGCGCCGATGCGGAGACCGGAGCAACGTCCGGCAAGGTCGATCAACAGCGTCCCGTATGAACGCGGTGCAACACCGCGGCGAAGGACACGACCATCGCAGTCCAGCTCGACCGCGAGGCGAAGGCGCGAGAGCATCCACCACGCCGCCGGGTGCCAGGGGATGATCGCCACCGCGATGCACGCGGCGGCGAGCAGCAACGGATCGCGCGCCGCCACGTGTTCGCTCTCGTGGGCGAGGACGAGTCGCTGCTCGTCAGTCGTGCGATCGAGCAGCCATTCCGGCACGACGATTTCGGGCCGCGACAATCCAACCACCGCCGGTCCGGCGTCGGGGGCGACACGCACCTCGGTGCCCTGCACCATCGCGATCGGCCAGCGCGCTCGCGCGCGGACGAATCGCCCGTAGACGATCGCGAACAGGGCGAAGAACAGGAGACTCAGCCCGACCCAGGCAACGCCGAGCCAGCGGTCGACAGCTGCGGGAACGACGCGACCCGCGGCGGCGAGCAGCCACCGCGCTGGCTCGGCGACGCGCCCGGCGATCGCGGCGACCGCGGCCAGCGATCCCGAGCCCCAGCGCGGCACCGGCGCGCTCGCCCCACCGGCAACCGTCGTGGCCTGCGCGAGGTCGATGGTGACTCCGGATCCGTACGTCGTCCGGCCCGGCGCCAGCGCGACGAGAGCTACCGTCAGGCCTAACGCGAGCGCCCACGACCAGCGCGCTGGCCGGCCGGCGGCGCGAAGCACGCTCTCGCCGAGCGCGGCCACCGCGGCCAGCAGTGCGCCGACGATCAGCCCGTAGGCGATCCACGGCGCGGTGAGGGTCACCCCCGGGAGCATGGTCATTTTTCGTCCTCCAGCCGGCGCGCGAGCAGGCGGCGCATTCGTTCGAGCTCTTCGCGCCCGAGCCCGCGGTCGGAGACGATCTGGGCGAACATCTTCTCCGCCGAGCCCTGGAAGATCGCGTCTCGGATCCGCGCCAGCGCGCTTCCGCCAGCCCGTTCGGCTTTCACCGTCGGGTGATAGCGGTACGCGCGCCCTTCGGCTTCGTGGCGGACGTAGCCCTTCTCCTCGAGCGTCTGCAGCGCCGAGAGGACCGACGTGTAGGCGAGGTCCTCCGGCAGCGCGTCGCGGACCTCGGTCACGGTCGCCGACCCGAGTCGCCAGAGGATGCTCATGACTTCGAGCTCCCGCGGGGGAAAGTAGATGTCGCTCATGCGCCGCCGTCGCCGAGGGTTCGCTACTGCTCTTTCCGTAGGCTACAACCACCGCTCGAATTTGTCAACTGCTTTTTCCGTAGGTTCGCGGCGCACCGCTCTGCCGCCGCTGGCCGGGTGCTTGCGCAAGTGCCCGGAATGCTGCGCTGGATCGTGGACTGGGTCGCGTCGATGAGCTACTGGGGAGTCGGACTCCTCATGGCGATCGAGAACGTCGTCCTGCCGCTCCCGTCCGAGCTGATCATGCCGCTCAGCGGGTACCTGTCGTCGCAAGGGCGGATGTCGCTCTGGGGCGTCATCGCCGCCGGGACGATCGGCTCGGTGCTCGGCGCGCTGCCGCTCTATTACGTTGCCCGCCGAGTGGGACGGGATCGCGTCACCGCGTGGGTGGACCGGCACGGGAAGTGGGTGCTCGTCCGAGGCCGGGACCTCGAGCGGGCGAACGCGAGGTTCGCCGGCAACAACTTCACCGCGGTGGCGGTGAGCCAGATAATCCCCGGAGTGCGCGGGCTCGTCGCGCTCCCGGCCGGCTTCGCGCGGATGAACGTGCTGATGTTCCTGCTCGCGAACTTCGCCGGGACGATCGTCTGGTGCGGAGTGCTGGCGATTGCGGGGCACGTGCTCGGCGCCAACTTTGCACGCGTCCACAAGTTCCTCGGTCCGATCGGATGGGCGGTACTCGCGATCGCCCTCCTCGCCGGGATCGCGTGGGGAATTCGCCGCCGGCGCCAACACTGACAGATGCGACGCTCACTCTTCCTCGC
>JBJMNK010000120.1:0-31286 GCA_045804265.1 Gemmatimonadaceae bacterium | reverse complement strand
GGATCGGCGATGCGCGCGAGCTGGACGTAATACACGTCGCAATCGGCGAGAAGAATGCTTCGGGCGGACACGGATACAAGATACGGGGCGATGCACGATGCACGACAGGGGCGATGCACGATGCACGACAGGGGCGATGCACGATGCACGAAGACACGATGCATGGTGACGATACCGCGATGAATGATGCATGATGCACGGGAGGGCTGGACGCATCGATTCACGAAAAGGCACCCCGCCTCGTGCATCACTTTCGTGAATCGCGCATCACGTTTCGCGCATCGTGCATCACCTTCATGAATCGTGCATCACAAGGCGCGTTCGTGCATCATTCATCGTGCATCGCGGTATCGTCACCATGCATCGTGTCTTCGTGCATCGTGCATCGATAACGTCATGCACGATTCATCGATCCATTCATTCCGACCGGAGCCCGCCACGTGAAAGTCCTGATCTTCGGCGCAACGGGCATGGTCGGGCAGGGCGTGGTTCGTGAATCCCTCCTCGACCCTGCCGTCACTCGCGTCGTCACCGTCGGCCGCGCGGCGACCGGACAGCAGCACGCTAAGCTCCGCGAGCTCGTCGCGCGCGACCTCATGGATCTCTCGCCTCTCTCATCGCAGCTGTCGGGGTTCGACGCCTGCTTCTTCACGTTAGGCACCACCGCGGCGGGGAAGAGCGAGGCCGAGTACAGCCGCGTCACCTACGACCTGACGATGTCGATCGCGCGCGAGCTGCTTCCGCTCAACCCGGCGATGACGTTCGTCTACGTCTCGGGAGTGGGGACCGACAGCACGGAGAAGGGGCGCGTGATGTGGGCGCGGGTGAAGGGGCGCACCGAGAATGCGCTGCTGGCATTCGGGTTCAAGGGTGCGTACATGTTCCGCCCAGGGCTGATCGTGCCGATGCATGGAATCAAGTCGCGCACGACGCTGTATCGCGTCCTCTACACGATCATGTCGCCGCTCGTGCCGGCGATCCGGGCGCTGTTTCCGAACGCGGTGACGACGACGGAGCGCGTCGGGCGTGCGATGCTCGCCGTCGCGCGGGATGGCTACGCGATGGCGGTCCTCGAGCCCCCCGACATCAATCGCGTCGCCCTCACGGCCGGCGCGAGGTGACCACCCGTGGGCCCGGTGCCGGCGTTGCTGGCGCTGAACCCGCGACTGCACGGTAGTCGGGCATGATCACGCGCAGCCCGAGGTTCGGCATCGTACGCGACGTGCCGGCGGTGAGCTGGCGATTGTATTCCTTCAGGTAGAGATCGAACGGGTCGCGCTCGTCGGCGTCGACGATCTGCAGGTCGGTGTCGGTCATCAGCAGCTTGCCGAAGCGGAGTCGCGATCCGCGGAAGAAGATGTAGTTCGCCGCCGCCGAATCCGGACGCGCATAGTCGCTGAACACGGAATCGTCAGGCAGTCGCACGAAATCCTCGACGACATCCGCGCCTTCGATGCGAATGTCCGCCAGGCGGCCGGTGATTCCCGGCGGCGGGAGGATCTTCGTCGGCTCGAGGTAGAAGTCGTTGCCCTTGACCGACGCACCGCGCGCGCCGCGCAGGTCGAGCAGCTTGTCGAGATGCAGCCCGAGCGCGCTGAGCAGCTTCGCGCCGTTCACGCCGAGTATCCGCGTTCTGGTCGGGTGCAGGCGGATGCGGCCGTCCGGCTCGAGGTTCAGCGTCGCCGTGATCTCGAAGGGAAGGTCGACACCCTTGTGCATGATTCCGGTCTGCACGATCTCGCTTCCCGAAGTGTGGACGTGAAGCCGCTCGAGCGGGGCGCCCTTGTAGGCGAAGACGAAATCGTTGAGCAGCGCGCTGAGCGCGTCGCCGGAGAGCGCGACGGTGCCCGAAGTGACGCGCACGTTGAACGACGATGCATCATCGAGCACCGCCGGACCGTCAGGCGCGGCCGGCACCGCTTCGCCGCGGAGGCGACGGATACGGATGTACCGATGGGCATCGATGTGCAGGTCGACGTTCTTCATGTCGATCCAGAGCCGCTTGTCGCGGGGTGCGGCGACGGGTGCGGGTGTCGTCGTCGCGACCGAGGGCGCGCTGCTCACGGCCTGCGCACCGTTCCGGCCGCAGGCCGTGGCGAGCGCGGGGATCAACAGCATCCTGCGGAGCGTCGTCATGGGGCCCATTGCGCACCGTACCCAGCCGCCGCGAGGGCGACAACAGGCGCGGGGCGAGCGCCGCGCCACGCGGGGTCAACGGGCGCGATTCCCCGAGTGGAAGTGGACCGCCCGCGTTGTGCGCCGCGTCACCTGCCTAACGTTCGGCGCCGATTACCATCGGCCGGGCTCGCTCGTCAAGCAATGGAAGCAGCACGTCGCACCGTTCCAGTTTCCATTGCCGCATATGATGAAGCTCTCGAGGTACGTCCTCCTCGCCGCTGGGCTGTGTGTCACCCAGTCCGCCTGTACCCTCGACGCCCTCGGCCTCGGGTCGGGCGCCGCCAGCACCCTCCCGGCCGTCAGCCGCGTCGTGGTCGTCAGCATCGACGGCCTGCGCGGCGACGCGGTGCGGACCATGCCGTCCCTTGCCGCGCTCGAAAGCCGGGCGGCCTGGACTGACAGCATGCAGACCGTCGTGCCCTCGCTCACCGTTCCCGGACACCTTTCGATGTTCACCGGGCGCGACGTGACCGCGTTAGGCGTGACGACCAACACGCTCGACCAGTCGGCCGGGCTCGCGCTCGCGATCAACGGCGCGACGACGATGTTCCAGTGGGTGAAAGACGCCGGTGGCCACACCAGCGCCCTGATCGCCAGCTCGCTGGTCCCCGCCTCGGACCTCGCCACGGCGCAGAGCTTCTTCGGCATCGACCAGATCACCACGGTCACCGCCGACCTGCCCTTGCTCCAGGCCGACGCGATCGCGGCGGCGACGTCGCCGAATGCGCCGACGCTGCTGTTCATCCACATCCCGACGGTCGACTTCGCCGGTCACGACTTCGACTGGGTGCGCACCGACACGGTCGCGCCTAACGGCGGCGACATCCTCGGCGAGAAGTACCTGGCCGCGGCGCGCGGTGCCGACACGGTGATCGCGGCGCTCTGGTCGGCGTTGCAGCCGGCGATCGACAACGGCGACGTGGCGCTGGTGATCACCGCCGATCACGGCGGCGGGCACGGCGAGCACTGCGTGGCCGACATGCCGGCGGTGCGCGAGCACTGCACCAGCCAGCCCGGCGACCGCACGACGCCCTTCCTGCTGATCGCCAAGGGAGTCCCGGCCGCCCGGCTCGTCGGCGAGCCGACGATCATGCAGGTCGCGCCCACGGTCGGCCAGCTGTTGCGCGTGAAGCTTCCCGCCCGCGCCGGCGCCCCGATCGAGTAAGACGCGCTCGCGACGTGGCGGTCCCCCGTGCTCGTCGCGCGCGGCCGGGCTGACGTCAGCCGCCGCCGATCAGCGCTGCAGACGCTACTGCGCGCAGCGCCAGGCGGCGCGAGCGGCGTCTGGCCGGGCGTAGCCGATCCGGGGGAGCGTCTCGCGGGCGAAGATCGCCAGCCCCCACACGAGCACCAGCATCGAGATGGCGTGGCTCACCGGCATCCGGTGGTGCCAGCTCAGCACCGCGATCCAGATCCCGCCTAACGCGACGGTCGCGATCGCCGCGAGGTAGCCGGCGAGCGGGAATCCGCAGCGCGCCTCGTACGGCCAGAAGACGATCGCGACGCTGAGCGCCAGCACCAGCACGACGCGAACGATGACCCACCGCCGCGAGACCCGGGCGAGCGCCGCCTGCTCGGCGGTCTTTCTCGCGCGCACCTTCGACGGCGACGGCTCGGGCGGAAGCCCGTCATACTCGCGCTCGATCTCGCGCAGCTTCGATTTCCAGTCGACCTCGGACATCAATCGCTCCTCCGCCGTGGATACGCTCCCATTCAGCACGACTCCACAAGCCCGGCGCGAGTCACGGATGAGGAAGACTCTCCGGCGTTAACTCATTCAATCGCGAACCAACGGAGGCGATGAGGAAGGACAAGGGACAAGGGGGTGACGAGAGACGAGGAATCCGCCGCGGCCTAGGGCCGCGCGCGGGACAAGGGACATGGGACAAGGGGGAGTCGCAACGGGGGACATGGAACGAGAAAATGGCGCCCTTGTTCCGTGGTCCGCTTTGACCAGGGGCAAGGGGGCATGAGGGACGACGAATGAGGAAGGGGCGTCCCTGCTGCCGCTGGTCCGCGGCCGCGCAAGACGACGGATGCGGAACGAGGGACGCTGCTCGTCCGCCTCTCTCTTGTCGCTCGTTCCTCGTACTCCCTCGTACTGCGGATCGAGAAGGCATCCCTGATTTCCTCCGTTCCTGCTTTCTCGTCCCTCATAACGCGGACCCACGATTAATGGCGCCGCTTCCTGGTCCCACGTCCCCCGTTGCAACTCCCCCACGTCCCACGTTCCTCGTCAGCGTGCGGCCTTAGGCCGCCGCGCCTTCCTCGTCCCTCGTCACCCCCCTTGTCCCTCGTCGTCCTGTCGAGCGTCGCCGACTGCCAACGACCAGTGTGGGCCGTGCGTATAATTGGCGGAATTCGCACTGCCGTCTCCTGGCTGGCGCGAGCCGTGCGAGCGCCGCCTGACTTCGGCAACAGAACCAAGTGCGATTCACCAACTCTTCTCTCATTCGCGGCACCGGGCTGAGCGCGATCATCGCGATCATCGCGATCACCGGTTGCGCGCATAGTGCTCCCAACATCGACGGCGTTCGCGGCGAGCCCGCGGGGCCCGCGTCGTTGTGGCCTGTTCCGGCGCCGGCGCGGACGCCGGCGCCTTCCCCGATCCCACCAGTGTCGCCGGCAGCGACCGCGGCACTGGCGAAGGATGCGGCGAACGCGAGCGAGGTGCGGATGTTCTCGCTCGGTGACGTCATCGACCTCGCGCTGCACAACAATCCCGACACCCGCGAGTCATGGGAGCTCGCGCGCGCGGCCGCGTCGCTGTACGGCGCGAGTCGTGGTGCGCTGCTGCCCACCGTCGCCGCCACCACCAACCTGACGCACACGGCCGGCGCGACGACCAACAATGGAACGTCAGGCACCGGCGGAACCGGCACGGTCAACAACACCGGCGGGTCGGTCACGCGCACGCTGCTCACGCCGACGATCCAGCTCTCGTACCTGCTCTTCGATCTCGGCGGGCGCTCGGGCACGATCGAAGCCGCGAAGCAGCGGGCGATCGCCGCGAACCTCACCCACAACGCAACGGTCGCGAACACTGTCCTGCAGGTCGAGGCGAACCTGTTCACGTACCTCGCCGCGAAGGCGACCCGCGACGCGCAGCTCGAGTCGGTGAGCGAGGCCGAGGCTGACCTCGCGGCCGCGACCGAGCGCCAGCGCATGGGTGTCGCCACCCTCCAGGAAGTGCTGCAGACTCGGACCGCGCTGTCGCAGGCGCGATTCCAGCTCGCGACCTACGAGGGCGACCTGCTCGGCTCACGCGGAAACCTCGCCCAGGCGATGGGACTGTCGGCGAACACCCGCTTCGAGATTCCGGACGTTACGGCGAGCGACTCGGTCGGCGACGTCGCCGCATCGGTGGACACGCTGATCAATCGCGCGATCGCCGCCCGCCCCGAGCTCGCCGGGCTGCGAGCGGAAGCGGCCGCGCTCGCGGCGCAGGTCCGCGTCACACGCTCGGCCGGGCTGCCGGCGCTGACGCTCACGTCGAGCACCGCGTACATCGGCACGCTGCAGTCGAGCAGCAACAACACGAGCTCGAACCACAACGTGTCGATCGGCGTCGGATTGCAGATACCGATCTTCAACGGCTTTGCGTCGAGCTACCAGCTCCGCGCCGCGCGGCAGCAGTACGCGGCCGGCCAGGCGCGCGTCGCGTCGACAGAGCAGCAGATCTCGGTGCAGGTCTTCACCTCCTATTATGTCCTGCGCGCGGCGAGCGAACGCGTGCGGAGCTCGGCCGACCTGCTGGCCAGCGCCGAGCAGTCGGCCACCGTCGCGTTAGGCAGGTATCGCGAGGGGGTCGGCACGATCGTCGACGTCCTGCTGGCACGAAGCGCGCTGGCGACGGCGCGCGCCGAGGCGATCCAGGCGCGCTGGGAATGGCGCACCGGGCTCGCCCAGCTCGCGCACGATGCCGGCGCGCTCGACCTCCAGGGCCGCCCGAACATTCCGCTCACCGCGGACACAACCGGAACTTCCCGATGATGCGCGCCACGCGCCTTTTGACAACCGCCGCCGCCGTGTTGTTCACGGTCGCCGCCTGCAGCAAGGAGGAGCCGAAACGTCAGGCACCCTCGGTCCCCGTTCGCGTCGCGACCGCGCAGCGGCTCGACGCGCCGATCACGATCACCGCCAGCGGCGTCGTCGAGCCGGTGCAGACGGTGAACGTCGAGGCGCAGACGAGCGGCTCCGTACTCGAGGTTGCGTTCCGGCAGGGCGACTACGTGCACAAGGGCCAGGTGCTCTTCCGGCTCGATCCGCGTCCGTTGCAGGGTGTGGTCGAGCAGGCGCGCGCCGTGCTCGCACGCGACCAGGCGCAGGCGACCGCATCGCAGCATGACGCGGAGCGCTACACCTCGCTCGCGGCGAAGGGCTACGTCACGCAGTCGCAGGCCGAGCAGATGCAGGCGACGGCGGCGGCACAGGCGGCGACGGTGACCGCCGACCGCGCCGCGCTGCAGAACGCCGAGGTAACGTTAGGCTATGCGACGATCCGCGCGCCGATCGATGGCCGCACCGGCGCGCTGCTCGTCAGGCAGGGGAACCTCGTGAGCCCCGGCAGCGGGCCGCTGGTGGTGATCAACCAGCTGCGCCCGATCGAGATCCGCTTCCCCGTGCTGCCGCAGGATTTCCAGCTGCTGAGCGCGCGCGGTGGCGGCGTCGGCGTCCCGGTCACCGCGACCTCGAGCGACAGCGGGACGGTGAGCGAGAACGGTGAGCTGACCTTCCTCGACAACGCGGTCGATTCGCTGACCGGGACGGTGACCGGGCGGGCGCGGTTCGCGAATGCCTCGAGCCATCTCTGGCCCGGACAGCTGGTCTTCCTCTCGGTGCAGGCCGGCGTGCAGCGCAACGTGCTGGCCGTGCCGACGCCGGCAGTGCAGATCGGGCAGCAGGGGACGTACGTCTACGTGGTCGATCCGCAGAAGATGACGGCGCAGACGCGCAACGTCTCCACCGGCCGGAACCTTGGCGACCTGACGATCGTGACGATGGGACTCGTCGCCGGGGAGCAGGTCGTCACCGACGGCCAGTCGCGACTCAATCCCGGCTCGCACGTCACCATCATCAAGCCCGGGAAGGACAGCGCGCAGATGAACCCGGGTGGCGACACGGCCAATGCCGGTGTCGCCGCGTTAGGCGGAGGCGGCACGGCAAGCGCCGCGACCGGCTCCGCCGGCGGGGGTGCGACGGTTCGCTCGACCGCGGATGGATCGCTCGCACCGGCAACGAGGCCACGATGAACATCTCCGGAATCTTCATCCGCCGGCCGATCATGACGATGCTCGTCATGATCGGGATCGCGGTGTTCGGCATCGTCGCCTACCGGTCGCTGCCGATCAGCGACCTGCCGACCGTCGACTACCCGACCGTCACCGTCAACGCCAGCCTCCCGGGCGCGAGCCCGCAGACGATGGCCGCGTCGGTGGCCACACCGCTCGAGAAGCAGTTCTCGACCATCGCCGGCATCGACAACATGACGTCGAGCAGCGGCCTCGGCTCGACGTCGATCACGCTGCAGTTCTCCCTCGACCGCGACGTAGATGCGGCGGCGCAGGACGTCAACGCCGCAATCTCGAAGTCGCTGCGCCAGCTCCCGCCGGAGATCCTCCCGCCGTCGTACCAGAAGGTGAATCCGGCCGCGTCGCCGATCATCTTCTACGCGCTGACCTCGAAGACGCTCTCCCTCCCCGATCTCGACCAGATCGGTGAAGGGACGATCGCGCAGCACCTCTCGACCATCGAGGGTGTCGCGGCCGTGCAGGTCTATGGCTCGCAGAAGTACGCGGTCCGCATCCAGCTCGACCCGACCGCGCTCGCCTATCGCAAGATCAGCCTCGATCAGGTGTCGAGCGCGATCGCGGCGCAGAACTCGAATCGCCCGGCCGGCGTGCTGCAGGGATCGGCCACCTCGTACACGCTGCAGACCAACGGGCAGCTCAGCGACGCCGACGGTTTCCGCGCGCTCACCGTCAGCTACCGCAACGGCGCGGCGGTGCAGCTCGGGATGCTTGGCCGGGTCATCGACGACGTGCAGAACAACACCACGGCGAGCTGGTTCAACGGCGAGCGGTCGATCGTGCTCGCGGTGCAGCGGCAGCCGGGATCGAACACCGTCGCCGTGGCCGAGCGCGTCCGCGCGACGGTGGACTCGATGGCGGCGCAGATCCCGGGCGACGTGCAGATGCAGCTGCTGTTCGACCGCAGCACGGGGATCCAGGAGTCGGTGCACGACGTGAAGTTCACGCTGATGCTGACGCTGGTGCTCGTCGTGCTGGTGATCTTCGTCTTCCTGCGCAACGTCTGGGCGACGATCATCCCCAGCCTCGCGCTGCCGATGTCGATCCTCGGCACGTTCGCGGTGATGTCGATGCTCGGCTACTCGCTCGACAACCTGTCGCTGATGGCGTTGACGCTGGCGGTCGGCTTCGTCGTCGACGATGCCGTCGTCATGCTCGAGAACATCGTCAGGCACCTCGAGATGGGGACACCGCCACTCAAGGCGGCACTCGACGGCTCGCGCGAGGTCGGCTTCACCATCCTGTCGATGACGCTGTCGCTGACGGCGGTGTTCATCCCGCTCATCTTCCTCGGCGGGATCATCGGGCGGTTGTTCCGCGAGTTCGCGATCACGATCGCGGTGGCGATCCTGATGTCGGGCGTCATCTCGCTGACGCTGACGCCGATGCTGTCGAGCCTCTTCCTGCACTCCGAGCACGACCGCGAGCACGGGACGCTGTACAACAAGACGGAGGCGGCCTACGACTGGCTGCTGCTCAAGTACAGCAGCTCCCTCGACTGGGCGATGGAGCGTCGCGGGCTGATGCTCGTCTTCTCGGCGGTGATCCTCGCCGGCACGTACCTGCTCTTCATGATGGTGCCGAAGGGATTCATCCCGAACCAGGATACCGGCCAGCTCAGCGCGAACACACTGGCGGGGCAGGGGACATCGTTCCAGCAGATGGTGCGCTACCAGCAGCAGGTGGCGTCGATCGTCCAGCGTGACACCAACATCAGGGCGTACATGTCCTCGGTCGGTGGCGGCGGCGGTCAGGGCTCGACCAACGAGGGGCGGGTGATCATGTCGCTCAAGCCGTTAGGCAAGCGGCTCCCGGCCGACGAGATCATCAACGAGCTGCGGCCGAAGCTCTCGAAGATCCCCGGCATCACCGTGTTCATGCAGCTCCCGCCGGCGATCCAGATCGGCGGGCGCTCGTCGCGGAGCCAGTACCAGTTCACCATGCAGTCGTCGGACATCGAAGCGCTGTATCCGGCGGCGGCGAAATTCCTCACGGCGGCGCAGCAGTCGCCGCTGCTGATGGACGTCACCAGCGACCTGCAGCTGAGCAACCCGCAGGTGAACGTCCAGATCGACCGCGCTCGTGCGGCCGCGTTAGGCGTGACCGCCGACGCGGTGCAGTCCACGCTCTACGGCGCGTACGGCTCGCGGCAGGTGTCGACGATCAACACCGCCAACGACCAGTACTGGGTGATCATGGAAGTGCTGCCCCAGTACCAGCGCGACGTCAGCGCGCTGCAGCAACTCTACGTCCCCTCGTCGTCAGGGCGGCTCGTACCGCTGAGCAGTATCGCGACGCTGACCCAGAACATCGGCCCGTCGGCGGTGAACCACTCGGGACAGATCCCGTCGGTGACGCTCTCGTTCAACATCCGTCCCGGCGCCTCGCTCGGCGCGGCCACCGCGGCGGTGGAGAAGCTGGCGCAGCAGAACCTGCCGAGCGGGATCACGACGGCGTTCTCGGGAACGGCGCAGGTGTTCCAGTCGACGCAGGCCGGGCTGATGGTGCTCGTCGTGCTGGCGATCTTCGTGATCTACGTGATCCTCGGCGTGCTCTACGAGAGCTTCATCCACCCGATCACGATTCTCTCCGGCCTCCCGTTCGCCGCGTTCGGCGCGCTGCTCGCGCTCCTGATCACGCGTCAGGAGCTCACCGTCTACGCCTTCGTCGGCATCATCCTCCTGATCGGCATCGTGAAGAAGAACGCGATCATGATGATCGACTTCTCGCTCGAGACCGAGCGCAACGAGCACATGCCGGCGGCGCAGGCGATCGTCCACGCGGCCAAGGTCCGCTTCCGGCCGATCATGATGACGACGGTGGCCGCGCTGGCCGGCACCCTCCCCATCGCGTTAGGCACCGGCGCCGGCGCCGAGGCCCGCCGTCCGTTGGGCATCGCCGTGGTCGGCGGGCTGGCGTTCTCGCAGCTGGTGACGCTCTACATCACCCCGGTGATCTACACCTACCTCGACGGCTTCAACCGCCGCGTCGAGAAGAAGCTGGCGCGTGAGGAAGCACAGCAGGGCGGTGTCGTCACGCAGCCTGGCGGCGCGGTCGCGGTGGCGAGCACGGGTCACGGAGACTGAAAAGCGCTGAGTCATGCGAGGGCGCGCCGGGCGGGAACTCCGCACGGCGTGCCCGAGCGTCTTCCGACGCGGCTCGAGAGGTGCCTCGATCAGCAATGCGCTCGCTCAGGGGCCACGCTTTGCGGATGATCGTAACAGTTGAACTACAATCACGCGGATTGCGCGGATCACGCGGATTGTTCCGTGGACGGGCCGAGGACCATGCACCCGAGCCGACAGATATTGGGGCATGCGTGGTGAGATGATCTCACCACGCGTGCCCCCACGCTTTTCGCGCGCTGCTGACGACGCGAGTGAGGGGCGGTTCGCCACGCGGAGTGATCCGCGTGATCCGCGTGATCCGCGTGATCCGCGTGATCCGCGTCATCCGTGAAATTGTCGTTCGACCGTTACGACTCCGCGCCACGCAGAAGGCTCCGCAATCAACGACGCCGCCGCTCAGCGAAATGCGCGTTGCAATGACTGACGCCGCCGGCCCGCTTTCACAAATCGCGAACATGTGGTCGGATGGCGCTCCCCGGGTCGAAGTCGTACCGTAGACCCAGCCAAGCTCGCCGGTCCACCAGACATGTCGATACGTCCATGATGAAGACTCTCTGCGCCGCCGCCGCGGCTCTGGTCGCGCTCGCGGTTCCTCCCCGCAACGCCTTCGCTCAGTCCCCGAGCGGCACCCCGACGAACCCGAAGCCCGCGCTGGTCGCAGTGAAGCGATCGGCGTCATCCGACGTCCTTCCCTTCAAGGCATCCGAGACCACGCTGCCTAACGGGCTGAAGATCATCGTCGTCCCGACCGGGTTCCCGAACATCGTCTCGATCCAGATCCCGGTGCAGGCCGGGTCGCGGAACGAGGTCGAGGCGGGGAAGACGGGGTTCGCGCACTTCTTCGAGCACATCATGTTCCGCGGCACGAAGGCGTACCCGCCCGAGCGATTCAACGCGGTCATGAACCACGCCGGCGCGCGGCACAACGCGTCCACCAGCGACGACAAGACCTGGTATTACGCGACGTTCGCGAAGGAGGACCTCGAGCCAATCATAGAAATGATCGGCGACCAGTTCCAGAACCTCGACTACTCCGAGGCCGACTTCAAGACGGAGGCGCGCGCCGTGCTCGGCGAGTACAACAAGAACGCGGCGAACCCGTTCTTCAAGGTGTACGAGACGCTGCGCAGGACCGCGTACAACACGCACACGTACGGGCACACCACGATGGGCTTCATCAACGACATCGAGAACATGCCCAGCCAGTACGCGTACTCGAAGCAGTTCTTCGAACGCTACTATCGTCCCGAGCGCACGACGATCATCGTCGCCGGCGATGTCGACTCGGCGCAGGTCGTGCCGCTGGTCGCGAAATACTGGGGGAACTGGAAGAAGGGGAACTACACGTCGACCGTTCCGCAGGAGCCGAAAGCTGCGGCGACGAAGTACGCGCACGTCGACTGGCCGACGCCGACGAGCCCGATCATCGCCGTCGCCTTCCGCAACCCGGCGTTCTCCGAGACGAACCCCGACAACGCGGCGATGGACATGGTCTCGGACATCTGGTTCGGCGAGACGTCGGACATCTACAAGAAGCTCGTCGTGAACGAGCAGAAGGTCGATGCACTCAGCGCGAACAACACCAGCAACCGCGACCCCGAGCTGTTCACCGTCTACGCGCGCCTCAAGGATCCGACCGACGCGCCTTACGTTCGCGACGAGATCCTGCGCACCGTCGCTCGCGCGCGGAGCGAGCTCATTCCCGCCGGCCAGCTCGCCGACGCGAAGTCGGCGCTGCGCTATGGCTTCATCCGCACCCTCGACAACACCAACTCGATCGCCTCGACCCTCGCGCAGTACGTGCACTTCCGCCGCTCATACTCGACGCTGAACAACGCCTACCGCCTCTACGAGACGCTGACGCCGTCGGCAATCCGCACGACCGCGGCGCGCTACTTCACCGACCAGAACGAGATCGTCGTCTCGCTCTCGAACGGCGCGCTTCCGGCCGCCATCGCGACCCAGCCGAAGCTCGCCACGCTCGCGCCGGCCGTCCGCGCGGCGAAGGGTGCGAGCCCCGCCGACGCCGAGCGTGCCGCGCTGAAGGCGAAGGTCGACTCGGTGATCAACGCGGCGATGGGTACGCCCCCAGCGGCGATGTACGACTTCGACATCACGCTGCAGAAGTCGCCGCTCCCCGAAGTCGAGATGAAGCTCGCCTTCACCAACGCCGGCTCCGCGTACGACCCGCCGGGAAAGGAAGGGCTCGCGGCGCTCTCCGCGGCGATGATCGCCGAAGCGGGGTCGCAGCAGTTCACGACCAACGAGATCACCGCCGCGCTCTATCCGGTGGCCGGGAGCTTCAGCGACCAGCCCGACAAGGAGCTCACGACCTTCACCGGCAAGATTCATCGCGACAACTGGCACAACTTCCTGCACCTCGTCCTCGGGCAGCTGGTCACGCCGGGATTCCGCGACGATGACTTCAAGCGGCTCAAGGAGGCGCAGCTCACCGCGCTGACGCAGGACCTCCGCTCGAACAACGAGGAGGAGCTCGGGAAGGAGCAGCTCCAGGCGGACATCTTCGCCGGCGCCGCTTACGCCCACCCGGCGTTAGGCACGGTCGCCGGGATCAACGCGATCACCATCGACGACGTCAGGCGCTTCGCGGCCGAGCACTACACGCGCGGGAACCTCATGATCGGGCTGAACGGCGATGTGCCTGACGGCTTCCAGGACGTCATGCGCGCGATTCTCGGAGGACTGCCGGCGAGCGGTGCGCCCGGCACGCGTGCCGCGGTGACCGGGCCTCGTCCGGTTGGGCTGAACGTCGACATCATCAGGAAGGACACACGCTCGACCGCGATCTCATTCGGTCTGCCGATCAGCGTCACGCGCTCGTCGCCGGATTTCGCCGCGCTCTCCGTCGCGCGCTCCTGGCTTGGCGAGCACCGCCAGGGCGGGCGGCTCTATGATCGCATCCGCGAGATCCGCGGAATGAACTACGGAGACTACTCGTACATCGAGGCTTTCCCGCGCGGGATGTTCCAGTTCTTCCCCGACGCGAACACCCCGCGCAGCGCGCAGATCTTCGAGGTCTGGATCCGGCCGGTGGTGCCGACCAACGCGCACATGGCGCTCCGGATCGCCACCGCCGAGCTCCAGCAGCTCATCGACAGCGGGATGACGCAGGCCGATTTCGAGAACACCCGCGACTACCTGATGAAGAACGTCTACATCATGACGCAGACGCAGGACCAGCAGCTTGGCTACGCGCTCGACTCGAAGTGGTACGGAATTCCCGAGTTCACGAGCTACATGCGTGGCGCGTTAGGCAGGCTGACGCTGGTCGACGTCAACGCGGCAATCCGAAAGCAGTTGTCGGCTACCGATCTGGACGTCGTCGTCATAACGAAGGACGCGGACGCTCTGCGCGACGCACTCGTCTCGGATGCATTCTCGCCGATCAAATACGACGGCGAGAAGCCGGCGTCACTGCTGGAGGAGGACAAGGTCATTGGTGCGCGGAAGCTTGGGATCAGCGCGGACCGAGTGAAGATCACGGACGTCGACGCAGTGTTCGCGCACTAGCTCGCGCACGCGCAGCGGCGGGAAGACAGGGTGACGAAGCATCGAATCACACTTCATTATTACTGGATGACAGCGATGCGATATTCCCGGAGATTTCTTGCGCTGACTACGGCCGCGCTGGCGACGCTCGCGGCCACGGCCTGCAGCGACTCGAATGCGCCCGACAACAGCCATGTCGGCAGCTACGCGCTCGTCTCGGTCAACGGCGCGCCGCTGCCGCTGACTCTCATCGATCAGCCATCGCTCAAAGTCTCGGTGCAGGACGGCGCGCTCGCCCTCGCGGCCAACAAGAGCTACACCCAGACGTTGAGCGTGCTCGTCGTCACCGACGGCGTGGCGGCGCCCGTCGAGCATCTGAGCTGCACCGGCAACTATACGAAGAGCGGGAACACCTTCACCCTCACGTCGGTGGAAAGTGCTGACTGTTCGGGAGTGACCGCAACGGGCACACTAAGCGGCAACACGCTCACGGTCACCGATGACAGCGGGGAGACGCTGGTCTTCCGCCGTTAGGCACATCCTGACGAGCGCCTGAACATCGGGGCACCGTCGTGCCTCACGGCGCGACCTCGTGCCACTGCACCGCGGTCTCCTTCTCCGTCGCCCACTTCAGGTCCCAGCTGTCGTTGAAGAGGATCACCGGGTTTCCCTTCACGTCGTAGATCAAGGACCGCCCGCGATCGCGGGCGACGCGCTCGATCTCGTCCTTCGGGCCCGTCACCCAGCGCGGCGACTTGCCGGCCATTCGCTCGAGGCGGCAGCGCACGCCGTACTCGTGCTCGAGCCGGTGCAGCATCACGTCGAACTGCAGCTGCCCGACCGCGCCGACGATCGGCGTCGGGCCGGCGGTGTCGGTCGGCGAGGTGAAGAAGACCTGCGCCGCTCCTTCCTCCGTCAGCTGCCGCAGCCCGGCGTCGAGCTGCTTCCGCTTGATCGGGTCGACCAGCACCACCCGCGTAAAATGCTCCGGCGCGAACCGCGGGATCCCCTGGAACTCGATCCCGTCGCGCTCGGAGAGGGTGTCGCCGATGCGCAGGTTGCCGCGGTCCATCACCCCGATCACGTCGCCGGGCCACGCTTCCTCGATCGCCGTCCGCTCGCGGGCGAGGAACTGCTGCGGCGACGCGAGCCGGATCGTCTTGCCCGTGCGTGTCTGCTTCACGTCCATCCCGGCCTCGAACTGCCCCGAGCAGACGCGCACGAAGGCGACGCGATCGCGATGCTTGGGGTCCATGTTCGCCTGGATCTTGAACACGAAGCCGGTGAACGTCTCATCGGTCGGCTCGACCATCCCGAGATTCGACTCTCGCGGCAGCGGTGCCGGGGCCAGCTCGAGGAACTCGCCGAGGAAAGTCTCGACACCGAAGTTCGTCAACGCGCTGCCGAAGAAGACGGGGGACAGCTCGCCAGTGGCGATCGCCTCGGCGTCGAACGGATGGCCGGCATGGTCGAGCAGCTCGAGATCGTGCAACAGCGTCGCGTGCGTCTCGCTGCCCAACAGCTCGCGCGTCTCGGCGCTGTCGAGCGCGGCGACATGGTCTCGCACCCGCGTTGCGCCATGCTCCTCGTCGCGGTCGAACAGATGGATCTTCTGCTGCCGGCGGTCATACACGCCGATGAAGACGTCGTCGCGCCGGATCGGCCAGGTCACCGCGTGACACATGATGCCGAGGTCGGCTTCGACGTCGCTGATCAGCTTGAGCGGATCCTCCCCGACACGATCGCACTTGTTGACGAAGGTGAAGATCGGCGTCCGCCGCCGTTTGCAGACGGCGAAGAGCTGGCGCGTCCGGTCCTCGACGCCGCGGCGATTGTCGAGCAGCATCACCGCGCTGTCGGCGGCGACGAGCGTACGATACGTGTCCTCGCTGAAGTCCTCGTGCCCGGGCGTGTCGAGCAGGTTGACGTGATAGCCGGCGTACTCGAACTGCATCACGCTCGACGTCACCGAGATCCCGCGCTCGCGCTCGAGCTCCATCCAGTCCGATGTCGCATGACGCCGCGCGCGACGACCCTTCACCGAGCCGGCGAGATGGATCGCGCCACCGTAAAGCAGGAGCTTCTCGGTGAGCGTCGTCTTGCCGGCGTCGGGATGGGAGATGATCGCGAAGGTACGACGCTTCGCGATCGCCTCGGCGATGCTGGACTGCTTGGGCTGTGTTGCTTCGGACATGCTCGGGGCCGCGGGACGAGAAACGTCGGCAGCGCAACGGCGCCGCCGACGTCTGTCCGAAATATAACCGGTCGAGCCCCCTCTGCGGGCGCTTCAGCCCACGCGTACGTCGAGATTGACCGGTCCGGCGCGCACCGGCCGCGCCGACTCATCACTCACCGGCCGCGCCGCGCCGATCAGCGTCGAGAAGCCGCCGAATCTCGCGACGATGCGCTCCAGCCTGGCGCCGGTCATCGTCAGGTCGTAGGCGCCCAGCGTTAGGCGGGCCCTGATCGTCGCGAACTCCCCCGCCTGGGCCGGCTCGCGGACGGAGAATCCCGCCGCGCGGATCGCGGCCAGCGCGTCCTCGGGCACGGCCTCGTCGAAGGACACGAGGAAGTAGACGTCGCACGGCTCCCCCGCCGGATATCCATCGGCGACCAGCCGGCGCGCCTCGAGCGCCGCGGCGCTGCGCGGCCAGGACGACGCCAGGGCAGCGACGATGCTGTCACCGAGCAGCACCATGGCCTGGGCAAGGCTCTTCTCACTGGACATCGTCGACTCTCCGTGCAGAAGCGTTAGGCTGGCCGCGCACCGCCGGCGCGTCGTCGCGCCGGCGGCGGGGACCCCGACCTCGAACGAGCTACTGGCAGGCGGGACGCCCGTGCGGTAATGCGATCGTGCAGTTCTTCGTCGTGCCGTCCTGCGTCACCACGAGCTTCGCGACGGCGCTGCCGTCGAAGGTGATCACTTCGCGGCGCTGCGTGCTCGCCGGTGTCGCGCCATCATAGGTCAGCGTCGCCTGCATCGCCCTGACGATCATCCCGGCCGTCGGGTAGGACGGACCGCTGCTGGTCACCGGGATCAGGAGTCCGGTCGTGGTGTCGCCGGCAACGCGCACGATCGTGAAGTGACCGGTGCTGTCGCTGCCGCGCGTCGTCTCCATGCCTGACGATTTCGCGTTCACCGTTCGCGCCGTGCTGCCTGACGCGAGCCCGCTCACCGTGCGGTCACTGGTGAGCGCGACCGTCGTCGTGTCGGCACGCTTGCCGTGCGAGTCGCTGCTCTCGTCGGGCCCGTCAGCACCATCGTCGTCGTGATGACCACGGCGTCCGTCGAACACCGCGGTCCCGGTCACGGTCGTCAACGTGTTGATGGTGTTGGTCGTCGCGCTGTCGCGAGCCTGCTGGACCGCGCCGGATGCGTCGCGGTACGATGCCGAGCGAACGATGGTGAGCCCGTGATGTGTCTCCGCCTGGCATTCGACGCGACCGCTCGTCGCATTGAACGCACAGCTGCCATCCAGGCCATCTTCGCTGAATTCCCCGTGACGATGCTCGGGGCTGAAATCGTCGCCGAGGAAATGCGCACCGAGCCCGCCGCCCATGAAGCCACCGCCATCGTGTGGCCCGTCGTCGGTGGACCAGCCCCGTCCCGTCATCGCGCTCGGCGCACCGACGAAGCTCGTCTGCGCCTGGTCGTTGCCCGATAGCGCCAGCGTCAATGCGTTCGCCAGCGACGCCGAGCGTGTCGAGGGCGATGTACCATCGGCGCAGGCGACGGTGAGGAACATCAGCGCGCTTGCTCCCGCGGTGAGTGTGCGCTGCAGCGTAGCAGTCATAACGGTATCTCCAGGTGAGCCGTCGTGCCCGAGTCGTTCGAGCGCATGCCGGCGTTCAGTGAGGAGACACGTCGCAGCGTGACAACCCCTACTCGATGACCATCGGTCACAGACGTGATCGTCGTCACGGGTCCGCGTCCGTATCGGGCAGCCATGGTGCGAGCTGCTCGCGCAGCATGCGCAGCGCCTTGCCCATCTGCGCCTCGACCGTCTTCACCGAGATCGCCAGCGTCGCCGCGATCTCCGCGTAACGGAGCCCGTGTACGCGACTCAGCTCGAACACCTCGCGGCAGCGCGGTGGGAGCGTCGCGATCGCTGTGTGCAGCGCGACGTCGATCTCCTCTCCAATGAGTGCGGCCGGCGCAGGAGCGTCAGGCACCTCGACCGCGAAGAGCTCGGGCTCGGCCCTGCGCTCGATCGCGACGTGACGCAGGTGGTTCAGTGCGCGGTTCCGCGTGGCGCGGAAGAGGTATGCGCGCAGCGAGTCCTCGACGACGAGCGCGTCGCGCCGCTGCCATAACGCGAGCAGCACGTCCTGCACGATCTCTTCGGCGACGTCGCGGCGATGCAGCATCGCCTCGGCGCAGCGCACCAGCGAGGCATAGTGTTCGCGGAAGACGACGTCGAACGCACGCTCGCCGCCCTGGCGGATGCGCGCGAGCAGTTCGCGATCATCCACAGTGCGTATCTCGGGGCGCGCGAGGATTTGTCCCATGTGCGTCGGCTTCGATGTGCTCTTTCATCGATATACCCATGCAGCATGGATTCGCGCCATCATCCTGGGGCGGACGCCGATTCGCGCGGGGTGGACGCATCGATAGGGGTGGACAATCGCTCGCGTGTCGTCATTCTAGATGATGCGCTCTGAATTCAACTCCGCACGCATGCCCGAACCCTACGATTGGGATGCATTGGCCCGGTACGTGTCCGGCGAATGCTCGCCGGAGGAGTCGCGCGCGATCCAGTCCTGGCTCGGCCAGCGGCCGGAGCGCGCACGGCTGATCGCCGCGCTGCAGCAGTCGTTGGAGGGAGTGGCCGCTGACGAATCGGGAATCGACGTCGATGCTGCGCTCGAGCGCGTGCATGCACGCATGGCCGAACCAGCAGCGTCGCGCCCGATCGTCGCGCCGGCGCAGCCGCGGCTGCATCTCACCAGCGAGAGAGTACCACGGCCGGGTGCGAATCGTTGGCACGTCGCCGCACCGCTCGTCGCATCGCTCGCCGCGGCGGCGGCGATCGTGATGGCGGTGATCGGCATCCGGGGTTCGCATCGCGCGGCGCCGGAAGAGGATCAGGGGACCGTCGCCGCCGCAACGTACACCACCCCGGTCGGTGGGCGTGATTCGGTCCGCCTCACCGACGGGACCAAGGTCGTGCTCGGACCGTCCAGCCGCCTCGATGTCGCGGCCGGTTACGGCGGCGCGACGCGCACGGTGGAGCTGCACGGCGAGGGATACTTCGACGTCGTTCATGATGCGAGTCGACCGTTCACCGTCCGTGCCGGAACCGCGACGATCGTCGACGTCGGCACGAGCTTCACCGTGCGTGATGATGTTGCCGGTCGCGTTCGCGTCGCGGTGACCGCGGGTTCGGTGCGGGTCAGCCGCGCGACCGCCGGTGATTCGGGAGTGGTGCTCGCGGCCGGCGACATCGCGACGCTCGGTGACAGCACTGTGCCGCTGGTGGCTCACGGTGCACTGAGCGGCGACGACACCGCCTTCACACGCGGCCGACTGGTGTTCCGTGACGCACCGCTCGCAGAGGTGGTTGTTGAATTGCGGCGCTGGTATGGAGTGGAGCTTCGCGTCGGCGATGGTGCGCAGATGCGCCGGCGCCTGACGGCGACCTTCGAGGGCGAGAGCAGGGAACAGGTGATGAGCGTCATCGGTGCGGCCCTCGGCGCGCGCGTCGAGCGGCGCGGGGACACGGTATTCGTGCGGTGACGGTCGGCATCGGCCGCCAGCTCAATCTCGCGCTACTCCTCTGTTCGGCCGGCGTGCTGGCCATGCCACGCGCGGCACTGGCGCAGTCGGCGAGCTGCGGCGAGCCGGCCGATGTCGTGCCGCTGGTCCCCCCACAGAGATGGGCACCGCCACTCGACCAGCGCGTGTCGCTCGACGCGCGCGACGTCGCGCTCCGTGACGCGCTCGACCGACTCGCGGCCGCAGCCGGAGTCCGGCTCTCGTACAGTCCCGACATCGTGCCGGTGGACTGGCGGGTCTGCGCGTCCTTCCGCGACGTCGCGTTAGGCGGTGCGCTCAGCGAGCTGCTGCGCGGTTCCGGTGTCGAGGCGCGTGCGATCGGCGGTGCCCAGGTCGTCCTCGCGCCGGTTCGCGGATCCACTGCCGATGCCCGCGAGCCGACGATGCTCGAGCGGGTGATCGTCACCGGAAGCGCGGCCGGTGCGGCCGAGCGGCCGCTCAGCGTCGGCGTCGCCACGATCAGCGGCGCGTCGTTGCGCGCCCGCGGCGCCACGGGGACCGTCGCCGAACTGCTCAGCGGCGCGGTGCCCGGGGTGTGGGCGTGGTCGCAACCGCCGGCCAGCCTGCTCGTTCGCTACTCGAGCATTCGCGGCGCGAGCTCGTTCGACGCGAGCTACCCGAAGGTCTACATCGACGGGATCGAGGTCGCGAGCCCGCTGCTCGTCTCGCGCATCGACCCCGCGACGATCGACCGCATCGAGATCATTCGCGGCCCGCAGGGCGCGGCACTCTATGGCAGCGACGCGATCAGCGGCGTGGTGAACATCGTCACGCGGACCGACGGCGTCGCCGACGGCTCGCCGCGCTTCGCGATCGACGCCTCCGGCGGCGCGGTCGCGAGCGACTACGTCGTCCGCCCGACGGTGACGCAGCGCTACGGCGTCACCATGCGCGCCGGCTCGAGCACCCGCGCCGCAACGTTAGGCATCGCCGCCGATGGTACCGGCGCCTACACGCCGGGCGCCTACGGTCGCGACGTCTCCGCGATCCTCAGCACGCGCCTCGTCGGCGCGAGGACCATCGTCAGGCTGATCGCGCGCGGGGCGATTGCCGACGCGTCGGCTGCCGAAAGCCCGGTCCTCGCCGACTCGGTATTCCGTTCGACGACGACCTCCGGCTCTGGATCGACCGCGATCACCTTGCCCCCCGCGAGCATCGAGAAGTCGCGCGAGTACACCGTCGGCGGCACGATCCGCCTGATGCAGACGCCGCGGCTGACGCACAGCATCGTCGTCGGAGTTGACGGCTATCGCTTGAGCGGAGTGCCGCCGGCTAGCTCCCCCATTCCATCCGCCGCCGATGCGGCGTTGCACGAGGCAGTCGGCGCCGCCGATCGCGGCTCGTTCCGCCTCGCCTCTGTCGCCGACCTCGGTGATCACGCCGGCGTCGCGACGACGCTGACCTTCGGCGCCGAGGAGTCGATCCTCCGCTCGGCCACGGTGCGCACGGCGCTGGTCACGCCGGTGATCCTCGCGGGAAGTAACTGCGGGCCGTCAGGCAGGAGCGAGTTGTCGATGCACGACAGCTATGACGGCGGGCACGACGACGATCGGCTCGACGATGTCGCGTGGCGCAGCAGCAGCGGCGTGATCGCGCAGCTCAACGGCTCGTTCCACGACGCGCTATACCTGACGGCCGGAGTGAGAGCCGAGCGCAACGATGGTTTTGCCCAGGACGTCAGGTGGAGCACGCTGCCGCTCCTCGGTCTCGCGATCGTGCGCGGGGCAGGCGACGTCCAGGTGAAATGGCGCGCGGCGTACGGCAAGGGGATTCGCGCGCCGCGCACCGCGAGTCGTGAGACGATGTCAGGCTATGGTCGGGGGCGCGATGGCTACGGAGAAGACGCGATCTACCGTTCGGCGATCGCTCCCGAATCGCAGCAGGGAATCGAAGCCGGCGTCGATCTGTACGTCGGACGCGCGTTCACGCTGCGCGCGACCCGCTTCGACCAGGTCGCATCGGGATTCATCCAGCGAGTCACCGTCGGCATCGACTCGAGCTATCGCGGCGATTCCTACGGGCCCCGGCAGGTCAGCTACGCCCTGCAGAACGTCGGCAAGATCGCGAACCGCGGCTGGGAGCTCGATGGCTCGCTCGCTCGCGGCCCGCTGGCGCTCAGCGGATCGTACTCCCTGGTGTCGAGCACCGTGAAGCACATCGACTCGACGTATTCGGGCGACCTGCAATCGGGCTCGCGCATGCTCGAGGTCCCGGCGAACACCGGCAGCCTCACGGCCGCCTGGACCGGCGATCGCTGGATCGGCTCAGTCACCGCGGCGCGCGCCTCGGACTGGATCAACTACGACCGCGTCGGGCTCGCCTATGCCGTCGTCCACGACACTCGACCGTTAGGCATGCCTTACGGCGACTGGCTCCGCGGCTACTGGCGTCATTACTCCGGCGTCACGCGCCTGCGCGCCGCGCTGTCGCGCGAGATCACGCCCTCGCTCGACGTGATCGCCACCGGCGAGAACCTGCTCGACTACCAGCGCGGCGAGCCGGACAACGTGACCATCGTCCCCGGTCGAATCCTCACCCTCGGTCTCCGCGCGTCGTTCTGACCTGGCATCACTTCAAGGGGTCAGAGCAGTTGAAATTCGATGATGCACGCATCATCGAATTTCAACTGCTCTGACCCCTCGTTGCCCCATCACTGCGCGCCGTCGTAGGTCAGCGTCAGCACTCGCTTCCGTCGCAGCACCTCGATGGTGCTCGACCGGCGCGACTCGTGCGCCGCGCGAAGCTTCTCCGCCGTTGCCGGTGCGTCGTTCACCGTCAGGATCACATCGCCGGCGCGGATCGGATCCCAGCTCTCGTCGGCCTTGAGCACGAGCAATCCGCCCTGACTGCCGTCCCCGAAGTACGGCACGAGCTCGTCGGCGACAGTGCCGACCAAGATGCCGGGAATCGCGTCACTCGCCTGCGTGCGAGCGCTCGCACGACGATCGGGCGCGCTCTGCAGGTCGCGCAGCCGGCGCCTGATCGTGCCGAGATCCTGCTCGATCTGCTGCAGCGAGTCGAGCGTCGGCGTCGCCGCTTCGCCCTGTTCGAGCCGCCGCAGCTGCGCCTGCAGCACCGACAAACCGTCGGCGACGCTCGCGATCGACGCCGGCTGCGTGCCATTGTCGCTCGGCGTCGGCACCGCGGCAGGAACAGTGCGCGCAGGCGCAGGCGCTGGCCGCGCCGGAGCCGCGATCGCCGGGTGCAGCGTCACTGTGCGGAACCGGCCACCGCCGAACAGCTTCAGCGTCACGTCGTCGCCACTGCGTAACGCGCTGAGCTCGCGCGCGAGCCGCCTGAACACTCCGTCCGTCGCATCACGCTGGCCGACCGATTCGCCATCGATGCGCGTGCTCACGCCGTTGATCGCCGCCAGCCGGTTCCCCTCGTCCACCCCCGCCTGATCGGCCGGACCACCACGGGTGATGTTCGAGATGAGCAGGCCGAGCGTGTCACGATCGGTCCCCGACGCTGACACGTTCATGCCGAGCATCGCGCCAAGATCGGGCTCGCCGTCGCGCACCCGCGCCGATGTCCTCGGCGACGCGTCGGCGCCGTCTGGCGCCGATCCCTGGGCGCGGATAGGAAGCGCGACTGCCATGGTGAGCAGCGCGAGCACAGCGACACGCGCCGTGCTGTGCACCATTCCGCGCCCCGCCTCGCCGCGGTCGACCGACTCGAGAGTTCGCGTTAGGCTTTTCATCGCGCGCCTCCCTGCGGACGCGGTGCGCGGTCGCCATTCACGTCGCCATTGTCGCGCGAGCTGGTGTTGCCGCTCGCGCTGATGCGTCGCGCGCTCACGAGGTGGTCGGCGAACCAGCGGCCACGCGCGTCGTCGCCGAGCGTGTCATAACGGACACCATTCCCGCTCGCCGTGGCGTGGATGATCCGGTTGCGCCCGGCGTAGATCGCGACGTGGTTGATGTTCGTCCCATCGTTCGCGAAGAAGAGCAGGTCGCCCGCACGCAGCGTCGCGATCGTGGTCGATACATCGCTGCCGACGCTCGCCATCTCGCGGACCGTCGGTGGCAGCGAGACGCCCTGCTGCCCGAAGACGTAGCGGACGAAACCCGGCGCATCGAATCCGCCGCGCGGCGTGGTGCCGCTGGCGGCGTACGGCGTGTCGACCAGTCCGTCGGCGATGTCGAGCACGCGTGAGGCAAAGCGTGGATCGACGACCGTCGTCGCGACGATGGTCGTGTCCGCGCTGCACGGAACCGTTCCGCACGGAGCGCCGGCAACTGGTACCGCGACTGGTGTCCCCGTTGGCGCGGAACGATGATGCCCGCCAAAGCTCACCGTCAGTCCGACGCGGTACTCGAGGTTGTTCTGCCAGCTCGGGGCGAACGCGCTGTCGCTCCCGAACGGCCGGCGATAGCGCGCCTCGGCGCCGACGCCGAGCCAGCCGAGGAGATCGTGATGCGCGCCTGCACCGACGCTCCACGTCGCGTGAGTGGTGTCAGCGGTGTTGGCCGGACGCACCCCATATCCACCCACTCCGGCGAACGCGTACGGCGAAAAGCCAAGCAGCAGCGCCCGGAGCGGCGCGACCGCGCGCACGGGAGCGAAGATCAGGTCGGCGTCCGCTGTCCAGGCACCGATCGACGGGAGCATGCCGATGTTGTCCTGGTTGTACGCGCGCTCGCGTCCCGGCCCGCGGCATTGGCGATGGCAATAGCCCGACTGGTACGCCACCGGCTGCAGCGAGTCCTGCGCGTTAGTCAGGTTGAGCGCACCGCTGAAACGCACCCCGAGCGGCCCCTGAAAGTGCGCCAGCGAGATCCCGCCGAGCAGCGGCTCACTCGCCTGCTGCTTCCGCGAGGCGATGATCTCGAACACCCCCGGCCCCTGCGCCGCGAGCGGCGTGGTGGTCGCCATCGACGCCGCACTCACCGCGGCGACCGCGCCGACGCGCGCTACTCGGCGCCACGTCGCGCCCTTGTCGTGTGAGACGCGACCGCCGGCCGCGTCTCTCTGCTGCCATCTCATGTTCGTCTCTCCGCGGATGAATGCCCCGTCCGCGCGCTTCGAGCAGCGCTGTGATCAGCAGCGGCCCGTCATCCGCGCACGGCTCCATCCGAGAGACACGGCAGCACAGACTCACCCCTATCTGGCAGTGAGCGGTAAGCAGTGAGCGGTAAGCAGTGAGCAGTGAGCGAAAGCGGACAATGGGAAGTGCGAGCGGAAAGCCGTCAGCGGCAAGCGGCCATCGCCGCCGAGCGACTACGCGCGCGCGTCGCCTCGCGGCTTGTCGTTGCGCTGTTCGCGTCCCGTCACGCGCGCGCGCTCCTCGACGTGCTGCACCAGCGCGAAGAGGCGGTTCCGCTCGAGCGGGAGCACCAGCTCGGCGAGGACGGAGCGATACGAGCCGGCGAACGAGGTCGGCGGATCGTTAGGCCCGCGGTACAGAAGAATGGCGCCGCCGGGAAGAACCGGGATGCGCAGCGCACGGGCATCGGCGCGGAGCGCGGACTGGGCGACGATCGCGATCAGCGGCGGCTGTGTTCCGGCCAGCTCGATCGCGTCGGCAACATCCCTGGTGTGTAGCGGGCGGTGCCCAAGCGCGGTGAGCGATTGGGAGAGACCCTCGAGCAGCGCTTCGTTCGATCCAGTGAGAATGATCGTGGACATCGATGCTGCGGGTAATACGACTAAAGACCCACGAGGCGCAAGACCGCCGCGGCGGTCACCCCCTCGACTTCAACAACCTTGCTGCGCGATGCTTCGCCGCTGACGATCGTCACCGCCCGCCTTCCGACGCCGAGCGCATCGGCCACCAGCTCGATGAGTGCTTCATTCGCCGCGCCGTCCACTGGCGGTGCCGAGAGCCGGATCTTGATCGCGTCGCCATGCACGCCCGCAATCTCGCTTCGCGACGCGCGAGGTTGTACCCTCACCGCAAATCTCACGCTGCGATCGTTGCCGCGAACCGTGAGCGGCATCACGCCATCAGCGCGTACATCGCGAACGTCTCGAGCAGCCAGAGCAGGAACCAGGCAACGAGCGGTGTCAGGTCGATCATCCCGAGTGGCGGCACGATGCCGCGCAGTGGACGGAAGATCGGCTCGGTGAGCGAGAACGCCCAGCGCACCCACCGCGAGTACGGCGAGATCCGCAGCCAGCTCGAGATGACTCGCACGATGATCGCGAGCTTGAGCAGCGCGAAGGTGTAGTGCAGGACGAGGATCAGGATCCCTCGCGGCCCGAGCATCACGCTGCCATACGCGCCGGCAATCTGGTCGAAGAGGAACCGCAGCAGCGACAGGACGATGATTCCGCCGACCACGACCGCGACCAGCATCCACCACGGTGCAGCGTGAGGCATCCCGCCGGCGCGGACCACCCGTCGCTCCATCGGCGCGATCAGCGGATCCACCGCGCGGCGGAAGAATCTGGCGACCGGGTTGAACGGGTTGATCCGCCGTGTGCGAACGAGCCAGTCGATGAGCGCGACCACGGCGAGCACCACCGCCACCCAGAAGAGCGCGTATCCGAGGATGTGGATTGCGTAAGCGAACCAGGCGAGGAATGTCGGCACGCGGGAAGGATGCTCGACTGACGAGCGTGCCAGCAAGTGGTACATTGGAGCCCATGAAATACTGGCTCGTGAAGAGTGAGCCGTCGTCGTTCTCATGGGACGACCTCTGGCAATCGCCGAAGCGAACGACTTCGTGGGAAGGGGTTCGCAACTATCAGGCGCGCAACTTTCTCCGCGAGATGAAGCGTGGCGATCGCGTCCTGTTCTACCACTCGAGCGCCGAGCCTAACGCGATCGTCGGGATCGCCGAGGTCGCCCGCGAGGCCTATCCCGACGAGACGCAGTTCGACCGCAAGCACGAGATGTACGACCCGAAATCCACCCGCGACGACCCGCGCTGGAGCACCATCGACCTCAGGGCCGTTCGCGCCTTCCCGCGCCCGGTTACCCTGACCGAGCTTCGCGCCGTCCCCGCGCTCGCGACGATGACGCTGCTGCAGAAGGGAAGCCGCCTCTCCGTCAGCGCCGTCACCCCGGAGGAATGGCGCGCGGTGACCGCCCTCGCCGGCGTCAGCGACGAGGGCTGAAGGCGTCGACCTCGATCTCGATCATCATCGCCGGGTCGACCAGCCGCGGAACCTCGACCATCGTCGCGGCGGGAAGGATCGTCCGGAACACTTCACCGTGGGCGAGCCCATAGCGCTCCCACTGCGAGATGTCGGTGACGAACATGCGCGTCCGTACGACGTCCGCCATCGTCGCGCCGGCTTCGGCGAGCGCGGCCTCGACAGTCCGCAGCGCGTGTACCGTCTGCGCGTACGCGTCGCGGGCACCGAGCACCTTTCCCGACCGGTCAGCGGCCGTGGTGCCGGCGACGTGAACCCAGTCGCCGACTCGCACCGCGCGGGAATAGCCGATGATCGGCTCGTACTTCCCCCCGCTCGAAACGTTCTGCCGCTCATTTCGCCGCTCCGCCATCGCTCTCCTTTGTCGAACGAATTTCTGCTTGACACGACCGGCCAATACCTTTTACGATAACTGGGCAGTCGTTCAACCGTCGGAAATGGGAGAGGCAGATGATCGGTCGGTCGCGCGGTCCATTCTTCCGAACAAGTGCATCGTAGCCGCTCATTGCGAGCGGCTTTTTTTTTGCCTCGCCGTCAGGCGGACACCTTCTGAAGGAGCAACCGATCATGGAGACACCGGTCACCGTCCCATCGCAGCACGCGCCACCGGAGCCGCACCCGCTCGACCTCGTCTCACTGGGGAAGATCGTCCAGATCCGCGAAGTACTGCTCCGGGCCGAAGCGGCCGGGCAGCGCGTCTTCCGGCTCGAGTCGGGTGATCCGAGCTTCAGCGTTGCGCCGCACGTGCTCGATGCGATCGCGACCGCCGGCCGCGCCGGCAAGACGCACTACATCCCGAACAACGGCATCCCGCAGCTGCGGACGGCGCTTGCCGAAAAGGTGCGCGTGAAGAACGGGCTCGCCGGCGTGACCGCCGACGACATCTTCGTCACCAACGGCGCGATGCACGCATTGTTCGCCGTCTTCGGTGCGATGCTCGAGCCGGGTGACGAAGTGATCATCCCCGACCCGATGTGGACGGAAGTCGCCGAGAACATCCGCCTCGCCGGCGGCGTCCCGGTCGGCGTCCCGGTGCGTGCGAGCGAGGGCTTCGAGTACACGCCCGAGCGCGTCGCCGCGGCGATCACCCCGCGCACGCGCGCGATCTTCGTCAACACGCCGCACAATCCCACCGGCGCGGTGCTGTCGAAGGCGACGCTGCAGGCGCTGCTCGACACCGCGCGCCGGAACAAGCTGTGGATCGTCTCGGACGAAGCGTACGAGGACGTGCTCTTCGAGCCTGCAACGCACATCTCCATCGGTTCGCTCGCCGGCGACTACGCGGACCACGTCGTCAGCATCTTCTCGTTCTCGAAGAGCCACGCGATGAGCGGGCTGCGCATCGGTTACGTCGTCACGCGCGCGCCGTTGCTGCAGGATCGCTTGCCGAAGCTGCTGCGGTGCACCATCAACGGCGTGAACAGCCTCGCGCAGTGGGGGGCGCTCGCGGCAATCACCGGGCCTCAGGATCACCTCCCGGCGATGCGCGACGAGTACGTCGTTCGTCGCGACCTGCTGCTCGACGCGCTCACCGGCATCGAGGGCGTGCATCCGTTCGTCCCGCGCGGGACGTTCTTCGCCTGGGCCGACCTCGACGAGTCGCTGTTCGCCCGACTCGGCGTCGAGGACGCGGACGCGCTGTCGCGCGCGCTCGCGGCGCAGGGAATCGGCAGCGCACCCGGCGACGCGTTCGGCAACTCGTGCGCGAACGCGATCCGCTTTTCCTTCAGCGCTGACACGAAGATGGTGCGCGAGGGGAGCGCCGCCCTGCGGCGGGCACTGACCGGCGAGACGCCGTTAGGCGGGAGCGAGGGTCAGGGATCAGGGGTCGGGGCGTCCTGAGCGCGTCGATGAACGCAGAGCCGCCACGCCAGCTCCGTGTGGCGCTCGGGGAGTACGACATCGGCTGGCATGACCCGGTGACTTCGCTCGCGCGGGCGCGTGTGCTGGTTGCCGACGCCGCGCGTGCTGGAGCGCGGCTCGTCGTGCTCCCCGAGATGGCGACGACCGGCTTCACCATGGATCGTTCGCAGGCGACTCCACTCGCCGGCGGCCACTCGGCGCAGCTCGCCGAGATCGCCGCCACCAGCAACGTCTGGCTGATCGCCAGCGTCGCCGCGACCGAGGCCTTGCCGTTAGGCGGCGGGCGGCCGGCCGAGGGCACGACGGACCGGGCGGTGAACGCGGCGCTCGTGATCGATCCGGCGGGCAAGATCGTCGCTGTCTACCGCAAGCAGAAGCTCTTCGCCTTTGGCGGCGAGCACGAGCACTATGCCGCGGGTACCGAGCGCGTCGTGGTGGATATTGATGGTGTTCGCATCGCGCCGCTCGTCTGCTACGACCTTCGTTTCCCCGAGCTGTTCCGCGCCATCGCGCGGGACGTCGATGCGTTCATCCTCGTCGCCAACTGGCCGACGGCGCGCCGCACCCACTGGGACGTGCTCGCCCGGGCCCGCGCGATCGAGAACCAGGCATACATGATCGCCGTCAATCGCACTGGCCGAGGAGGCACGCTCGACTACGACGGCGGCTCGGTCGCATGGACGCCATGGGGCGACCCCGCACCTGAGACCGTTTCGTCGGGGGGGATCCGGATCGCGACGATCGATCCATCGTTCGTGAGCGAGATCCGCGGGAAGTACCCGTTCCTGCGGGACCTGGTCCTGCCGAGGGATACTGCGAGCAGCACGCCGCGCAGCACGCCGAGCGATACCGTGCGCGGCGCCGCGAGTGGTACCAGATGAACAGGAGGCACGGAGGGCACAGAGAGGTTGATCAAAACCCCTCCGTGCCCTCTGTGCCTCCTGTTGGCATGCGTTTCGGACGTTTGATCAAAACCCCTCCGTGCCCTCTGTGCCTCCTGTTGATATGCCTTTGGGCAAGATCTTCGACATGCACGTGAAGCTGCTGCAACATCGCCCGCGCCGGCCCGGCTCACGCCCGCTCGCTTCGTCACCAGCAGCACGGCGTTGATCGGCTGCCAATCCGGTTCGTCGCAGCGCATTCCCGTCCCGCTTACCCCTGCATCGCGATAGATTCCGAAGTGCCGCGCACGGAGGTTGCGACGCGGCGGTCTCTCGGCGAGACACTCGAGGGAAGTGCGGCGCCGGTCGAGAGCGGTGTCGCAGCACCAACGGAGAACGGCATGGCGAAGACCGAAACGGCCCCGGCGGCCAAGGACGCGGCGAACGCGGCTCCGGCCCAGGGCAGTCTGGAAATACGAGACACCCGCACCGGCAAGACGTACAACCTCCCGGTCGCGACGCAGGGCGTCGAAGGCGACACCTTCATCAAGGCGATGGACCTCCGCCCGGTCAAGGAGAACGCCGACGAGTTCGGGCTCCTCAGCTACGACCCGGCCTTCATGAACACCGCCAGCTGCAAGAGCGCGATCACCTTCATCGATGGCGACAAGGGGATACTCCGCTATCGCGGGTACCCGATCGAGCAGCTGGCCGAGAGCGCGACGTTCCTCGAGGTGGCCTGGCTGCTGCGCCGGGGCGAGCTGCCTAACGCGCAGGAGTACGACCGCTTCGTCCATGACATCACGTACCACACGTACGTGCACAAGAACATCGAGCGCTTCCTCGAGGGGTTCCGCTACGATGCCCATCCGATGTCGATGCTGCTCAGCAGCGTCGGCGCGCTGTCGTCGTTCTATCCGCGCGCGCACAACATCATGGATCCCGACCAGCGCGACATCGAGATCATCCGCCTGATCTCGAAGCTGCCGACGATCTCCGCCTTCATCCTGCGCCACATGCGCGGGCTCCCCTTCGTCTATCCGGACAACGACCTCTCGTACACCGAGAACTTTCTCTCGATGTGCTTCCGGATGACCGAGTCGAAGTACAAGGCGAGCGCCACATTCAAGAAGGCGCTCGACATCCTCTTCATCCTCCACGCCGACCACGAGCAGAACGCGTCCACCAGCGCGGTCCGCGCCATCGGGTCGACGCAGGTCGACCCGTACTCCGCAATCGCCGGCGGGATCGCCGCGCTCTTCGGACCGCTCCATGGCGGCGCGAACGAGCAGGTGCTCGTGATGCTCAACAAGATCGGCCGGAAGGACAACGTCGCGTCCTTCGTGTCCGACGTGAAGGGAGGGAAGGGCAAGCTGATGGGGTTCGGCCACCGGGTCTACAAGAACTACGACCCGCGCGCGCGCATCGTGAAGAAGCTCGCCGACGAAGTGCTCGCCGAGACGGGGTCGGACGAGGATCTCGAGATCGCGATGGAGCTGGAGAAGATCGCGCTCAGCGACGAGTACTTCGTGTCGCG
>JBJMNK010000119.1:0-6994 GCA_045804265.1 Gemmatimonadaceae bacterium | reverse complement strand
GTTCGTACTCGGCTTCCTTCCGCGCATACCGGTTCTGTCGCTCGAACCAGTCATCGATCGAACGCAGGTTCTCATCGATGAGGTCGTGCTCGAGCTCGAGCGTCTTCCCCTGGACGGTCTGAGTTTCCGCGTGGCCGCGATCGACGTAGCGGACCCGGTCGCGATGGATCAGCCGCACGACCCAGTTGGGATATAGGCTGCTGTACCGGAGCCAGCGTCCCCACATGTAGAACAGGCGCTTCAGGCGATAGGCACCGACGTCGGCCGGCGATTCGTTCGTCACCGACGCAATCTCTGCCGCGAGCTCGGGCGTCACGCGCTCGTCCGCATCGAGGATCAGGATCCACTCGTGCTTCGGCGCGCAGTGGTCGAGCGCCCAGTTGCGCTGGGTCCCGAAGCCGGTGAATCGATTCTGGAAGAATCGCGCGCCGTGCTCGCGCGAAATCGCCTCGGTGCGATCAGTGCTGAACGAGTCGACGATGATGACGTCGTCCGCCCAGGCGAGCGCATCGAGGCAGGACGGGAGATGGATCGCCTCGTTGAGCGTAAAGACCATCACGCTCAACGAGGCGCGGACGTTAGGCGATTCACTCACTGAGCGTCTCGCGCAGGAAGTCTCCCGCCGCGTCGAGGTGGCTCGGTTCGAACGCGCCAACCGCCTCTGGCGCGGCACGCAGGTGTGGTTCCGATGAGCTCCCGACCAGGACAATCCCGTTCGGATTCTCGTGAAGCGCACATGCGAGAAGGATCTTGGTGAGCATTCCATTCGCACCGGCGTCGACGCCGGCGATCCGGGTTAGCGCCTCACCCCATGCTGGGTTCCGCGCGAGCTGCATCTTCGCGCGCGCAAGCGGAGTTGCGATTACCCCGTGCGTCACGACCAGGGCGGGCGTGAGCTCTCCGAGCGACGCCACTGTCGGAGCGAGCACGCTGCTTGGCATCTGTGCGACGTCGAAGGCACGAGGGTGCGCCGCGAGTATCGCCGCCGCCGCGGCTGCCGACGACGCGATCCCGGTCGCACGGACTCGCCCGCGGCGTCGCTGCTCCTGGATCCAGTCCACTGCCTGGCCGTCGGCGAGCGCGGCCGGCGTCGGCTCGTGCAGCAGCAGAATGTCGAGATGCTCGACGCCTAACGCGCGAAGGCTCGCATCGAGCGAGCGGTCGCAGAAGGGGATCGAGAAATCCGGCGGGACGTGCACCGCTGATCCGACCGCCTGCGTCGCACGTCCGCGCAGCGCGGGAAAACGCCGGAGCAGCGCGCGCGCGGGGCGCTGCAGCGAGCGCATGAGGCCAGCGTTGCCGCGCGCGCGGATGCCGACCTTGGTTCCGACGCTGATCCCATCGTGCCGCCGCCGCAGGAATGCACCCACCACACTCTCGGCGGTGCCGAGTCCATAGCTCGGCGCGACATCGAAGTGCCGGTAGCCCGCCTCGTAGGCCGCTTCGAGAAGCGCCAGCTGCCGCGAGCGCGACGGCTCGCGCATGAGCGTCGCGAGCCCGACACCGAGCGGCGAGGCGAGCGTGGTGCGTCCGGGGACCGAAATGGTTGGTTTCATGCGGCGGTCGAATGCGCACGGGCAAGATGATCGGCGAGGCGTAACGCCAGCGCGATGAGCGTCAGGGTGGGATTCGCCATCCCCCCCGTGGGAAACACCGACGCACCCGCAATGTAGAGGTTCTCCATTCCGAAGACTTTGCAATCGACGTCGACGACGCCGCTCGCCGAATCATTCGCCATCCGCGTGCCACCCATCATGTGGAAGGAATCACCCCTCAGCTCACCCCAGTCGCGATCGGCGCTGAACGGGTCGCCGATCGGATCGAGCACTCCCACGCCGGTCTTCTCAAGCTGCGCCGCGAGCAGTTCCGCGGTCCGCACGACTGTTCGCCGCTCGAGCTCCGAGATCCGCCAGTCGAGCACCAGGCGCGGAAGTCCGTACGAGTCACGATCCCCGCTGGCAAAGAGGCGCGATTCGCGATCCGGCAGCTGCTCGGTGTCCACGCGAAGGTGAATCTGCGCATCGCGCGGGAACCAGCGCCGCTTGTCGACGAGCAAACCGCGGGCGAGCGCGTACACGTCGCGCATTCCCGACGCGAGCCGGCGCAGGTCGTCCGCATCCATCCGCAGTCCTTCGCCCGCCTGGAAGCGCCGCAACTTCGCGCGCAGCACGTCGAGCGCGGATCCTTCGGCCGGTGCGACATCCCAGTGGCCGTACGCGGAGAGCAGTCGCTCACGCTCGAGCACCTCCGGCCGTGCGACAAGCCGAGGCGTGTACTGGATGTCCCCGACGAACACCGGCGCGAACATGCGCGCGAACGCGTTGCGGTCCGCCGGACGGAAGCGCGCCACACGCACCGAGAGGTGGTCCATGAATGCGCGCCCGAGCCAACCCGAGGAATTTCCCGGCGCGTCGCCATCTTCGGCGGCGGCGAAGAGCAACCGGACGTTTTCGAGCGCGCCCGCGGCGAGTACGACGTGGCTCGCCCGAATCGTCCTCTCCGCACCATCGGCCGCCCGCATGCGAACACCCGTCACGCGCGCACGGCGGGAGTCGAACTCGAATCCGGTCACGGTCGTGTTCGCGTGGATCGTCACACGCGCGTTTCTGCGCAGCGGAGCCCCGAGCGTGCGGCCGAGATTGCGCAGCCGCCACGGGAGCCACGTCGAGTATTTGATCGCGAACGGTGACGATTCGAGCCGGGCGCTCTCCACGCCGCATCGAGCAGCAGCTTGTTCCGTGAGCAGTGGACGCTGGACCCGCATCATCGTGAATGCAGGTTCGTACCAGGCCGCGACGTCATCGTACCTGATCGGCCATCCGTCGACGCCGATCGTCGGGCGGGGCTGGAATTCGTGGGGTTCCCACGGCCAGAGCTGACCGCCCCAGCGCGTTGTGCTGCCTCCCCACGCCCGGAATCGACCCTCGTGAACGCCGCGATGAGGCGTTCCGACGACACTCACCCGGTACGTGTCCTCAAGCCCGCGCAGTGGCTGGTCCCCGCCCCCTTCGACGAGCGTGACGAGCCACTCGCGCGACGCGAGCGAATGGGCAAGGCTCAAGCCGGCGGCGCCTGCACCGACCAGGATGACCGAAGGAGGGACGCGCATGCGCCTAACGGGGAGGGGCGGCGATGATCTCGCTGTACAACGTCATCAGCCGGCGCGCACACTCCGCCCATGACAGGTTGCGCAGGGCAAACTCACACCCGCGTGCACTCATTTCCGCCCGGAGTTCCGCATCGCGCGCGAGCCGCTCGATCGCGGCCGCGAGCGCATCGACGGCGAGCGGCACCGAGACCCCCGCGCCCGCTGCCGCGACGGCATCGGCCAGCCCGACTTCGGTCGAAAGTATTACAGGCACTCCTGCTGCGAGAGCTTCTGCCGCGGCGATCCCGAAGTTCTCGTTGTACGACGGCAGGACAAAGACGTCGGCGGTGGCGAACGCGGCGCGCTTGGCTTCTCCCTGCACGACACCGATAAAGCGGACCCTACCCTCTAGCCCAAGCCGGCTCACTTCGTCGTGCAGCGATCGAAGGTAGTCCACATCGCCATCACCAGCGATCGCCAGCGTCACCGCCGGCGCACCAGGGCGCGCCCGGAGCGACGCCAACGCCTTCAGGAGCAGCTCGAGCCCCTTCTTCTAGTGGATACGCGAGAGGAAGAGCAGCTGCACTGGCCCGTCGCCCCGCGTCGTCCGCCGCGGCACGCTCTCGACGACGTCGACGCCTAACGGGATGATGTGCGCCTTGTCGCCGAAGCCGAGCACCCGTGCTTCCTCGGCCTCCGACGGAGCCGTGACGTGTATCGCCGCTGCCTGGGCGAGATTGCGGCGCTCGATCAGCGCATAGTAGGGACGCTTCTTCCACGCGCGCTGCGCGAGACTCCAGGCGCCGAGCGTGCCGAGCGGACGCACGACGTAGGGTACGCCCTCCCGCGCGGCAAAGCGGCAGCCGGGAATCGTCGAATAGGTGAATAGTCCATGCACCTCGACGACGTCGAACCCTGCGATCGCCCTCGAGAGCCAGCGCGTGAGTCCCGCCGAGAAGTGCCAGCTGTTCGTAAGCTGGCTGCGGAAATATCGAAACTCGATCCCATCCTCGATCACGGGCGCATCGTGCGGCACCGTTAGGCGGCCCGGGCCGTCGGCGTCGGTTGTCGCGACCGTGACCTGCGCACCGGCCGCGACCATCGCGCGGGACATTCCGCGTACCGCGGAGCTCGGGCCGCCGTACCGTGGCGCGACGGCCGAGATCACGTGTAAGACTTTCACGAGCGCGCGGCGGGCACTCCTTCGTCGACTACGCTCAGCGGCACTGTCGTCGCCCCGAATCCCCACGACTGGCGGAAGTCGAACCCGGTGTGGCCGGGGTCCGCGTGCACGATCTCAAACGACAGCGGCTCGGGGACGACGTGATAGTTCGCCGCGTACGGCATCGTCAGGCGCGAATACAGGTCGTAGCGTCCGCGCGCGAACGGCATTGGCCCGAGCCGCAGTCCGACGCGTCGAGGTACGCCGGGCTGCAGCGGAATCAGTGTCGATCCCATCGGTGCAGTCGACACGTAGGCGAGGGGCGATCCGCGCTCGTCATGGATCTCCATCTCGATCGCGACGCTTGCCGGGATGTCCGAGGAAAGATCGGCCTCGATCTCGAGCATCCCACCGTACTCGCTCGTTGCCGACGTCAGCGCGAGGCGGGTAAACTGCGGCTTCGCGTCGCGGCGCGGGTAGATGAGCTCGGCCGCTGCAGTAGAGACGGCGCTGCGCACGTATTCGTCCACGACAGCCCCCACCGGGCCACGGGCGACGACGGTCCCGCCGCGCAGGTGAATGCCGGTGGTGCAGATCGCGCGGACAGCGGCCATGTTGTGGCTGACGAACAGCACGGTGCGCCCTTCGTGTGCAACGTCGCTCATCTTCGTCAGGCACTTCTTCTGGAATTCGGCGTCGCCGACCGCGAGCACCTCGTCCACGATCAGGATCTCCGGATCGAGATGTGCCGCGACGCCGAACGCGAGGCGCACGTACATCCCGCTCGAGTACCGCTTCACGGGCGTGTCGATGAACTCCGCGACCTCGGCGAACGCGACGATCTCGTCGAACTTTCGATCGATCTCACGCTTGCGCATGCCGAGAATCGTGCCGTTGAGATACACGTTCTCGCGCCCCGTGAGCTCGGGATGGAAGCCCGTCCCGACCTCGAGCAGCGCGGCCGCACGCCCACGAATCTCGATCCGTCCTGTGGTTGGGTCGGTGATTCGCGAGAGGACCTTGAGCAGTGTGCTCTTCCCCGCGCCGTTGCGCCCGATGACTCCCATCACCTCGCCGGGCGCGACGTCGAACGATACTTCGCGCAGCGCCCAGAACTCCGCGCCCCCGGTCCCGGTCGCGTTGCGCATCCGGTTAAAGGGGGCGCGCACTGCTTCGCCGAGCGCTTCCCGCAGCGACTTCGAGCCGGTCACCCGGCGACCGAGGAGGTAGCGCTTGCCCACGTCGCGGGCCGAAATGATTGGCATCGTCATACGATGTCCGCGAACTCGCGCTCCATCTTCGCGAAGCGCCGGAACCCGAGCCAGAGCGCGATGAACGTCACGAGCGTCGAGACGCCGAGCGTCGACCAGTGAATCGGGTTGCCGAGCGTGGTTGCGCGGTAGGCATCGATGATCCCGGCGAGCGGATTCAACGCGAGGAGCAGGCGATACTTCTCGGGCACGAGCGACGACGGGTAAACGACGGGCGTGCCGTACATCCAGATCTGCATCAGGAATGGCAGTGCATGCGTGACGTCGCGGTATTTCACGTTCACCGCCGAGAGCCACATCCCGACGCCGAGCGACGCGAGGGCGGTGAGGATGACAAGCGGGATGAGCAGCACTGTGCTCGCCGCCGGGGCGATGTGATAGGAGAGCATCAGCACCACGAGCACGACGAACGCGACGATGAAGTCCGCGAGCGCGCTCAACGTCGCGCTGAGCGGAATGAGCACGCGCGGGAAGTAGACCTTGCTGAGGAGCTGGCTGTTCGTCACCAGGCTCTGCGCGCTGCGCGTCACCGCCCCGGAGAAGTACAGCCAGGGGAGCAATCCGAGGTACGTGAACACCGGATACGGGATCCCGTCGCTCGGGACCTTCGCCAGCTTGCCGAGGAAGATCGTGAAGATCACCATCGCCGCGACGGGCTGGATGACGGCCCAGAGCACGCCGAGCATCGTCTGCTTGTAGCGGAGGGATATCTCGCGCCACGTCAAGAAATACAGGAGGTCACGGTACGCCCAGATCTCGTCGAGGGCGAAGGTGCGAGTTCCCTTCCTGGCCTCGATGACGATCGTATGCGGCGCCTGATGCTCGTCCTGACGGGGAGACTCGGCGTCCGGGCGCGACATGATCTCGGCCGGAACGGTGAGTGAGGGATCGGCTTTCATTCGCTACGCAACAAGTGAATGCACAGACGCCGGTGGTGTCACGGCGCCGACCCGCGCGTTCTCGGCCCAGCGGACGAGCGTGTAGAGCGTCCACGGGCGACTCCAGCTCACCCCGCGTCCGTCGATGAAGCTCCGCCAGACCGCCGCCGTCGCATTCGCGTCGAGGCCGACCTGCCGGAGGCGCGCCCGGTTGGTGAGTGCGTCGCCGATCTCGGAACGTAATGCACCGCGCATCCACCGCTCGAACGGCAGAGTGAATCCGCGCTTCGGCCGGTCCCAGACTTCGCGCGGCAGCCGATCGCCGATCGCGTCGATCAGCAGCGGCTTCGTGCGTCCTCCCACGAGCTTGACGCCGTCGGCCACGGACATCGATGCCGCAGCGACCAGTGCATCGACGAACGGAACACGCAGCTCGAGCCCGTGCGCCATGCTGAACACGTCGGAGTCGCGCAGGAGGACGTTCCGCATGTACCCGGTCAGCTCGTACCAGCTCACCTGCTGGAGGAGCGTCAGGCCATCAGGGGGTGGCACCAGCTCGGCCGCGTCGCTCATCCGGTGCGAAGCATTCGCGGCG
>JBJMNK010000118.1:0-11724 GCA_045804265.1 Gemmatimonadaceae bacterium | reverse complement strand
GGTCGTAGGTGACCTTCTTCGACTTGATCGCGTTCTCGATGCCGCGCACGATCAGCGCTCCTGCTTCGGTCCACCCCATGTAGTCGAGCATCATCACACCCGAGAGGATCACGCTTCCCGGATTGATCTTGTCGAGTCCCGCGTACTTGGGCGCGGTGCCATGTGTCGCCTCGAACACCGCCACGCCGTCGCCGACGTTGCCGCCCGGCGCGATGCCGAGCCCGCCGACCTGTGCCGCAGCAGCGTCGGAGAGATAGTCGCCGTTCAGGTTCGGCGTCGCGATCACCGAGTATTCATCGGGACGCAGCAGTAACTGCTGGAACATCGCGTCGGCGATGACGTCCTTCACCACCATGCCGTTAGGCAGCTTCTGCCACGGCCCCTTGTCGATGTCGGTGCTGCCGAACTGCGACTTCGCGACCTCGTACCCCCAATCGCGAAATGCACCTTCGGTGAACTTCATGATGTTGCCCTTGTGGACGAGCGTCAGCGACGAGCGCTTGTTCGCCACCGCGTACTCGAGCGCCATCTTCACGAGCCGCTTGCTGCCGAACTCCGACATCGGCTTGATGCCGATCGCCGAGTTCTCGCGAATCTCCTTCTTCAGCTCGCGCCCGATGAAGTCGCGCAGCTTGTTCGCTTCCGGGCTTCCCGCCTTCCACTCGATCCCGGCGTAGACGTCCTCGGTGTTCTCGCGGAAGATGACGACGTCGACCTTCCCCGGATCCTTCACCGGCGCGCCGACACCCTCGAACCAGCGCACCGGGCGGATGCAGGCGTAGAGATCGAGCACCTGGCGCAGCGTGACGTTGAGCGAGCGAATGCCGCCGCCGACAGGCGTGGTGAGGGGCCCCTTGATCGAAACGCGGAATTCCGCGCACGCATCGACCGTCTCCTGCGGAAGCCAGTCGTTGTACTGCTTGAAGGACTTCTCGCCGGCGAAGATCTCCATCCATGCGATCTTCCGTTCCCCGCCATACGCCTTCTCGACCGCTGCGTCGAACACGCGAACCGACGCTCGCCAGATATCCGGTCCGGTGCCGTCCCCCTCGATGAATGGGATGATCGGCTTGTTTGGCACCTTCAGCTTGTTGCCGCTGAACTCGATGCGCTCACCTGCGGACGGAACCTTCGCGAACTTGTAGCTCGCCATTGGAAGTGCTGGTCTGAAGTGCACGGAATACCTCGGCGCGGCAGCGTCGCTCAGCGGCGGCGCGGACGAGGTGCGGGGCGGAAAGCTATTTACGCCGCAGGGGAGCGGCAAGCGACTGGGGCAGTCGCCGCGCGGGCATCGGACAGCGCTCTCGGAGAACCCGCAGGTGGCAGGCGCGCTCAGCGCGCGCCGCCACGCTCCATCCAGCGCTCGGTCGCGTCGAGGACCGCGAGCGCTGCGGCAGTCTCGACGCCGTCGCGAACTTCGCAGCTCCCGGAGAGGATGGTGGTCTCGCGACCACTCCGTCCGCTGACGACGACGAACGCGAACTCGCGGTCGGCCGCGCCGACGACCGCGCATGCCTCGAAGGCGAGCGTCACGCCGTCGCTCAGCAGCGGACCGAGTGCACGCACCGCCGCGGTTGCGGCGAGCTCTCCACGCGCACGCGAGGTCTCGACTCCCGACGCCTCGCCGGTGTGCTTGTCCGCGCCTGCGCGCAGAGTGACGGTGCAGGCCAGACCAGCGCTGCGCGAGCGGCGCACCTCGACGTCTTCGAAGTAGATTCCGCGACCCGGCGCCGGTGCCGCGGCGATGATCTGCACGCCGGTCGCCGGCGTCATGTTCTTTGCGACCGGTGCAGGTGACTTCGCCGCTTCGGCGACGCGAGCGGTCGCGCTCTGTGCAACCGAGATCGCGCGATGGTCGAGCCGAATGCCGAACCGCGCGAGCAGCGCGCTCTCCACGTTTCGGACGATCTGCTTCGGCGAAAGATCAGTCGTTGCCAGGACGTGGACGTCGCGGACCGTCCCGTCGGCGTCGCGCATCAGCCGCGCTGACGCAATCGCGGGCAGCGTGCGAAGCAGCGCCTCGGCGTCTTCGGTCGCCCAACTCGGTGCGTTTGCTTCGACGGGATTTTCCTTCGGGGCCGCGACGCTGGTTCGCGGCGGTGTGGCGGGCGCCGTCACTCGCGGTGTGCGCCCACATGGACGCCCTCAGCCGCGGTCGCACGGCGAGCGGGCCGGCAAGGCGACATCGCCTCGCGCGCCGGGCGCGCCGTGTTGTCGATCCGGCTCGCGCCGAAGTCGATGCGTCTGACGATCATCCGTTGAATCTCCGCGGGGGATACATCATGCGAGCGCCACCGTCGTCGGGACGTTCGCCGACGTCAACTTATTGCCGACTGGTGATTCGCGAAAGAGCGATTGTCGCACGAGTTGCAAGCGCGGCGCGACGCATCGTCGGCCGCGCGCATGTCAGCGCACCGGTCTCTGCCTCGACAGCTCGACCGTGATCGTGACTGTGCGTGGCGGGCCCGGCTCGAAGAATCGGTTGCGCGCCGCGTTCGGTACCACTGAGGTATCGTACCGCCGATCGAGGATGTTCGAGAGCGCAATCGACGCGGCGATCGACAGCGCACCGATCGTCCGGGGCGCGATCCCCGCATCAGCGTCGAGGACGGTGAATGCCGGCGCCCATCCGGTATTCGCGTCATTCGCCGGCGTCCGCGACTGCGAGGTGGCGAGGATCTCGCCCCGGAGCGGCCGACCGGCGCCGATCAGCAGCGACGCGTCAGTTCGAAACGGTGCGACACCGGGAATCCTCCGCCCCGATACAAGTCCGGCTGTGGTGTCCGTCGCGGCGAAACGTGCGTCGACGAGTGTCGCCGCAACCCGACCCAGCGCCCAGGGTCGAAGCAACGCGGACGCACTTGCCTCGACGCCGCGCTGCCTCGCGCGCGAGGCGTTGCGGTAGAACTGGCGGCCGGGCGCGCTGGCGAGCTCGAACGGCACGAGCGCGTCGCGGATGTGGGCGTCGAAGAGCGCGAGGGTCGCGCTGCCTGCACTGCCTAACGGCGCGCGCACGCCGACCTCGGTCGAGACCGTGCGCTGCGGCGACAGCTCTGGATTGATCCCGCCGGCACCGCTGGGACGATTCGCCAGCTCGGTCGTCGTCGGCGTCTCGAAAGCGGTCGCGACGTTTGCATAGGTCGAGAAGCGGGGCGCGACGGACCAGGAGATGCCGATCGCCGGACTGAGCGCGCTCATCGTCCGCGATCCGCCGTCGTCGGGGTCGGTCGCGGTGACCAGCCGGTCGTCGACGTGGAAGCGGATGCGATCGGCGCGCGCGGATGCGAGCACGTCAACCGCCGATCCAAGCGCGAGCGCCGCGCGCGCGAAGACTCCGTTCGACTCGACATCCTCTTTCTGGTCCAGCTGCACGGCGCCACGCGCGCCATCGAGGCTGTTGAATGACCGGCGATCGTCGAGCTGGGAGCCATGCTCGACGCCGGCGCCGAATGACAGCGGTTCGTCGGCGCCACCGTGTTCGATTGCCACGCGCGCGCCTGCCGCGCGTCGCTTCAGGTCGATGACGCGCTGCGGGATCGGATTGACGAGATGTCGCCCCAGCCCCCAGACGTTCGCGTCGACAACCCATGCATTCGCTGAATGCCGCCACGCAATCCCAGTTTGGCGGTGACTGCCCCGCTCTCCGGTCCGGTACCGGAGGTTCGTCGCCGACGCGGTTCGCGGTGCGGCGACGCTGGCGGAGTCGGTGAGCCCGCCAGGATTGTCGGCGTCGTAGTCCACGGTCGCGAGCGTCAGGCGGACGGTGTCGCGCGCGGACACGTGCGCCAGCTGCCCTCCACCGCGCAGGTCGCGGGCGTTGGAGTGCTCGCGAAACCCATTGTAGTCGAGCGAGCTCGCGCGGAGCTCGCCGCCCCATCGGCCGGCGACGCCACTCGCTGTCGCTCGCGTGGTGACCGTCCCGCGTTCAGCGACCGTGGTCGCCACACTGAGATCATTGCCGAGCTGGAACGGCGACACCGTCCGCAACCGCACGACGCCGCCGGCCGAGTTCCCGTAGAGCGACGACGCGGGACCGCGGAGGACCTCGCTGCTCGAGATCGTCGCTGGATCGACGTGGCTCAGTGTCGTCTGCCCGTCGGGCATCGTTGCGGGTACACCGTCGACGTCGACATGGACGCCGCGGACACCGAACTGGGTGCGCGCGCCAAAGCCGCGGATCGTTATTCGCTCACCGAGCGCGATGTTGTAGCGATTGTCGACGGCGAGCCCCGGCACTCCGCGGAGCGCCTCGTCGAGCGCGATCGGTGCGCGCACGCGTGCCGCATCGCTTGGCACGGAGAGCGAGACGGCGTAGGGGACGCGCGCCGGGGACAGGGACCCGCCTAACGCGGTGACTCGAACCGGCGCGAGTGTGGTGGCCGGCCGGGTGGCAGTCCCGGCGCCGGCGGCGCGAGCCACACGGGCGCTGTCGGCACGCGCACTGTCGGCGCGGGCGCTATCGCTCGGAACCTGCGCGCCGGCAATCGCCGCGGTGGTTCCCAGCAGCAGCGCGAGGCCTAACGCTCGTGGCGCAACCGATCGGTCAGGCAGGAGAACTCCCGGGCGCCAGGGCGCCGGTCACTGTCGGTGGAAGAGCCGCAACGATGCGGCGAGATACCCGGGACGAGACTCGAACTCGTATATCACTTTCGTGATGGGGGATTTTGAGTCCCCTGCGTCTACCGATTCCGCCACCCGGGCGACGACCGCCGCATGTTCGGGCGGCACGTTGAGAACGTAACAGTCGCAACCGCCTGACGCCAAGGCTGCGGCCGCCCCGCCGTCGCGCGCACCCGCTATTCGAGAAACGATGTTTCCGCTGGCGCGTACCCTGCAAATCGCGGCGGCCATGACTGGACACACCACCACCCTCGAACTGCTCTGCCGCAGCGCGGTCGAGCTGCAGGACGACGACAGCGACTACGATGCGCTCATCGAGCGCGCTCGTGACAAGCGCCTCGTCCTGCTCGGCGAAGGCTCACACGGAACGCATGAGTTCTACGCCGAGCGCGCGCGCATCACCAGCCGCCTGATCGACGAACTCGGGTTCGACGGGATCGCGGTCGAGGCCGACTGGCCCGATGCGTATCGCGTAAACCGCTACGTCCGGGGCGATGATCACGACGAAATCGCCGAGCGCGCGCTGAGCGGATTCCTCCGCTTCCCGCAATGGATGTGGCGGAACGAAGACGTCGTGGATCTGGCCGACTGGCTGCGCGCGCGGAACGCGTCGTATCCGGACTTCGAACACGCCGGCTTTTACGGGATCGACCTTTACAGCCTGCACGCATCGATCGCGGAGGTCCTCCGGTATCTCTCGCGCGTGGACCCGGACGCGGCGGCGCGCGCTCGCGAACGCTATTCCTGTTTCGAGAGCTTCGGACGCGATCCGCAGGAGTATGGCTACGCGACATCGTACGGCGCGGAAAACTGCGAGGAGGGAGTCGTTCGCCAGCTGGTCGAATTGCAGCGCAGCACGCGACGCTATGTGAACGGGCTGCGTGCCGATGCCGCCGACGATCATTTCATGGCCGAGCAGAATGCGCGTCTCGTGCAGAACGCGGAGCGTTACTACCGGTCGATGTTCCGCGGACGCGTCTCGAGCTGGAACCTGCGCGACACCCACATGACGGAGACCGTCGATGCGCTGCTCGCGCATCTCGGCCGCGATGGGCACGAGTCGAAGCTCGTCATCTGGGCGCACAACTCGCACCTCGGTGACGCACGCGCGACGGAGATGGGAGCACGCGGCGAGATCAACGTCGGCCAGCTGCTCCGTGAGCGGTATCCGTCGCGCGTGCTGTCGGTCGGCTTCACGACGCACACCGGCGAGGTCACCGCTGCGCGCGACTGGGATTCACCGGCCGAGACGCGCGATGTGGTGCCGTCGTTGGGCGGGAGCATCGAGCGACTGCTGCACGATACCGGCATTGGGCGCTTCTACATCGACCTTGGCGACAGCGAGCTCCGTCGCCCGCTGCGGGAGCCGCTCCTCGAGCGGGCGATCGGCGTGATCTACCGCCCCGAAACCGAGCGTGCGAGCCACTACTTCCGGGCGCGGGTCGCCGACCAGTTCGACGCGCTCGTGCACATCGACGAAAGCTCGGCGGTCCGGCCGCTCGACAGCGTCACACTCACCGACGAGCAGGAAATTCCGGAGACGTACCCATCGGCCTACTAGCGCCCGCCTAACGTCGGCGCTGGCGCATCTGCTCGATACGCCGGCGCATCTGCTCCTGAAGCGCGAGGTAGCCGGCGCGCTGCGCCGGCTGCATGAACTTCGCGAGGTCGCGCTGTTCCTGCTCGGCGAGGTCGATTCGCGCCCGCTGGATGCGGAACAGGTCCGAGAGCGCATTGTCGACGCCCTGCTGGTCGGCCGACTGTCCCCGCTGGAGCTCGCGACCGATCGCCACCCGCGCCTGACGCTCCCGCATTATCAGGTCGCGACGACGCCCCTCGTAGCTCGCGTTGACCACCGCGAGCTGCCGCACCTGGTCGTCGGTGAGCGACAGGCGCTGCTTCACGATCGCGGCCATCCGCTGGCGAACCTGCGCCTGCAGCGCCGATGTCGAGCTGTCGGCCGCGGCGGGCGCCTGCTGCGCCTGCTGCGCCGGCAGCCGGGCCGTCAGGCCTAACGCCGCAGCGGCGATCAGCGCCCGAACACGAGTCCGCATCACAGGGATTCTCCTCCGCTGATGTCGCCGACGTCGAGGATCACCGGTGCGGGCTCCTCGAACGATGCATCGTCCGCCACTCCCACCGACGAACCCAGATCGCCGAGCAGCGACCGCAGGTCGCTCGCCGAAAGATCGCTCAGCCCCCCGGCGACGCCGATCTCGGTCGGCTCCGATGACGAACCGGTTGCTGCCGATGCGACAACCGTCGGGCTCGCGGGCTCGGCGATGCTCGTCGTCGGCGGCGCGCTGGTCGATGGCAGCGCGGTGGCAGCTGCGACGGCTCCGGCGCCCGGTGTGCCGGCAGTTTCGTTGGCCGAGTGCCAGACGGCGAAGCTGCCGATGCCGGCCGCTGCGATCGCGACGGCCGCGGCCGCACGCAGCCCGATCCAGCGCAGGCGCGGCGCGGGCCGCGCCGGTGCGATAGCGCGGCCGGTGGTGACGAGCTGCGGACGTGATGGCGTCACCGTCGCGGCCACAACCGCCGCCGAGATCCGACCGACGTCGATCGACGGCGTGACGCGAACGGCGCGGCGCGCCGCCTGAATGAGCGCGAGCTCCGAGCTGCACGTCTCGCAGGACGCGAGATGTGCATCGACTCGCGCCAGGTCGGCGGCCGAAAGCGCGCCCGCTGCCCGCTCGGGCAGCAGCTCGCGAATCTCCACGTTCGAACAATCAGCCATCGAGAAACTCCTTTACCGCGCGCATCGCGTTGTGATAATGAACTCTCGCCGCGCCCTCTGTCGTTCCGGCGACTTCGGCGATCTCCTTGTATGACAGCCCCTCCATCACGCGGAGGGTGAAGACTTCACGCTGAGTCGGCGTCAGCCCGGCAACTGCCGTGCGGACCTGCTGCTCCATCTCTCTAGCCACCATCCCATCGAGCGCGTCGAACTCGGTCGATGCATCGTCCTCCTCGACCGGCACCGCGATCGGCCGCCGCGCCCTCGCTCGTCGCTGGTCGAGCACCAGTCGCCGCATGATCGTGAACAACCAGGTTCGCAGCGTGCTCTCGCCGCGAAAGCCCTCCAGCGACGCGAAGGCGCGGACGAACGTGTCCTGTACCAGCTCCTCGATCTCCGTGCGCACACCGAGACTCGCCGCAAACCGCGCGAGCGCCGGCGCGTGCCGCTCGACGATCTCCGTTGCTGCCCGCTCGTCCCCGGCCCGCCAGCGCGTGAGCAGCGTGGCATCCGATGCAAGGTCGTCGGTCGGAGTCGTCATGCAGGCACAGGGTGAGACGCTCCTCGAGGGCCATCGTTAAGGCGAACGCGGCTTTGACTGTCCCGGAAGCGCCCGATAATTTGCTGCCCGAGATGACGCGCCATGAACACCCCGTGCCTCGGCCGCAGCCCGTCCCTGCGCTCCCTGAACTGGTCGCGCACCGGGGCGCGTCGCACGAGCGCCCCGAGAACACGCTCGCCGCGTTCGCCGTCGCCCTCGACCATCGCGCCGATGCGATCGAGCTGGATGTTCACGCGACCGCGGATGCGATCGTCGTCGTCCATCACGATCCCGTCCCGCACGGCCACTACCCGGATGGGCGGCGCGAGCGCCGGCCGATCGCCGAGCTTCGGTACGTCGAACTTTCGACGCTGCGGATCGCCGGCGAGGCGATCCCCACGCTGCGCGACGTCCTCTCGCTCGTCGGCGACCGTGCGACCGTGTACGTCGAGATCAAGGGCGCAGGCATCGAGCGCCTGGTCGTCGACGTCGTGCGCGCTGCCACCGCGCGCTGCGCAATTCACTCGTTCGATCACGCGACGGTCGGTCGCGTCGCGGAGCTCGCCCCGGAGATTCCCCGCGGGTTGCTCTTCGACAGCGGCGACAACGAAACGATGCTGCGGCAGATGCAGGAATACGGTGCGCGCGATCTCTGGCCGGAGGCGTCGTTGATCGATGCTGCCCTCGTCACGGCGGCGCACGGCGCGGGCAAGCGCGTCGTGGCGTGGACCGTCGACGATCCCCAGCTCGCCGCGTACCTCGCGGCGATCGGCGTCGACGCGCTCTGCACAGATGATGTCCCGCTCATCGGGGACGCGGTGCACCGGCGCGCCGGACGTTGATCTCGCCGCCTGGGATCGTGCGTTCGCTGTCATGGGGCAATGAACCCTCGCAGGGCGTCATGCTTCGCGCAATCCCGCGGCGCGAGAGGCGCGCCGCCCGGAACGGGCTGGTTCACCGCCGCGCGACGCTGTAGCTTCGCCGCACTCTCGGGCATGCCGCCCGACCCTCACCCATGACGGAGGTCAACCCCAGCGATGCGCACAGCCGCACTCGCCGCAGTGCTCGTTACCGCCGCGTGCAGCGCCGCGAAGTCCGCGCCGGCTCCGTCGCCGCAGCGGACGGCCGCCGACACCACCGCGAAGCCGAACGCAAACGCCGGACTTGGCGCGACATCGACGCCCAATGCCGATCCGTTCCCGAGCACCTACCGGCCCCTCCCGTCGAAGACGACGGTCATCCGCAATGTCACCATCCTCACCGCGGCAGGACCCGCGATTCATAACGGCGCGGTGCTGCTGCGCGATGGCCGGATCGCCGCGGTCGGTGCGTCGGTCGACGCGCCATCCGATGCAGTCGTGATCGATGGCACGGGCAAGTTCGTCACCCCGGGGATCATCGACATCCACTCGCACGTCGGTGCAGGCGCATCGCCCGATGACCGCGGTGCGAACACCAACGACGTCAACGAGGCGACCAATCCGGTGACGCCTTACGTCTGGGTGGAGCACTCGGTGTGGCCGCAGGATCCGCAGCTCCCACGCGTGCTCATGGGCGGCGTCACCACGATCCAGGTGCTCCCCGGATCGGCGAACCTGATCGGTGGACGTAGCGTGGTGCTGAAGATGGTACCGTCGCGGAGCGTGCAGGGGATGAAGTTCCCCGGCGCGAAGTACGGGCTGAAGATGGCGTGTGGCGAGAACCCCAAGCGTGTCTACCAGCAGCGCGGGCCCTCGACGCGCATGGGTAACGTCGCCGGCTATCGCGCGGCGTGGATCCAGGCGGAGGCGTACCGTCGCCGTTGGGACAAGTGGAATGCCACCCATCAGGGCGATGCACCGCAGCGCGATCTCGGCATGGAGACGCTCGCCGAAGTGCTGCGCGGCAACATCCTCGTGCACAACCACTGCTATCGCGCTGACGAGATGATGCAGATGATCGACATCGCGAAGGAGTTCGGCTACAAGATTCGCGCGTTCCACCACGGCGTCGAGGCGTACAAGATCGCCGACGTTCTCGCCCGCGAAGGAATCGGCGCGGCGGTGTGGGCGGATTGGGGCGGGTTCAAGCTCGAAGCTGCCGATGCAGTGCGCGGCAACATGGCGCTGATCGACAAGGCTGGTGCGCGTACCATCGTCCACTCCGACGACGAGTCGGGGATCCAGCGCCTGAACCAGGAGGCAGCGAAGGGAATGGCGGCTGGCAACGCGATCGGCGTCCCGGTCAGCGAAGATGAAGCGATCAAATGGCTGACGATCAATCCGGCCTGGGCGCTCGATCTCGACTCGAAGATCGGTTCGATCGAGACCGGAAAGAACGCCGACGTCGTGCTCTGGTCGGGTGACCCGTTCAGTGTCTATACCCGCTCCGAGAAGATCTGGATCGACGGTGCAATGGTGTTCGATCGCTCGGATCCGTCGGAACGCTGGCGCACCGATTTCGAGCTCGGCTTCGTTCCGGCGGCTTCGACCGTGGGAGGTAACAAGTGATGCGATCGACGATTTGCAGGGTCGCGTGCGCGGTCGCGCTGCTCTTCCCCCTCATGGCGAGCGCGCAGACCATCGCCATCACCGGTGGAAAGGTCTACACCGTCAGCGGGGCGACAATCGACAACGGGACCGTCATCATTCGCGACGGCAGGATCACCGCCGTCGGGCCTAACGTTGCCATCCCGGAGGGGGCGCAGCGCATCGATGCCGCCGGGAAGTGGGTGACTCCCGGGCTCGTCGACGCGGCCACGGTGCTCGGCGTCTCCGAGATCAGCGCGGTGCCGGGGACGAACGACGCCAGTGCGCAGGGGCACGACAACGTCGCGGCCGCGTTCCGGGTCGCCGACGGGCTGAACCCGACGTCGATCCTGCTCAGCCCGACCCGGGAAGATGGCATCACCACCGTCGTCATTCACCCCGACAACGGGTTGTTCGCCGGGCAGAGCGCGGTGGTCGAGATCGTCGACGGCAGCGCCACGGACATGATCGTGAAGCCATCGGTGGCGATGGTGGCGAACCTCGACAATCCGCGCAGCGTGGGGACTTCTTCACGCGGCGAGATGCTCATGCGCGTGCGGGAGATCCTCGACGACGCGCGGACGTACGCGAAGCGTCGTGCCGATTTCGAGCGCGCGCAAACGCGACCGTTCGCCGCGAGCCGGCTCGACCTCGAAGCGCTGCAGCCCGTGCTGGCGGGACGGCTTCCGCTGCTCGTCGCCGTCGAGAAGGCGAGCGACATCCAGGCGGCACTCCGCCTGGCGAAGGAGTTCGGGATCAAGCTCATCGTCGCCGGCGGCTCGGAGGCATGGATGGTCGCCGACGAGCTGGCGGCCGCGCACGTCGGCGTGATCACCGGCGCGATGAACAACATTCCGCGCAACTTCAACTCACTCGGCAGCCGCCAGGAGAATGTCGCGCTGCTGCGCGCGGCCGGCGTGGACGTCGCACTGATGGGGAATGCGGGTGGCGGCGACGAGGAACAGTTCAACGTCCGCAACATCCGCTACGAGGCCGGCAACGCGGTCGCGTACGGGACCAAGTGGGACGACGCACTGCGCGCCGTCACGCTCGCTCCGGCCGAGCTGTTCGGCGTCAGCGATCGCATCGGCTCGATCCAGCCCGGGCGCGACGCGAACATCGTCGTCTGGAATGGGGATCCGTTCGAGTTCGCCACCCGTCCCGAGCACGTGTTCGTCCGTGGCAAGGAATATCACGACGTGTCGCGACAGGACCTCCTGATGCAGCGCTACAAGCAGCTTCCGCCGAATTACGAGCAGGCGCCATAACCGTTCGACGCAGTGAGAGAAGGGGCGGTGCGCCGCAAGGCGGACCGCCCC
>JBJMNK010000117.1:0-7252 GCA_045804265.1 Gemmatimonadaceae bacterium | reverse complement strand
TTGACCGCGGGCGAGCTGCCGATCGTCACGAGGTACATCTCGACCTCGAGCCGCATTCCGATCATCCCGACCGGATCGCGGATTCCATCGTTCTTGTCGACGGAATATTCCTGCGGGATCGCGTGCAGCAGCTCGCGATCGGCGGGGATCGCCTGCGTGCGCGCGACCTCGTTGACGCGGTCGACGTCGGGCTTGATGATCTCGTCGCCATTGACGGCGACGACGCCGCTGCTCGTCATCGCCTGCACGTGCTCACCGGCGATGCCGGCGTACACGGCTTCGACCTCGACGCCGGCCATGCGCTCGGCGTCCTGCACCGCCTTGCGGATCGAGCGCGTCGTCTCCTCGATGTCGGCGACGACGCCGCGGCGCATCCCCATCGTCTTCGCCTGACCGACGCCGAGGACACGAATGGTGGGATGCTTCGGCAGGTCGCCGACGACTTCGGCGATGATCGCGGTGGTCTTCGCGGAGCCGATGTCGAGTCCAGCTACCAGGCGTTCGGGATTCATTGCAGGCGGGCGATGACTTGGTCGCGGTATCGGAGATCGAGCTCGGCTACCGCAAGATGGCGCCGCGCGAGGTCGTCTTCAACCGGTCGCACTTCGGCGAGTCGATCAGCGGTCACGTCGGCGAGTGCGCGGACGCGCACGGCCGGTAGACGAACGAGCAGCTCGTTTCGTCCCTGACGCCTCACTTCACTCACCCGATCGAAGAGCGATGGGTAGCCGGAACGGAGCTCGGCGAGCAGTCGCGCGATCGCGGTGTCGCGCGAGGCGACGATCGGAAGGTCGAGCTTCGTCATCGCCGGATCGATCGGGAGCGGCATCGCGTGGCCGTCGATCACGGCGAACCCTTTCGCGTTAGGGACGAGCGCCACGGGCAGGTTTTCCTCGACGCGCACGACGAGGGTGGATGGCAGCTTCCGCTCGACGCTGGCGCTGCGGATCTGCGGGTGCGTCAGCAACCGCGCGACGAACGGCGCGGGGTCGTCCCACACGTTCGCGGTGGAGTCGACGCGCAGCTTCGCCAGCACCTCCGACGGCGTGAGGTAGACGGCGCCGCGGATCTCGACTTTCCGCACCCGGAAGAAGACCATCCGCCGCATCAGCGCTGGTCCCGACCACGGGATCGAGACGACGAGCGCGACGAGCACCACAGCGAGCGCGATGCGGAACCAGCGCCGGCCGCGGGGCGTCGGGTGGGACGGCGCCGCGTCGGCGGCGACTCCGGTCATGCCTTCGCCGTCGCGCCGCCGAGGCGAGCGATCAGCTCCGGCCCCGTCCGCGTGATGTCGCCGGCGCCGATCGTGACGACGACGTCGCCAGGCCTGACGACCGACGCGAGCGCATCGGCGAGCCCGGTGCGCGGTCCCTGCCACACGACCGACTTCCCCGCCCGCGTCACCGCGTCGGCGACGAGCGAGGAGGTGACGCCCTCGATCGGCTTCTCCCGCGCCGGATAGATGTCGGCAAGCAGGACGACGTCGGCGACGGACAATGATTCGCCGAACTCGCGGGCGAAATCGCGGGTGCGAGTGAAGAGGTGCGGTTGGAACGCGGCGACGAGGCGGCGCCCGGGAAACGCGACGCGCGCCGTCTCGAGCGCGGCGCGCACCTTGGTCGGGTTGTGCGCGTAGTCGTCGACGATCGCGACGCCGCCGGTCTCGCCCAGCCGCTGGAAGCGCCGCTCGACGCCGGCGAAGCGAGCGAGTCCCGCGGCGAGCGCCGGCACCTTTGCCCCGAGCGCGAGCCCGGTCGCAACCGCCGCCAGCGAATTGAGAACGTTATGACGCCCCGGCACCGGCAGCCGGACCTCGCCTAACGTTTCATCGTCGAACTCGACGTCGTAGCGCGAGCTCTCCGGCGCGAGCTCGAGCCGCACCGCCCGCACCCGCGCGTCGGGCGACGCGATCCCGTAGCGGAAGATCTCGGCGGCGGGCGGTACCAAGAGCGTGTTCGCCCCGGCGTCGTCGGCACAGAGCACGATCTTGCGCGCGCCGCGGACGAACTGGGCGAAGGTGGTGCGGATGTCCTCGAGATCGCGATAGATGTCGAGGTGGTCCGCCTCGACATTGGTGACCACGGCGATGGTCGGCGCGAGGGCGAGAAACGACCGGTCGTACTCGTCCGCCTCGACGACGAAGACGTCCTCCCCACCCTCGCTGAGATTCCCGCCCCAGCTGCCGACACGGCCGCCGACGACCCCGGTCGCGTCGATCCCCGCCGCGCGCAGCGCCTCGGTGGTGAGCACCGTCGTCGTCGTCTTGCCGTGCGTGCCGGCGACCGCGACCAGCGTGGTGCCGGCGACTGCCTCGCCGAGCGCCTCGGCGCGCCGGATGACCGGGATGCCTAACGTGCGGGCGCGCTCGAGCTCGGGGTGATTCTTCGGCACCGCCGAGGTGACGACGACCGCGCGGGCACCGTTCACGTGCAACGGGTCGTGGCCTTCCTGCAGCTGGAGCCCGAGCGCCTTGAGGTCAGCCGCGCCGGCGAGGTTGTTGTCGCACCCGGTGACCGTCGCTCCGCGCCGCACGAGCAGCTCGGCGAGCGCGCTCATCCCGGCGCCAGCGACGCCGACGAAGTGAATGGGACGGGAATCGGAAGGATCGATCAGTGGCATTGCCAGTCAATATAGCGGGGGGATGCACGATGCCGGAAACGACGATGCATGGTCGCGATACTGCGATGCGCGATGCATGATGCACGGGACAGCTGGATGCGGGATGCACGACGTGCCTCAATCGTGCATCGGGTCGTGCATCGGGTCGTGCATCGGGTCGTGCATCTCGACGAGCGGACACACTCGCGGGTCGCGCGCGGCAACAAATGGTTAGGCGGACGGCGGAATGCTCACACGCCTTGAGTCTAGCGGGCGTATTGTCGCGCATGACCTATGACGAATGGGAGGCGACGGTCCCGGCGGCAGTGAAGGCTGATGTGATCTGGCACGTCCAGGCCTTCCGGCTCGCGACATTCCTTGCTGCGTGCGTCGAGGAGGACACGCGCGCGGTCGCAAGCGATCCACGATTCAGCCTCACGATCTCACAGCTGGTGCGGGCGGCGGGCTCGGTTGGGGCGAACATCGCGGAGGGCTACCCTCGACAGTCTGCCCGCGATCGCGTGCGATACTACGAGTACGCCCTGGGGTCCGCGTCGGAGATGAAGGTCTGGTACCTGAGTGTTCGCGTACAACTCGGCGTCGAAATTCTCGAGGAAAGACTGTCGCTCCTCCGCAGTATCAGCCGCCTTCTCGCAACGATGGTTCGAACCGCGAGCTACCCGAGCCTCAGCAGCACTCGCGTAACCCTCCGATGAACGTGCGATCGTGACGGTCTTGCCGGCGGCCGCCGCAGGAGGCAGGTGACACGGTGTTCAGCCACCGGTGACCGCTGGAAGACAGGGTACGAGCACGCGGCGATCGCCGACAAACGTCGTGCATCGTGCATCCAGCCGTCCCGTGCATCGTGCATCGCCGTATCGTCACCATGCATCGTCGTTTCCGGCATCGTGCATCCCGCTATTGACCGCCTCCGATTGCGAGCGCACTGCGTGCGATCCTCGCCGCCGCTTCCGGTCTCGCTCTCCGTCTCGCTCCATCCGCCAGCGCCGTCAGCCGCTGTGGGTTTTCCAGCACGTTCTTCACGATCGCGTCGAGCATCAGCGCGGTCAGCCCTGACTGCGGAACGTGAATCGCCGCCCCCGCCGAGTGGAGGCTCTTCGCGTTCTCGCTCTGGTGGTCGGCGGCCGCGGTCGGGAGCGGGACGAGGATCATCGGGATCCCCCAGGCGCACAGCTCGGCGGTCGTCATCGCGCCGGCGCGGGTGATCGCGAGATCGGCCGCGGCGTAGGCGTCGGTGATCGGCGCCAGGTACGGACGGATGCGCACGCGGTCGCTGGCGAGCGGCGCGATCTCGTCGAACTGGGCGCGGCCCGTGCCCCAGATCATGTAGCTGTCCGCGGGGATCCCGGCGCGGACCCAGTCGGCGACCACGGCATTGAGGCCGCGCGCACCCTGGCTCCCGCCGAAGACGAGGATCACCTTTCCCCCGGTATGCGGGAATCCCCATCCGGCGCGGGCGGCGGCAGCGTCAGGCCTAACGGCTGGCGGCGGGTCGATCGGGCAGCCGGTGTCCTGCAGCACCTCGGGCGCTGCCTTGAGCGACTTCGCCGCCTCGGGAAAGCCTAGCCAGATGGCGCGGGCGAAGCGGGCGAACAGGCGGACGGTCAGCCCGGGATGGCTGTTCGCCTCCTGCAGGGCGATCGGGATGTGGTGGCGCACGCCGATCGCGAGCGCGAGCGCGGCACCGTAGCCGCCCGTGCCGACGATCAGCGCCGGCCGCTCGTCGCGGGCAAGGCTGCCTAACCGTCGCCAGGCGCTGGCCATCCCCCGCAGCGTCCGCCAGTTCTGCCACGGGCGCGTCCGATACAAGGGATGCAGGTCGAGCAGCTCGTACGGGAATCCTTCCTTCGGCAGCAGCTCGCGTTCGATGCCACGCCGGGCGCCGACGAAGAAGGGGCGCACCGACGGGTCCTGCGCGACCATCGCCCGTGCGATCGCCAGCCCGGGGTAGAGGTGCCCGCCCGTCCCGCCGCCGGCAAACCAGACTCTCACTCCGTCATCCCCGCGATCACCCGATCGCGCCGAGCGGGTCGGCCGCGGCCGGGGCAGCGACGCGCTCGCGATCGCTCCCGATGTTGACGAGGATGCCGGTGCTCAGCAGCGAGAGCAGGAGGTTCGACCGTCCATAGGACACGAACGGCAGCGTCAGCCCGGTGGTCGGCAGGAGCCCGACGACGACGCCAAGGTGGATGAACGCGGTCGAGACGACGGTGAACGTGAGGCCGACCGCGACGAGCTTGAGGAAGGGCGAGCGCGCCCGCCGCGCGATGCGCATGCCTAACGCGCCGTAGGCGGCGAAGGCGACGACCAGCGCCGCGATGCCGACGAACCCCCACTCCTCGCCGACGTTGCTGCCGATGAAGTCGCTGAAGGGAAAGGGGAGGAAGCCATACTGCTGGTGCCCCTGGCCGAAGCCGCGCCCGAAGAGCCGTCCCGAGCCGACCGCGATCAGCGACTGCTGGAGCTGGTAGCTCACCTCGCGCGTTCCCTTCCCCGGATCGAAGAACGACGTCATGCGGAGGAGGACGTACTGCAGCCGCTCCATCTGGTGCCAGAGCAGCGGCGTGCCGATGATGCCTAACGCGACGAAGTGGCCGATCCGCGCGCCGCCAGCGAACATCACCACCCCCATCAGCAGGAGGAAGTAGACGGCGGCCGAGAGGTCGGGCTCGAGCGCGGCGAAGATCGCCAGCAGTCCGACGATCACCAGCGCCGGCAGCACGCCCTTGGTGAGGCGCCGCATTGCGTCGCCTTTCTTCACCACCAGCATCGCCGTCCACACCACCACCGCCAGCTTGACCAGCTCCGACGGCTGCAGCGAGCTCCCGCGCAGGAACCGTCGCGAACCGTGGATCCTCGGCGCGATCGACTCGGTGAACGGAAGCACCGTCACGAGCATGAGCAGCAGTGCAATGCCCATCAGCGGCCACGCCCAGTCGCGCCATTTCTCGGCGTCGGTCTTCGCGGCGACCGCGAACACGGCGATCCCGACGAGCGCACCGATCGCCTGTCGGACGAGATAGTAGGACCCGTCGCGCCCTTCCTGCACGGCGACGATCGCGCTCGCGCTGTAGAGCGCGGCGAGCCCGAAGACGAGCAGCATCGATGTCACCGCCACGAGCGCCCGCGCTTCCGGTGTCATCCTCCAGCGCACGCGTGGCGCCGGTCCGGCCCCGCGCGGCGGAGTCTTGCGCGACGGAGTCTTGCGCTCGGCGGCCGCGCCTCGTGGCGTCTGAAGACGAGGTGCTGCAGTCATCCCGCGTTCTGCCCGGCGAGTCGCTTGAATTCCGCGCCTCGCTCCTCGTAGTTGTTGAACATGTCGTAGCTCGAGCAGGCCGGCGACAGGAGCACCGCGTCGCCCGGCCGCGCGATCGCCCGCGCATGCGCGATCACCGCGGCGAAGTCGCTGCCCATCCGCTCCACCGGCACCAGTGAGCCAAGGTCCTTCTCGATGATCGGTGCCGACTCGCCGTAGGCGATCACCGCGCGGCAGGTCTTCCTGATCGCCGGTGCGAGCGCCGTGTACGGCTCACCCTTGTGCCGCCCGCCGAGCAGCAGGATCGTCGAGCGCGTCATCCCTTCGACGGCGACGAGCGTGCTGCTCACGTTCGTCGCCTTGGAGTCGTTGATCCAGAGCACGCCGCCGTACTCGCCGGCGACCTCGAGCCGATGCTTGAGCGCGGTGAAGCCGCGCAGCCCGGTCGCGATCCTGGCCCGCGCGTCGGGGGTGCGATGCGCGTCGTCGGCGACCATCACCGCCAGCGAAGCGGCCAGCGCGTTGGCGACGTTGTGGTCGCCGAACAGCGTCAGCTCGCCGCGCGCGAGCAGGGGAGCGCCAAGTACCATGAGCTTCGAGGCGGCGCGATCGAACCAGGCGTCGGTCGGCGCCACGAGCGAGAAGCGCGACGTCGCGCCTAACGGCCAGCGGTCGCTCGGGGCCTGCACGCGGCTCGCGCTCGGCGGCAGCCGGCGGGCGAGCGTCAGCGTCGCCGGATCGTCGGCATTGAGCACCCACTTCGACCGCTCGCTCATGTTGCGGAAGATCAGCGCCTTGTCCTGGTAGTACTCGTCCACCGTCGTGTAGCGGTCGAGGTGGTCAGGGCTCAAGTTCGTCACGACGCCGACGTCGGGATTTATCGACGGAGTGTCGTGGAGCTGGAACGACGAGAGCTCGAGCGCGATCCACTGCGGGTGCCGCGCGCCGAGTGCGACGGCGGCCAGCGGGGTGCCGATGTTGCCGGCATCGATTCCCTCCCTGCCTAACGCGCGGAGGAGCGCGCCGATCAGCGCCGTCGTCGTCGTCTTGCCGTTGGTGCCGGTGATCGCGATGACCCGCGTGTCGGGGAGGAACTGGAGCGCCACCTCGATCTCGCCGACGACCGGGACGCCCGCTGCCCGCGCGCGGGCCAGCGGCGGCGCGCCGGGCGGGACTCCCGGGCTGGCGACGACGCGCGCCGCCCTGGCGATCCGCTCGAGGTCGTGCGATCCGACGTCGGTCGCGACGCCGAGCGCGCCGAGCGCCGCCGCCGTCCCGACCGCGGAATCGCCGCGGCCGGCGTCGGACGCGTAGACGCGGTGGCCGTCGCGGGCGAGGAGGGTCGCCACCGACCGCCCGCTCTTCCCGAGCCCG
>JBJMNK010000116.1:0-70388 GCA_045804265.1 Gemmatimonadaceae bacterium | reverse complement strand
GTTCCGTCGAAGTCGTCGTACCACCACTGGGTCGGGACGACGACGGTCTTCTCCGAGGGGCGCGCGTGCCGCGCCGCGGCGCGCACGTTCTTGCGCGGCGGCGAGTAGCCCTCCGCTGCCTCGAGCGCGAACGTGCGCCGCGGATCGACCCGCCGGTCGACTCGGGTCCGGAAATGACCGGTGGTGTCGGCAACGAACGCGGGCAACGAGTCGCGCACGTCGTGTTGCGGCGCTCGCGCCCGGCACGCGCTCGACGTGGTGCAAAGCGCGAGAAGTGCGGCTATAGCCCGTGGCATCCTGGTTCCGTTGGTTGACCTACTCATCGCCGCGAGTGCGGCGAATGTCAACCGCCTAACGCTTTTGTCCGCCGCACCACGCGAAACCTGGAACGGGCCGGCTCGTAGTCGCCGGAGAGAGCGACGCGCTCGCGCTGCGCGATTCCCCCTTCCCAGGAGCTGACACCGATGACCTCCCGCATTCCCCTCGGCAGCCTCGCCGTCGTGACCCTGGTGGCCGCGGCAAGTCACGCGGCAAGCGCGCAGGCAGCCAACTCCAGCGTCCCTGCTTCACCAGCGTCCGTCGCCCCCGCGACAATTGCCAAGCCCTCCGCGCCCTCCGGCTCGACGACGATGTGGGACGCGCGCCCCAGCGGCAAGTATCTGCTCGAGCTCACGCTCCCCGATCGGACGATGGAGGCGACTCTCACCATTTCCGATTCCGCGGGGACGCCGGTCGCCCTGTTCTGGCCCAACGGCGACAACGACGGTCACGCGTTGAGTGTGACCGTCGACGGAGCCGACCTCAAGCTGTATGCAGCGACGCCGCGCGGCCCCTTCAACATGACGTTGAACCGCGCGGCCGACCACATCACCGGCCGATTCTCCATGGGGGTGGAGGAGAGCGGCCCGGTGGAGGGACACTTCGAGCGGTCGGGCGCGCCGCCGTAATCCGCGCGGCCAGCGTTGGGCCCCGGCCATCGCGCCTGACCCGTGCTCCCCGGCCATGCTCATCCCGCGCGCCGCGACGGGCTATTGACAGCCCGTCGCGGCGTTTGTTGTATTGCGGTTCCCCGGCACCGCTGCGTTAGGCGCGGCAGCCGCACCCTTTCCCGATCGCGATGCGTTGTTCGCTTGGCAGCGGGACCCTCTGACATGATGCGGGAATGAAACGCTACGGGCGATGCGTCGCACTTCTCTTCGCGGTCGGCGGTACTCTCGCCGGGTGCCGCCACCGGCCGTCAGACGCGGCGCCCGAGGCGGGCCTCGTCGCGGAGAATCCATGCTGGTGGACCGTCTTCCGCAGCCCGCTCCCGCTGGATACCGTCGCCCACAATCTTGTCGCCGCCTTCAGAACGTTAGGCCTCACCGATCCGGCGCTCACGCAGCAGGGCGATACGATTCTTGCGCACGCCGGACCGACCCGGCTCGACGACCGGTTCGGGGCGACGTACTCGGCGCGCATGGTCGCCTTCCGCCGCGGAGATACGACGCTGTACCGCTATTTCGTCACAGCCTCACCGCCGTCCGGCGGGTGGCCGCCCGCGTATGACACCGTGACCATGGACGGCCGCGGCGTCAGCGTCAACCCGGCCGCGAGCCAGATCGGGCTCTGCCAGGCGATCGCCAGCACCGCGCAGAACCACGGCACGGCGCCACCGGCGCCTAACGGTGAGGAATCGCTCACCGTCTGGCGGCGACGCTGATGTCGATGCCCCGCGTGGTGCTCTTGCTTGTGTTCGCGGCACTCTCGACCGTCGCCTGTGTCTCGCGTTCCCATCCGTCGGGGCACATGGCGCCGCCGCGACCCGCCGCGCTCGTATGGCCGGCAGACCTCGTGCTCGCCGACAGCACGGACGTGAAGCCGGTGAAGCACGTCTTCCCAACGTATCCGTCCGCATACGAGAGCGAGGGCCGCGAAGCGAAGCTCGTCGCGGTGTACGTCCTCGACACGGCCGGCGTGGTCGATCTCGGCTCGGTGCGCTTCCTGCTCGAAGCGCCGCGCGCGTTCGCCAGCGCAATCGGCGACGCGCTGCGGAAGGAACGATTCGTTCCGCTTCGCCGCGACGGCCGGCTGCACCCCGCGCTCGTCGCAGACGCCTTCGGATTCTTCTCCGGAGAACCCGATGAACGCGAGGACGGCAATGCGCGCTGGCTGCGCGAGCGACCCAATGTCGAAGCGCTACGCCAGGAGATCCGCCGTCGAGGATTGACCGACGTGCACCGGGAGCTCGCAGCCCGGCCAGGCTGCTCGTGATATCGGGATTGCGCGCCTAACGTCCGCTTGCCCCTAGCGCTGCAGCTCAATCGTCAGGCATGAGGCCAGTAGTGGCCGGCGAACCGAGCGGGAGCCCCTTCGCATCGGTCGGGTCCATTGCCTAACGGCGCTACGGCTCGGCTCCCCATCCGGCGCTCCGCGGTGGCACGCGCGTTGCGCAAAAATATGACCGAACGACGTTGACGCCGGGGCACTCCGGCGCCGCAAGGGAGGTCAAACCATGGATCGCAACACTACTCAACAGACCCAGCACAACCAGCACAACCAGCAGAACTCGCAGGCTCAGCAGAACCAGCAGAACCAGCAGAACTCGCAGGCCCAGCAGAACTCGCAGAGCAGGCAGCAGGGCGCTCAGGCATCGGGCTCACCGGGCGGCAACCAGACCAGCCAGGAGAGCGTGCGCTCTGATCAGCAGCGCGGCATCGCCACCAGCCGCGAAAATGACCGCGGACAGGCTGGCCAGAACACCCAGCGCACACAGGGCGCACAGGGGACCGGACTCTCGCGACTGAGCCGCGGCAACACTGCAGTCCAGCGTGGGCGTGGCGGCTACTCGGACCCGTTCGCGCTGATGCAGCGCATGCAGCAGGACATGGATCGGCTTTTCGATCAGTTCGGCTTCGACCGCGGACTCGGCTCTTCGCTCGGACTGCTCGGCGATCGCGATCTGTTCGGATCGCTCGGTGGCGGACTGTCCACGCCGCAGCAGGGGATGTGGGCACCGCAGATGGAGGTGTTCCGTCGCGGTGATCGCATCGTCGTTCGCGCTGACGTGCCCGGCGTCGACAAGAAAGACCTCAACATCGAGGTCGACGATGGTGTGTTGACGCTCTCGGGCGAGCGTCGTGCGCAGAACGACTAGAACGGCGATGGCTGGTATCGGAGCGAACGGAGCTACGGTCGCTTCGAGCGCTCGATCCCGCTTCCCGAAGGGGTGGATGCGAACCAGTGCGAGGCGACGTTCAACGACGGCGTGCTCGAGGTGACTTTGCCGGCACCGAAGGAGCAGGAGCGCAAGGCGAAACGGATCGAGATCCGCTGAGCAGCGCGTGAAGACGGCGGGGTGCGGACGACGCGGACGACCTCCGGGGTCGTCGCACCCTGCCCGTGGTTGATCGTTCGGCCGCGTGCGCTTACGATCAGAGTTGCCTGATCTCGTCTGAGCCCACGCCACGACCATCCCCGCGAGCGGAGTGCCCCGCCCCTTCCTCACCGCCAGCTGGCGCAACCTCGCGATGCTCAACTATCGCGTCGATCGCGCCCTGCTCGCGCCGCACGTCCCGCGCGGGACTGAGCTCGACACGCACGGCGGCGACACGTGGATCTCGCTGGTCGGATTTCTCTTCGACGACACGCGCGTCCTCGGGGTGAAGATCCCGTTCCACGTCAAGTTCCCTGAGATCAACCTGCGCTTCTACGTCCGCCACACGTCGGGGAGCGAGGTGCGGCGTGGCGTCGTCTTCATCAAGGAGATCGTCCCGCGCGGCGCGATCGCGCTCGTCGCCCGGCTCGCCTACAACGAGCCGTACGTCATCCGGCGGATGGGGTCGTACGTCGCCCCGCGTGCGCCGAAGGATCCGCTCCACGTCAGCTACTCGTGGGCGCCGCCGTTAGGCGGGTGGGCGCACGTTACCGTCGAGACGACCGAGGCGCTGCCGCAGCCGATCGCGCCCGGGTCGCACGAGGAGTACATCACCGAGCATTTCTGGGGCTACACGCGCCAGCGCGATGGCGGCACGATCGAGTACCAGGTCGAGCACCCGAGCTGGCGCGTTTGGCAGACTTCACGGGCGACCGTCACCGGCCACGCCGAGGAGCTCTACGGGATCGAGTTCGCCCGGGTCCTCGCTTCCCCGCCCGACTCGGCGTTCCTCGCCGAGGGCTCCGCGGTCACCGTCTATCGGCCGACGCGGATCGCCTGACGGCGGGACGGCGGCCGCTCAGTCGCTACCGCCGAACGGCGCTGCCTAACGCTGGAACACCCAGAGCTTGCCACCGGCGGCGGTCAACGAGTCGACATGCTCGCTCACGGACCCGACCCACACCAGGTTCCCCGTGCTGTCGCGGAAGGTCGTAGTCTGGTCGCCCGGGACATAGGTGCCGCCATTGCGCACCAACTGCGTGGCCGGGACGCCGTTGGTCGTCACCGTCTGGTGCCCGAGCGCATGCCATGTCTTGTCCTCGAGGACCGACAGGATCATGTCATCGAGCACGGTGATCACGGTACCGTCGCTCGACCGGTTGATCTCGTGCGGGAGCGGCTCGCTGTCGATCGACGTCAGGGTGTACTGGGTCACCTGCGGTCCCGAGATCGTGTGGCCGTCGTTGTCGCAGGCCGCGATCGCGCCAACGAGCACCGCCCCCGCCGCGATCGCTGCGAGGCTCTTCATCAGTCGCCGTTCCATTCCCGCATCTCCACTCTGGTGAGCTCGCGCGCCTTCCGCGACGAGAGTGATCATGATCGCCAGGCGGCCACTGTCTTCACAAGTGGGCGCAGCTCACATTTTCCGGTCATCGGCTGCCTAACGTGCGGCGACCCGGGACACGCGGGCCGCGCGGCGAGCGTCAGACGCTGGCGATCGATGCGACGACGCCGAGCGCGAGCATCAGCGCGAGGAATCCCACGAGCGTCGAGCGCAGCCGAGCCGGCGTTGCGGCGGAGTAGATGGGGGTGAGCTCGCGCATGTGGGGTGAGGTTGGGAGGAGTCTGATGTTCGGCGTCCCGACCCGGGGAGCCGTCGATCCGTGTCGGCGAATCCGGCTCGAAGAGGCGGACACATTCGATAGACTGTCGATGTGGGGCTGACGTTTCGCGTTTCGGGAGGTGAGGAGGCGCGAGGGCGGGTCAAGACGAGCAACCAGTGCGCCCGAGGCACCGATGAGCCTCAGATCGAAGCAGCCGTTCCTCCCACTACAGACAACGAGCACGAATTGAACAGGAGCCACAGAGGGCACAGAGGGTTTGATCAGACCCCTCTGTGCCCTCTGTGGCTCCTGTGGAAATGCTGTTGCCGTTGCTTCAGTCGTGCCACTTCATCCAGACGGTCTGCGCCCTCTGTGGCTCCTGTGGAAATGCTGTTGCCGTTGCTTCCGTCTCCCCCGGTACTTACCGGACGCACCCGCGACCCGTTGATTCCGGAACACGAATCACCGACATCCTCGAGGAGCCCCCATGCGCCACCTCTCCCTCGCCGTCGCCGCGCTGCTCACCATCGCGTCGCTGCACCCGCGTCCTGCGCTCGCGCAACAGCCGACGCTCAGCGACCCGCTGCTTGATCGCATGGTCGGACGCTGGACGCTCACCGGCACCATCGACGACCAGCCGACCACGCACGACGTCACCGCCGAGTGGGTGCTCGGCCACCAGTACGTGCATCTGCACGAGGTCTCGCGCGAGAAGGGCGGCAACGGGGACCCGCAGTACCAGGCTGACATCTACGTCGGGTGGAACGGCGACGCGAAGCAGTACGCGTGCGTCTGGCTCGACGTCTATGGTGGGATCGCGCCGGGTTCGCTGGCGCAGGTCGCGCCGAGCGGCGACTCGATCCCGTTCGTCTTTCATCACGACGCGACCACCAGCTTCCACAACACCATGACCTACGACCGTCGCGCGGACAGCTGGACGTGGCGGATGGACAACGACAACGCGGGGCAGCTGTCGCCATTCGCCCGGCTCACGCTCGTCCGCGCGCGGCCAGCAGCACGTTAGGCAGAGGCGCGCGACGAGTCAGGCCGGCGGCGCGCTCCACACCGCCGACTCGTCGCGCATCGGCAGCCCTGCCCCGCCTGAAACCCGCGCCGGCGGTACGTTCTGGTTCCGCCGGAACATGTTTCCCGGATCGTACTTCGCCTTCACGTCGGCGAGCCGCTCGAAGTTCTGTCCGTACGCTTCGGCGACACGACCGCCGTCGTCGTCGCTGAGGGCGTTGACGTACACCAGCGCCGCCGACCAGGGCTGCATCGCCTGATAGAAGGCGCGTGTCCACGCAATCTGCCGCGCGTCGTCGCTCGCGTCGTCCCAGAGGCTGAGCACGACGAGGTTGAACTCGTGCTCGCGAACCGGGAACGCGGTCGCGTCGGGCGCGACGCGAGCCGCCGCGCCGTGCGCGTGCTCGATGATCACGAACGTACGCGGCGACGTGCATTGCTCGGCGTGCTGCACGAAGGTTTCGATCGCCGCGTCGGGGAGCGCGCTGAGGAAGTGCGACTTCCAGTAGCTGCGCATCTTTCCGTAAGGACATGCTGGATCGATCATCGACTGCATCGCGAGGTAGGGCATCCGTTGCACCATGTCGACGACCGGCGGACCGAACGCGCGCAGCGGCGCGAGGATACGCTCGCCTTCCGCGAGGTCCTTTCCAGTGTACGCGGGGATCAGCGCGATCACCGGCACCCCTTCCGGCGTCGTGATGGCCGAAGCGTAGATCACCAGTTCATCGGGGAGGCCGGCGGAGACGAAATCGCGATAAAAGGTGAGCACCTCGCGCGCCCGCGCGATCGGGTGAATCAGCATTCCCGAGATCACCTGCGTGACCGGATAGAGGCGATACGTGATCGAAGTGACGACGCCGAAGTTGCCACCACCGCCCTTCAGCGCCCAGAACAGGTCCTGATGTTCGTCGGCGCTGGCGGTGATCATCTCGCCGTTCGCAGTGACCACGTCGTACGAGAGCGTGTTGTCGCAGGAGAGTCCGCATTGCCCCATCAGCCAGCCGACGCCGCCGCCTAACGTGAGCCCGGCGATCCCCGTGCTCGAGATCAGTCCGCCGGTGACCGCCAGCCCGTGTGCCTGCGTCGCGCGGTCGAACTCGCCCCAGGTGAGCCCGGTCTCGGCCACGGCAGTCCGCGCGTCGGTGTCAACGCGTATGCGCTTCATCGGCGAGACGTCGATCACGAGTCCATCATCGACCATCGCCAGTCCGGCGGCATTGTGACCGCCGCCGCGCACTGCGGGGAAGATTCCCTCCCGCGCCGCGAAGCGGACCGCAGCGACGACGTCGTCCGCATTGCGGCAGCGCGCGATCGCGGCCGGTCGCTTGTCGATCATCGCATTCCAGATGTGGCGGGCCTCCTCGTAGCCGGGCGATTCAGCCGTCAGGATCTCGCCTCGGAACTCGCGCTCGAGCGCTTCGATGTTCATGATGTCCTCCGCGCATTTCGCTGATAGGGAATCCGCTGGGCTGAAGAGCATGCCCCTTCCATGAGCGCCCCGCAAGGCTGAGGGTGACGCGGTTGTGGCAGCGTGCGACCCGGCGATACTATCCGCACCATGTGTGGACGCGCGACGATCACCGAGACGGGGGAGATCCTCCCCGACCGCTTCAGCTTCACCGAGCGGACGAACAGCTATGACTTGTTCCAGCCGCGTTTCAATCTTTCGCCGCGGCAGGACATTCCCGTCGTCCACGTCGATCCCGACAGCGGCCAGCTCACGCTGCGACCGATGCACTGGAACCTCGTGCCGGGACACCTGCGCAGCGCCGAGGAAGTCGCGCGCTTCGACCGCGACTACAGCACCTTCAACGCACGCCTGGAGCGCGCGAGCAGCGCGCCGACGTTCCGTCGCGCGTGGCAGCGGCAGCGCTGCCTGGTGATCGTCGACGGGATCATCGAGTGGACGGGCGCGAAGGGTGCGCGGATCCCGTTCCGCATCCGCCACCCCGACAGCGTTCCGTTCGCGATGGCCGGCCTCTGGGATCGCTGGTGCTCGGCGGACAAGGGCGAAGAGCTGTGGAGCTGCACGGTGATCGTCGGCGCGGCCGACGACTGGTTCGGGAAGTTCCACCATCGCATGGCGCGGCTGCTCACCCCCGAGCGCTACGCCGACTGGCTCGACCCCGACCTGACCGACGCCGACGCGGTGCAGCGGCTGCTCGAGACGAATCCGTACCCGATGGCCGAGCTGGACGCCGATCGCATCTCGCCGCGGATCAACAATCCCGGGTACGACGCGGCGGACGCGCTCGTGCCGGTGGCTGTGACCGACTGACCGCCTAACGCGCGATCACCGCACGATCACCGGGATCTTCATCAGGTGCGGCCGCTTCTGCGCCGGCGCGGTCACGATCTCCATTGTCAGGACTTCGGGCTTGTCCCGGCGCACCTCGAAGTCGGCGGTCTCGCCGGGGCCGAGGTCGACTTGCGCGTTGCGCATGGTGGCCTGACGGAGCGGAAGGTCGGCGCCGTCCTTGGCTACGGCGCGCCAGCGCTCGATGCCAGTCTCGGAGATGAGCCGCACACGACGCACGAACGCCCCGGAGATACTGACGAAGCGGATGCGATGCGTAGTGCCGGCGCGCAGCTCGAGCGGCGGTGGTGTGGTCGAACCGTTGATGAAGGGCGCGACGACGAGGCGCGGCGTGTCGGTCGGGCCCGGGTCGCCGATGAGGAAGATGCGATCGGTGGTGTCCACCGCGGCGCCCTCGGCGAGGACGATCAGCGGGCCATAGAGCCCGGACGTGAGCTGCTTCCCCTCGTCGACATGCGTGTGATAGATGAAAGTCCCGGCGCGATCGGGAGTCATCCGCACGACGAATGAATCACCCGGGGCGATCACCGGCGCGAGATGATCCCCTGCTCCGCTCCAGCCACCGACGCCGTCATAGAAGCTCTCGAGCTCGATGCCATGCCAGTGGATGCTGGCGTGACCGGCTTGCAGCCGGTTGACGACGACGATCTCGGTCGGCTCGTTGCGGTGGAGCACCAGCGTCGAGCTGGGGGATGGCGCCGAATCCACCGCTGGCGGCATGCTGTCGCGCTGGAGCACGAAAGCGTAGCCGGGACGGTCGCCGAAAACGTTAGGCCTTTCGTCGATGAAGAGGTAGATGCGCCGGCGGGCAATTGGGTCGGGCGCGGTGGCGACCGCGCCGTGCGCCGGTGCGACCTGGATCGCCATCACCAGCCCCGACATCCCGTCGAAGGCGTGATTGTGCTCGTAGCCCACCGGCACCGCGTCGGCGAGCCTGCGGCTGGCGTCGATGTGATAGATGAGATGGCAGTGGAAGAGCCAGTTCCCCGGCCTCGTCGGGATCCAGGCAACGGACATCGTCGCGCCGGGAGTGAGCATCTCGGTCACTGCCTTGCGGCGCTGTACCGGCGTGTAGACGGTGTCGCGCGTCGTGTCGCCCTTGCTGGTGACGTCGAAGTAGAACCCGTGCAGGTGCATCGGGTGGTTCGCGATAGTGGCGTTGAGGACGCGCCAGCGCACCGTGTCGCCGACTGTGTACGTCAGGCGCTCCGTCCACGGCCAGGCGACGCCGTTGATGGTGATCGGCTCGCGACGCACCTCATGCCCGTTCTGGTCGAGCGTGTCGGCGTAGAGCGTCATGACCATGATCCGCTCATCGGCGCGCGGCTTCGTGTTCGGCGGGTCGACGATGAAAGCGCCGGTGAGCTGCGAGTCCTGGCTCCAGCCAAACCCGGTCCCATCCTGCGTCGCGCGCGCCCAGTAGATGAATGTTCCCGCCGAGTTCGCGCGGAAGCGCACCTCGCGCGTCGCACCCGCTGCGATGTCGACCGTGTCGAGCATCGAGGTCGTGTGGTCCTGCAGCCCACGGACGCAGAGCGGCGTGGCGAGCGCATTGCGCAGGAAGACACGAATCTCGGTGCCTGCCGGCACGCGAATCAACGGCCCCGGCACGGTCGGTCCGCTTCCTTCCTCGGCGAACGCATACACGGCGATTCCCGGCCCGCGCTTCGTCTCCGGGTAGAAGGTTGCGTCCTCGGCGACGACGCGGAGAGTGAGGACTCCCCCGTCGAGACGTCCAGCCGGTATGCGGTTGTCGTTAGGCACGACGTCGGCGACCGGGTGCGTGGTCGTGCCGGCGATCGTAGTCGAGGCGGCGAGTGCGAGTGCGAGGAGCAGCATGGGCCCTCCGGGGGGGAGCAACGCCTTCGCGAACGTACCACATCCTGGCGCGAGCGGCCAGCGAGCCCTCGCGCCGGCGCTCGTCGAACGGACCCGAGCACTTCGCTAGCTTCGGCTGTACTTTCCACTCGCTCGATGCCACCCTCTGCACTCGAGGCCGCACTGGACACTGGTCGCTACGTCGTGATGGGAGTCTCCGGCGCGGGAAAGTCGCTGATCGGCTCGCGGCTCGCCCGCGCGTTAGGCAGCGACTTCGCCGAGGGCGACGACTACCATCCGCCGGAGAACGTGGCGCGGATGCGGTCGGGGACCCCGCTCACCGATGCCGACCGCCAGGGCTGGCTCGCCGCGCTCGCCGCGCGGCTGCTCGACGCCCGGCGCGCCGGCAAGGGACTCGTCATCGCCGCGTCGGCGCTCAAGCGCAGCTATCGCGACCTGCTGCGCGGCGGCGATCCCGACGTGCAGTTCATACTCCTCACCGCGCCGCGCCCGCTGATCGCCGAGCGACTGGAGAACCGGCACGGACATTACATGCCGGCGGTGCTGCTCGACAGCCAGCTCGCGACGCTCGAAATCCCGTCGCCCGACGAGGGCGCCTGGATCTACGACGCCGAGCAGGCGCCGGACGAGATCATCGCGCAGCTGACGTCGCGCATCAGGGCGAACATGGGGGCTCGCACCGCACCGCGGGGCGTGGGCAAGCCACCATCGGAGGATGACGCGTGACGCACGACGCCCGGCTCCTCCTCCTCGCCGGCGGCGCGGTCGTCGCGCTGATCATCCTCATCGCGCGCTTCCGGCTGCACCCGTTCGTCGCTCTGGTGGTCGTCTCGCTCGCGCTCGGCGGGGCGGCCGGGATGCCGTTAGGCGGCGTCGTCGGCGCCTTCCAGGAGGGCGTCGGAACCGCACTCGGTTTCATCGCCGTCGTCGTCGGGCTGGGGACGATGCTCGGGAAGATGATGGCCGAGTCGGGGGGCGCGACGCGAATCGCGACGACGCTGATCGGTCGGTTCGGCGAGCGGCGCGTCCACTGGGCGATCATGTTCGTCGCCTTCATCGTCGGGATCCCGGTCTTCTTCCAGGTCGGGTTCGTCCTGCTCATCCCGCTCGTGTTCACGATCGCGCGGCGCACCGGGCTCTCGCTGGTGAAGATCGGGATCCCGCTCGTCGCCGGGCTGTCGGTGGTGCACGGGATGGTGCCGCCGCATCCGGCGGCGATGCTCGCGGTCGGCGCATATCACGCCGACGTCGGGAAGACGATCCTCTGGTCGCTGCTGATCGGGCTGCCGACGGCGGCGCTGGCCGGGCCGATTTACGCGTCGTGGGTAGCGCCGCGCATCCGGCTCGCGCGCGACAACCCGATGGCCGCAATTCTGGAAGGGACGGCGCCGACGGCGATGCCGTCGTTCGCCGTCGCGGTGCTGACGGTGCTCGTGCCCGTCATCCTGATGATGGCGGCGAGCGTGGCCGACATGACGTCAGGCAGCAGCGACCGCGTTCGCCAGGCGCTCGACTTCGCCGGCAACCCGGTCGTCTCGCTGCTGATCGCGCTGCTGATCTCCTTCTGGTCGTTAGGCGCGCGGCAGGGATTCACCCGCCACGACATCCTCAAGTTCACCAACGACTGCCTCGCCCCGACCGCGGCGATCATCCTCGTCATCGGCGCCGGCGGCGGCTTCAACAGGGTGCTGATCGCGAGCGGTGTCGGCAGCGCCATCGCCGGAATCGCCGCGACCTCGCACGCGTCGCCCCTGCTGCTCGCCTGGTCGATCGCCGCCCTGATCCGCGTCGCGACCGGTTCGGCAACCGTCGCGATGACGACCGCCGCCGGCATCGTCGCCCCGATCGCCCTTCTGGTTCCCGGCACGAGCGCTGAGCTCCTCGTGATCGCGACCGGCGCCGGATCGCTCGTGCTGTCACACGTCAACGATTCGGGGTTCTGGCTGATCAAGGAATACTTCGACATGACCGTCCCGCAGACGCTGGCGACGTGGACAGTCGCGGAGACGATCATCGGCGTGGCGGGACTGGCATTCACGCTGCTGGCGGCGGGCATCGGCGCCTAACGCCAGTCCCCTGTCACGCAGGTCAACCGTTGTTCCGTGCATCTGGTGAGCGGTGCGCGAAACAACAGGGGTGCGGGCCCTACCAAACAGCGGAGCCCGTGGATCGGGAGATAGCCCGAAAGGCGACAAGGCGCGGGGCCCGGGGAGAAGAAACTTCCAAAGCGCAATCTGAACGCGGAGCGACACCAACGCGTTTTCTCGCCCCTTGCCCGCGCCGGTTCGCTCTCCGGGAATTCCTTGCTCCCCACTCCGCCGTTTCATAGGCCCCGCCCTCCTGCAGTACGACGGCGGACACGCGCAACGGTACTGCGGTCAGCGGCCGATCCAGTACGTCGCCTTGATCAGGAACACGTTCGTCGGCACGGTGCGGAAGATCGCGCCGACGTCGCGGCGGGTCTCGAACTGGCCTAACGGCAGGAAGCCGCTGCGCTCCTGCTGCCAGACGACGTAGAACGCCGAGCCGGGACGATAGTCCCAGCGCAGCACGGCGTTGCCTCGCAGCGAGCGGATGTTGAAGTTCGGCTGGCCGATGGTGAAGCTCGGCGCCGGGCCGGCGGTGCCGTCGGGATCGATCGTGTAGCGCTGCGTCGTCGCGTTGTAGGAGATCTCGCCCTTCGCCGGGTCGTAGACCTTGAACGCGGTCTGCCCGGGGGTGAGGAACTCCTTGAACGAGTTGTAGCGTCCCGCGGAGACGAACGGCTGCGCGTACATGACGAAGCTCAGGCGCGGCGTGAACGTCACGTCCATCCGTGTGTCGAGCGAGAGGGTGTTCTGCCGCAGCGCCGCGAGGACATAACGGCGGCCGAAGGTGTTGGTCGCCAGCGGGTCGCTCACTGAGGCGCGATACTGCTCGGTGTCATAGAGCTGGCTGAAGCTGGGCCCGAGGTTGACATGGATGTTCGACGTCGGCCGCAGGTCGAGCGAGAGGTTCGCCCCTTTGGAATAACCGGAGAGCACATCGTGCGCGTACGCGAGCCCGAGGTTCATCACGACCGGCTTTCGCGAATCGCTGTTGACGTTGACGTTCGCGTAGGTGCTCGTCGGCTGCGCCGCCTCGGGGCCGCCTCGGAGGAGGTTGTCGTCGTAGAACTTCGGTGCGTAGGTGACACCGACGTCACCCCCCCAGAAGTTTCTCAGTGTGGCGCTGGCCTGCCCGGCGTAGCCGTGGAAGATCGGACGGTCGCCGTAGTTCCACGCGTCGTTCTGGTAGACGAACGTGGTCCAGCTCTGCAGGTGCTTCGTTGCGGTGTAGCTCGACTTCCCGATCAGCGTCGAGACTGCCTTGTACCCGGTGCGACTCTGGAAGCCGAGGTCGTTGAGCTCGAGCCCGGGGCTGGTCGTCTTCACCGCGATCGAGCCGAACACGTCGCCGCGCTTGGCCAGTGCCAGCTCGCTGATGTAGCCGTCGAGCGAGGTCCGCGTCGGGTCGTAGCTGAGGTATGGTGCGTCGGGGCGGGCGAAGTTGTGCGTGCTGTTGCGCTGCGTCGCCGCGATCGCGTCGGCGCTGCCGCGGACGGTGCTCGCGGCGGCGAACCCGCTCAGCGCCCATGCCCGCTTCTTCATGTTGTGCTCGAAGTCGATCCCGCCGAAGGTCGCGTTCGCGCGCAGCCGCGGGGTGAAGACCGTGTCGCCTAACGCGCGGTTGGTGTTCTCGATCATCGCGCCGACCGTGGTCGCCCCGGCGCGGAAGTCGCGGCGCAGCCGCCCGGCGAAGTAGTTGGTCAGCGGCTCGACCGCCCGCTCGAAGCGCGTGCCGTTCTCCGAGAGGAGCTGTGCCTGCTGCTCGGTGGTCACGGCGTCGAGGATGCCGACCGTCCACGGTCCGTTCTTGCCCGTGACCTTGGCCGCGCCGGCGATGGTGGTCTGGGTCGGGAAGTCGGCGAACTGGGCGCTGTCGGGGATGCCGAGCTGCGGCTGCCGCCCCACCCGGCGCGAGTAGAGGAAGCTCTGGCCGCCGTAGTCGTTCTGCCTGACGACCTGGCCGAAGCTGAAGACGTCGCTCCCCTCGAGGAAGAACGGCCGCTTCTCCGGGAAGGAGATCTCGAACGCCGACAGGTTGACCACCGCCGGGTCGACCTCGACCTGGCCGAAGTCGGGGTTGATCGTCGCGCTCAGCGTCAGGCCTAACGGCAGGCCGTAGCGGAGGTCGCCGCCGACCTTGGGCTGGCTGTTCGTCGCATGGAAGAAGGGATCGGCCGGGTCGCCCGGCGCGCGGGTGAACGTCGAGCTGACGTAGGGGATGACCTCGAGCCGCTCCGGCGCGCGGATGCCGCTGATCCCGACCAGGTCGCCGAACCGCGAGACGAAGCCGCCGTCGTTAGGCGTCCACGGGGCCCACGTGTCGCGCTCGTTGCGGCGGGCGATGTCGCGCTGGACCTGGAATCCCCACGTTCGGCTCTCGCCCTGCTCGTCGCCGAAGCGGAGCTGGCTGAGTGGGATCCGGTATTCGGCGACCCATCCGGCCGAGTCGACGCGCGTGCCGACCTCCCAGATCGCGTCCCAGTTGATGTCCTCGTTCCCGTCGTTCGAGGTGTAGACGTCCTTCTGCACGGCGCGCGGCGTGGTCGAGAAACGGAACGCGGTGCGGCGGTCGTGATACGAGTCGATGATCAGGTGCACCCAGTCGGAGTAGATCCCGGTCGCCGCGGTCGCGTCGCGCCGCGCGAGGCCGGCGGCGATCGAATCGGGGTGCGCATCGAACATCCGGATCCCGACGTACAGCGCCGCGTCGTCGTAGAGGACGCGAACCTCGGTGCGATCGGGTGCCGGCTTCCCCGGTGCGGGATAGCTCTGCAGGAAATCCCCGCTCGGCGTCGCCGCCGCCCACGCGGCCTCGTCGAGCTTTCCGTCGAGGACGATCGGCCCGTTCCGCCGAACGGCGCTCATCGTCCGCGGCGGTGTCGTGACGTTAGGCGCCTTGGTGCCCTGCTGCGCCCAGGCCGGGACGGAGAACGTGCCGAAGGCGAGGACGAAAAGGAATGGAGAGCGCATGCGAGGGGGGCTGGTGATCGGGGCCAGTGTGCCCGGCATCGGGCCGACGGTGTTTGACAGGCGGTGCGGTCGAAGGGTTGACGCGGCGTTGACACTTGGCCCGCGCCGGTCAACAGGAGTCCCTGCCGCGCACCGTTAGTGCTGAATATTCAACACTGTTGAAAAATCAGCAAGGGCGAGTTTTTGGCCCGCCCCTGGCTGATCCCCCTGAGCTCTCGCCGGTCTCGCCGGCGCGGCTACTGGTCCGAGTCCCAGTCCGTCAGTGCGGCGACGAGGAGCGTCACCCCGGTCAGCGCGAAGCAGAGATTGCGCGCCGCCTTGTTGTCGGCGAAGCCGAGTGCCCATGGCAGCACCGGGAGCACCGCCGCGATCGCGAGCTCGGTCGCACCGTGTGCCTTGAACGGGACCTTCCGCTTCACGGCCAGCGGATAGTCGGTCACCGACGAGAGTCCCGTGTACCCGGCCGCGAGTCCCTCGAACAGCCGGGCCGCCGGCTTGGGGAAGTCGAACACCGCCGGTGCGGCGGCGACCATCGCCGAGGTGCTGTAGTCGATGACTCCGTGAATCCGAGGGCTGATTGGTTTGCGCATAAGCTTCTCCGTCGTGGGTCGCGGTTGGTGATGGGGTGCGGAGAAATGCGAAAGGCGTTCCGCCGCGCTGCATCGTCGTCGACCCTGCCGGGCGCGACGGCTCCTTCGCCGCGGCTACCGGGTGCCGAGCGACGCGAGCAGATTGCGGACGGGGCGAGAGAGCTGGATGGCGTGCGTTCGCGGAGCGCGTACGGGGTGTCGACATGGAAGAGCAGTGGACCGAAGTCGATCGCTACATCACCGAGGCGCTCGTCGACCCTGACGACACGCTCGACGCGGCGCTCGAGGCGAGCGCGGCAGCCGGCCTGCCGCAGATCGCCGTCGCCCCGAACCAGGGGAAGCTGCTGGCGATGCTCGCCCGCCTGCGCGGGGCGCGGAAGATCCTCGAGATCGGAACGTTAGGCGGCTACAGCACCATCTGGCTCGCGCGGGCGCTCCCGGCTGGCGGGCGGCTGGTCACGCTCGAGGCCGACGAGAAGCACGCGACGGTCGCCCGCGCCAACATTGCCCGCGCCGGGCTCGATAGAGTGGTGGACGTCAGGCTCGGCGCCGCGCTCGAGACGCTGCCCCGCCTCCGCTCGGAGCAGGAGGGTCCATTCGATTTCATCTTCATCGACGCCGACAAGCCGAACATCCCGTCCTACTTCGACTGGGCGATGAAGCTGGCGACGCCCGGCGCGGTGATCGTCGTCGACAACGTCATCCGCGACGGCGCGATCGTGGATGCATCGAGCACCGACCCGAGCGTGCGCGGGGTGCGGAAGCTGAACGAGATGCTGCGGAGCAATCCCCGTGTGACGGCGACGACGATCCAGACGGTGGGGAGCAAGGGATGGGATGGGCTGACGATCGCGGTCGTCGACGGCGCCGTGTCAGGTACGGGAGGCGCGCGGTGAGCGCGGCGGCACTCTGTCTCAGCGCGCGTTCACGGCGGGAGAGAATGACGATGTCTCGACAGGAGCCACGGAGGGCGCGGAGGGTTGCATGGGTCGTGGTGCTCGGCGTCGCCACGCTTCTCGCTGCCTGCGGCGAGAAGTCCAGGCCGGCGGCGGTTCCCACCGGCCCGGCCCCGGATTCCTTCCGTGTCGCCTTCACCACCAGCAAGGGCAGCTTCGTCGTCCAGGCCAACCGCGGCTGGGCGCCTAACGGCGTCGATCGCTTCTACGCGCTGGCGACGACCGGTTTCTTCGACGACAACCGCTTCTTCCGCGTCCTCCCGGGCTACATTGCGCAGTTCGGGATCAACAACGAGAAAAAGGTCAACGAGGAGTGGGACAAGCGTCCGCTCCCCGATGACCCGCGAACGCAGAGCAACGCCCGCGGGACGCTCGTGTTCACCACCAGCGGCCCGAACACGCGCTCGCACCAGCTCTTCATCAACCTCAAGGACAACCCGAAGCTCGACACGCAGGGCTTCGTCCCCTTCGGTCGGGTCGTCTCGGGGATGGAGGTCGTCGACTCGCTCGACGACGAGTACGGCGACACGCCGAAGCAGCAGCTCATCTCGACGTTAGGCAACAACTACCTGCTGCGGATGTTCCCGCACCTCGACTACATCGTCACCGCGAAGCTGGTCACCGACACGACGTCGAGGGTCGCGCGCTCACGCTGAGTCGGGCTGGTTCCGCATGTGATCGGCGAGCGCGTGGAGCTTCTGCTTCAGCATCGCGTGCAGCTCGGCCGGCATCGGCTGCTCGTCCATCGCCCGGTCCATGCACCAGAGCCACTCGTCGCGCTCCCGGCTCGAGATCGCGAACGGAAAGTGCCGCTGCCGGAGCCGCGGGTGTCCGTGCTTCTCGACGTACAGCTGCGGACCACCGAGCCACCCGGTGAGGAACATGTACAGCTTCTCGCGCGACGCCTTGAGGCTCGCGGCATGGAGCGCACGCACATGCTTCGCCTCTGGCGCCGAGTCCATCAGGTCATAGAAGCGGTCGACGAGCTGCCTGACGGCGGCATCGCCGCCGATCTGGTCGTACGGGGTGGGCGCAGGATTGAGCATACGCGAAATATAAGAGCCGGAAGCTCAGCGATCATGCTCGAGGGTGCACTGGGGTTCAGGCTTTTGCTGATCGATTCGTTCGAGCCGCTGGCGTCGTCGTATGTCGGCCGTTGTCCTCAGCATCCCATCTGCGTGACAGTCTATTCTTGCAAGACACCGAGACACCGAGGACAGCCCCGCAGGGGCTGAGCCGTTCGCGCCAGCCCCGAACAGCTTGGGGGCAAGCGGGGCGAGACCATCTCACCTGCTTGCCCCAAGTCGTTTGGCAGTAGCGCAACGATACTGGTCTGGCGTGCAGTCCTCGGTGCCCTCGGTGCCTCGGTGCCTCCCCCGCAGACTGTACGCCGGTCGAATGCTGAGGACCAAGGCCGACATACCAGAACGCCAACGGCTCGAACGAACCAAGCAGCAACAGTCGCTGCTCGCCCCCGAGAGCAGTGACCGCCAGTCTTTCGCTACCGCGCCACGCTCCTTCCAACATTCCACCCGCTCACCACCACCTTCGGCGCGCCGTCGTGCAGATCCGCCGTCGCGTACCGCGCCGTCACAACGCGCTTCTCCCCCGGCAGCAGTGTCACGTAGTTGTCCGACCAGCGCACCGGCAGCGCTTCCTCGCCCTTGCGTCCCGTCACCTGCAGCCGGACGAAGAAGGCGAGCGTCTTCCCCGGGTTGGTCAGCGTCACGCGCGCCAGCTGCTCGCCCGCCTTCTCACCACCGCTGAACGTCGCCTTCGCGCCTAACGTTCCGCGCGGCATCGTCCGCAGTGCGGTGTAGTCCGCGTACTGCTTTACCGGCGTCATGTACCACGTCGAGCTGTCGGACAGCACGTCGGGGTGCTTCGACAGCCAGTAGAAGTTCGTGCTCAGTGGTCGGCCCTTCGCGTCGCTCAGTCGCAGGTCGACGAAGTACGAGACCACGCTCGTGTCGGTCGGCTCGGGGAGATGGAGCACGCGCGCGCTGGTGTCCGGCGCGATGTCGATCACCGTATCGCGCGCGAGCTGGATCGTGCCGTCGAGCCCGACGATCCGCGCCTGCAGCCGCGCGCCCTTGATCGGCGCGCGCGACGGGCCGCTCTGCACCACCGCGACCGAGCGGTCGTCGTACGAGTAGAGCACGTGCACCGGCTCGTTCGCCTTCTTCGTGCCGAAGTAGCCACCGGCCGGCTGCAGGTACCAGTCGAAGAGGTGCCAGTAGATCGACGGCCAGGCGTTGTTGAACATCCACTGGATCACGCCGGTCGCGCGGAACTCGTTGCGGCGGTAGGCCTCGAACATCGCCCGCTCGCCTTCGTACGTCATCAGCTGCGACGTCTCGGTGTAGTCCTCGACGCTCTTCGGCTCACCATAACGCGTGGAGAGCGCGGTGTTGTACTTGTCGAGGAGGTGCGTGAACTGCCCGCCCGCGGCGTGAAAGAGCCAGACGCTGTCGAGCGGCCACTGCAGGTCACTCGCCGGGAGCATGCGGCGCATGCTCTCGATCACCGGCACTGCTGCACCAGGGCTCGTCTCGGTGTTGTATGCCCAGGCGCCGCCGTGCGTGCTGTCCTGCAGCCAGTACGACGGCGGCACCCAGTCGTACGGTCCGGTCATCTTCACTCCGCTCGCGCCGGAGAACTCGGCGGGCTTCGCGCTCGCCGACGAGATCGTCGGGTTCGGCCATCCTTCCTTCTGCTCGATGTCGAGATACATCTGCTCGACCTTCGCCGGCGGCGGATTGTCGCTGCCGTTCAGCCAGACCAGCGCGCTCGGATGTCCGCGCACTCGCCGGATCTGGTCGCCTAACGATGCGGCGGCGATCGCGAACTGCTCGTCGCCCCACTTCGGCCACTCCTCCCACGCGCTGCAGCACACCCACCCGGTCATCACGAGGATGCCGAGACTGTCGGTGCGCTGCCAGAACTGATCGTTCTCGTAGTTCCCCTCGAGGCGCAGCGTGTTGAGGTGCATGTCGAGCGCGTACTGCAGCTGCGCTGCCTGACGCTCGGGCTGCGGGCGGAAGAAGATGTCCGGCGCCCAGCCGCCGCCGCGGATCAGGATCCGTCGGCCGTTCACGCGGAAGAGCCGTCCGCCGGTGGGCGTCGTCTCGGAGGTGATCTCGCGGATACCGAACGGGATGTGCCGGCTGTCCGACACTCGGCCGTTGCGGACGAACTCGATGTCGAGGTCGTAGAGCGCCGGCTTGGTACCGCCGAGCTCCACCGGCCACCAGAGCTTCGCGTTCGCGAAGTGGAGCTGCGGGAAGCTGTCGGGGGTGAAGTGCACGAACGCGCTGTCGTGCGCGGCGAGGGCGATCGGCTTGCTGAACTTCACGCCGCCGATGTGTCCGCGCAGCTCTCCCGTCACCGGCTGCGCCGTCAGGTTCACCAGGTCGGCGGCGACGGTCAGGTCGGCGCTGCGTAGCGACGCGGTGTCGACGTGGCTCGTCACCATCGGATCGCGGACGACGACGTCACCGCTCGCCGCGAGCCAGGCCGGCTGCCAGATCCCCATGTCCTTGTCCGGCGGCGACGGGTTCCAGTCCACCCACGTCGTCTGCAGGTCGGCCGGTGTCGGCGCGAAGATCTCGACCGCCAGGACGTTAGGCGCCGTCGTGCTGGCCGCGCCGGTGACGTCGAGGTCGAAGTGCCGGTAGCTCCCGGCGATGGCCGACGAATCGGCGAGCAGCTTTCCATTGAGCCACACGTTCGCCCGGTAGTTGATCCCGTCGAAGTGCAGCGTCAGGCGGCGTCCGCGCAGTGCGGAGCCCACGGTGAACGTCGTGCGATACCACCACGGCTTCGCGAACGCGCTCGAGTCGGCCATCGGCCGGTGCACGAAGCTCGCCCCGATCGGATAGTCCATCCCCGGGAGCTGCCGCATGTTCATCCCGAAGAACGGGTTGCGATAGACGCTGTCGTCGACGAGCGTGCCGACCACCGTCGACGGGACCGTCGCCTGGTACCATCCCGTTGCCTTGTAGGAGCGTGTCGAGATGCGCGCTCCATCTGTCCCCACCTTCTCCGACGACTGGAGTCGCCATCCCGCGTGCAACATCTGCCGCTGCTGCGCACCGGCTACCCCTGCCGCGGCCACCGATCCGACTGCGAACGCTACACCGACGATCCCCTGCGCGATCCGCTTCATGTAGTGACTTCCCTCCCCCCGAGGCCGAATGGCCACCGTTTCGTGTTCCAGGACCAGAGCATGAACGCCACACCGCCTAACGCGAGAACTCCGACCCCGAACAGGATGACCTCGGCCTGCGTCGTGGCGAAGACGAAGATCCAGCCGAGCAGCGCGACCAGCGCCGGCACTGGATAGAGCCACATGCGGTAGGGACGGTTCATCGTCGGCGCCCGCTTTCGCAGCACGATCAGCCCGACGATCTGTCCCATGAACTGCACCAGTATTCGCGTCACGATCAACGCATCGATCACCGTGCCCAACGAGAAGAAACCCGCGATGATCGACAGCACCCCAAGGACCAGCAGCGAGATGTAGGGAAATTCCTTCGTTGGATGGAGCCGCGCGAAGGCCCGGAAGAAGTAGCCGCTCTCCGCCGCCGCGTAGGGTATTCGTGAGTAGCCGAGCAGCAACGCGAACGCCGAGCCGAACGCCGTCCAGAGGACGAGCAGCGTGAACACCGTCGCCACCGTCCCGCCATAGATCTTCTCCATGAAGATCGAGACGATGAAGCTCGATTCGGCGTGCGCCGCCGCCGGCACGAACTCGCGCCACGGTACTACTCCGACGACCGACAGGTTGATGCCGAAGTAGATCACGGCGACCGCCGCGGTGCTGATCAGGATCGAGCGCGGAATCACGCGGCCCGGGTCGCGCACTTCGTCACCGATGTAGCAGACGTCGTAGTAGCCGAGGTAGTCGTAGATCCCGATGCGCGACGCGGCGCCGAGCCCGAGGAAGAAGCCGAGCGAGAAGCTGAACGCGCCGGGGGGAAAGTCGAAGGCGACGTGCGGGTCGAAGTGCATCGCGCCGGTGACGATCACGGCGAGCACGGTGATCAGCGTCCCGATCCAGAGCGAGACGGTGATCTTCGCGATCGAATGGATGCGCCGGTAGAGCAGCGCGATGTTCACCACGCCGACCACCGTTATGAGCGCGATCACCCCCGGCCGCGTGAGCCCCTTCCAGATGTAGCTCGCGTAGTCGGCGAAGCCGATGTAACCGGACGCGATCTCGAGCGGGCCGCTGAGCACGAACTGCCAGACGAAGAGGAACGCCATCAGCCGCCCGAGGCGCTCGCGGCCGAACGCCTCGCGGAGATAGTGGAACGATCCCCCCGAGCCCGGCATCGCCGCACCGAGCTCGCTCCACACCATCCCGTCGCAGATCACGATCACCAGCGCGACGATCCAGCCGAGCATCGCCTGGGGGCCGCCTAACGCGGACATCAGCAGCGGGATCGTGATGAACGGCCCGACGCCGATCATGTTCGTCATGTTCAGCGCCGTCGCCGGGAGCAACCCGAATCGGCGGACGAGCTGTGGTTTTTCCGGTGACGCGTCTTCCATGGGGGGAACGGTTGGCGCGTTCATCGGCGTCAGTGGGTCGCGGGTGGGTGGGGGTGGGTCGGCCAGGAATCGTTCGTCGTGTCGGCGTCGACCCAGATCGAGTGGTCGAGCGCGACTGACCGCAGCCCCTTCTTCGTCGGGAGCGTTATGCTAGCACGCTGCTGGTTCGCCTGCCAGATCGCCGACGTCTCGTGCACGGTCGCGCTGCCGCCGTCACTATACGTCAGCTTCAGGTCCACCGGCGCTGGCATCCCGCCGATGTTCGCCAGCGTCAGGCTGTAGCCGCCGCGCGTCTTCGTCGCTCCGGTCACGCCGATGTCGATGTAGCTGTTCTGGAAGTACCAGCTGTTCCAGAACCAGTCGAGATTCCTCTTCGAGACGTCGTTGACGGTGTTGAAGAAGTCCCAGGGGATGGGGTGCTTGCCGTGCCAGCGGTCCATGAACGCGTGCAGCGACGCCCGGAACACGTCGTCGCCGAGCATGTCCTTCAGCGCGAGATAGCCTAACGCCGCCTTGCCATAGGCGTTGTTCCCCCACGCCTCGGCGCGGAGGACGTCCTCGGGGGTGATGATCGGCAGGTCCTCGACCGGCGAGGAGCTGCTGATCCAGCTGTTGACGCGGAATTGCTTGAAGAACTCGGTTGCCCGTTCGTGGCCGAGATCGGCGGTGCCGATCAGGTACTCGAACGTCGTCGCCCAGCCTTCGTCCATGAAGGCGTAGCGCGTCTCGTTGATCCCCATGTAGAAGGGGAAGTACGTGTGCGCGATCTCGTGCTCGGCGACGAAGCGGGAGAAGACCGTGTCGCTGTACGTCTCGTCGTTGGCCATCATCGGGTACTCCATCCCGGCGAAGCCCTGCACGACGGTCGACTTCTCGTACGGGTACGGGACGCCCGGCCAGTTGTGCGAGAGCCAGTCGAGCGAGTGGCGCGCGTACTGCGCGACCCGGTGGTAGTCCTTCGACGAATCGGCGAACGCCGCGTTGGCGCTGGCGCGGCGCTGCGTCGCGTCATCGACGTCGACGCTGGTCGCGTCCCAGTCGTAGTGGTCGCTGATCGCGAACGCCATGTCGGGGACGTTGCGCGCCGAGAAGTGCCAGGCGTTCTGCGGCTGCTGCGCGGTGACGCGATGCGCGGCGAGATCCTCCTTCGTCACCACGTGCACGGTGGTGTCGGCGGTCAGCGATCGCTGGTAACGATCGACCACCGCCGGCTGCAGCACCGCCGACGCGTTGCCTAACGTGCCCGTCCCCCAGACGATGAAGTTCGCCGGCGCGTTCACGGTGACGTCGTAGTCGTTGAAGTCGCTGTAGAACTCCTGACTCCCCGTGAACGTCATCGTGTCCCAGCCATTGTAGTCGTCGTAGACGGCAACGCGGGGATAGAAGTAGGCGAGGAAGGCGGTGGTCGAGTCGATCATCCCCTCGCGGCCACTCTCGCGCGAGAGGTCGAAGTGCCAGTCGAACGTCAGGCGGATCGAGTCCCCCGGCGCGACCGGAGACGTCAGGCGCAGCGGTGCCCAGGTGAAGTAGCGCCCGGACTCCTGCCATGGGAAAGGCTGGCCGTTCACCGTGACGCGGTCGATGTGCACCCCCGACGTCAGGTACAGCGAATCAGCGCCGCCGTCGCGCGGAGCGCCTGGCTTGTGAGTGTTGAGCAGCAGCTTGATGATCAGCGTGTGCAGCGAATCGGGGCTCGCGTTCCAGTAGGTGATCTGCTCTGTCCCCGTGATCGCGCGACTCGGCGGCGCGGCCGTGACGGTGATCGCGTAGCGCCCGTGGTTCTGCCAGTACTTCGCGCCGGGACGTCCGTCCGGGGAACGCGTTCCCTTCGCATAGGCGGCGCGGACCGCGCGGGGCTGGTATAGCGATGGCGTCGCAACTCGCGCAGCCGGCGCCTGGGCTGCCGACGCGTTAGGCGATACGACGAGCGCCGCGGCACCGACCAGCGCCGGCTCCAGAAGCTGCATGCTCCACCGCCCGCGCCTGTTGCTCGCGATCATTTGCTGTTCTCCCAGAGCTGGTTCTGCCTGTTCATGTCAGGAAAGAAGCCTTCAGGATCGATCTCGACTCTCGTCACCGCCGGGCGCGATGCGACGCGCACGACCTGCCGCCGCGAGCCACCCAGCCACACCGTCACGGGCAGCATGAGCTGCTGCTTCGTCCCGTCGCTCCGCGTCACCGTCAGGCGGACGGGCATCGGCGCGAGGCCGCGGTCCTCGATGGTGATCGCCGTCGAGTCGCCGGCGGCCTGCACCGAAGCTACCGCCTGGTCCAGCGGCCAGGGCTGATAAAACCAGCTCTGCCAGAACCATGACAGATCCTGGCCGGCGACGTCGTTCACGGTGTTGAAGAAATCGTACGGGTAGGGGTGCTTCCCCGTCCAGCGGCGGCCGTATTCACGGTATGCGCGGTGGAACGTCTCCTCGCCGATCACGCCGCGCAGCGCGGCCAGCGCCGCCGCGGTCTTGTCGTAGAACATGATGAAGTAGAGGTTCGGCGGGTACAGGTCGCCGTTCCACATCAGCGTCATGTCTCGCCCGCTGCGCGCGACGCGGAGGTAGAGCTCGCGCTGTCCCGGCTCCGAGTCGCCGGGCCGTCCGCCTGCACGCGGTTCGCCATAGAGTGGCCGCATCGCCTGCGCGACGTCGAACTGGGTGAATCCCTCGTCCATCCACGGATAGCGCGTCTCGTTCGACCCGACCTGCATCGGGAACCACATGTGTCCCGTCTCGTGCATGAGGTCACCGGCGAGCGAGAGCGTGTCCGCCCACGGCTGCATCGTCGTCACCATCGGGTACTCCATCCCGCCGCTCTCCAGCACCCCTTCCATCGACGACATGACCGGCCACGGGTACTTCCAGAGGTACTTCGAGAGCTGCTCGATCGCGTCGCGGGTGAGCCGCGCCCCGCCTAACGGCCAGGCCGCCGCCGCCGCGCTCCGCCGGTAGAAGCTGAAGATGTCGACCGTATCCGGCGCACCGCCGGCCGGCGCACCGCCGGCCGGCGCACCGCCGGCCGGCGCACCGTCGCGGGCGACGAGCGCGCGCGTCGCGTCCCAGACATAACGGTTGCTCGTCCCCCAGAAGAAGTCACGGACGTCGGACGCGACGAAGTGCCAGGTCGCCGTCGTCCCCTTGCCGGTGAACGCGGATGCTGCCCCCTTCCCCGGCTCGACGACATGGATGACCGCGCCCGTGCGCCGAGCATCGGCCAGTCGCGAGCGAGCGCTCGCCGACAGGACCTCGCTCGCGTTCTGCAGCGTCCCGGTCGCGCCGATCACCCAGCCATGCGGCACCGTCAGGCGCACGTCGTAGTCGGCGTGATCCATGTAGAACTCGGCGCCTAACGTGTACTGGTCGGCCACCCATCCGGTGACGTCGTCGTAGACCGCGACCTGCGGGTACCAGTAGCCGGCCATGTATAGCTGCTCCTCACGCCCCTGCCGACCATCGGATGGCGAGAGTGGCGGCTCGTAGCTCCAGGCGAATTCCAGTCTTGCGCTCTCGCCCGGGAGGATCGGCGCGGCGAGCTGCAGCCACATCACGGTGCCGTCGATTATGTAGCCAGTCTCCGTCGACACCCGACGCTTCCCGACCGACGTGATCGGCAGCGCCGCCGGACCGTTAGACCGCGCGATGACCTGCTGGCCGTTCACCGCCACGCGCGAGAGCAACATCCCGTTCGTCACTGGGGCCGGCTGGTTGCGGGCGTTGCCGGCGACGAAGGCATTCTGTCGGAGATGCACCGCGACCCGGCGCAGCGTGTCCGGCGAATTGTTGCGATAGAGGACCACCTCGTGCGCGATCACACGATGCCGCGCGTCGTCGAGGGTGGCGTCGATCGAGTATGACGCGCGGTTCACCCAGTACTTCGTACCGGGGCGACCGTCGCGCGAGCGCGTACCGTTGGTCACCGCGCGCGAATACTCGGGGATCTCGTAGACGGGGCCGGGGATCGGGCGGGTCGCGGTCGCGGAAGGGGGATCGATCGCGGGGGAGGGCTGCGTCTGGGCGTAGAGCGGGGCAGCGGCGCAGAGGAGCAGGATCGTTGCAGCGGCGGCGGTGCGCACGAATGGCGAGTCGAGAGCGTGGATGGGTCGCGTCACGACTGGAAGTTATTGCTCGGGAAGCGTTACGGAGAGTAGTTGCCTCGACTCCGCCGCCATCCGCCGGAGTCGAGGCTAATTGGGCCGCGAACATTGGGGGGCGGATACCCAGGGCGAGCTGGAGCCCCCGCCTACACGTTAGGCGTGCGACCCTGCAACACGCAGCGCGCCTCGAAGCTGTTCATCGTGACGTCACCGTTCGCGTTCTGTACGAAACGATAAGTGTTTTCCATGGTGAAGTTCGGTCCCGTCGGGCGCGCCCAGTACAGCACCGCCACGAAGTGCTGTTCGACCCCGGCATTCGTATTGATCACTTCCGGGCTCACGACGCGATCGAGCGTCCAGATCCTGCCGCTCGTCAGCCCTTCTGTTTGCCCGGTTCCTGCGTTCGGAATGAAGGGATCACTGAACATTACGTTGCCCGATGGCGCGATCACCCGGTGCCAGCGGATGGGCATCTCATTGTGGATGTGTACGACCTCGCCGAGGCACTCCCGGTACTCGCTTCCATCGCCGATGAACGCGCTCGTTCCCCACGCCTGTTCGGCGCCAGCGGAAGTGACCGCGAAAGTTTCCGCGCGCGCCGGACTGCGGGCCGCACCCCCGTCTGCGTCGGGAGCCGTAGCACGGTCGGCGCATGCGCTGATGCCAGCCGTGAAGACGCAGAGTGTCAGTGCCGCCATGTGATATGTCATCGTGGCCTCCCGATCAGTCGGGCCGTGACGGCGCTGATCGATTCAGTGGCGCAATGGCCCGGGTGGAGCAACACCGGTCATCTTCACATCGAAGACCGGCAAATGAAAAAGCCGACCTGTCAGGGCGCGAGCAGCGCTCCGTGTCAGGCCGGCTGGATCAGAATGAGAAGCAACGGTTCGCGGCACATCGCACCGGGACTCGAGGAGTCCGTCGTGCCGACTATGGGCGTTTCAGGCCGCGATGTCAATCCACGAAATGCGGAGGGTTCGCGCCATCGCAGCCGTCGCGCGACCGTACGCTCTGAACCGTCCTGTCGAACTCGTCTCCGGTCCGCCGGCCTGACGATGACCGGTCGTCCGCTTCACCGGCTCGCCGGTTCCTCGTCGCCGCGCGGAGTCATCGAGAGCGACGTTGGGAGAAGGGCAGATCACGGGAGGAAGCGAGGGCACTCAGAAGCTGAATCACTTACAGCACCTGCAACTTCAACGGCAAATCCACAGGAGGCACAGAGGGCACAGAGGGATTGATCAAACCTCTCTGTGCTCTCTGTGCCTCCTGTTCAATTCATCCGTTGATCAGGAGGGCAGGACTGGTTTGGCGAGGCACGGTGTATACGTGACCTGACCCCAAATTCTGGCTCGACCCCTGCACTTCTTTCTGGTCGGAATGGCCGGGCACTGCAATCGAGCGCGTACTGAGGATCGCATGACCGAACCCGCGAAGAACGACCAGCTCAAGCCGATTCTTCAGGAAGCGGAAGACGAGCTCTCGCGCCGGCTGCACGATGCCTGCGCTGCTGAAGCTGGTGGCGTCGCCACCAAGACGAGCGCGGAGATCCGCGAGATCGAGGACTCGCTGCTCGCCGCGGCGGTAGCTGCCGGTGAAGCGATCTCGCTTCGGCGCCACATCGCTCAGGATCAGGCGAAGGAGCAGGAGAAGGAGAAGGCCCACCAGTCCCCACCACCCTCGGATTCCGCCGACGCCCGTGAAACGACGCTTCTCGCCGACCTCGACGATGCCCGCGAGCAGCTCGGTGAACACACTGTCCGCGAGTTCCGCGACAGCAGAGGCGAGCAGTGGCGGGCGTGGCCAGTCATCCCCGGGCTCTCGCGCACCGGGCGTCCGAAGCATTACCTCGGCGAATTCCAGCGCGGGTGGATCTGCTTCGAGTCGCTCGACCGCCCCGCGCGTCGCCGCCTCCCCTGCGCGCCCGCGCGATTGGCCGAGACGAAGGACGAAGAGCTCGAGCGCCTCCTCCTCGAGGCGATCGCCTCGCCGGAGCGGAAAGGAGCGACCAAGCCGCACTGACCCGCGGGCTGTATCGTTAGGCGCATGCGCGGCCTGTGGTCGTGCGCGCGGAAGGAGGTCAACGGGTGACCTACAATCACGCGGATTACGCGGATCACGCGGATTGCTCCAACCGGCGGGCCGGGCTCCGCTCCGGTCGTCGGCATCCGGCGAAACGCTTCGGCCTGCATGCGACCGCGAGCCTTCGAATGGCGCAGCGGTTCTCAGCGGTTCATTAGCTGTTGAATATCAGCAACTTCATTTCCACCGCTAAGAACTGCCGCGAGGGCAAAGGTCGGGATGGCGGGGTGAACTGATTGGGGCACGCAGGGTGCGACGATCTCGCCTCGCGTGCCCCCAAATTGTTCAGCCCCGTCGCATGGAGCTCCCCCGTCGAGGAGCGATCCGTGTAGTCCGCGTAATCCGCGTGATTGTCGTTCCACCGTTACGGCCATCCGGCACGCGTAACCGTTGAGCGATCGCGATGCTGATCGAGATACCTCTCGATCCGCATCGGAAGACGCTCGTCCAACACGCGCCAGATCTTTGACAATCGCCACCCGCGGGATCGGCGCGTATCTTTGGCGCACGCCATCGAGCTTCGCGATTCACCTCTCCGATCCGCGCCATGAGTCTTCCCGTTCGCCTGCGAGCCGCCGCACTCGTCCTGCTCGCCGCCTGCGCGCCCGTCGCCACGTCGACCACCCCTGCGAGCTCCACGCCTGCCTCGGATCTCGCTCGCCTTCAGCAACGCGCGCAGGGCGTGACGATCGTCCGCGACGACTGGGGGATCGCGCACGTCCACGGGAAGACCGACGCCGACGCGGTGTTCGGGATGATCTACGCGCAGGCCGAGGACGACTTCAATCGCGTCGAGACGAACTTCATCAACGCGATGGGCCGTCTCGCCGAGGCCGAGGGCGAGTCCGCGGTCTACCAGGACCTGCGGATGAAGCTCTTCATCGACCCCGACACCCTGAAGGCACAGTACGCGGCGAGTCCCGTCTGGCTGCAGCAGTTGATGAACGCCTGGGCCGACGGGCTGAATTACTATCTCGCGACGCATCCTTCGGTGAAGCCCCGCGTCATAACGCGTTTCGAGCCCTGGATGGCGCTCTCGTTCAGCGAGGGAAGCATCGGCGGCGACATCGAGAGCATCTCCATCTCGCAGCTCGGCGCCTTCTACGGCAAGCACATGGTCGGCGCCATGGCCTCGCCTAACGACGGCGCGCTCCTCGCCGCGCGCGAGAGCGAGCCCGATCGTACGGTGTTCACTGAGCCCACCGGGTCCAATGGCATCGCGATCGCCCCCTCCAACACCGCGAACCACCACGCACTGCTCCTGATCAACCCGCACACGTCGTTCTTCTTCCGCTCCGAGCTGCAGATGTCGAGCGACGAAGGGCTCGATGCCTACGGCGCGGCGACGTGGGGACAGTTCTTCATCTACCAGGGCTTCAACGCGCACGCCGGCTGGATGCACACGTCGAGCGGGGTCGACGTCATCGACGAATTCGCCGAGACGATCACCGATCGCGGCGGGCGGCTCACCTATCGCTATGGAAGCGAGGAACGCCCGGTCACGAGCTCGGTCATAACGGTGCCGTACCGTGGCGCCGACGGCAGCATGCAGCAACGTCGCTTCACCGTCTACCGCACCCACCACGGCCCGATCGTGCGCGAGGCGAACGGCAAGTGGATCAGCGTGGCGCTGATGAACACGCCGATGCCCGCGCTCGAGCAGTCGTGGCTGCGCACCAAGGCGACCGACTTCATCTCCTTCGTCAAGGTCGCGCAGCTCCGCGCGAACTCGTCGAACAACACGATCTTTGCCGACGCCAGCGGGAACATCGCCTACCTCCACCCGCAGTTCATCCCGCGGCGCGACGCCCGCTTCGACTACACGCGCCCAGTGGATGGCAGCGACCCGGCCACCGACTGGAAGGGACTCACCCCGCTCGACTCGGCGCCGCACGTGCTCAACCCGCCTAACGGCTGGATCTTCAACACCAACGACTGGCCCTACTCGGCTGCCGGTCCCTACAGCCCGAAGCGCGAGAATTATCCGAGGTACATGGACACCGCCGGCGAGAATCCGCGCGGGATCCACGCGCGCATGCTGCTCGAGGGCAAGCACGACTTCACCGCCGCGTCGCTCAACACCGCCGCATTCGACTCGTATCTCCCGGCGTTCGCGCAGCTCATCCCGACGCTGACCGCCGCCTATGACTCGACGCCGGCGTCGAATCCGCTCAAGGCGAAGCTCGCCGACCAGGTTGCGCTGCTCCGCTCGTGGGACTACCGCTGGTCGGCGACATCGATACCGACCGCGCTCGCGGTCTTCTGGGGCGAGCGACTCTGGGGCGCCGCCCGCGCCGAAGAGCGCGACGAGGTCATGTCCACCTACGACTACATGGCGACGCGCATGTCGGCGCAGGAGAAGCTGCAGGCGCTCGCCGACGCGTCGGCGCGCCTCGAGAGTGACTTCGGGAGCTGGCGCACGCCGTGGGGCGATATCAATCGCTTCCAGCGCCTGACGGGCGACATCGTCCAGCCGTTCAACGACGCCGCACCGAGCATCCCGGTCCCGTTCACTTCGTCACAGTGGGGATCGCTCGCATCGTTCGGCGCGCGTCGATACCCGGGGACGAAGAAGTATTACGGCACCAGCGGCAACAGCTTCGTCGCGATCGTCGAATTCGGCGACAGCGTTCGCGCCCGCGCGGTCACTGCTGGTGGCGAGAGTGGCCACCCCGACTCGCCGCACTTCAACGACGAAGCGCTCCGCTACGCCAGTGGCAACCTGCGCGAGGTCTATTACTATCCGTCGCAGCTCGTCGGGCACACCGAACGCACCTACCATCCGGGCCAATGACGGAATCGACGATGCACGGTGAAGCGCACCGCACGCACCGCGTCGGCTGGTTGCGCGCCGCGGTGCTCGGCGCGAACGACGGGCTGATCTCGACGTCGAGCCTGATCGTCGGCGTTGCCGCGGCGAGCGCGGCTCGCGGGGCGGTGCTCACCGCCGCCGTCGCCGGGCTCGCCGCCGGCACGATGTCGATGGCCGCGGGCGAGTACGTGTCGGTCGGATCGCAGCTCGACACCGAGCGCGCCGATCTGGAGGTGGAGCGCCGAGCGCTCGCCGCAAACGAGCCGGGCGAGCGCGAGGAGCTGACCGCCATCTACGAGGGACGTGGCCTCACGCGCGACCTTGCCGAGCAGGTGGCGACGCAGCTGATGGCCCACGACGCGTTAGGCGCGCACGCCCGCGACGAGATCGGCCTCTCGGAAGTTCTCTCGGCGCGGCCACTGCAGGCCGCGCTGGCGTCGGCGGTGAGCTTCGCCATCGGCGCGCTCATTCCCGTGCTGCTCGCCGCGATCGCACCCTGGCGGCTCGTCACGCCACTCGTCGTCGTCTTCAGCATCGTGATGCTCGCCGTGCTCGGTGGAGTCGCCGCGCGCACGGGCGGCGCGTCGCCATGGGTCGGCGCCTTCCGGGTTGCACTGTGGGGCGGACTGGCGATGGCGATCACCGCCGGCGTCGGCCGGCTGTTCCACGTCGCGGCCTGAGGCCGTGAAGCGCTTCCAGCTGCCGCACCCGCTCGTCCTTCTCCTCTGCGCGATCGGCGTTGCCGCGGTCCTGACGTGGATCCTTCCCGCCGGCGACTACGACCGGCGCGAAGATCCCGTCACCCATCGGAATGTCGTTGTCGCCGGCACCTACCACTCGGTGGCGCGCGCGCCGGTCGGGCCGTTCGCCGCCGTCGTCGCCGTGCCGCGCGGCATCGTCGAGGCGGCCGACGTGATCGCGCTGATCCTCCTCGCCGGCGGCGCGTGGGTCGTCGTCGACCGGATCGGATCGTTAGGCAGGCTGGTCGGCGCCCTCGTCGGCGGGCTCCGCGACCGCGGGCTGGTCGCGATCCCGATCATCGCGCTCTTCTTCGCCGCGATGGGCGCGCTCGAGAACATGCAGGAAGAGATCATCCCGCTCGTCCCCGTGCTGCTCATTCTCGGCACCGGACTCGGCATCGACGCGGTCAGCGTCGTCGCGATGAGCGCCGGTGCGGCGATGATCGGGAGCGCGTTCGGACCGAGCAATCCGTTCCAGGCGGGAATCGCTCTGCAGCTCGCGCAGCTTCCGGTGACGACCGCCGGCGCGCTGCGACTGGTGATGTTCGTGGTTGCGATCACGCTCTGGATCGCGTGGACGATGCGTCACGCCGCGAAGATGCGCACCGCGATGCCCGAGGTCTCGACGGTCGGTCGCGTTCCCGTGTCCGCGCGCGACGTTTTCGTGCTCGTTCTCGTCGCGGCGCCGGTGGTGGTCTACGTCTACGGCTCGCTGAAGCTGGGTTGGGGATTCAACGAGCTCTCGGCGCTCTTCCTCGTCGGCGGCGTCCTCGCTGGAATGGTCGGCGGACTGGGAGTTGGCGGTACGACCACCGCCTACATCGAGGGGATGCAGAGCGTCATCTCGGCGGGAGTGCTGATCGGGCTCGCGCGCAGCATCTCGCTCGTCCTCACCGACGGTCACGTCATCGACACGATCCTGCAGGCGATGGCCGGACCGTTAGGCAGCGCACCACCGGCGGGTGCCGTGCTCCTGATGATCCCGGCCCAGTCGCTGATCCACGTATTCGTGCCGAGCGTCAGCGGACAGGCCGTGCTGACGATGCCGGTGTTCGTTCCGCTCGCCGACCTGCTTCGCCTCCCGCGGCTGTCGGCGGTGCTGGCCTACGAGATGGGCGCCGGACTCACCGAGCTGCTCACCCCGACCAACGGCGCACTGATGGCCGTCCTTCTCGCTGCCGGTGTTCCGTACCAGCGCTGGCTGCGCTTCGCGCTGGTCGGCGTCGGGCTCGTGCTGGTAGTGGGCGTCGCCGGGATTGTCCTGGTCCTGACCCGCTGAGTCCACCAAGCGGGCGCGGCCTGGCGAACGCCGGACGCCGGCGGCCCCCGCTGGCGTGTCCTGTGCACTAGCGACGTCAGCACTGCGAGCCGCCCACCCGTATCCGGGGAGGGCGATGCTCCTGGCCTGGGCTCCGGTCTTTTTCGAATGGTGAGGACGCGGATGGGATGTCAGCGTGAAAGCATGCAGCTGCCTTCGGGATTGGATGCACGTTCGTACGGTGCGCGGGCCCACTCGACCTGGCGCGCGCTGCGCTGCCTGACGATCGCGCTCGCCGCCGCGACCGCACCCGCTGCCGCGCAGCAGCCAGGCGCGGACGGACCGAGCAAGGCGCTCGAGGGACGCTGGAGACTCGAGCTCTATCTCGACACGCCGAGCGCGCGAACCGAGCCGATGGCCGGCCAGATCAACGGCGAAATCGCCTTCAGCAACACTGCGTGGTGGAACCCGCGCGATCGCTTCGGCCGCCACAACCTCGACCTGCAATCGTTCTTCGGCCGCTCGTTCCTGCGACCGGCAAACGTCACCGCGTTCGGGCCGGGCGACACGTCGATGGTGACGGAGATCAGCGGCAACGTACGCGGCGACTCGGTGAACATCGACTTCATTCCGCGGATCGATCACGGCGGCATCTCGATGTGGGGACGTTTCTTCGGCGACTCCGCCAAAGGGAGATGGGACCGCCGCGGCACCGACGGCGAAGGACACTTCGTCCTGCGACGCATCTCGAAGGACCCCGTGAATGTCGCGGCGATTCCCGATGGACGCCCTGCCCCCGTCGCCGTCGCCGCCGCGCCACCACCGAAGCCGCTGACGAAGGCGCAGCTTCGCGCACAGGCGCGCGCCGAGGCGATCGCCAAGGCGAAAGCGGCCGACAGTGCGCGAGTGGTTGCGCGCGCGGCGACGCTGGCAAAGGCGAAGGCGGACGCGCTGGCCAGGCAGCAGGCGCGCGACTCGGCGAAGGCACAGGCAGTGGCGCTCGCGCAGGCGAAGAAGGACTCGGCGGCGGCGATCCGCGTCGCCGCGCGCACGGTGCCTAACGCTGCCTCGGCTCCGCCCGCCGCGACGACCAGCGCCCCTGGCGTGACCAACGCGGCGCCTGACGCGGTGGCCGGTCCGCCTAACGCTGCGGCCACTCGTGCGGCGCCCGCCGCCTCGCTGGCCGCCGCAGCCCCGGCGAGCACCAGCGCGGCCGCGCCCGCGACCTCCGCGCCGGCGACGAGCACCGCACCGGGCGCGGCGCCACTCCGTGTCCGCATCTACGACATCGCCTCGAACAACTACTTCCCGACGAAGTACTCGCTGCACCTCCCTGACGGCCACTGGCTCTACGGGACGCTGCGCACCGGCGCGAATCCCGATGGCTGGGGCCCGGCCGTCGTCCGTCCTCCGGGGAAGTACGAGGTCGAGATCACCGACTTCATGTGCGGAGACAAGATCTGGTTCCTCAAGAACAAGATCCTCAAGCCGGTCGTGATCGAGCCGGGAAAGCCGACCGACGTCACGATCGACGTCAATGTGCCCGCCGAGCCGGCGCGTCCGTCGCTCGAGAACACGACCGGCGCCAGCTGCACCCAGCCGCCAGGTGGCAAGCCCTGACCAGAGTGACGCGGCTGCTGGCCGCGAGGTTTTGTCGCTCGACCAGCCGCGGAGAAGATCTCATGCTCGCGAATCGCTCGGCTTGCGCGATGGTACTCGCTGCCGTCGTCGCCTTGTACGCGCCGACGGCGCTGGCACAGCGCATCGCGGAGCCGGCGTTCCTCACGCCGTCAATGGCGCGCCTGCACGCGTCGGTGCCCGCGACCGGTGCATTTCCGGTTGGCGCTTCCATCGCGACCTTCGCACTCGATGAGAGCGATGCCCCGGCGAAAGCGTCCGGCCGAACGCGGCGTCTGCAGATCGCCGGCGGCATGCTCGGCGCGATTGCCGTCGGGCTCCTCGCCGCCAGGCCTTACAGCAAAGTCGATTCGCCCGATCGGCGCGTGAAAGGCGACGAGGGGTACAGCCCGAAAGCGAACGTCGCTTACGCGATCGGTTCTTTCGTCGGGAGCACCTCGGTTGCTTACGCCATCGGCCGCAGCGACGGGTCGCACGGATCGCTGCTGGCCACAGCGTTAGGCGCGGCGATCCCGACGACGCTCGTCGGGCTTGCCTGGAACGACCCCTACGCGATGGTGCTCGGTGTGGTTGTCGTCGCGCCGTTGCAGGGAGTTGGCGCCAAGATCGGCTATCAGGCCACGCGTCATCCCTGACTCGGTCCGCGCGCTGCGATCACCACTACATCCGTATCAGGTAGCTCGCCTTGATGAACAGTGCGTCGCCGTCACGCGCGTAGCCCGCCAGGCCTAACGATCGCGGGAAGCTGAACTGCTTCGGTACGTCGCGCACGTCCTCGTACCCTGCGCCATAGCCGACGAAGAACACCGTGCCGGGCACCGGTGTGTACGAGAAGAGAAAGTCGCCGCGGAAGCGGCTGTCGGTCTGCGCCGGCGCGAGCGCGTTGTTCACCAGCAGCGGAAGCCCGGTTCGCCCGGCGTCGACCAGCGCCGCCTGCGCGCCCGAGTCATACTCGCCGACGAGACGCAGCAGGATCGCGCGCTGGAGCTGGTACTCGAGCTTGAGCCGCGGAATCTTGAACTCGCCGACCATCGTGCCTTCCGGGCGCCGCCGGTACGTCTGCAGCTGGTAGCTCCCATCGACACGCAGCTTCTGGTTCGGCCGCAACGTGAGTCCGTAGCTCGCGAAGACGATGTTCGCCGACTGCCACTCGAAGAAGTTCTCGTCCCGCCCCCAGAGATAGAGCGCGTTCGCCGACAGCTTCTGCCACTCCGGAGTGCTCGCCGAGAAGACCCAATCCTGGTTCGGGATTCGCCCCACGCCGCGAAACGCGATCGTGTCGCCCGGCCCGCGCAGGATCCGATAGTTCGCGTAGAGATCGGGGTCGAAGCCGAACGTCTCGGTCAGCAGCCCGAACCCCGCGTTCCATCCGCCGCGCGCAGTGGCCGAGAGGTTGAAGTGCAGAAGCTTCTCGATCGCGTCCTTCTGCTGCACGAACCGCTCGTAGCGCCACGTCGTGTTCACCACCGGGCTGAAGCTGAACGTCTCGAGCCACGCACCCGCCGGCGCGGTCCAGGTGAAGCGATGATCGAGTCCGAGTGTGACGATCCCGCCGCGCGAGATGAAGCCGCTGCGCGTGCGGAACCGGTCGCTCACCCCGTCGAGCGAGTAGCGCAGCCCGAACGCCTTCCCGTTGCGACTCACCACCGTGTTCCATAACGGCGCCGCCACCATCGGCGCGCTCGCGACATCCTTCGTGAAGCTGCGCGCATATTGCCCCTGCACGCTGTAGATCCCGCGGAACACGTAGCGTCCGTCGGCGTCGGCGACGCGGTTGTACCCCGAGCCGTCGATGCGATCGGTGTACGTCATGCCGACCCGCGACTGCCCGCCGAGATCGCGCTGCAGCCGCACGATGTTGAACACGGGATGCCCATCACCGGTCAGCGACGCGGTACGACGGTCCACCGCCGACAGCAGCGCGAGGTTCAATCCCGACATCTTCCCGGTCAGCTTCGCCGCCGCGACCGGCTGCACGATCCGCCGCGTGTAGACCAGGTTGTGCGGTGTCGAGAACTGCTCGCTCCCGTCGAGGAAGAACGGCCGCTTCTCGGTGAAGTACAACGCTGCGCGCGGGTCGAACACCACCTGCCCGGCATCCGACTCCACCTGCGAGAAATCGGGATTCGCCGTCGCGTTGAGCGTCATGTTGTTCGTGACCCCCCAGCGAACGGTGCCCCCGATCTGCGGATTAGCGGCCGAATAGTCCCAGCCACCGGCACCAGGCGCCGTCAGCGGTGCACCCGTCGTGCGCTGCGTGATCTCCGGCGTCACGTCCACTACAAGCCCGCGCCGCAGGTCGGTCATCCCCTCGACGGTCCCCGACTGGCCGAGGAACGAGAGCGACGCGCGCTTCGCCGGCGCCCACGAATCCTCGTGTCCGGAGTGCTGGACGATCCGCACGATGTTGAGTCCCCACGCCTGCTCGGCCGCGTTGGGGTACTTGAGGCTCTTGAACGGGATGCGCACCTCGACCTCGTAGCCGTACGCCGTTAGGCGCCCCTTCGACTCGAAGACGAAGTCCGGGCTGAGGTCCGCCTGGTCGCGTGACGTCGCCTTGGCGTTGAAGTCGTTCCCGTGCGACTGGTTCGTCTCGACCAGCACGCCGTCCATCTGCACGCCGAGCGGGTTCACGCCGAACACCATCGCCTGCCGCCCGTCGTTGAACGTCCCGAGCAGCAGCTGGATGTTGTCGTCGCTCGCGATGTTGTCGCGGTTCGCCAGCGTCGCCCGCACCGCGCCGTGCGGCTCGAACGCGCGGATGCCGAAATGGATCGCCGTCGCCGAGTACCAGACGAGCACCTCGCTCGAATCCTCGGCCGCGACCCCGTCGAGCGGCGAGAACTCCGAAAACCCCGTGAGCAGCGCCGCGTGCTGCCACTGTGCGTCGTCGAGCACCCCATCCACGCTCGAGCCGCTCTCCTCGAGCCGCGGCGGCCTTACCCTCGTCTGGCCCGCGCGCCCGACATAGACGTCGCTGGCATCGCTCGCGGTCGGGGCAATCGCCACGAGACACGCGCCGGCCGGGTCCCTGGCGGGGCACTCTGCCGCGGCGCGACTGCCGATTGCAATCGTGCACACGAGCGCGAGGGTCACGAAGCGGATTTGCATTCCGTCACGTACGCGAAAACAGGGGTATCGCGCAAGCCAGGAAACAGTAAGAATTAGGGGCGCCCCGCCCTCCTCCGTTCGTCACACGAGACCCGCCCTGCCTAACGCTCCCGCCGCGCCCCAGGTGCTCATCGTCGGCGCCGGCCCGACCGGGCTTGCGCTCGCCATCTGGCTCACCCGCCTCGACGTGCGCGTGCGGATCATCGACCGCGCCGCGGAGCCCTCGACGACCTCGCGCGCCCTCGCCGTTCAGGCGCGCGTCCTCGAGATGTACGACCAGCTCGGCATCGCGAGCGCCGTCATCGCTCGAGGGTTCAAGGGCGAAGCGCTCAACCTCTGGATCGCCGGCCGGCGTGCCGCGGTCGTCCCGCTCGCGCCGACCGGCGAGGGGATGACACCCTTCCCGTTCGTCCTCATCTTCCCGCAGGACGAGCATGAGCGACTGCTGATCGCCGAGCTCTCCCGGCTCGGCGTGGTCGTCGAGCGCTCGACGACACTCACCTCGCTCACGCAGGATGAGAGCGGTGTCCACGCGATGCTCCTCCAGGGGGACGGCAGCACCGAGCGGTGCGACGCGCTCTACGTTGCCGGCTGCGACGGCGCGCGCTCCGCCGTGCGCCGGTCGATCGGCATCGACTTCACTGGCGGCACGTACTCGCAGTACTTCTACGTCGCCGATGTGCAGGGCACGGGCCCGACGACCAACGGGGAGGTGCATGTCGCGCTCGACACTGCCGACTTCCTCATCGTCTTCCCGATAAAGGGCCCCGGGCGTACTCGGCTGATCGGTGTCGCCCGCGATCGTGGTGGGGCCGATCAACGCGACGTGACGTTCGACGAGGTGAGCCACGTCGTGCTGCAGCAGGTCGGTGTTACCGTGTCGAAGGTCAACTGGTTCTCGACCTATCACGTGCATCACCGCGTCGCGTCGCGTTTCCGCGAACGTCGCGCCTTCCTCCTCGGCGATGCAGCGCACATCCATAGCCCGGTCGGCGGTCAGGGGATGAACACCGGCATCTCCGACGCGATCAATCTCTCGTGGAAGCTCGCCGCCGTGATCCAGGGGCGAGGATCCGGACAGCTGCTCGACAGCTACGAGCCGGAGCGGATCGCCTTCGCCCAGCGACTCGTCGCGACGACGGACCGGCTGTTCACCCTCGCGACGGCGCAGGGAAAGCTCGCCGCCTTCGTCCGCACGAGGATCGTCCCGCGAGTCGTGCCGGTACTCGCCCGCGTGGCCGCTATCCGGCGGTTCATGTTCCGCACCGTGTCGCAGCTCGTGATCCAGTATCGAAGCAGCCCCCTCAGCACCGGCAGGGCCGGGCGCGTGCACGCCGGCGACCGGCTGCCCTGGGTGCGGGGATCGGCCCATGACAACTTCGCGGCGCTGACCGCCCTCGCCTGGCAGCTCCACGTTTACGGCGACCCGCCGCCCGATGCGCCGGCGACGTGCGCGGCGTTAGGCCTCACGCTGCACGTCTTTCCCTGGTCGCCAGCCGCCGAGGCAGCCGGGCTGGCGCGCAGTGCGCTGTACCTCATTCGGCCGGACGGCTATGTCGGGTTCGCCGACGAGACCGCCGATCTCGCCGCGCTTCGCCGCTACGCCGCCCGATGGCAGCTCGCGCCTTCACCTTCGTCCCGCCCGTCGTGAACTTCGCATCCGCGTCGCTCGTCGTTCTTGCCGCATCAGCGGCACTCGCCACTCCTCTCGTCGCGCAGCAGTCGCGCACCGAGTACGACGTGTCGTTCCCGCGCGCCGAGGTTCACGAGGCGCGAGTGACCGCGACCTACCGGGGCATCCCGGCCGGCCAGCTGCTCCACCTGCGGATGAGTCGCTCGTCGCCGGGACGCTACGCACTCCATTCGTTCGCCAAGAACGTTTACGACGTGAGCGCGGTGGACGGACACGGCCGGTCGCTCGCGATCACGCGCCCTGATCCGCACGGGTGGGACGTGGCGCGCGGCGACGGCGTCGTCCGCGTCAGCTACACGGTCTTTGGCGATCTCACCGACGGCACGTACCTCGGCGTCGATCGCACGCACGCGCACATCAACATGCCCGCGCTCTTCATGTGGGCGCGCGGGATGGACGCCGCGCCGTTCCGCCTGACGCTGCATCCGCGCGCCGGCTGGCGTATCGCCACGCAGCTCGTGCCCACCGCCGATTCCAGCACGTTCACCGCGCCGAACCTGGAATGGTTCATGGACTCTCCGGTCGAAGTGGGACCGCTGACCTTCCGCAGCTGGACCGACTCGACCGCTGGGAAGCGCTCGACGTGGCGGCTCGCGCTCCACCACCTCGGGACTGAAGCCCAGGCGGATACCTTCGCCGCGATGGCGAAGAAGGTAGTCGCCGAGGAAGTCGCGGCGTGGGGCACGCCGGCCGGCTATGACTTCGGCACGTACACCTTTCTTGCCGACTACCTGCCGTGGGCGGATGGCGACGGTATGGAGCATCGCAACTCGACGGTCATCACGAGTCGCCGCTCGCTCGCCGACGCCGCGCAGCGGCGAGCGAACCTCAACACGCTCTCGCACGAGTTCTTTCATTCGTGGAACGTCAAGCGGCTGCGCCCGCGCGCACTCGAGCCCTTCGACTTCGAGCGTGAGAACATGTCGGGCGAGCTCTGGTTCGCCGAAGGATTCACCAGCTACTTCGACCGGCTCTTCGTGCGCCGCGCCGGCTACTACAACGACGACGACTATGTCGCCGGGCTCACCGCCGCCGTGAACACGGTGCTCACTGCCCCCGGTCGCAAGCACTTCTCCGCGGTCGAGATGAGCATGCAGGCTCCGTTCGTCGACGCGGCGGTCTCGATCGATCCGACCAATGGCGCCAACACCTTCATCTCGTACTACACCTATGGCTCCGCGCTCGGGCTCGCGCTCGACCTCACGCTCCGCGATCGCTACAGGCTCACGCTCGAGGACTACATGCGCGCGATGTGGCGCGCGTATGGCCAGTATCAAAGCAAGGCGCTCGCGCCGTCGCGTCCCTACACGCTGGCCGACCTCCGCCGTGTCCTCGGTGACGTCACCCATGACAACGAATTCGCGAACGACTTCTTCCGCCGCTACATCGAGGGGAAGGACGCACCCGATTACCAGCGGCTCCTCGCGACGGTCGGCGTGAGCGTGCAGCACACCGGCGCCGGTCATCCGTTCTTCGGAGCGTCGATGGACGATGACACGACACGTGTCTCCGTCAACTGGACAGGCGAAGACGGCGGAGCGTGGGCAGCGGGCATCGCCAGCGGAGACCTGATCTATGCGATCGACGGCGAGGGGACAGCGAGCATTGCGGCTTTGTCGGCGATCGTCAACCGTCACAAGCCGGGCGACGTCATCATGGTGGACGTCGAGCAGCGCGGCGAGCGCCACACGGTGCCGGTAACGCTGGCCGAGTCGCCGGCGATCACCGTGATGACGTACGAGAAGGCCGGGTTGCCGCTCACCGACGCAATGCGAACACGCCGCAGCGAGTGGCTCCGATCGCGCGTCACACCATAACGCGTGATGCTGCACCTGCTCGACCTGATCGGCGTCGCGGTCTTCGCGATCAGCGGCGCGCTCGCGGCCGGACGACGCCGGCTCGACCTCATCGGTGTCGTCGTGCTCGCGGCGGTGACCGCGATCGGTGGTGGGACGATCCGCGACCTGCTGCTCGACCGGCGGCCGATCTTCTGGCTTGCCGACCCGTCGTACCTCCTCGTGATCGTCAGTGCCGCGGTGGTGACGCTGCTCTACACCCGCTGGGCGCGCGTCCCCTGGCAGACGCTGGACATCGCCGACGCGTTAGGCCTGGCGTTGTTCAGCGTCGCCGGTGCGCAGATCGCCGAGCGTGCCGGGATGCCTGCCGTCGCCTGTGTGCTGCTCGGCACCGTCACCGGCGCCGCGGGCGGCGTGATTCGCGACGTCCTCACCGCGCAGATCCCGATGGTGCTGCAGCGGGGCAGCCTGTACGCGACCGCTGCGATCGCCGGCACCAGCGTCTACGTCGGCTTGGTTCGAGCCGGCGTCGCGCAGCGCCCCGCGGTCCTGTCGGGGATGGCACTCGTCGCGCTCCTCCGGCTCGCGGCGATTCGCTGGGAGCTGATGCTTCCCGCCTTCGAGCTGCGCGAAAGCGGCACGCATCGCCGCCCCGACATCGATGAGCTGAAGCCGTGATTCGCGCCGCCGGGGCGGTGGGTGCTCTGGCGACCGGTTCGCGTGGTGTGCATGTTCGTCTTCCGGCGATCGCCGATGATTCACGCCTCCGATTCCAGCCGCATGCCGTCCGTCCGCCAGCTTTCGCTCATCCTCGCGTTAGGCAGCGTCGCCTGCGTCCCGCTGTCCAGCGGGACGAGCTCCCAGCTCAACTGCCTGACGGCGTCCGCCGACACCAGCGGCTGGAGCCGGGTCGCTGACGAGAACGGATTCTCGTTCCTCCTTCCGCCCGGCTTTCGTGAGAACAAGGTCGAGCAGGTGCGATCGCACGTGCGCGGCTTCGAAGCCGAGGGGCTGACGCTGAGCATCGACTATGGAAATTCCGCCGATGACCTGCGATCGACCGCCGACGCGACGGACATGCACCTCGAATGTCCGGGATCGATCGGTGGTCGTCCCGCGGTCGTGATGCTCACCTGGCCGGATCGGCTTGCGTTCGGCGCGGCCGCGGCGTGGCGCGACGTCGGCGCGGGCACGCATCTCTGGATGGGCGGCGCCGCCAACACTCCCAACGGGCAACGCGCACTGCTCACCGTGCTGCGCTCGGTCCGCTTCAACCAACCCTGACGATGACCACAGCCACTGCTTCGACCAGTCCACGCGACGGCGACGTGCTACTTCTCGTCGGGACGATGAAGGGCGCATTCATCCTCTCCGCCGACAAGTCGCGGAAGAAGTGGAAGGTGGACGGGCCGCATTTTCCCGGTGAGGCGATCTACTCGATCGCGTACGATCAGCGCGGCGGGCGCACGCGAACGCTGGTCGGTGCGCACAGCAATCACTGGGGGAGCACGATCCGCCTCAGCGACGATTTCGGACGGACGTGGACCGGCCCCGAACGTCAGGCAGTGCGCTTCCCCGAGGACTCGGGGCTCTCGCTCGCTCAGGTATGGCAGATCACCCCCGGGCGCGCCGACGAGCCGGACGTCGTCTGGTGCGGCGTCGAACCGGCCGCACTCTTCGAGTCGCGCGACGCCGGCGAGAGCTGGGCGCCGGTGGACGGACTGCTCAAGCACGAGCATCGGCAGTACTGGATGCCCGGTGGGGGCGGGCTCTGTCTCCATACGATCGTCTCGGACCCAAAGGACAAGCAGCGGATGGCGATCGCCATCTCGACCGCCGGCTTCTATCGCACCGACGATGGCGGCAAGAGCTGGCGTCCGCGCAACAACGGCGTCCGCGCCGTCTTCCTCCCCAACAAGTATCCCGAGTTCGGGCAGTGCGTGCACAAGGTGGTGAACCATCCCTCGCGCCCCGAACGCCTCTTCCTCCAGAACCACTGGGGCTTGTACCGGAGCGACGATTGGGGCGACACATGGCAGGACATCGCCAACGGCGTCCCGTCGGACTTCGGCTTCGCGATGCAGATGCACCCGCACGATCCCGACACCGTCTACATCGTCCCGATCAAGTCCGACGAGTTCCGCGTCGTCCCCGATGGGAAGCTCCGCGTCTATCGCACGCGCGACGCCGGCAAGTCATGGCAGCCCCTCGCGAACGGGCTCCCGCAGGAGCAGGCCTACGAGAACGTCCTTCGCGACGGGCTCACCGCCGACAGCCACGACCCGGCTGGTGTCTACTTCGGCACGCGCAGCGGCAAGGTCTTCGGCTCGAACGACGCCGGTGAAAGCTGGATGGAGCTGGCCGATGCGCTGCCACCGGTCTGCTGCGTGAAGGCCGCCGTCGTCGGCACTGCCTGACCGACCCGCGACGACGAGCGACATGGCAATCTCGGTGATCGTGCCTAACGCGCTGACGCCCTATAGCAGGGGCGTCGGCACCCTGGTGGTCAGCGAGCGGTGTGCAACCGTGGCCGACGCCCTCGCGGCCGTGGCCGCGAGACTCCCTGCCCTCACCGATCGCGTCCTCACCGAGCAGGGCGAGCTCCGTCGCCACGTCAACGTCTTCGTCGGCGACGAGAGCATCAAGTTTCTTGACGGACTCGGGACAAAGCTCGACGAGGGAGCGACGATAACAATTGTCCCCGCCGTCAGCGGTGGCTGAGTGTCGATGCAGGGCGAACTCGAAACTGCGGACAGGGGCCCTACGAAAACGCGGAGGGCGGATCGGGAGAAAGCCGGATAGCTGACACGGCGCGGGGCCAGGGGAGGTGAAACCGGCTTGCCGGCGGAACGAGGACCACGGCGCATTGCGATTTCTTATCCGCGCTCCGCGCCCTGTCGCCTACCGGGCTTTCTCCCGATCCATGGCGCCGCGGTTTCGTAGGGCCCCATCTCCGCAGTTCAGAATCACCATGCATCGCGATCGCTGACACCAACTCAGCCCTCCCCGCGTAAAGCCCGGAATCCCCCCGCCGGTACAACGTCATGCCAGTCTTCGAAGCCGTTCGTCTCGCCCTTCAGCAGCTTCGCGTCCAGAAGCTGAAGAGCTTCTTCACGCTGATTGGCGTCACCATCAGCGTGATGTTCCTGATCGCGGTCGTGTCGATCGTGCAGGGGATGAGCCGCTACGTCGAGGAGGACTTCGCCGGGAAATTCCTCGGCGTCAACACTTTCAACCTGCGCCGCTTCCCGGACATCAACACCGACGAGACGGAAGAGACGTGGAAGATGTGGCTCAGGCGTCCCAAGATCTCGGTGGACGACGCGCTCGCCGTCCGCGAGGCGCTGCCGAGTGGCGCGGGCTGGGCGATGCACGGGATTACCTGGGGCGACGGCAGCTCGCACTTCACCCCCGGCGGTCCGCAGATACTCGCCCAGGCGGTGACCCCCGATTTCTTCCGGATCAAGAACCTCGCAGTCACTGAGGGGCGGCTCTTCACCGACCAGGACGACCAGCTCGGGTCGTCGGTGGTCGTCATCGGGACCGAGATCGCCGAGCATTATTTCCCGAACCTCGACCCGATCGGCCGCGAGCTCAAGGTCAACAAGTTTCCCTTCACCGTGATCGGCGTGCTCGAGAAACAGGGCACCGTCTTCGGCCTCTCGCTCGACCGCCAGGTGATCGCGCCCTTCCACTCGTACATGGGACGGATCACCAACGTCAGGCAGAACCTCTACGGTGTCGTCGTGCAGGCGCCGGACCCGTCGAAGCTCAAGCCGCTCCAGGAGATGGTGCGGGAGACGATGCGCCGGCGCCGCCACCTCCGCCCCGCGCAGCCGGACAACTTCTCCTTCGAGAGCTCCGAGAGTGCGCTCTCCGGGTGGCTCAAGATCAAGCAGTATCTCGTGCTCGCCGGGATCGCGCTCCCCGCGATCGGCCTGATCGTCGGGTCCATCGTCATCATGAACATCATGCTCGTCGCCGTCGCCGAGCGCACGCGCGAGATCGGGATCCGCAAGTCGTTGGGCGCGCGCAACCGCGACATCCTGCGCCAGTTCCTCGCCGAGTCGGCGGCGCTGAGCGTCGTCGGGGCGATCCTCGGCATCGCGTTAGGCATCGGCCTCTCGCAGCTGATCGCCGCCGTCTCCCCGCTCCCTGCCGCCGTCGCGCCGTGGTCCATCGCGCTCGGCGTCGTCATCGGCGCCGGTGTCGGCATCACCGCCGGCGCATATCCGGCGAGCCGTGCGTCGCGGCTCGACCCCATCGCCGCGATGCGGTCGGAGTAGCCAATGTCCATCGGCACCAGGGTCTACTCGCTGCTCGAGGGCGTCCGTATCGCGATCGACGCGATCCGCTCGAACAAGGTCCGCGCCGGCCTCACCATCCTCGGCATCGCGGTCGGCGTCTTCGTCGTCACCGTCATGTCGGCGGCGGTGCACGGGATCAACGAAGGGGTCCGACAGAGCATCGCTGCCGCGGGCCCGACGACCTTCTTCCTCACTCGCTGGCCGCCGGAGATCAACAGCTGCAACGGAAGCGCCGACAGCTGCCCCTGGCGGCACAATGCGCCGCTCACGCTCGATCAGGGGAAGGACATCGCGCAGCTGCCGAGCATCAAGGCGGTCGTCGCGCACATCGGGTCCTCGAGCTCCGCGCGCTACGGTGACCGCGACCTCCCGGGTGTCGACCTTGCCGCCTACACCACCGGCTGGATCGAGGTGAACGGCGGCGACATCATTGCCGGCCGCGACTTCACCCAGCAGGAGGACGACAACGCGGCCAACGTCGTGCTGATCAACCAGAAGGTCGCCGACCGGTTGTTCGCCGGTGGCGACGCCATCGGCAAGACGATCCGCCTGCGCGGCAAGGCGTTCCTGGTGATCGGCGTCTACGAGCCGCTCGCCAATGCCTTCGACTCCGGCTCGAAGGGGAAGCTGGTGATGCCCTACCTGACGGCCGTCCGTCACATGAACGTCGACGACGACTGGATGGACCTCACCGTGACGCCGCGCGAAGGGGTCGCTCGCGACGCCGCGATGGACGAGACGATCGCCGCCCTGCGCACGACCCGTCACCTCCGCCCCGCCCAGCAGAACGACTTCTTCACGTCGACGCCCGAGAAGATCATGGAGCTGTACAACAAGATCGTCGGCGTCTTCTTCATCGTCATGATCACCCTCTCCGCGATCGGCCTCTGCGTCGGCGGTGTCGGCGTGGTCGCGATCATGATGATCTCGGTCACCGAGCGGACGCGCGAGATCGGCGTCCGGAAGGCGTTAGGCGCCACGAAGGGGACGATCCTCTGGCAGTTCCTCGTCGAGGCCGCGACGCTCACCACCATCGGCGCGATTGTCGGTCTCGTCGTCGGTGGCGGGCTCACATACCTCATTCGCTCGACGACGCCGATCAACGCCGCCGCTCCACCCGCCGCCATCGCGGCCGCCCTCTTCGGCAGCGCCTTCGCCGGCATCGTCTTCGGGCTGCTCCCGGCGGCACGGGCAGCGAGATTGGACCCGGTCGAGGCACTCCGCTACGAGTAGGCGAACCTCGTAGCACCGGCACGCACTCCCGGTCGCTTGGAGCGGTTAGATTTCATGGATGTCCACAAGTCTTCCCGAAGCGCCCGCTGCACCCCGGCTCGACGGCGTCACCCTGCTCGACCAGCTTCGCGCGGCCACCGAGCTGCTCGAGGCGGTTGCCGCCGATCGCGCGCTGCTTGGCCACGTCCCGTCGGAGGAGCGGACTCGCTTCCTTCAGGCGGCGGGGCGCGTCTCGCGCCCTGACGCGGTCGAGCGGCGCCAGCTCCTCAAGTTCACCAAGCGGGCTCGCAAGGCCGAGAAGGTCCAGCGCGCCGAGAGTGCGCTCGCCGAGACCGGGATCCGCAAGCTGCGGCGGCAGCCGGTCTATACCTCGCCTAACGTTTTCCCGCCGGCCAGCATCGGTGAGCTCCCTGGTCAATCGGGCAGCGCCGATCATGGCATCACCCAGAACTGCTACATCTGCAAGCGGGACTACGCCGAGCTGCACCACTTCTACGACCAGCTCTGCCCGTCCTGCGCCACGCTGAACTTCGCCAAGCGCACGGAGACCGCCGACCTCCGCGGTCGCGTCGCGCTGCTCACCGGCGGTCGCGTCAAGATCGGGTACCAGGCGGGGATCAAGCTGCTTCGCGCCGGCGCGCACCTCATCGTCACCACACGCTTCCCGCGCGACTCGGCGGCGCGCTACGCGCAGGAGCCGGACTTCGAGGACTGGTCCGACCGCCTCGAGATCTTCGGCCTCGACCTCCGGCACACGCCGAGCGTCGAGGCGTTCTGCCACGAGCTGGTCACCTCGCACCAGCGGCTCGACTTCATCGTCAACAACGCCTGCCAGACCGTTAGGCGGCCGCCCGACTTCTACCAGCACATGATGGCCGGCGAGATGGCGGCGCTGAGCGAGATGCCGGCGCACGTGCGCAAGCTGGTCGGCCGTTATGAGGGGCTGCGCGGATACTCGATGCTCCCCGAGGGCGACCGCTCGCTCGCGCTCGACGCCGGGATCGCCGACGCGGCCGGGCTCGCGCATGCCGCGGCGCTTTCACAGGTCGCGCTCCTCCCCGAGGAACGCATCGCGCAGAAGGATCTCTTCCCCGAGGGACGGCTCGACCAGGACATGCAGCAGGTGGACCTCCGCGGCCGCAACTCGTGGCGATTGATGCTCGCCGAAGTGCCGTCGGTCGAGTTGCTCGAGGTACAGCTCGTCAACGCCGTCGCGCCATTCATCCTCAACGCGCGCCTCAAGCCGCTGATGATGAAGACGCCGGAGCGCGACAAGCACATCGTCAACGTCTCGGCGATGGAAGGGCAGTTCTATCGCACCTTCAAGACGACGCGACATCCGCACACGAACATGGCGAAGGCCGCGCTGAACATGATGACGCGCACCTCCGCCGCCGATTACATCGCCGACGGCATTCACATGAACAGCGTCGACACCGGCTGGGTCACCGACGAAGACCCGGCGGAGATCGCCGCGCGAAAAGTCGCCGAGCACCGCTTCCATCCCCCGCTCGACATCGTCGATGGCGCCGCGCGCATCGTCGACCCGATCATCGACGGCTTCAATACGGGACAACATGTCTGGGGGCACTTCCTCAAGGACTACAAGCCGACGGACTGGTAGGAGTCCGCGATAAGCTGTAAGCCATGAGCTGTCAGCGGACGGCGCAACCGGCCTGCGGTGACGCGGTCCGCGACGCGATCCGCTGACTGCTTATAGCTTATCGCTTACAGCCCAGTCAGGAGGTTCGATGCGCCTAACGGGATTCGTTGCATTGGTTGTGATCGCCGCCGCGGGATGCACCCGACGCCCCGCATCCGCGCCTGCGCCGTCCGACGTCGTCTTCTTCGACGACTTCGCCGGCCCGGCGCTCGACCGCACGAAGTGGAACGTCGAAGTCCGCGGCGCCGCGTACAACGACGAGCAGCAGGCGTACGTCGATAGCGCACCGACGCTGTTCATCGCGCGTGGCGCCGAGGCGCGTGGCGCGTCGAACGGCGCGCTCGTCATCCGGCCGCGCTACGCGCCCGGGTATGTCTCGGCCGACGGCAATCGCCACGACTTCGTCTCGGCCCACCTCGACTCGCACCATCACTTCGACTTCACGTACGGCGTCGCCTCGGCGCGAATGAAGCTGCCCGCGGGTAGTGGCTTCTGGCCGGCGTTCTGGCTGCTCGGCGCCGGCGACTGGCCGGCGACCGGGGAGATCGACGTGATGGAGAACGTCGGTGAGCCCGACTGGGCGAGCGTCGCGCTTCACGGGCCGGGCTATTCGGGCGACACGCCGCTCTTCAATCGCCTCTATCTCCCCGCTGGCGACGACGTCACGCACTGGCACGTCTACACCGTGGACTGGCGCCCCGACACCATCACCTTCCGCATCGACCAGACGCTCGTCTATCGGGCGACACGTCCGATGATCGAGAACTATGGGCGCTGGGCCTACGACAATCCGAAGTTCCTCATCCTCAACCTCGCGTTAGGCGGTGCCTACCCGCTGAAGACGAACGGCGTGCGACTTCCCTACCCCGGCCTTCCGCGGGAAACGGTCGACCGCATCAGGAACGGGCAGGGCGATGTGCTCGTCGATTGGGTCCGCGTCACCTCACTTCGCCCCCTTCTTTCCTCCGACGTTCGCCCATAACGCGCGCTCGACCATGACGGGGGTCCACGCCTCGCCCAGCTCCCGCGCCCGCTCGCGCAGCGCCGCCGCATAGCGCTTGTAGTAGCCGAGCGAGAAGGCCAGCTTGCCGAGCCCTGGGACCTGCGCCCCGACCAGCTCGTCGAAGAACGGATAGAGATCCGGACGGGCCGCCGCCACGACGGCCGACGCCGTCGCCGGCCCGACGCCGGCCAGCTCGGCGAGCGTCGAGATCGGCGCGCTCTCATCGGGGATAGCGCCTAACGCTTCGGCGCTCGTCTCTTCCACGAGCCCCGGATCGTTGCCCCGCACCAGCGCCAGGTTCCGCGCTCGCCATACACCGCGCGCCATCTTCCACTCGGTCACCCGGACCAGCTCGGGGTGCGTCACGTGCGGGCGCCGGCGCGCCCCGATCAGCCCCGGCAACTTGTCGCGATACCATGAGTCGAGCGCCGGAAGCGGGCCGACCCCCTGCGCCGCGACGACGGCGGCGTAGCGACCCAGAGCGCCTTGCCAGTCGTCGCGGGCGGTGGAGCTCCAGAGATTCTTCATCTTGATGATGGACGTTGCGGCAGCGCTGATCCGACGCCGAAGATCCGCAGCCCGCGCAGGGCGAACGTCCCTCCCGAGGCCGCGTGAACGTTGGTGATCCTCACGTAGCGCGCGTTCCGCGCCGTGTCGAGCTGCACGTAATGATGCGGGGTGTCGCGCTTCGCCGCGCTCTCGTCGAGCCGCGTCGTCCAGCGACTGCCGTCGATCGAGGATTCGACGATGTACTGCTGGTAGCTGTCGTCGTCACGACCGAGGGTGTGAGTGTCCTGCTCGGCGAAGTTGATCTGGATGGCGGTGACCCGGACGATCGATCCGAGGTCCACGCGGAGCCACTCGCCGACGCCACCGCTCGCCGCGCTCCACCAGGTGCTCGCATCCTCATCGAACGCGAGCGCAGGCAGATGGTCCGCGAGGCTCGAGGATGCAGTCGCGATCCTTCTCGCCGACAGGAGCGTCCAACCCGTCAGGCCATGATGGAGCTGCGCGTCCGCGACGTCAGGCAGGAGTCGCGGATAATCCTCGTGCGACGCGTCTACCCGCAGCGTCCCGCTGCTGTCGAAGCCGGCGGGGAGGATGCCTAACCGTCGCTCGGGGGCGTGCCCTGCCGACAGAGGCATCGTCGTCGCGCGCCAGAGATGGCCGCCGCGATCGCGGAACGTCGACGAGCGTCCCGCGGGAGGGAGATCCTCGCGCCCGGACGCCACGCGAGCGCCCGGGAGCTCGGCGAACGAGCCCGTTGGCGCGCTTGAAACGAAGGCGCGTTCCCGCGCACCGCCGGCAGTCGCAACACCGCCCGACAGCTCGAGATGGTACTGCCCGTCGTGCTTCGTCATCCATGGCCGCGCCGCCGCGCGCATACGCACGACGTCGTGCGGCGCGCCGAGCACCTTGAACGCGTCATGAGGATCGAGCTCCACCGCCGAGATCGCGTCGCCGGCGGCCGAGCGATAGTAGAGGTACACGCGCCCATCGTCGTCGGCGAACAGCGCAGGCTCGGCATAGCTCGCGAGATCAGCCACCTTGCGCCACGATCCCGTCCCTGGCGCGTCGCTCGTGTAGAGCGCCATCGACTCGCTCGCCGTGTAGTAGACGCGTCGATCGCGGACGAGGATCGCCGGTACATCGTCTATGCGTGGGAGACCGTCTGGAGTTACGAGCGCCCATTCGCGCATGTCGCGCGAGTGCCAGTACCCGCCGCTGTTCGACGCGAAGAGATAGTACTCGTCGTCGAAGAACACGATCACCGGATCCGCCGCGTCGCGGCGGCTCGGCGTGTCGAGCGCGAAGCGATAGTCCAGATCGAGTGGGTTGCAGTAGGTCGATCGCGCGGGGATCGACGCCGAACTGCTGCCTGCACCGTCGGCCACGCTCGTCGAGCGCGGCACCGTCGTGGCGCAGCCCGCCGCGGCCAGCGTCATGATGAGCAGGGCAGGACGTTTCATGGCGCAGCTTATCCCCGATCCACCTCCGCGGCCAGCCCGCACCCTCGCTATCGCGGGAGTTCCATGCGTCGTAGCTTCGTCTTCCCGTGCGCGCCAAGCAGGATCACCGCGTGGCTGCTGCTCCTGCGCCACCATTCACCAGGTCGATGATCATGCGCATCGCTGAACTGCTGCTCCCCGAATACGACGCCGAGATTCCGAGCACGCGCCGCGTGCTCGAGCGGGTGCCTGACGGCCGCGGCGAGTGGAAGCCCCACGCGAAGTCGTTTCCGCTGGCGCATCTCGCGCAGCTCGTCGCTCGCCTCCCCGGCTGGGCGCCGATGATGATGCAGCGCACTGAGCTCGACATCATGCCCGCGAGCGGTCCGCGGTTCCCGGGCTACAGCATCGAGACAACCGCGACACTGCTCGCGGAATTCGACCGCAACGCGACGGCAGGACGAGCCGCGCTCGCCGCGGCGTCGGACGACGATTTCAACGTTCCGTGGACGCTGAAGAAGACGGGCGTAACGATGATGAGCGCGCCGCGCTACCAGATGCTGCGGTCGATGGTGCTCAACCACATCGTGCACCATCGCGCGCAGCTCGGCCTCTACCTGCGGCTGCTCGACGAGAAGGTGCCCCAGATGTACGGGCCGACCGCCGACGAGCGCTGAGCGCGGTCAGCGCTCGGCGCGATCGACGAGAGCGGCGCATGATTGGTGATCTGCGCCGACCTGCGCCGCCTCGTCGCACTGGATAATTTTTCGGGGTGGAAACGTTGCAATCGCGCGCCGCGGGCGCTGTCCGCCTTGGCGCGATCGCGCTCGTCAGCATCGGGCTGTGTCGCGCGTCATTCGGCCACTCCTTGCAGGCCGCGCAACCACAGGCTGTGTCGCGACAGGCCGCGCCCGCCGCGCCGCGCATCGTGCGCAACGTTCGCTTCGGTCCTGACCTCCGACAGCGCTTCGACGTGTACGCGCCGCCTGACGCGAAGGATGCGCCGGTGATCTTCATGGTGCACGGCGGCGGGTGGGCGTACGGCGACAAGTCAGCGCGCGGCGTGACCGGGAACAAGGTCGCGCGCTGGGTGCCCCGCGGCTTCATCGTGATCTCGACGAACTATCGCATGCTGCCCGAGGCCGACCCGCTCGAGCAGGCGAAGGACGTCGCGCGCGCGATCGCTGTCGCGCAGCAGCGCGTCACCGAGTGGGGTGGAAGCGCGGCCAGATTCATCCTCATGGGGCACTCCGCGGGCGCGCACCTGGTCACGCTGCTGGCGACATCGCCGTCGCTGACGCGCGAGCTGCCGATCATCCCATGGCTCGGAGTCGTCTCGATCGAGAGTGGCGCGCTCGATATTCCGGAGATCATGCGCGCGCCGCACGTGCGTTTGTACGATCGTGCGTTTGGGCGCGACACTGCGTACTGGCGTTCCGTGTCGCCGATCGCCGCGCTGACCGGCGCGGCGCGGCCGATCCTGCTCGTCTGCTCGATCCGGCGCCCTGCGAGTTGTAACCGGGCGGATCGATTTGCGGCGAAGGGTGACTCGCTCGGCGTTCGCGTGTCGGTGCTGCGCGAGGATCTATCCCACGCCGACGCCGACGCCCGCCTTGGCCTCGATCCCGGGTACACGAGCGCGGTCGAGTCGTTTCTTCGTTCCCTCGACGTCACGCTGGAGAAGCAGCTGCCGGTCGCGCCGGCGCCACAGCGTTAGGCAGCGAGGCACGCGGGATGGCGGCAGAGCGCAGCGCCCCGTCAGCAGATCATGAGTCGGGCGGTTGCGGCTGGTCGCGCGACCAAGGGCGATCGGCTGGTCAGCCTGGTATCACGCAACCGAACGCCGTGAAGCAGCGGCGACGACCGAAGCAGATCGAACTGCAACGACACAACCACAGGAGGCACAGAGGGCACAGAGGGTTTTGATCGAACTCCTCTGTGCCCTCTGTGCCTCCCGTTCACTTCCTTCTCGTCGTCAGGCGTGAGCGGCCCGATCGGCTTGTTCGTCGTTCGTGCGGCCCATCGCCGAGTGCGATCTACCGCGGCGGCCGCCCGCCGGTGCCGGTGCTCCCACTGCCGGTGCCAGTCCCGGTACCGGTGCCGACGCCGGTGTTACCGGTGGTGCCGGTGGAGCTTCCGGTCGACCCGCTGCCCGATCCATTCGGCTGGCGAGTGCCGTTCGTACCATTGGTCCCGTTCGTCCCGTTCGTGCCATTGCGCGGCGCCGTGCCGGGATAGCCATTGGTGTTCGTGCCCTGACCGTTCCCCTGGTTCGTACCCTGGTAGCCGCTGTTCGAACCGTTAGGCGTGCAGTTCACGCTGTTTGTTCCCGTCCCGTTGTTCACGCCACCATTCGTGCCGTTGTAGACGCCAGCGTTCGTTCCGTTGTTCACGCCGCCAGTGGTCCCGTTGTTCACGCCGCTGTTCATCCCGCTGTTGACGCCGCCGCTGACGCCGACGTTCGTGCCGTTGTTGCTCGTGCCGCCCGTCGTGCCGCCGTTCGCCGCGACGCTGGTACCCGGATACGTGCTGGCGGTATTGGTGCCGTTCGTGCCGGCGTTATTCCCTTGCGGATACGCGTTTCCTGCAACGCCCCCATTCGTGGTCGCGCTAGACGTGCCGTTCACTGAACCGTTGTTCGTGCCGGGCGCGGTTCCATTCATCGAGCTATTCGCCGTGCCATTAATCGTGCCGTTGGTCGTACCGTTCATCGTGCCATTCATCGTGCCATTCATCGTGCCATTCATCGTGCCATTCATCGTGCCATTCACGCCGCCATTCGACAGGCCGTAGTTGCACGGATACTGGCTGCCGTTGGCGCCGTTCACCGCTCCATTGTTGTAGCCCGCCGACCCGTTGTACGAGCCATTGTAGGAGCCGTTCGCGTTCCCCGCTCCGGTCGTCCCGATCGAGCCATTTGACGTGCCGTTCACCAACCCGCTGTTCCCGCCGCTCATCCCGTTCCGGCTCCCGCTCATGCTCGTGTCACGCGGCGACGTGCGGCTCGACGAGGATCGACGCGCCGACCCCGTTCGCCGCGTCGAGCTGCTCGACCCGCTCGCCGAAGAGCTGCGTGATGATCTCCGTGCGGTCGACCCGCTCGACGACTTCCCCTTCCTCGTCGAGCTGCGCACGCGCGTCCCGCGGTGGGTCGTGTCAGCGCTTGTGCTGGACGTCGAGCTCGTCGAGCCCGATTGCGCACGCGCGGTGCTCGCCATTCCGAGTGTGATCGCGGCCGTAATGCCGCAGACGATCGTCATCGCCGATGGGCGTCTCATGCTGCTACCTCCTGCTCCTGTGGTTGCTGCGCGCCGGTGTCGCGGACCGATGGTGGCCGCCACGCGCGGTAAACAGATGGCAAGGCAGACGCCGTGCCCGTACCGTGGACCGCGCACGACTGGGCGCCTAACGGTGACGTGATTGCGCGCGTGGCGCGATGTGGCCGCGCCGAGTCCGGTGCGATGTTGTGTGACATGTCACGCGCGGCGTCAGCGTGGGGCGCAGGCGCGACTGCGCCCCGACTGCTCTAGTAGATGTAGACTTTCGTCCCGACGGGAACGAAGTCGTACAGCCACTGCAGGTCGTCATCGCCGAGGCGCACGCAGCCGTGCGTCGTCGCCGCACGCCGCGTCGATCCGCTCGACGTTCCATGCAACAGGTACCCGTTGCCCATGTCGAGCCGGTAGTTCCCCAGCTCGCCATCGATCTCGCGGTTGGCGGTGCCTAACGGCGGGACGAACAGCGTCGAGTCGAATACGATGTGCTCGTCCACCGGCAGCGGCGCGAAGCCGTCCGGCATCATGATCCCGACGAGGCTGTCGCGCACGAGCAGCTTGCGGCCGTCGCGCAGCGTCACCGAGCCCTTCGCCGGAAGATGCGCGAGTTTGAGATCGTACTCGCGCGCGACTTCCGCGTACGCCCAGTCCGGCGGGTGCCACTTCGGCGCCGCCGACTTGGCGATGATCGACCGCACGCCGCGCGGCGTCGCGAACGTCCAGCGCCGCCCGCCGAACTCGAGCAACCGCCCCATCCCGACGTTGACCGCCGCGGTGTGCAGCGTATCCGACCCTTCGATCACCCAGAGCTGCTTCTGGTCGATCGACACCACCAGCCGCAACGCCCGATCGCGCACCGCTGCGCGCAGCGTTCGCGCCGACATCAGGCTGTCGCTGCGCGAACGGAAAGTCGGCAGCGTGTCGGGCTCGGGCGCGCTTTCGATCGTGTACGCGGTGTCCGGTCCGCGTTCGAGCCTTACCTGCCGCGCGCGCTCGGCGCGCGGCGTGCGCGCGGCGTGGCGCTGCGCCGAGGCGATCGCCGGTGTTCCGGCGACCACCAGGAGCGCGGCCAACGCCGTGCGCAAACCGTGCTGCATCAGAGCGAGATGCCGAGGACGATCGGGACGTAGCTCGTCGCCGTGTTCGGCGTCGCGACGTGCATGTAGCGCGACTCGACGAACAGCTTCACGTTGCCGAGCCCGAACCCGATGCCGCCGCCCGCGTTCCACTGGCCCTTCGTCATCGTGTTCCCACCGTTGTACGCCGAGAAGTGCGCGACACCGCCGCCGCCGAGGAGGTACGGCGAGACCGCCCACATCTTCGGGATGCGAAGCGTCACGTCGGCTAGACCGGACCAGAGCGCCAGCTTGTCACTCGTGCCGGTGATCGAGGTCGTCGGGTTGAAACGATCGTAGCCGACATCGAAGCGAATACCGACGGGTGACGTCATCGGGTGGTAGCCGACCGACCCGGTCACGTTGAAGCCGCGATCGAACGCGTTGTCGAAGTCACTCTTCGGGTAGCTCGGGCCGCCCGCGACCTGGAAGTACAGGCCCGTGCCGGCGCGACGCATGTGCGCGAGGTTCCACCGCGCGATCGAGTCGGCGCGCGCGATCGAATCCTGGCGCATCCGCTCCGCGTTCGCGATCGAGTCCTGCCGCGCACGCTGCACTGCCGCGATCGAGTCCTGTCGCATCCGGTCGGCGTTCGCGATCGAGTCCTGACGCATCCGCTCGGCGTTGGCGATCGAGTCCTGCCGCTGCGCCGCCGCCAGCGAGTCAGCGTTAGGCGTCGGTGCCACCGCACCGGCCGACTCGCTCGATGTCGTGTTGTTGTTCGCCGCATCCTTGCGGACCGGGATCCGCCGCGACGACGTCACGCGCGAACGGCTGGTCGCGGTGCTTCGCGTGGACGTCGTGCTTCTCGTTGAATCGGTACTCTGGGCGTTCGCAGTCGCTGCGAGACCCAGGGTGACCACGGCCGCGAGGCCGCAGACGATCGAATTCGAGAGATGTCGTTTCATGGTGCTTTTTCTCCTGTGGTTTTTCGGGTGCGCGGGAGAGCGATCGCTCATGTCCACCACGCGCACCAATTCCTTCTATGGGCAGACCGTGTGCCGATGTCAGCGTATCGTCACGACTACGACCCGAATGACCCCGACGCAGTCGCCGGATGCCTTACGGGCGAGTTACGCCGCCGAGGCCGCATCAGATTGCAGTGACGGGGCTCACATAAACCGGAGATTTCCGGCGTGACTCGAGCCGAGGCAGCGAGTCGGCATACATGGGCGAGTCGCGCTCGGATCGCGCCGCCCCATGCCTCCCCAACCCCCTGATGCCATGTCGAACTACCCGACTCCTGCGGCGGTGCGGACCACCGGCACCCCCATCAAGCTGTCGAGCTTCACCGACATGCTTCGCGGACGCTCAGCGGCCCACCTGATCGAGATGGCCTGGGCACCCGGCGTCTGCGCCGCGCTCATCATCGTCGTCGGCGCAATCGGCTTCTGGCTGCACCAGCCGTGGCTCTTCGCCGGCCTCGGTCCGACCATCCTCATCGTCGCCAGCAATCCGGGGCACGAGACGAGCCGCTTCCGCTCGATCGTCGTCGGGCACCTGGTCGCGATCGGGTGCGCCTATCTCGCGCTCCTGCTTCTCAACGCGACCAGCGCGCCATCGCTGCTCGCCGCCGCGACGATGTCGATGCCGCGGGTGTGGGCGAGCGCAAGCGCGCTCGCGATGATGGTCCTCGTGCAGCCGCAGCTGCGTGCCTACCACCCGCCCGCCGCCGCGACCGCCCTGCTGGTGACGTCGGGTGCGTATCGCATGACTGGCAAGACTCCGCTCGCGCTGATGGCCGGCGTCATCCTGGTTGGCATCGCGTCGGAGGTCCTCCTCCGGGCGCGACCGCACCGCGCACGGTAGACAGCGCCGCGCACCGCCCTGGAATATCGAACGCCCGCCTGCGAACCAATCGCAGGCGGGCGTTCGACTTCGCTATCGATTCATTCAGCGTCAGACGCGGGCGCGATTCCCGGTGATCAGGCGAACCAGCCAGACGAGGATCACTGCGCCAAGCGTCGCGACGACGATCGACCAGATGATGCCGCCGGACACCCCGACGCCAACGGCACGCAGGACCCACCCGCCAATCAGCCCTCCGACCAACCCGAGCAACAGGTCCATCAGGATACCGTAGCCCGAGCCCTTCATCAGCTTTCCGGCGAGAAAGCCAGCGATGATGCCGACGATGATGGTGATGATCACGTTGCCTAGCTCCGGAGGAGATGACCTGCCACGACGGTTGACTCCCGAACGAGAGGCAACGGTCGTGCCCGCGTCGTCGTCGCAGCTCCCCTCGGTTCCCCTCGCCGCTAGGCGGCGCGCTCGGCGACGACGTCCATGATCGGCAGGCCGGGTGCCTGCGGCGCTGTCGCCTCGTCCGCAGGGGGTTCGGGCGCTTCGCCGAGCTGGTGCCGTACCAGTCGTGCATACGCTGGGCAGCTCGCGACGAGCGCGTCGTGTGTTCCGTCGCCGACGATGCGGCCGTCGCTCACCACGAGGATGCGGTCGGCATCGCGCACCGTGTTCAGGCGGTGCGCGATGATGAACGTCGTCCGCCCGCGGCGGAAGGCACGCAGCGCCTGCTGCACCGCCTCTTCGCTCTCGGTGTCGAGTGCCGCGGTCGCTTCGTCGAACAGCAGCACCGCCGGGTTGACCAGGAACGCGCGGGCGATCGCGATGCGTTGCCGCTGGCCCCCCGACAGCCCGCGTCCGCCCTCGCCGACGCGCGTGTCGTAGCCGTTAGGCAGCCGCATGATGAACTCGTGCGCGTTCGCGGCCATCGCCGCCGCCATCACCTCGCCGCGCTTCGCGGTCGGGCGCCCGTACGAGATGTTCGCCGCGATCGAGTCGTTGAACAGGACCACGTCCTGCGGGACGACGCCGAACTGCTGCCGCACCGTCGCGATCTCGAGCGTCCGCAGGTCGGCCCCGTCGATCAGCACCCGGCCGCTGGTCGGGTTGTGCACGCGTTGCAGCATCCGGAACACCGTCGACTTCCCGCTTCCCGACGGACCGACCAGCGCGACCGTCTCGCCGGCGTTCACGACGACGTCGAACTGGTCGAGCGCGCGCTGATGCTCGCGATACCCGAAGCTGACACCCTCGAACGTAACCTTGCCGCGGATCGGTGCGCACGGCATCGCCTCGGGCACGTCGGGCGCTTCCTCTTCCGCGTCGAGCACGGTGAACACCGATTCGAGCGCGACGCCCGCCTTGCGCGCCGTCGGGTACAGGTCGACCATCTGCTGGATCGGCGCGAAGACGCCGCCGACGTAGCCGAGGAACGCGAGCAGCGAGCCGACGGTGAGCTCGCCCCGCACGACGAGGAACCCGCCTAACGTCAGGACGACCACGCGCGCCGCGAGCTCGGCCAGTCCGGCGGCGACCGTCACGCGCGCATCGACATGGACCCCGCGCTGGATGCTGGCGAACGCCCAGCGCATCCGGCGCATCAGCTGCCGTTCCTCGACGCGCTCCATCCCGAACGCGCGCACCGTGCCCATCCCGTTGAGCATCTCGGTGTAGCGCCCCCAGAGGCGCATCCAGAACCCGTGCAGCATGCGGTCGCGCCGCGTCTGCGCGCGCTTGGCAACGAGCGCGACGAGTGCCGGAATCGGCGCGAGCAGCAGCACCGCGGCGCTGATCGCGCCGTCGAGATGCGTCATCCCCCACGCGGCCACCGCGACGTAAGCGATCGTCGGAAAGAGCCGGAAGACGATGTCGCTGAATGCACGCGCGCTCTGCGGCGCACTCTCGTCGATCGCGTAGCGGAGCCCGCCGGTCCCGATCTCGCCATGCGTCTTCGATGACAGGACGCTGAGCTTCGCCGCGACCCGCTGGCGAACCTGGTACTCCATGTTCAGCCGCACCGCGCACGCCGACGTGCTCACCCAGGCTGCGCCGAGGATGCGGCCGGTCAGCACGGCGGCGAAGAGCATCACCACCGCGACGAGCGCATGACGCGATGCAACCCCGCTGGCACCCAGCGCGGTGGCGACGCCGAGCCGGTCGACGACGCGCTTGAGGAGGAGCGGCTCGTATGCGGAGGCGACCGCGACGGCCAGCGAGAGGAGGAGCGTGAGGCTGATGCGGCGCGCGTTAGGCGCGGCGAACAAGCGGACGCTGCGGGCGGCGAGCCCGAGCTGCAAACGTTTCGACAAGCGGTGCTGACTGGAAAGGAGGTGCGACGCTCTCCCCGCGCGTCGCCCGGCTCCCTGCCGGCGCGACCCGCGAGGGGCTCGCGCCCCGTCTATGCAGGTGACGTCCGACGCCCGCTCCGGGTCACCGCTGTCCGCCGCGCTGGCCCTGCGCCGTGACAGCATTGATGGCGGCGGGCCCCTCGACCACCGGTGGGTGATCACGCCGACAGCCGTTAGACTGTGGGCATGATCAAGCTCGTGTTCACCGACGTCGATGGGACGCTCGTCGGCTCGTCAGGTACGGTCCTCCCCGCCGTCTGGGAAGGAGCGAAGCGCGTCCGTGCGGCGAAGATCCACCTCGCGATCTGTACCGGCCGGCCCGCCTTTGGCGACACGCTCGGCTACGCGCGACGCCTCGACGCCGACGGCTGGCACGTCTTCCAGAATGGCGCGAGCGTCCTCCACCTCGCCACCGCGCAATCGCTTTCCACGCCACTGCCACGCGCGTCGGTTGGTGCGCTCATCGAGCGTGCGCGCAGCATCGGCCGGATCCTCGAGCTCTACACCGATTCCGCGTACGCGGTCGAGAGTACGGCGCCGCGTGCGCGCGAGCACGCGCGCCTGCTCGGCGTTCCCTTCGAGCCGCGTCCGTTCGAGTCGCTCGAAGGAACGATCGTCCGCGCCCAGTGGCTCGTCGCGCTCGACGAGGAGGACGCAGCGCTCGCCGACGAGACGGGCGCGCTCGAGCGCTCGGCGTCGACGTCGCCGGTGATGCCCGATACCTGCTTCGTGAACATGACGGCACCCGGCGTCGACAAGGCGCGGGCCGTACGATCGATCGCCGCGCAATACGACGTCCCGCTCGAGGACGTCATGTTCGTCGGCGACGGGAACAACGACCTCGCCGCGCTCCGTGCCGTCGGCCATCCGGTCGCGATGGCCAACGCCGACGCCAGCGTGCTCACGATCGCCCGCCGCACCGTTGGTCACGTCGACGATGCGGGGCTCGTCGAGGCGTTCGATGTCGCGATCGAGAGCCACGCCGCGCGCGGCGCTGCCTGACGCTCCGCGCACCATCACCGCCGAGCCACGATCGCCATGAGCCCGAGAAAGTCCGCCGCGGGGCTGACACGCTACATCGCCTTTCTTCGCGCGATCAACGTCGGCGGCCACGTCGTGAAGATGGACGCGTTGCGCACGCACTTCGAGTCGCTGCGCCTCGCGAACGTCGAGACGTTCATCGCCAGCGGCAACGTGATCTTCGACGCGCCCACCGGCGGTGCAACGTCGCTCGAAGAGGAGATCGAGCACCAGCTCGCGAAGAAGCTGGGCTACGAGGTCGCAACCTTTCTTCGCGCGCCGACGGAGCTCGCCGCGGTCGTCGCGCAGCAACCGTTCGGTGCCACCGATCCACTCGATGATGGCCACACGCTCTCGGTCGGCTTCGTGAAGTCCGCTCCCTCATCAGCGGCGCTCACGAAGCTGCAAGCGCACGTGAGCGAGATCGACGACTTCCGCATCGTCGGCCGCGAAGTCTTCTGGCTCTGCCGTACGCGAACCAGCGACTCGAAATTCTCCGGTGCCCGCCTCGAGAAACTCCTCGCTTCACCCGCGACCTTTCGCAACGTGACCACCGTTCGCAAGCTCGCCGCGAAGTACCAGGCGAAGTAGCAGCGCCTCGTCGTTCTCGCGCCTCCTGTTGCCCGCGGTGTATCCGCGGGCACTGCACGTGATCTACGGCACAGGAACGTCGTCCCTCTTGCCCCGCTCGAGCGCGCCGCGTTACGTCACCGCGTGCCTCGCTCGATTTATCTCATCGCCAATCCCGCCGCCGGTGGCGGCCTCGCGGCGCGCCTCCTTCCCACCGTTAGGCGCGCCTTCGACGGTGTCGGTGCCCGCGAGACGATCCTCACGACCGCGCCCGGCGACGAGGTGCGCAGCGTCAGGCGCGCACTCGATGCCGGCGCGGACACGATCGCGATCCTCGGCGGCGACGGGACGTGGAGCAAGGCGACCGGCGCGATCGTCGACGCCGGCGCCGGCGCGAGCTGCCGCGTCCTTCTCCTCGCGGGCGGCACCGGCAACGACTTCGTCGCCTCGATCGGCGGGACGTCGCGCGCGTGGGTCACGCTCGCGCGCCTTGCGGTCGAGGGGCCCGTGCGTGCGGTCGACACGCTCCGCGTCGACGGGCGCCACGCCCTCAACGTCGCCGGCTTCGGCTTCGATGTCGGCGTCCTCGAGGCGCTGCAGAAGTTGAGCGGGATCGAGCGTGTCGTTCGCGGTGCGTTGCGATATCGGCTGGCGGCACTGCAGCAGATCTTCCGCTATCGCGCGGTCGAGTTCGACCCCGGCGACGGCAACGGGCCTCGCCCCCTGCTGCTCGCGGTTGCTGCCAATGGCTTTCGCTATGGCGGCGGGCTCCCGATCGCGCCGGGTGCGCGTCCCGATGACGGGATGATCGACCTCGTCACCGTCGAGGACGTGCCGGTACTGCGACGCCTGCTCGTCTTCCACTCGGTGATGGCCGGACGTCACCTATCGGTGGACGCGGTGAAGACCGTTAGGCGCGCCACGTTCACCTTGCGCTTCGTCACCGCTCCTCGCTTCCAGGTGGACGGCGAGCTGCATGACGCACGCAGCCCCGAGCTCCGCGTCGAGTGCGTGCCCGCCGCGCTGCAGCTCGTCACAGCGGTGGCAAGTTCGCCGGCGGGATCGGCGACGCAGCCGCAGGCGCAGCGTCAGGCGACGGCCTCGTCTCGGCTTTCGCGCGCTCCGGCTTCGAGATCGACGGGCCGGAGCTAGAGCGACTCCTGCTCGACGAGTCGATTTCGGCGAGCAGTCTCGCCTCGATTCCGTGGACGTCGAGTGGGCCAAGCATCTGCCGCAGCTCCACGTCCTCGGCGAGCGGATGTCCGAGTCGGCGATAGAGGCCCGTCACCAGCTGCAGCGTCTTCGTCACTTCCTGTTCCGTCCAGAGCCCAACCTGCAGCGAGAGCTCCTCGCGCAGCTCGGCGATCGCTGCTTCCCGCTTCTGCGCGAGCAGGACGAAGATCGAAAGGAAGATCGCCTCGAGCGAGACGATCATCGTGAGAAGACCGAACGGATACGGATCGAACGGCTCGAGCCCGATCGGTCGAAACGCGCCGATGTTCCAGGGCAGCCAGATGAGGAACCAGATTGCGTGAAAGATCAGGAACGGCGTCGACGATGCGAACTCGTTCAGCGACTCGGCGATGTCCTCGACGCGAGTGCGATCGGCGGCGCGCTGCGCCTTGATCGCCATGTAGGCGCGATTCGCGACATGGCGTGCGCTTCGCCGCTCGGCGTTGCCGGGCATCGAAGCCCCGCCCGCTGGGAGGTCGGGGAAAGATGACTGCTCGTCGTTCGACATTCGGTTCCTGAGAGGTTCACCAGGTGGCTGCTCGATGGACGCAAGCGCCAGAAGCGTGCCCTCTGCTGAACCGCCGCGAGAGGATGCGTCAGCGCGGGGGGTGCGCGGCGCTGTCCACGGGCGCGCTCACGGGCGTCCCGGCCGCCGCCGCACCGGGCGACGAAGCCGGCACCGGTGCAGTACTGTCGATCGCGCCACGTGCGCTCTTCGCGCGTCGCATCGCGTCCGGTGTCGCGAACACCGCAGTCGCCGTGTCGCCCGCGGAGACGGTGACCGTGATCTGCGACGGAAGGAACGAATCGCCCGCGCCTTCGACTGTAACGAGGTGCTCGCCTTCCTCGACGCGGCGCATGATCGGAGTCGAGCCTTGGCGTACGCCGTCGATCTTCGCCGGCGCCGTTCCGCCGTTGATCACGATCCGCAGCCAGCCGTACTGCATGCGCGGCGCAGTTCGCGTTGCGGCCATCGCAACGAGCGAGGTGTCGAGGCCGATCGGCGCCGGCGCCAATGTGCCGCGGCCGGCCGAGTCGCGAAGGGCCAGCGTATCGCCTCCCATCACCGCGGCTGTCGTCACGCCGGCGGCGCTGGCGAGGCTGTCGTGCTGCGCGAGCTGCGCGGCGAGCGCGATGCTGTCGCGGGCGGCGACCGAATCCGGCGTCACCGGGCCCGCATCGCGAACACCCGCCATCCCCTCGACCGACACGATCGCCGGCTGCAGCGCCAGCATGATCGGGTCCCTCGTCTGCGGGAACACGAACGCCGCTCCCACCGCCGCGATCAGCGCGATCGGCACGAGTGCGCCGACGAGGCTGCGCTTCGGCGCCGCTGCGGCTGACCGCTTGTCGTAGCGCGGGCCGCGCTGGGTTGCGCCCACGCTCGCCGGACGCAGCCCGGCGAGCGCATCGACGAACGCCGTGACCGTCGAAAAGCGCTGGGCAGGATCCTTCGAGAGCGCGCGACGGAGCGCTTCATCCACCCCCTCGGGAAGTCCCGGACGCGAGTGCGACAGCGGCGGCATCTCGGCCGACAAGTGCATCCGAAGCAGGTCCTGCACCTGCGGCGTCTCGAACGGGCGGCGCCCGGTGAGCATCTCGTAGGCGACGATGCCTAACGAGTACTGGTCGGCGCGCCCATCGATGTCCGCGCCTCGCCACTGCTCGGGTGACATGTACCCCGGCGACCCGATGATGCCTGTGCCCGTCGCCCCGTTATCGGTGTTGCTCAGCGCCTTGGCGATTCCGAAGTCGGCAACCATCGCGTGCCCGCTCTCGCTGAGGAGCACGTTCGCCGGCTTGATGTCGCGATGGACGATTCCCTGCCGGTGTGCATGATCGAGCGCGGCCGCGACTTCCTTGAGCAGCTTCACGACATGATCGAGCGAGATCTGCTTCCCCGCGCCGATCAGGTCCTCGAGGCTTCCACCGCGGACGAGCCGCATCGTGTAGAACGCAACGTTCTGCCGCTGCCCGACGGCGAAGATCGGCACGATGTGCGGATGGTCGAGCCGCGCCGCCATCTTCGCCTCACGCTCGAAGCGCGTGTATGCGTCCGGTGCGAGGATCGGGTCGAGCGCGAGCACCTTGAGTGCGACATCGCGATCGAGTGCGACTTCGCGCGCACGGAAGACGATGCCCATCCCGCCGCGCCCGAGCAGCTCGAGCAGCTTGTAGCTGTCGCCGACCGACTCCTGCAACCGCACGCGCATCCGTTCGTTCTGCGCGACGGGTGAACCGCCTCCGGACACGGCCGCCCCGCACTTCGGGCATGGATGCATCGGGTCGCTCACCCTCGAGCCGCACGCCGAGCACACGCCGGCTATCCCGGCATGCATCGTCAGCGCGTCAGGCGACGTCTGCGTTGGTTTCGTCGGTGGCTCGATCATCCGATCATCCGTGCACGCGCTTGACTGCCTGACGCGCCAGCTCGCGCTCACCCCAGGTCGGGAACAGCTCGCGCGCCGCCGCAACGCAGCGGGAGTCGGGTGCGGCGGCACTCGGCGCGCCCATCGGCAGCCAGGCCGAGACGCAGCGCATGATCGCGGTCGCTTCGGCAGCCGTCAGCCCGCCGCCGTTAGGCAGTGCGGGCGGGGCGCCTGCCGGCGCACTTCCCTCGCCGATCAGCGGGCGCAGTGCCTCGTACGCCGCGCGGCGGTGCGTATCGGTGCGAACCTTGGCGGTGTTCTGCCTGACGTCGCCGCGATACATCGCATGCACCGACAGCTCCACGTCCTTCACGAGCTTTTCGATGATGAGATTTAGCTGCGCTTCGCTCGTCGGCGACATGATGGATTCCGGGGGCACGAGGGTCCGATATCAGACTCCCCCACCCCGCTCTTCGTCACCCTTCCGCCGGCGGCGCGCCGCCGCGCCCGAACGCCGAAACGCCGCGGTGGCTCGACCCCCGAGCCACCGCGGCGTTTCGTCCCGCGCTGTCATGAATTTCTACAACGATCGGTCATTTCAACGGAGTGATCGGAGGAGGATCGCCCCTCTCTCGTCGCTCATCTCTCGATCGCGGTATCTCTCATCTCTCGTCGCCGTGTCATAGCCTCCCACGGCGCCGAGATCAGTGCGTGTCGACCGTGTGGCCGATGATCCCACCAAGGATTCCGCCGGCCGCGGCGCCGATGATCGCGCCTTTCACCTTGTCACGGCTCGTCACTGCGCCGACCGCTGCTCCACCGACGGCACCGATGACGGCGTCGCGCTTGGTGTTGCGGACCGGCTGGCGTGCGACGGTCGTCCCGCTCGACCGGCTCGCGCTCGAGGTCCGGCGAACCGGGGCCGGCGCCGAGTAGACGGGAGCGGTCTGGTAGTAGCCACCACGCTGCGCGACCTGATATTGCTGCGGCTGGCCGTAGCCGTTGTATCCCATCTCCTGCGGCGACACGAACTGCTGCTGCGGATACGGCTGGACCTGTGACGCGAGCGCGAGGTCCTTGCTCAGCGAATCATCCAGCTTCGCCTCGTCCTTGCTCTGGCAGGCCGCGGCGAGAACGACGGCAGGAATCGCGATGTATTTGATGATCGAACGCATGATCGAAGCCCTCCTCGATTGGATCCGGGCCGGAACAGCCCGGCCGACGGGCCATGTAAAGGCAGGGCCAATGCCGCAAGTTGTGCGGCTATTTCCGGCCTTAACGGCGGGTGTCGTCCTCAGCAGTAACTCAAGATGTCCCGCGACGCAGACGAGCCCGCTTAGCCGCCTATCTTCGAAGCTGCGGATCGCGACCTCCGGACCCTTTCGCGCGTGGTGCTTGCCGTACATCATCCGGTGTTCGACAACCCTCACCTCGGGATCAATGGCCATCATCTCTCATCGTCTTGCGGCGTCCGCCGTCGCCGCCGCGCTCCTGCTCGCCGCGCGATCGGGGCATGCGCAACAGCCGACACAGGCCGCCGCGCCGGCGGCGCCTGCTCCCGTCATAACGGTGGGCACCATCGCGCCCGACTTCGAGCTTCGTGGTGCGACGCGGTATGGACTGCTCGCCTCGCCCGTTCGACTCTCCGACTACCGTGGACAGACGGTGGTGATCGCGTTCTTCTACAAGGCGCGGACAAAGGGCTGAACGATTCAAATGGAGGCGTACCGTGATCAGTACGCCACGCTCTTCAACAACGGCCGTCACGTCACCGTGATCGGCATCAGTGTCGACCCCGACACCGCGCTCGCCAGCTGGGCCCGCGACGAACAGTTCCCGATGCTCTTCGCCAGCGACCCCACCGGTGACATCGGTCGTCGCTACGGCGCGCACAACGAGCAGTACAAGCTCGACGACCGCAGCCTCTTCGTGGTCGGGCCGGATGGGCGCGTCACCTACGCTGCGCAGCCCTTCAAGGAGCTCTTGCCCAAGTCCTACACCGACCTCGCGGCCGCGGTCGATGCGCTCGCGCCAAAGGACAGCGCGGTGAAACAGAAAACCGGCCGTTAGCCTTTAACTGTCAGCGTCGAGAGACGGCGGCAAAGTTGCGTGAAAGCCACCGCGGTGACGCACCGCGGTGGCTTTCCGCTGACGGCTAAAGGCTAATAGCTTTGTTTTCATGACAACCTCCCCGTTCACCATCGGCATCATCCAGGACGCGGCGACGAATGACGTCGCGGCGAACGTGGAGCGTGGCGTCGCGCAGGTGCGCGAGGCCGCCGCCCGTGGCGCGAAGATCATCTGCCTCAAGGAGCTCTTCAACGCGCCGTACTTCTGCAAGTCGCAGCAGTGCGAGCGCTTCGACTACGCCGAGCCGATTCCCGGTCCGACCACGACCGCCATGCAGAAGATCGCGAAGGAGCTCGCGGTCGTGATCATCGTGCCGCTGTTCGAGCGTCAGGCGGCCGGCGTCTACCGCAACTCGGCGGCGATCATCGACGCCGATGGCTCGCTGCTGGGCGTGTATCGCAAGATGCACATCCCCGACGACCCGCTCTTCAACGAGAAGTACTACTTCACCCCCGGCGACGCCGTGCCTAACGTTCACGGCACGCACGACGACCGCGCCGACCAGATCGGACGGCTGGCGAAGCAGGCCAGCGGCTTCCACGTCTGGAAGACGCGCTACGCCAACGTCGGGGTCCTCATCTGCTGGGACCAGTGGTACCCCGAGGCCGCGCGCATCACCAGCCTGCTCGGGGCTGACGTGCTGTTCTATCCGACCGCGATCGGATGGCACCCAGCCGAGAAGGCAGAGTGGGGCGACGCGCAGGTGGAAGCGTGGCGGACGATGCAGCGGTCGCACGCGATTGCGAATGGAATCTTCGTCGCCTCGCCGAATCGCATCGGCCACGAGGACGAGCCGAACACGAACGGCATCACCTTCTTCGGTCACTCGTTCATCAGCGACCCGTTCGGCCGGCTGATCGCCGAGGCGGGGACCGAGGAGGCAATCCTGACCGCGACGCTCGATCCGAAGCTGATGGAGACGATCCGTCGCAACTGGCCATTCCTCCGCGACCGGCGCGTCGACGCCTACGCGCCGATCCTGAGCCGCTACCTCGGCGCTGCCTGACGGCGCGATGACCGCTCGTCACGACGTCGCCGCGAACGATCCGGTGCCGGCGCGCGTGCCCACTCTCGGCGGGCGCATGCCCGCCGAGTGGTCGCGCCACGATGCGACCTGGATTGCGTGGCCCCATCACGAGCCCGACTGGCCGGGAAAGCTCGGGCCGATTCCATGGGTCTACGCCGAGATCGTGCGCGTGCTGCACGCGTACGAGCGCATCGAGATCCTCTGCCACAGCGCCGAGGTGCGTGAAGCCGCGCGAAGCAACCTGGTGGCGCACGGCGTGGACCTCGCGCGCGTCGGGCTGCACCTCGTGCCTAACGATCGCGTCTGGCTGCGCGACTCGGCGCCGACGGGTGTCGTCACCGCCGATGGCGGGGTCGCGCTGGTGAACTGGCGATTCAACGCCTGGGCGAAGTACGACAATTACCGGCTCGACGCCGACGTCGGGCGCGCCGTCGAGCGGCTCGCTGCGCTGCCGCGTGTCGAGCCGGTGCGTCCGGACACCGGCGAGCGCGTCGTGCTCGAAGGCGGCGCGATCGAGACGAATGGCGAAGGGATCATGCTCGTCACCGAGGAGTGCCTGCTCTCGGACGTGCAGGCGCGAAACCCGGGGCTGTCGCGCGAAGGCTATGAGCGTGTCTTTCGCGAGTACCTCGGCATCCGCGAGACGATCTGGCTCGGTGAAGGCTGCCTCGGCGACGACACGCACGGCCATGTCGACGACATCGCGCGCTTCGTCGCCCCCGACGTCGTCGTGCTCGCGTACGAGGAAGATCCCGCCGACGAGAACCATGCTCGATCGCGGGACAATCTGCGCCGCCTCGAGCTGGCAGCGGGCCGCGGGCTGCGGGTCGTGAAGATTCCGTATCCGCGCCCGGTGGTGATGAACGGCGAGCGACTGCCCGCGAGCTACGCGAACTTCTACATCGCCAACGGCGTCGCGATCGTGCCGACGTTCAACGATCCGAACGACCGCGTCGCGCTCAACGCCCTCGCGACGCTGATGCCCGACCGCAACGTGGTCGGGATCCACGCGGTCGATCTCGTGTGGGGGTTCGGCACGCTCCACTGCCTAACGCAACAGCAGCCGGCAGCGCCGAAGCGTTAGGGCCCGGCGCAGGGCGCGAGCGGTCCGACCGAACAAATCCCGGCGTTACCCGTTGCCGGGGCAAGCCGTCTCTACCGTGGACGGACCGCAAGGTCTGCGTCCGCGATAGAGAACCCCCCAAAGGAGAACGCGTCATGATGAAGCGTGCACTGGTCGGTTTCGCGGCTGCCGCGATTGCTTTTGTCCCCGCTGTCAGCCAGGCGCAGCAGCACCGCTCGGCGTCGCAGCCGGTCAAGTTCTCGCTCGGCGCTGGCGTCGCCCTGCCGATGGCGGACTTTGGCAATGCGGTCGGCACGGGCTATCACCTCGAGGGCACCGGCGCGAAGCAGCTCAACGGTTCGGCCGCGTTCATTCGTGGTGAGCTCGGTGCGACCCTCTACGGCAGCAAGGATCAGGGTGGTGGCGCGTCGACGAAGGGCAACCAGCTCGGTGCGGTCGCCGACATCGGCTACAACTTCGCGTCGACGTCGTCGGTGAAGCCGTACGTCCTCGGCGGGCTTGGCCTGCACCGTACCTCGGTGACGGCTGATCTCGGTGGCACGTCGCAGTCGGACAACAACACCGCGATGGGCTACAACGTCGGCGCCGGCATGCGCTTCAAGATGGGCGGACGGGTCGCCTACCTCGAAGGCCGTTACATCAACAACGGCAGCTGGAATGGCGCGAACATCGCGAACTTCCCGATCGCTTTCGGCGTCGAGTTCTAAGCACAGCTCCAGCAGTACGGCGGGCCGGCTCCACACGG
>JBJMNK010000115.1:0-24622 GCA_045804265.1 Gemmatimonadaceae bacterium | reverse complement strand
TCGCTCAACCCTAACGGCTAAGAGCTAATGGCTCGCTTCATCGCAGCAGCGCCTTCCCGATCGTCTGCAGCTGCATGTTCGACGTTCCCTCGTAGATCGTCCCGATCTTGGCGTCACGGTAGAACTTCTCCGCCGGGTAGTCCTTGGTGTAGCCGTAGCCGCCGAACAGCTCGAGCGCGAGCGACGTCGTCCGCTCGGCGACCTGCGACGAGAGGAGCTTGGCCATCGCGCCGGCGACGGCGATGTCCTCGCCTGCTTCCTTGAGACGGGCGGCGTTGTAGACCATCAGCCGCGCCGCCTCCGTCTCCGTCGCCGCCTGCGCGACCTGGAACTGGATCGCCTGGAACTCGGAGAGCGGCTTGTTGAACTGTTTCCGCTCCTTGAGGTAGGACATCGCCGCGCCTAACGCTCCCTGGGCGACGCCGATCATCTGCGCGCCGATCCCGATCCGCCCCTCGTTCAGCGTCTCGATCGCCACCTTGTAGCCCTGACCGACCGGCCCGAGGACGTTCGCGTCAGGCACTTCGCACCCGTCGAGAATCAGCTCGGTCGTGCTCGACGCGCGGATGCCGAGCTTGTCCTCCTTCTTCCCCACGCCGAACCCCGGAAAGCCCTTCTCGACGATGAAGGCGGTGATCCCCTTGTAGCCCGCGCTCGGGTTCGCGTTGGCGAAGACGACGAAGATCTCCGCCTCGGCGCCGTTGGTGATCCACATCTTCCGGCCGGTGAGGATCCACGTGTCGCCCTTCTTCTCGGCGCGCGTCGCCATCCCGAACGCGTCCGAACCCGATCCCGGCTCGGAGAGCGCGTAGGCGCCGATCGTGTCCGAGGTCAGCCGGGTCAGGTACTTCTGCTTCTGCGCCTCGGTCCCGTACTTCGCGATCGGAAAGTTGACCAGCGTGTTCTGCACGTCGACCATGATCGCCGCCGCCGCGTCCACCTTGCTGATCTCCTCGACGGCGAGCGTCACCATCGTCAGCGACCCGCCCGCACCGCCATAGGCCTCGCCGACCTCGATCCCCATCAGGCCTAACGCGAAGTACTGCGCGATCAGCTCGGGGTCGATCTTCCCGGCCTTCTCCATCGCCGCGCTCCGCGGCCGCACCTCGTCCTCGGCGAAGCTGCGGACGGCGTCGCGGAACTGCTGCTCCTCGTCGGAGAAATGGGTCAGCGCGGCCATCGTCAGGCAGTGAGCGAGGAAGCCGGGAGCGGAGCGCTCGCGCAGCGGCAGGCGTCGCCGCAGCTGCGCGGGACCTCGCTCGAGTGCCAGCAGCGGTCCGCGTCGATGGCGTTAGGCCTGACGCCGGCGCGCAGCAGGATCAGCTCGGCCAGCTTCTCGTGGACGCCGAACGCCGGCGTCACCGTCCAGCGGATGTCCGGGTGCGGGGCCGCGGCGGCGGCGACGAGCCGCGGGATGTCGCCGGTCGAGTGCTTCCCCGGCGAGAGCATGTAGGGAAAGGCGACGACCTCGCTCGCGCCGGCCTTCACGCACTCGGCGAACCCGTCCTCGATCGACGGGGACGCCAGCTCCATGTGCGCGTAGCGGACGATGACGTCGCCCCCCGCCATCGCCTGGACGAGGTTCGAGACGCAGCCGAGCATCTCGTTCGCCTCGCCGCGCTTCGAGCCGTGATCGATGATGAGAATGGCTTTTCGCATGTGACGGTACGGTCGTGGTGGCTACCGTCTCTATTCTAATGCTCGGTGCGGTCATTCGTAGCGGAGCGCCTCGATCGGGTCGAGCGACGCCGCCTTCCGCGCCGGGTAATACCCGAAGAAAATCCCGACCGCCGCCGAGAACCCGATTGCCATGAACACGGCATAGGTCGGCGTCACGATGGTCCAGCCGGTGATGCGACCGAGCAGCGCCGCGCCCGCCACGCCGAGCACGAGGCCGACCACGCCTCCGGCCACGCAGAGCATCACGCTCTCGACGAGGAACTGCATCAGCACGTCGAAGGCTCGCGCGCCGACCGCCATCCGGATCCCGATCTCACGTGTCCGCTCGGTCACCGAGACCAGCATGATGTTCATGATCCCGATCCCGCCGACGAGCAGCGAGATCGACGCGATCGCCGCCAGCAGCGCCGCCATCACCGACGTCGAGCTCGTCGCCGCCCTGACGATCGCCGTCTGATCGCGGACGGTGAAGTCGTCGGGACCGTTCGGTCCCAGCCCGTGCGCCTCGCGCATGATCGCCTTCACCTCCTCCTGCGCCGGCGCGACGTCCTTCTCGTCCGCCGTGCTGCCGATGATCTGGCCGATGATGCTGAAGCCATTGAGGCGGTCGTGCGCCGTGGTGTACGGCACGAGCACGACGTCGTCCTCGTCGGCCCCGCTCGCGGTCTGCCCCTTCGGCTCGAGCACTCCGACCACGGTGAAGGGAGTGTTGTCGAGCTGCACCGGAGCGCCGACGGCGTCGCCACCGGGGAACAGCTTGCTCGCGACGGTCGCCCCGAGGACGACGACCTTCCGCTTCGCCGCGACGTCGTCGTCGCTGAATGGTGCGCCGCTCGCGACGGCCCAGTTCCGGATCGTCAGGTAGTCGGTGGAGACGCCGTTCACCATGCTGCGCCAGTTGCCGCTGCCCCCGATCACCTGCGTCCCCGTCATGACCACCGGCGATACGGCGATGAGCAGCGTCGACTCGCGCCTGATCTTCTCGGCGTCGTCGACCGTCAGGCGGTTGAAGCTCTGCGCGCCCTTGCTCGCGCCCCCCTGCGACGTCGATCCGGCGGTGAGCACGATCATGTTCGTGCCGAGCTTCCGGATCTGCCGTCTCACCTCGGCCTTCGCCCCGTTGCCGATCGCAACCATCACGATCACCGCGCCGACACCGATGACGATGCCGAGCATGGTGAGCAGCGTGCGCAGCTTGTTCGCGACGATGCTGTTCGCCGCCATCCGCAGCAGTATGGTCGGCATGTGCTCAACCACCGAAACCCGGTGGGCCCGAAGGGCCCTGAGGCTGCTGCGGCTCCTGTGACTGCTGCAGCGGATTCGTCGTCGCGTTAGGCGCCGCGTCGCCGGAGTCGCTGCTGTTCGCGCCGATCACGACCTGCATCCCCGCCTTGAGATCGGGCGCCGTCACCTGCGTGCGCTGCCCGTCGCTCAGCCCCGGCATGACTTCGTGCGCGACGAGCGCACCCTTTGCGTCGACGGTGTAGATCGTCGCGCCCTTCGCGCTCTGCCCGGCCGGGCTGAAGCGCAGCGCGAGGTTCGGCACCGAGAGCACGTTGCTCGCCGAGCCGGTGATGAACTTCACCGTCGCCGTCATCCCCGGAAGGAGCAGGCGATCGGGGTTGCCGACGTCGATCACCGCGGTGTAGCTGACGACGTTGTACTCGGTGGTCGAGTTGAGGCGCACCTGCCTGACGATGCCATCGAAGCTCACGCCACGGTACGACTGCACCGTGAAGGTCACGGGCAGCCCGGCCTTGATCAGGCCGATGTCGCTCTCGTCCACCAGGGCGAGGATCTGCATCCGTCGCAGGTCGTTCGCGATGACGAAGAGCTTCGGCGCGGCGAGGCTCGCCGCCACCGTCTGCCCGACATCCACCGCGCGCTCGACGACGACGCCGTCGATCGGCGAGTAGATGTTGGTGTAGGCCAGGTTCTGGCGCGCCTTGTCGAGCGCGATCTGCGCCGACGTCAGGCTCGCCCGCGCGACGGCGTAGGTCGCCACCGCGGTCTGGTACTCGGTCTCGGTGACGATGTCCTTGTCGTGGAGCGTCGTCTCGCGATCGTATTCTTCCTTCGCCTGGTTCAGCTGCGCCTGCGCCTTGGCCAGGCCGGCCTGTGCTTCCTCGACCGCCTGCTGCTGCAGCGTCGGGTCGATCCGCGCGATGAGCTGGCCCTTCTTCACATGAGAGTTGAAGTCGACGTTGATCGCCGCGACCTGACCGGAGACCTGCGTCCCCACGACGACGGTCTGCAGTGCGCCGAGCGTTCCGGTCGCCGAGACCGACGCTTGCAGGTTGCCGCGTTCGATGGTGGCGAAGCGGTACGTGGCGGCTTCGTGCGCGTCGGCGCGCGCGTACAGCCAGAGCCCGAGCGCCGTCGCGGCGAGCAGCCCGGCGCTGATGGTGACATTGATTCGCCTCTTCACTGTCGTCCTCGTCGTTCAAGGGGATGCGTGCGTTCTCGCGTCAGACTACGGACGAATCGGCGCGATGCCGGCGCGAAGTCACCAACCGCTGCCGGCTGTCACGAACGGTGAGTTCGACGACACGAACTGTTGAACCCGTCGCGGCGGTGGGGTACTCTGGGGGCGATGCGACAGCCATCGTTGCGACAGCCACCGTTCAGTCGGCGCGAGCTCACGCTCATCGGCGCCTTCTGGTTCGCCTACGCGTTCCTCGTGGTGGCGAACCGCATCGTCGGCCCGCTGGCGCGCAGCGAAGCGTTCGACGTCCACTGGCGTGTGCTCGCCGTGACGTTCCTCGAGTACGGCTGTTGGGCGCTCTTCACGCCGCTGATCTTCTGGCTGGCGAGTCGTGGCGAGGCCGAGGACTCGCGCTCTCGGCAGCTCGCGCTGCTTGTCGCGACGGGAGTCGCCGTCGCCATCGTGATGAGCATGGTCGCATATGCACTGCGCGAGGCGCTCCTCGTCCCGTCCCCGCCACAGGGCTCGCGGAACGGGCTGCTCCTCCCGCCGCGGGGTCCGCGCATCGACCGCGCGCTCGCCCGCGAGCTCTGGTTCGGCTTCATCAGTGCGCTGGTGATCTCCGTGGGTCTGCTCGCGGCGGGGATCGCGCGCGCGTACTCGATGCGCTATCGCGAGCGGCGCGAGCACGCGGCGCGATTGCAGGCACAGCTCGCCGACGCGCGGCTCGACGCGCTCCGCCGCCAGCTCGATCCGCACTTCCTCTTCAACACGCTGAACGCGATCTCCTCGCTGGTCGAGCGCGATCCGCGCGGGGTGCGGCGCATGATCGCTCGGCTCAGCGACCTGTTGCGCTTCAGCCTCGATGGGGCGAACAAGCCGGAGATCGCGCTCCGCGACGAGCTCGCGATGCTCGACCGCTACCTCGACATCGTGCGCGTGCGCTTCGGCGACCGTCTCGAGATCGAAACGAAGATCGACGACCGCACCCTCGACGTGATGGTGCCGAGTTTGATTCTCCAGCCCCTCGTCGAGAACGCGATCAGGCACGGCGTCGAGAAGCTGCGCGGCCAGGGACGGCTCGTCGTCGAGAGTGTGCTCGATGGAGGCAGCGTCGTGCTCCGCGTGCGCGACAACGGACCGCACGGCGAGAACGGCGCATCGTCAGGCGCGCCGCCAGGTGTGACACTAGGCGTGGCGGCAGGTGCACCGGCAGGCGCACCGTCGGGCATACCGTTAGGCGGAGCGCCCGGCGTCGGCATCCGCAATACTGTCGCCCGGCTCACCCAGCTCTACGGCGAAGCGGGGAGCTTCACGCTGCGCACCCTCGATGGCAGCGGTACCGAGGCCGAGGTCCGCGTGCCGGCGCGGGGGCTCGCGTGATCCGCGTCCTCGTCGTCGACGACGAGCCGCTCAATCGCGTGCGCATCGAGGACCTGCTCAGTCGCGAGGCCGACGTCGAGGTCGTCGGCTCCCCTGAGGACGGCGTCGAGGCGGTCGAGGCGATCCGGGCGCTGCACCCCGATCTCGTCTTCCTCGACGTGCAGATGCCCGGGAGGAGTGGGCTCGACGTCGTTCGCGAGATTGGCCCCGCCTCGATGCCGGCCACGATCTTCGTCACCGCCTTCGACCGTTATGCAGTCGACGCGTTCGATGTCGCCGCCGTGGACTATCTCGTCAAGCCGTTCGACGACGAACGCTTCGAGGAAGCGCTTCGCCGCGCCCGGCGCACTCTCGCGCTCGGCGAATTCACGAAGGTGCGCCAGCAGCTCCTCACCCTGCTCGGTGCCGCCGATGTCGGCGCCGGAGCTCCGGCGCCGACTGTCTCCGCCGCGTCGGCAACGAGAAGCTCAACGAGATACCTCGAGCGGATTCCCGTCGATGTCCACGGAACCGTGCGCCCGATCATGGTCGGCGACATCGATTACATAACGGCCGACGGTCCCTACGCCGAGCTCCACGTCGCCGGCCGCAAGCACCTCATCCGCGAGTCGATGCAGGTGCTCGAGGAGAAGCTCGACCCGCGCCGGTTCATGCGCGTCCACCGCTCGGCGATCGTCAGGCTCGACCTCATCGACGCCCTGAAGCGACGCGCCACCGGCGACGCCGAGCTGCTGCTCAAGGGCGGCGCAAGGATTCGCGTCAGCCGCACCCGCCGCGGAGCGATCGAGCGCTGGCTGGGGATCGCGTGACCCAGCCAGCGTTAGGCGCGTGACACGGTTAGAGCGACTTCAGGTACTCGATCAGGTCGTTCTTCTGCTGGGCGGTCAACGTCAGGGCGCGCTTCGTCACGTAGTGGTCCACTACGTCGGCAAGTGTCTTCGCATTACCGTCATGGAAGTACGGACCCTGAAGCTGCGGTGGATGAAACAGTCCGCGCAGCGGCGTGGTGCGATAGAGCTTCGTCGCGCTGCGCGCCGCGTATGCCGCATCCTGTCCGACTTCGGCGGGCGTGTGGAGCTTGCCGCTGTTCACGTCGGTCAGCGTCGCGCCGACGTGACACGTCGAGCAGGTGCCCACCCCTTCGAAGACGGTCCGGCCGCGCGCGGCGGCGGCCGCGTCGAATCCCATCGCGACCGGCTTGTCGATGCTGAACTGGTAGGCGCGCAGCGCGGCCAGCTTGTCGGTCGTGAGGTTCTCCGGCGGGTTGTGAACGCTGGCCCCGATGCGCGGATCGACGAAGGTGCCGTGGCCGTGCATCTGCGTGATACCGACGTAGAGATTCCAGTAGGAGATCGTGTCGTCGCCGGTGTAGATCTCGCGGGCGACGTTGCGCAACCCGAACGCCGGTGGAATCACGACCGGCATGTTCTTCCCGTCGAAGTTGAAGCGCGGGTCGTACATCCCCTTTCCCCACGAGTTGTACACCGCCTTCTTGTCGGCCGGCACCGCGGGAGAAAGCGCGATGATCGCGCCGACGTTGAGGTCGCGGTTGGGCCAGCCGTCGAGGCGATGCCCGATGCCGGGCGCGAAGGCGTCGTCCACCGTCGAGTGGCAGAGCGCGCAGGTCACGCCCACGCGCGTCAGGTGATTGGTCGCGTCCACCTGGCCGACGACACCGACGACCGCGCCAAGCTTGAGCAGCGTGACCGTTGTCGCCGGATCGTCGAGGTTGACCTGGCCATTCTTGATCGCGTCGCTCACCGATTGCGGGAGCGTGTCCATGTCCACCTTGAGCCCGACCGAGAGCGCCGTCTTCGGGCTGACGCTGCTCGCGATCACCTCGTGCATGCGCAGCGTGTCGGTCCAGAACGTCTCGTCACCGTAGGTGTCGTTGCGGAACGTCGCCTTCCCCTGCGCGGTCAGCGCCGCGTCGTTGGACGGACCGGGAGTGCCGACGATACCGCTGCAAGCGGCGGCGAGAAACACGAGCGCACTCGCCCTGGCGATCGTGTGGAGGAGCGTTCGATCCGCGCTTCGGTGACTGCTGGTGCGCTTCCACATATGCATTGGCCCTCCTCGTCGGGACATCGATATCGGGACGCGATGCGAGTCGGCAGCGTTGCTGTCAGGGCAGCTCGAACACCATCAGCGCGCTGCCGCGCGTCTCGCCGTACAGCTCGGGCGCGAAGCCCTTCATCCACCCGCCCCATCCCGACGCGACCGCGACGTACTGCTTCCCGCCGACGCTGTAGGTGATCGGGCTCGAATGGATCCCGCTGCCGGTCTGCATCTGCCAGAGCAGTGCGCCCGTCTTCGCGTCGAGCGCGTCGAACTCGCCGGTGGATTCGCCGACGAACACGAGACCGCCGGCGGTCGAGAGCGTGGACGCGACTACCGGGTGCGCGAACTCGTGCGCCCACGCTTCACGTCCGGTCGCCGGGTCCATCGCCTTGACCCAGCCGCGATTTCCCTGCGCGCTCGCCACCGCGCCGCCGCCCCAGTACGGCATCCCCTCGCGGAAATGCTGCTTCGCCGTGCTGAACGTCCCGCAGACGTCCATCACCGGCGTGTAGAGCAACCCGGTCTGCTGGTTGTACGACGCATGCGGCCATTCCTTCGCGCCGGCCGGCCCGGGACAGATCTCGCGTCCCTCGCGCGTCGGCGTCAGGCGGACGGTGACCTTGCCGCTCGTCGCGTCGATGTCGCCCCACGTCACGCGGTTGCCGAACTTCGCCGCGCGCACGAACTGCCCGTTGGTGCGGTCGAGCACGAACATGTAGCCGTTGCGATCGAAGTGGGCGAGCAGCTTCCGGCCACCCTGGTCGAAGAGGATGTTCTCGTTGACGCCGTCGTAGTCCCACACGTCGTGCGGCGTCGTCTGGTAGTGCCACTTGAGTGAGCCGTCGTCGGGGCTGAAGGCGATGATCGAGTTGGTGTAGAGATTGTCCCCCGGTCGCGCGTCGCCATCGAAGTCGGGACCGGGGTTGCCGGTGCCCCAGTAGACGAGGTTCAGGTCGGGATCGTAGGAGCCGGTGATCCACGCAGTCCCACCCGCCCACTGCCACGCATCGCCGCTCCACGTTTCCGATCCCTTCTCTCCGGGCTTCGGCACGTTGTAGCGGCGCCAGCGCCGCGCACCGGTAGCGATGTCGAACGCATCGATGTGGCCGCGCACGCCGTACTCGCCGCCTGACGATCCGACCAGCACCATGTTCTTCACGACCAGCGGCGCCATCGTCGCGCTCTCGCCGGCGCGCACGTCGACGAACACCTGGTCCCACACCGGCTTTCCATTCGTCGCGTCGAGCGCGACGACGTGACCGTTCTGCGTCGCGAAGATCACCTTTCCGTCGGCGACCGCGACGCCGCGATTGACGTTGCCGCAGCAGAGCGGCACATCGAGCGGGATCGCGTGCCGATAGCGCCAGAACAACTTCCCGGTCGCGGCGTCGAGCGCCCAGACATAGCCGTCCCACCCCGACACGTACATCACGCCGTCGACGACGATCGGCGTCGCCTCGAATGAATAGGTCGCCGGGTTCGCGATCAGCCCGATCACTCCCGCCTGGAACTGCCAGGCGAGCCTGAGGCTCTTCACGTTCGCGGTCGAGATCTGGTCGAGCGTGCTGTAACGCTCACCGTCGTACGCGCCGTAGTAGGTCAGCCAGTTCTGCGGCTCGCTCCGCGCGCGGCTGATCCGGTCGGCATTCACGCCGCTCGCGACGTTAGGCGCGGCCTTCGCCTCGCTCGCGTCCACGGCGCCGAACGGCTTCGCCTGATGGGTGATCGGGTAGGTCGGGTGATGCGCGCAGGCGGCGAGCGCGCAGGCAGCGAGCGCGCCTGACGTCAGCATGGCTGCGACGCCCGGCAGTCGCGAGGTTGGAGTCTTCATCGATGTCGTCGGTGCTGGAGCGTTGTCGGTCAGTGGCCGGGCCGGCGCTGCTTCGGCCGGTCGAGCTTCGCGTCCGCTGGTACTTCGCCCTTCACGAGGATGAGGCCGAGCATTCCGCGTCCGGCGTGGTTCGCGACCGGACAGCCGAACCAGTAGAGCCCCGGCTGGTCGAGATGGATTCGCGCGTGACCCCCCTGGTGCATCGGCAGCTCGACCATCTGCCGCGCGCCGGTGCTCGGCAGGAAGGCGATGTGGAAGTTGTGATCCTCGTTCTGGAACTCGAGATCGAGATCGCCGCCGTGATTCATCACCACCACCGACGGCTCCCAGAGGAACTGGTTTGGCGGCACGTGGATCTTCGTGTGCATCACGCCGTCCTTCCCCTCCTCGGCGTGAGCGAGGCCCCCGTGCGGGAAGAGTCGCCCGACGATGTCCTCGTTCTGCTGGTCCACCGCCGGCAGCTCGTCCACCAGCCTGACGACGCGCGGGTTGAGCTGCTTGAGCACCGAGGGCCGCAGCAGCCTGACGTAATCGCATGAGCCAAATGCGGCGGCCATGAGCGCGAGCGCGGCGACGCGGATGATGGACGGTGTTCTCGCTGTGACGAGCATCGGCGAATCTCCGGCGATGAGCGTTAGTGTCCCGGGCGACGCTGCTTCGGCCGGTCGAGCCGCGCATCGTCAGGCACGTTGCCGCGAACGAGGATGAGCCCGAGCATTCCTCGCGTCCCGTGGTTCGCGACCGGACAGGTGAACTTGTAGACTCCGGGCTGGTCGAGCCGTACCCGAGCGACGCCGCCCGCATGCATCGGCAGGTCGAGCATCCATTCTCCGTCGCTGGCCTCGAGCATCACCGCGTGCGCGCGGTGATCGTCGTTCGAGAAGCGGAGCTCGAGCACACCGCCGTGCGGAGCCACTATGATCGCCGGCTCCCAGATGAACTGGTCGGCCGGCACCCGCACGGTCGCTCGCATCACCCCATCCGCCCCCGCCTTCGCTTCGGCGAGACCGCCATGACCGGGCAGGCGGGCGATGATGTCTTCGTTCGGGTTGTCCAGTCGCGGAAACTCGTTGACCAGGCGGACGACGCGCGGGTTGAGCTGATGGAGTACGCTCGGCCGCAGCAGCCGCAGGTAGTCGCACCCACTCGCGATGAGCGGCACCGTTATGGCGAGTGCGGCCGCAACACGCAACGGCGCCACGGCGCGCCTGCTGCGGCGAGGAACCGGAAAGTCAGCCAATCAACCTCCCGCGGAAACCCGGGAGATCCGCGCGTCCGCGACGGCTACGGGCGACAGATACTCAAGATAAGCCTTGAGAATCTGCATAAATTGCTCCCACTCGAGCGCAGCGGCTCGTGGGACCGCCTGACGTTCTCAGACTATCTCGAGCGGGTCGTCCCCGAGGGCGACATCGAACAAAAGTCCCAGCTCTCCCCGCCGCGCGATGAATGCTTCGGCGGCTTCCCAGCAACCGTGGCCCTCGCTGACCTCGTGGGTGAAGTCGATGCGATGGTCCGCCGCGTCGCGCGTCGCACCGATGCCTGACCCGCTCTGCGCGACACAGGTGATGCGGACGATCGGGACACCCTCATCCGCCGCGCGGTTCACCAGATCGAGGGCGTCGGCTGGCCAGAGCAGCAGCGCCCCATCGGCCCCGGTGCGCCCACGGGCGCGGAATTCTTCCCGCAAGCGCGGGCCCTTCACGTCGCGCGGCGAGGCGTCTGCTCGTACCGTCGATGCCTGCGAGATCTCCATCGATTCCTGTCTGTCAGTGCCTGACGTTGCCTGACGGTGCCCGACGTTGGTCTTGCCTAACGTTGCACTACCGGGGCGGGCCTAAGGTATGGCCCCTTGCTTCCCTTGTGGTGGCAGCCCTGAAGGGCGGCGGATACCAGCACGATCAACAGCAAAGTTCGCGCGCGCATGGAAGATACCTCCTCAGGTGATGGGTTGCCCAAGCCGCGAATCGGCACGATCACGCGGGCCTCGCGCCCGAGTCAAACCACCCGGGGTGAACGGCGGTCAGCGCAAGGCGAACGGCGATCGCGGCAATGTGCGGCCGCTCAGTCAGCAAGCGATGCCGCTCGCCCGCAGAGATGCTCGAGCTCGCGGTCGGGCAGCCGCTGCCAGTCGGCGGGGCAGGGCCAGAGGCGACGCTTCCCCGAGCGCGACACGAACACCAGCCCTGGATCCCGGTCGGGCATCGGGTAATCGCACTCGAGCGCGCGCATCGCCCCCGAGCTGCGCTCGTCGAAGACGTCCCAGTCGATGCCGGTGGAATCGGTAAACGAACGCTCGTCGAGCATGGCGGGGCGACAGTGAGGTGCCGTTGGGTACTCACGCCTCATCGTCGTCGACGAGTGCAGTTCGTCCGCCGCGGAGCCAGGCTCTCGTCGGCGAACTGGACATTAACCTACGCTAATCCCGCGATTTGCACCACCATTTCAGCTCGGGCGTGGCTGGAAAAATGCTACCGTGCCGCCCGACGCTTACCTTACTCCGCCCTGGATCGCGTTCATCAGCGAGGTCGGGACCGTCCCGCCCCGACCTCGGTAACGCGTCCGCCGTTAGTCGCCGATCTCGCTCGCTCGTGAATAGCCCTCACGCAACGTCGCCAGCGTGACTGCACCCGCCGCCTCGCCCGATACCGAGCGTGCGCTCGTACTGGTGGTCGAACGCGATCCGCACGTGCGCGACCTCGAGAGGTTCTTCCTCAACGAAGCCGGCTTCGCCGTCGACTTCGCCGACGATGGCGCGGCCGCGCTCGAGACGGTGCGAACGCGGAAGCCGGCGATAATCGTCACCGAGATCATCGTCCCCGGGCTCGACGGGCTCGCGCTCTGCAGGAAAGTGAAGGAGGATCCCGCGCTCGCCGGCACCGTCGTGCTGGTCTTCAGCATCCTCGCCGCCCAGGGGCGCGCGCGCGACGCCGGCGCCGACGCATTCCTCATGAAGCCCCTCGCCGAACGGCGGCTGGTGGAAACGGTGAAGACGCTGCTCGCGAATCGCGCCGCTACGCACCCACGCTCGCAAACGGAGCTCTCCAGATGACCGGCAGGGGGGACGAAGCATCGGCGTTCGCCGGGGACGCGGTCGATTTCCCGCGCATCAGCACGGGCAACGCCGAAGCGGACCTGATCCTCCACGGCGGCTTTCCCTGCAACTCCATCAACATCGTGATGGGGCAGCCGGGAACGGGGAAGACGATCTTCGCCGAGCAGCTGCTCTTTCATAACGCGAACCAAGGTCGTCCACTCGTCTACCTGACGACGCTCTCAGAGCCGTTGTCGAAGGTGGTCAGCTACGCCCAGCGCCTGCGCTTCTTCGACGTGAACGCGATCGGCAGCAGCGTCGTCTACGAGGACCTCGGCGGCGAGCTCGGCGCCAGTGGCGTCGAGACGCTCGTCCCGCGCATCACCGACATCATCAAGCGGCAGTCGCCGGCGATCATCATCATCGACTCGTTCAAGGCCGTGCACGACCTGGCCGAGTCGACGCCGGCGATGCGGCGGCTCGTCTCCGATCTCGCCGGCGTCCTCTCGGCCTACGAGGTCACCGCCTTCCTCCTCGGAGAGTACACCCTCGAGCAGGTCCAGAGCTACCCCGAGTTCGCCGTCGCCGATTCCATCATCCAGCTCGAGCGTGAAACGTTAGGCGTCCGCGACGAGCGCTACTTCCGCGTGCTCAAGCTGCGCGGCAGCGGCTACCTCGAGGGACAGCATGCGTTCCGCATCGGGGCGAAGGGGCTGCGCATCTTCCCGCGCCTCGTCACGCCCAGCTTCCGCTCGTACAGCCCGCTCCTCGAGCGAACGACATCGGGCATCGATGGGCTCGACGCGATGATCGGTGGTGGGCTCTGGCGGGGCAGCACGACGCTGCTCGCCGGACCAACCGGGTCGGGAAAGACGACGATGGGACTGCAGTTCGCGCTCGAGGCACGTCGGTACGGCGCGCCCGCACTCTTCGTCAACTTCCAGGAGAATCCGTCGCAGCTCCAGCGCCTGCTGCGCTCACTCGGTGTCGATCCCGAGGACGCCGCGAGCCATGGCTTCCATCACCTGTACACATCGCCGGTCGAGCTCCAGATCGACAGCATCATCGTCGATATCTTTCGTCACATCGAGGCCAGGGGCGTCCGCCGCGTCGTCATCGATGCCGTCGGCGACCTGATCACCGCCGCCAGCAATCCGCAGCGGTTGCACGACTTCATGTACTCGCTCGTCCAGCATTTCGTCGTCCGCAACGTGACGTCGCTGCTCAACTTCGAGTCGGCCAGCGGTGTCACTGCCTCGGACGACGCCGAGCAGCGCTGGAGCTACATGTCCGACAACGTCTTCGTGCTCGAACGCGCCACGACCGGCGCCGGCGAGCGGACGCTGCGCGTCATCAAGACCCGCAACAGCGAACACGATCCGACCCCGCATCGGATCGAGATCCGCGACAGCGGCGTCCGCGTCCTCTGATGCGCCGCTATTCCGTCGTGCCGGAATCGCGCGACACTCGCGAGGGAGCTGCATAGTGGAACAGCCGCTCGATCGCACGGCCGACGCCGATCGCGCGCACCAGCTGACGCGGGTCAGCCGCGCCTTCACCAACGCGCGCTCGCTCGACGAGATCCTCCATCTCGCGGTCGAACAGGCCGCGCAGATGCTCGGCACCGACAAGGCGGTGCTCATGCTCGCCGACGACAACGGATCGCTCCGCGTCCGCGCCGTGCACGGGATCGACCCGGCAATCGCCACTCGCTTCGAGAACCCGCTCGACGAATCGCTCGCCAGCAGGTTGCGCTCACTGCTCGGCGACCACGTCGCCACCGGCTTCGTCGGCGTGCCGGTGATCTCGCGCGGCAACGTCGTCGGGCTCCTCGCCGCCGTCAGGCCTGACGGCGCGATCGCGACCGAGGACGACGAGTGGGTGATGTCCGCGCTCGCCGACCAGGTCGCGGCGCCGCTCGAGAACGCGCGACTGGCGACGCAGCTCGAGCGCTCGGCGCTCCTCGCCGACAACGTCAGGCTTTATGAGTCCGAGCGCGACGCGCGCATCTTCGCCGAGACCGCACTGCGCGCCGCGGAAGTGGCACGCGACGCGGCGCTCCAGGCCGACCAGACGAAGAGCCTGTTCCTCGCCGCGATGAGCCACGAGCTGCGCACGCCGCTCAACGCCATCGGCGGCTACGCCGAGCTCCTCGCGCTCGAGCTCCGCGGGCCGATTACCCCCGAGCAGGCGGCCGACCTGCAGCGCATCCAGGCGAGCCAGCGCCACCTGCTCAACCTCATCGACGAGGTGCTCGAGTACGCGCGCCTCGGTGCCGGTCACAGCGAGCTGCAAGTCACCGACTTCGACATCAACCCCTTGCTGGCCGAGGCCGGAGAGATGGTCGCGCCGCAGGTGACGGCGAAAGGACTGCACTACTTGTACGTGCCTAACGATGGGCCGGTGGTCGTGCGCGCCGACGCCCGCCGCGTGAAGCAGATCGTCCTCAACCTCCTCGGCAACGCGATCAAGTTCACCGAGCGCGGAGGATCCATCCGCATGAACTGCGACGTGGGAAGCGACGAGTCGCGCGGCGGCACCGCGTCCGGCGCTCGCGTCACCGTCACCGACACCGGCCGCGGAATCCCCGCCGACCAGCTCGATGCGATCTGGAAGCCCTTCGTCCAGGTCGGCCGAACACACCGCCAGCCCGCCGAGGGCGTCGGCCTCGGCCTCGCGATCAGCCGCGACCTCGCGAGGAAGCTCGGTGGCGACATCAGCGCCGTGAGCGAGCCCGGTCGCGGCTCGACCTTCATGCTCGTCCTCCCCCTCGCGAAGGGGTCAGAGCACTTGAGATGACGCGAGCGTCATCTCAAGGGGTCAGAGCAGTTGAAAAACGATGATGCCGGCATGACCAGGATGATGGATCCCGCCGAAAAGATCTCCGCGGTCTTCGGGTCGCACGACGAGAAGACCATGCAGCAGCTCCGCGGCGTCGCCGAGCATGCGGAGAAGGTCGCGATCATGGCCGACGGGCACCTCGGCTACATCATGCCCGTCGGCGGCGTCGCCGCCTATCGCGACAAGGTCAGCGTCGTCGGCGTCGGCTTCGACATCGGCTGCGGGAACGCGGCGATCCGCACCGACCTCACGTTAGGCAGCGACTGGGCCGAGCACGCGAAGGAGGTCGCCGACGAGATCGCCCGCACGGTGAGCTTCGGCATCGGCCGCAGCAACGAGGCCGGCGATGCGCCGGTGAACCATCCCTTGTTCGCGTCGCCGGCGTGGGACGCGCTGCGCACCGTGGCCGGGAAGCACGAGAGCGACTCGCTCAAGCGGAAGGCGCGCAACCAGCTCGGCACCGTCGGCAGCGGCAATCATTACGTGGACGTCTTCGCCGACGAGACGGGCGCGATCTGGGTCGGCGTGCACTTCGGCTCGCGCGGGCTCGGCCACAGCATCGCGTCCGGCTTCCTCGCGTTAGGCCAGGGGAAGAAGTGGGGTACGCGCGTCAAGGAGAAGGAGACGCTGCTCGACCTGACGGCGGAGCAGGGCAGGGCATACTGGGAGCTGATGTCGCTCGCCGGCGAGTACGCGTACGCGGGACGCGAGTACGTCGCGCGGAAAGTCGTGGACCTGCTCGGCGGACGCGAGCTCGAGATCGTCCACAACCACCACAACTTCGCCTGGAAGGAGGAGCACGGCGGCGAGGAGCTGGTGGTCGTGCGCAAGGGCGCGACCCCGGCGTTCCCCGGGCAGATGGGGTTCGTCGGCGGCTCGATGGGCGACGACTCGGTCATCCTCCGCGGCGCGACGGAGAGCGACGCCCAGGCAGGCGCGCTCTACTCGACCGTGCACGGCGCCGGACGCGTGATGTCACGCACCCAGGCGCGCGGCAAGACAAAGGGCTGGGGCGCGAAGGCACGCATCGTCGCGCCCGGGCTGGTGAGCCAGCAGATGCTCGACGAGTGGATGACGGCGAAGGGCGTGATCCTGCGCGGCGGCGGCCTCGACGAAGCGCCGCACGCCTATCGAAGGCTGCCTGACGTTATCGCGGCGCAGGGCGACACGATCGAGGTCCTGCACACATTGACGCCGCTGATCGTGGTGATGGCCGGCGCGAACGAGCACGACCCGTATAAGGACTAGAGTCTTTGTGGGGTCAGGGGTCAGGGGTCAGGGGTCCGGGGTCCGGGGTCGGCAACCGCCTTGCATCCGTGCTGCCTAACGCGCGGCAAACCCGGTCGCGACATACTGGCCGCCTGACCCTGACCCCCGACCCCCGACCCCCTGCAGCCCCCGCTCTCTTGCAGCGCCGTGCTGCCATTCACCGTCGATGCTGCGTCAGGCCTAACGCGTTCCAGGCGATCGTCAGGCTCTTGTCGTGGTCCCACTCGGCGGTGCCTCGGTCGCCGCAGCCACTGGGGACGGGCGTCTCGACGAGCGTGATCAGTTGCCCGCCCTGGGGCGACGTCTCGGTCGGCGTCCAGTACCCCGTGCAGGCCACGACGACCGTCGTGAGCACACCGTTGTCGTTCCTGTCGAAGCTGTAGGAATCCGTGAAGGTGAGATCGCCGTGGAGCGTGATCGCCCCTGCGGTGATCTCGACCAGGTGGCTCGGTTCTTCGCTCACGACCGCGGGAAGGGGAAGATCGCGGTAGCGACGAAGCGGGTACGCCCCGTCGATCGTCGCCGGTGCGGTGGAGTCGTGCGAGCACCCGGTCAGCAGCGCGAGCAGCAGCACGTGGCGGAGATATCGCATGGCCTGGGCGGGGAGAACGTTAGGCGATGTCACGGTCCGACGACGCGAACGCTGTCCCCGCCGTCCGGCTCGCTGAACACCAGCCGCATCGGCGTCAGGTGCGGCGGCGCGACGATATAGCCGACCGACGGCGCGACGATGGGGTCGGTGGTCGGATTCCCCTGAACACCGCCAGCCGCGTTCGCCAGCAGGAAACACGGGCGATTCGTCGCGAAGCTTCGCACGGTGAACCGCAACCCATCCGTCGTGCTATGCGTCTCGACCACGGTCCCGGTGTCGCAGCCCGCCGTGTAATATCGGAACCCGATCTTGACGGTGTCGCCAAACGCGGCGTGGTCGGGGACGCGGATCTGGAAGATCGTCCCGATGTGCTGCACCACTGGAGCCGTTGTGTCCCTGCACGCGGCGACGGTGATGACGCCGAGCATCCCGGCGATGACGAAGCGACGTTGCATGCCGACCTCCTGTCGGTGGACGTTGAGTGGACGTCATCGCAACCCACTCATCCCGCGCAGCGTCACCCGCCGCTCCGTGTGTCGCGTCTGTCACCTGAGTCGGGCATCACGGCCCGACGACGCGCACCGTGTCGTTCCCGTCGGGCTCGGAGAACATCAGCTTCATCGGCGCGAAGTGCGGCGGTGAGATCGAGTACGTGACCGCGTGTGGCAAGGTCGGGAGTAGCGGGCAGGGTGCATCCACCGGATGACTCCGGGCCGTGAACCTGATCCCGGCGAAGTCCGACCCGTTCTCGTCCCGTGCCTCGAGCACCGCCCCCGTGTCGCACCCTGGAATCACGTAGGCGAAGGCGATCCGGATCGTATCGGTGGACGCCGCATGCGCCGGCGTCGTGATGTTGATGATCTGCTGCACTTCCCCCTGCGACACCGGATCGGTGCCGCTCGTGCACGCCGCGATCGCGACGACGGCGACTCCGGCAACCAGGACCATCCCTCGACGCCACATGAGAATCCCCCGCCGTTGCCTAACGCTTCCCCGACCCGATCTCCCTCGCCCACTCGCGAACCTGCGCGTGATGACCGGCCCACGCCTCCCACACACTCTCGCCCCACGCCTTCACAACCCGTCCGTGGGCCTCCGCGTCACCCTCACCCGCCCCATGCACGTCGACGACGGTGATCGCTCCTCGCGAATCAGGGGGCTCGAGCCAATGAAAGCGCGCACTCCTGTCCGCCGTCGCCTGACGCGCGCGCATCAGCTCACGCGGCTCGACTCCCCGCTCGAGTGAGAGATACAGCCCGATCAGGTGCACCGCCACCGACTGGATTGTCCGACGCTCTGCTTTCCCGGGATGCTGCGCCGCGTAGCTGTCCACCGTCAGATGATGGACGCGACCAAATCGGTAATCACTGTACTCGCGCGCCAGCACCTCACCATACAGTGCCCAGCACCCCGGCGCCTCGCCAAGGTAAGCGTGCGTCGCCCCGCTGAACGCCGGGACGCTCGCACCGCATCCCGGGCAGATGACGTTGTCGGCGTCGGTTGGTTGCGTGAGAGCGTTCATAGCTTTGGGGCAAGCGTCGCGAGAGCATCCTGCCTAACGGCCGCGGTCCCGCTGACTGCTTGCAGCTTACTGCTTACCGCCGCGCTTCACCCAGTCACCTGCAGCGCCAGCTCCACCTTCCCGAACGGCGCCGACACCTGCACCCCCTGCACGCTCCCCCTCACCCGCTCGAGCATCTCGCGCGCGATCGCGATCCCCTCGGCTACCGCGGTCTCCTTCGACTTCTCGCTCGCCCGCCGCATCCGCGCGATCACCGCGTCAGGTACCGACACGCCCGGCACCTCGTTTGCCAGGAACTCGGCGTTGCGCACCGAGACCAGCGGCCAGATCCCGGCGATGATCGGGATCCGCACGTGCGCGATGCGCTCGAGGAACTTCTCCAGTTGATCGGCGTCGAACACCGGCTGCGTGATCGCGTACTCGGCGCCCGCGTCGACCTTCCACTCGAAGCGCCGCAGCTCCGTCGCCGGATCGATCGCCGCCGGATTGACGCCGACTCCGATCGTGAAGCACGTCGGCGCACCGATCGCGTTGTTCCCTGGATCCATCCCGTGATTCAGGTTGCGCACGAGATTCGTCAGCCCGATCGAGTCGATGTCGAACACCGCCGTCGCATCCGGATACGGCCCCATCTTCGGTGGGTCGCCCGTTATGACGAGCAGGTTGCGCAGCCCCATGGCCGAAGCTCCCAGCAGGTCGGAGAGCATGCCGAGCAGGTTGCGATCGCGGCAGCAGTAGTGCGTCACCGCCTCGATCCCCGCCCGCTGCTCGATGATCAGGCTCGTGAGCACCGCCCCCATCCGCGACTGCGCCCGCGGACCGTCAGGCACGTTGATCGCATCGATCCCCGCATCGCGCAGGACGATCGCGTCGGCAACGAGCTTCGACGCATCCGTCCCCCGCGGCGGCACGATCTCCACCGTCTTCACGAACGTCCCATCGGCGATCTTCCGCCCGAACTTCGACCGCTCGCCTAACGGCGTCGCCGTGACGCTCTTCGGATGAGCCTTCGCCGGCCCATGCTCGACCGCGGTCCCAGAAGCAGAAGCGCCAGGCCCTGACCCCTGACCCCCGACCCCCGTCGGCGCGCCAAATCCAGCCCTCCGAGGAGATAAAGGCCTCACCCCTTCGACGACAGCATGAATGTGCTCCGGCGTAGTCCCGCAGCACCCGCCGACGATCTTCGCCCCCGCCTGGATCAAATGCCGAGCATACGACGCCATGTACTCCGGGCTCGCCATGTACATCGACCGCCCGCCCACCTCGCGCGGCATGCCCGCGTTAGGCTGGGCGCTGATCTTCCGCTTCGTGACCGGCGTCATCCGCTCGACCGCTTCTAAAATGGTCTGGGGGCCGACGCTGCAATTGAGCCCGATCACGTCCGCCCCCCAGGCGTCGAGCTTCTGCGCGACGTCGCTCGCCGTCGCGCCGTAAGGCGTGAGCCCGTCGACGCCGATCGTCATCTGGGCGACGATCGGCGTCTCCGGATCGACCGCGCGCGCGGCGCGGATCGCCTGCTCGATCTCGTGCAGGTCGGCGAAGGTCTCGAGGATGAAGAGGTCCACCCCTCCTTCCTTGAGCGCCGTCATCTGCTCCTTGAACGCGCTGCACGCTTCGTCCACGCTCGTCGGTCCGAACGGCTCGAGCCGCACGCCTAACGGGCCGATCGCTCCGGCGACGAGCACCCGATCGTCGGCCGCCTCGCGCGCCAGCGCCGCCGCGGCGCGATTGAGCTCGACGACCTGACCCTCCAGCCCGTACTGCGCCAGCTTGATCCGGTTCGCGCCGAAGCTGTTGGTCTCGATCACCTCGGCGCCCGCCTTCACATACGCGCGGTGCACTTCGCGGATCAGGTCCGGCGAGCGGACGTTCAGCTCGTCGTAGCACTGGTTGATGAAGACGCCCTTGCTGTACAGCATCGTCCCCATCGCGCCGTCGAAGACGACCACCGCGTCGGGGTCGAGCAGCCGGCGGAGTTTTTCCGCGCGCGGGGAGTCGGCGACCGCCGTCACGCTCGGCCCGCCGCCGCCGCGTCCTCGCGGACGACGTAGTACTTCGCTTCGGGATGATGGATCACGATCGCCGCCGTGCTCTGCTCGGGCATCAGCTGGAACGCGGACGTGTAATCCATCCCCAGCTCCTCCTTCGCCGGCAGGATCTGGAACAGCTTCGCATGGTCGTCGAGGTCGGGGCACGCGCCGTAGCCCCACGAGTACCGCTTCCCACGCTCCTCGGGAATGCCCAGCTCCTGCCTGACGCGTGCGTGCATCCATTGCGCGACCGCCTCGGCGGCTTCGACGCTGAGCCCGTGGGAGTAGAACGCCTCGGTGTACTCGCCCGCCGCCTGCAGCCGCTCGAAGCGCTTCGTCGCTTCCTCGCCGACGGTGACGATCTGGAACGCGGCGACATCGACGACATCGCTGCTGATGTCGCGGAAGTAATCGGCGAGGCAGAGACGATCGCGCCCTTCCTGGCGCGGGAAGCTGAAGCGCGTCAGCTCCTTCTTCTCGCCGTTGAGCGCGTACGCCTGCGGGTCGAAGACGATGACGTCGTTGCGGTCGGAGTTCACCGGGAAGTAGCCGTAGATCGCCTGCGGCTTGATCCATCCATTTTTCTCGGCGTCCGCCGTCAGGCGCTTTAGTGCCGGCTCGAACTCGTTCTTCACCGCTGCCTTGTACTCCGGCCCCGACCCGCGTCCGCCCCACTGCAGGCGATAGAGCTCGTCGAGGTCGAGCCACTTCATCACCTCGCCTAACGGTATGTCGCGGACGACCTTCGCCCCCCAGAACGGCGGCGTCGGCACCGGCGCGTCGGCGGCGACGTCGCTGCGCTTCCCCGCGTCGTCGCCGGCACGAACATCCTTGCCGACATTCGTGTGGAGATAGATGTCCTTCCGCGCCGCGTCGATCAGCTTCGCGGTGAGCTCGACCCGCTTCTCCGGCGACTCCTGCAGCGCGTCCATCGTCTCCAGCCCCTCGAACGCATCTTTGCAGTAGAAGACGCCGGACGCATACGGACGCTCGGCCTCGACGAACATCGCCCGTCGCCCGAAGCGCCGGTTGATCGCCGCGCCGCCGATCATCACCGGAAACGTCAGGCCACGCTTGTCGAGCTCCTGGACGCAGAGCGGCATCTGCTTGCTCGTGCTGACGAGCAGCGCCGAGAGCCCGATCGCGTCCGCGTTCACCTCGACCGCCTTCTCGATGATCGTGTTGACCGGCACCTGCTTGCCGAGGTCGTAGACCGTGTAGCCGTTGTTGGAGAGGATCGTGTTGACGAGCGACTTCCCGATGTCGTGCACGTCGCCGTAGACGGTCGCGAGCACGACGCGCCCCTTCGTGTACCCTTCCGCCTTCTCGAGGAACTGCTCGAGATGCTTGACGGCCTTCTTCATCACCTCGGCCGACTGCAGCACGAACGGAAGGATCAATTCGCCAGCGCCGAACTTGTCCCCGACTTCCTTCATCGCCGGCAGCAGCACTTCATTGAGCACTCGAACCGGGTTCTGCCTAACGCCCGCCGCATCGAGCGCGTCCTCGATTCCCTCTTTCTTGCGGGTGAGCACCATCTTGTGCACCCGCTGATCCGCCGTCAGCCCCTCGTACGGATCCGCCGCGGTTGCGCCCGGCGCTGCCTGCTTATCGCTTACAGCCGTCGCCGAGAAGTGCTCGATGAAGCGCTGCAAACTATCCGGGCGGCTGTTCCACACCATGTCATTCGCCAGCGCCCGCTCCTCTGCATTGATCTCCGCATACGGCGTGATGTGCGCCGGATTGACGATCGCGGCGTCGAGTCCTGCTTCGACGCAGTGATGGAGGAAGACCGAGTTGAGCACGCCGCGCGCTTCCGGCGACAGCCCGAAGCTGACGTTGCTGACGCCGAGTATCGTCATGACCCCCGGCAATTCCTTCTTGATCAGGCGGATCCCTTCGATCGTCTCCTTCGCGCTCGGCAGCCACTCCTCGTCGCCGGTGGCGAGCGTGAAGGTGAGCGCGTCGAAGATCAGGTCTTCCGGCGCGAGCCCGTACTCGCCGACGACGATGTCATGGATCTTCCGCGCGATCTCGAGCTTCCGCTCACGCGTCTTCCCCATCCCCTCGGGATCGATCGTCAGCGCCACTAACGCTGCGCCGTGCTTCTTGGCGATCGGCACGACCGAGTCGATGCGCTTGCGACCGTTCTCCATGTTGATGGAGTTGATGATCGCGCGTCCGGGCACGTGCTCGAGCGCGGCCTCGATGACGTTGGCCTCGGTCGAGTCGATCATCAAAGGAGTCTCGACGCTCATCGACAGCAGCTTGACCACCGCCGACATCTGCGCCGCTTCGTCGGCGCGCTCGGTGAGCGCGACGCAGACGTCGAGCACGTGCGCGCCCGCGTCCACCTGGTCGCGCGCGACCTCGAGGATCCCCTCGTAGTCATCGGCGAGCAGCAGCCGCTTCATCTTGCGCGAGCCCTGGCTATTGACGCGCTCACCGACGAGCAGCGGCGCCGGATTCTGCCGTAAGGCAGTCGCCCGCATGGCGGAAGACACCCGCGGTTCATCACCACGATCCGCGACGAGCTCCCCCGGATACGCCGGAACTCGAGCGCCCGAGCCCTGACCCCCGACCCCTGACCCCTTCCTGTACGGTTCGACCGCGCGCACGATCGCGTCGAGATGCTCAGGTGTCGTCCCACAACATCCGCCGACGATGCGCACTCCGTACTTCGCGACGAACTCCTCGAGCTGCGCCGCCATCGGCCCCGGCTCGAGCGGATAGACCGCGTCGCCGGTGCCCGTGTTGAGCGGGAGTCCAGCGTTAGGTATGACCGAGAGCGGACGTCGCGCCGCGTCGCTGAGAAACCTGACCGGCTCGCGCATGTGCTCCGGCCCCGTCGAACAATTGAGTCCGATGACGTCCACCGGCAGCGCCTCGAGCGTGGTGAGCGCCGAGGCCATGTCGGTGCCTAACAGCATGCGCCCCGACGTGTCGAGCGTGACCTGCGCCTGGATCGGCGTGCGCTTCCCCAGCTCGGCGAACAGCCGCTCGAAGCCGGCGATCGCCGCCTTCACCTCGAGGATGTCCTGCGCCGTCTCGACGAGGAGGACGTCCACGCCACCCTCGACGAGGTACTTCGCCTGCCAGTAGTAGTTCTCGGCCAGCTCCTCGAAGGTGATCGCCGAGAGGACCGGATCAGAGGAGGAGGGCAGCATGCCGGTCGGCCCGATGGAGCCGGCGACGAAGCGCGGCTTGTCCGGCGTCGAGAATTTGTCCGCTGCCTTACGCGCGAGTTGTGCGGCGCCGACGTTGATGTCGCGGACCTTGTCCTTGAGTCCCCACTCCTCGAGGCGGCGCGGCGTCGACTGGAAGGTGCACGTCTCGACGACGTCGCAGCCGACGGCGAGGAAGGATTCGTGGATGGACTGGATGACATCCGGCCGGGTGAGGACCAGGTTGTCGTTGCACCCCTCGAGCGACTTCCCGCCGTAGTCTTCCGCCGTTAGGTGCCAGCGCTGAATATTCGTTCCCATGGCACCGTCGTAGACGAGGATGCCGCGGGCGAGCGCGTCGAGGTAGGCGCTGTGCTCTTTGCTGGCGCGAGTTGTGGTGCTGTTGTCAGGCGGAGCGATCATGACTGCAGGTCCTTGTGGACTGAAAACTCGAAACGCGAAGTGCGTAGAACGAAAAAACCCGACGCTGGGGGCGCCGGGCGGAATGGCGCTTTAGCGGTTGTTTAACGTGGCCGCAATTTGCCGAAAATCGCCACGGGGTTTTGGGTCCGGCGGGGCCGGGACTATCACCCAATCTAAGGTAGCGCGGGCCGCACAGGAAGCCATTACTTCTGGGAGATGATGGCCGACGCGGAAGGGACTGGCCCCTTCAGTGGGGTTTGGTGAGGGCGGCCCGAACTATTGGAGCCTATGGACCGAGTCGATACAGCACTCCAGCGATTCAATCGTTGTGCGATCAGGACGAGTCGAAGTCGCACGGTAGCCTCCG